>NZ_FNCH01000005.1 GCF_900100705.1 Pedobacter terrae
TGTGCCTTTATATCCGATTTGCTGATAAAGATCGTTCAGGTACAGCTCAAAAAGAAGTGGGCATTCTCAAACTTGAGGTCGATCATCAGGCTGCATATCATGAGTTACATCAGTCTATATCAGTTTCTCAACAACCCTGAAAAGCTAAATATCGGACGGAGAGATAACAGCGGTCTAAAAAGAGGGACCTTGGAAATTGATTTTAAAACATAATCTAACCCAATTAGCCTAAAAACAAAGTATTTTCTTCCTTTGTAAATTTTAACCGGACAACAGTGAAATAAATTCAGCATGACGACCACATTAGGAATACTAATTGCTTTAGGTTATGCAGCCAAAACTGAGAACTGAAGAGCAGCTATCTTTTTTCTATTTGAATAGCCTCTCTGTACTTCTCTTCATCAAACTGATTTTCACTTTTGGCGATCACAATGGTAGCTACCCCGTTTCCAATGACATTCGTAATGGCTCTGGCTTCGCTCATAAAGCGGTCTACACCAATTAAGATAGAAATATGTTCAATCGGCATAATTTTTAATGCGGTGAGGGTTGATACCAAAACGATAAAACCACTTCCGGTAACCCCGGCAGCCCCTTTAGAGGTAACCATCAGCACACCTAAAACAGTAATCTGCTGCCCCAAAGTCAAATCGACATGAAAAACCTGGCAGAGAAATATCACCGCCATAGCCAGATAGATGGCTGTACCGTCAAGGTTAAAAGAATAACCCGTTGGAATAACCAAACCCACTACGGATTTATCGCAGCCAATGCTTTCCATTTTCTGCATCATACTGGGCAAGGCCGATTCGGAAGAAGAGGTACCTAAAACAATTAAAATTTCCTGTCGGATATATTTTAAGTATTGCCAAAGGCTAAATTTGTAGTATCTGCAGATTCCGTTTAACACAATAAAAATAAACAAAATACAGGTCAAGTAAACCGAACCCATTAGTTTCGCCATCCCAAATATACTTTCCAGTCCATGTGTACCAATGCTAAAGGCCATTCCGCCGAAAGCACCAATTGGGGCTAACCGCATAATCAGCTTCATAATTTTAAACAACACCTTCGATATTTTATCAAAGGCATTCAAAACCGCTGTACCTTCGCCACCCAATTTATTCAATCCGTAACCAAAAAGAATGGCAAAAAGTAGAATCTGCAGAATATTGCCCTCTGCAAAAGCAGCCATTACATTATGTGGGATAATATGGAGAAAGAATTCTCCCCAATTCATCTCTTTTGCCTGCTCGGCATATCCTGCAATTTTTGTAGCATCACCAGTTTTAGCTACCATTCCTGCACCCGGTTTTAAAATATTCGCCACCAGCAAACCAATGGCAATGGCAACTGTGCTTACAATTTCGAAATATAACAGTGCCTTACCACCAACCCTACCTACTTTTTTCATATCACCCATATGTGCAATACCCAATACAATGGTAAAAAATATAATCGGGGCAATTAACATGCTAATCAGGTTGATAAACCCCTCACTGATCATTTTGGCCGTTGGTGCGAAGCCAGGGAAATAAGTACCCACACAGATCCCTATAACGATGGCAATTAAAACCTGGACTGTTAAATTGGAAAATATCTTTTTCATTTATGCTTAGGAAAAATGAAAGATAGGGTAATTTTCCTTTTGTTAAATAGTTTGTTAATATTTGAATTAAAATAAAAGCCTACCTTAATTTCTCAAGATAGGCTTTCCCTGAAAGCGATAGAATCGCAATATTATTTTCGCAATCGTAAAAAACGAGCGCAAACGCATTAAGGCTTAATGTCAATCACATCACCAGCTGTAAAAATGCCAAAATCGGCCTGTTTAAATTTTAGCAGGCCCTTATCGGTTTTTTTGATGTCCTTTGGGTTAGCCAGACGAACAACCTGACTTTCGCCTGCAACAGTTGCTTTATTGCCATGAACAATGATTGCTGTGCTTTCATCAATACCTATACAAACCAGATCAGGATGCGCTGCCAAAGCAGATATCAATCGGTTATAACGGTTGCGTTTTAAAAAATGCTGATCGATAATGGTATTTTGCAATAAGCCCATTCCTTCTGCAAATTCGATATTTCGATCCCATAATTTATTAAAGGTTTCTTTATAAACGGTATCTAAAAGTTGTTTGCCAGTAATCATATACTTACTCATTACCGCAGCCCCGGCACTTGTTCCGGCAATGGTGGCTCCATTTTGATAAGCTTTATGAATAGCAGCGTAAACGGGAGTATTCAGTACCGATTTCATGAAACGGTTCTGGTCGCCACCTAAAATATAAATCAGTTTGGCTCCGGCCAGGGAATCGATCCACTTTTTATCGTTAACATCATGTTTACTAAAGTTAAAATTCCGGATGGTCCGGTTGTCAAGCTTCTTTAATTGGGTAGAAAGGGTCGCAAAGCCCGCATCAGGCACCTCGCTCGCCATTGGCAGCACAATAATATAATCGTCGGCGTTCAGTAAAGCTGTATTCAGCATTTCTTTCATCAAGGCATCAGAGCGGTCGCCACCACCAATAATAAACAGCTTACCTTTGGGTCTTCCCTGCGCAACTACCATTAACGAAAGGATGGCCAGCCATGCTATCAAAAATAGTTTTTTCATTATTTGTAAATGTTTACTTCTATTTTTCCGTCTGCAGTTATAGTGCCTCTGTACATGCCTTCTGTATTAAACGGCATCGATACATTACCTTTTTTATCTAACGCGATCAAACCACCATCACCACCCATTTTGCCCACCTTATCCAATACAATTTTCGAAGCTTCTGTAACCGAAATACCTTTATATTCCATTAAATCAGAAATGGTTTTGGCTACCACATTGCGGATATAGAATTCACCCCAACCGGTACACGAAATTCCAGCAGTTTCGTTATTGCAATAAGTACCTGCACCTATAATCGGCGCATCACCTACCCGTCCATATTTTTTATTGGTCATACCGCCTGTTGATGTGCCGGCAGCCAGGTTGCCTGCTTGATCTAAAGCTACACAGCCAACGGTACCAAATTTATAGTCGTGGTTTTTAATGCCGAGTAAACCCGATTTTTTGCTACCATGATCTAAAACTGCTTTTGTAGAATCTTCTTTAATGGCTTCCTGCAAACCGTTCCAACGTTCCTTTGTCCAGAAATATTTAGGATCAACGATTTCCAGTCCTGCATCTTTTGCAAACAGATCGGCACCCGAACCCACCATCATCACATGTTCCGATTTTTCCATTACCGCTCTTGCTGCTGAAATGGGATTCTTCACGGTTGTTACACCTGCAACAGCACCTGCCATTAAAGTTTTTCCGTCCATAATGGCGGCATCCAGTTCATTTCTGCCATCATGAGTAAAAACAGCACCTTTACCTGCATTAAAATGCGGATCGTTTTCTAAAACATGGATGGTTGCTTCAACAGCATCGAGACTTGATTTACCTGCTTTAATCTCTGCATAACCGGCCTGTAAAGCCTTTGTTAAAGCAGCCACATAAGCAGCCTCTTTCTCGGGTGTCATGTTTTTCTTTAAAATGGTACCAGCACCACCGTGGATGACCATTACATATTTTTTCTGTTGTGCACTAACATTCAATGCTAATACAGCGCATAATAATACCGTAAATAATTTCAATGCTTTCATTTTATTTTATTGATCTTTTTTATTTAACACTCCGTTATCTATCCACCATGCATACCATTTTCCACCGCTGCCATCACTCGCTTTAAAGGTAGCAACATTAAAACTTCCACCACCATTAACCGAGGCAGCAATTTCGTAAACCGAAAAAGCTTTTCCGCCATTGTTCCAATTTACTTTTTGGTTTTCCTCGAACTGTTCTGGTTGTTTGGTTGTATCTGGAATAATGAAATAAGCGTAACTATAAGCCCTTGCGGCCGAATAATCTCCAAAAACTTTAGCCATTCCATCTTTATCAATACAAACAGCGGTACGCTCATCTACAGCAATACATTTAGCCTGAATTGAAAAATCCTTATTGATTCTTCCTAAAAACACCAGAGATCTTCCTTCGCGATCGCGGGTCAAGTAATGTTGATCGGTAATTACATTTTGCAAATAAGGCGCTTTCAGGAAATCGTTATTATACAAGGTAACATTGGCATGGTACGGATTTGCCAATGCCTGCGCAGAGGTTAGCCCTCCGGTTTCGCCGCTGTAATAAAAACCGCCCAAAATAGCACAACCTGCACTAGTACCACCAACTGGTGCTTTTTTATCATTCAACAAATAATTTAAGGCCTGTTCGGTTTTGGTGCCCTTCCAGTATTTCATGTAATCAGATTGGTCGCCACCGGCGATGAAAACCATTTCTGCATGGCGGATGATGTAAGCCACTGTATCATTGTTAGCCAGTTCCTTCGAATTGATCAACAATGTTTCTACAGAATTTACAGTTCCTAACGCGTTTACAAAGGGATTATAGGCATCAGTTCCGGTGGCGCGGAGAATAACTACATCTCCTCCTCCGCTCCTGGCTATCATCCATTTAAATGCGGCTTCTACATCGGCACCACCACCCATAAGTACCATGCCTCCGGTAACTGGTTTAACAACGTTGGCACTATCGCCAATTATACCAATAGAACCTGGCCTGTTGGGCTTTGATGGATTCCCTCCAGTAGTAGGTGCCGGAACGATCGCTGTTGTGCCATCCGATTTGCCGCAGCTGATAGATGAGATGCAAAAAATCATTAAAAGCACAAGAAATGATTGTTTCATAATAAAAATTTGAATATACCGGGGGGAAACATAAGTTCCCCCCGACAAAAAACGCCCTAGTATTTAGGATTTTGGATAATATTTTTGTTCACAGATATTTCTGTTGCAGGAATTGGCAACGCATATTGCGCCTGGCTTGGAGACAAAGTGAGTGCACTTTGCGTTGCGGCAACATCGGCGGCAGTTCTTTCAATTACCATATTTCTACGTCTCAAATCAAAGAAGCGATGACCTTCAAATGCTAACTCTTTATACCTTTCATCATAAATAGCACTAATTAAAGCCGTTTTATCTGCAAATACTGCATTAATATAGCCATTAATTCTTGCCGCGCGTAAGGTATTAATATCTCCTGCAGCATCGCCTGTAGTTTCTGCTCTGGCTTCGGCTCTGATCAGGTACATTTCGCCAGTTCTGAATTGTTTTACATCTGCTAAACCAGGTGCAGATGAAGTTCCACCGATGTATTTATTTACCAGATATTTAGATTTTGTGCCTGTACGTGTATTATCGAATTTGATGTAAGGCACAAACCTGATGTCATTTGTCTGATCGAATGTTGCAATTAATTTAAATGAAGGCGCATATAAAACATAGCTACCCGATTGTCTGAAAAAGAAATCTCCGGTTCTTGAATCACCGGTTACCCGTTTTAATTTCCACACTACTTCAGCATCATTTGCATCTGTCCAGATGCCAGGAAACTGTGCTTTGGTAGCTAAAGGTAAAGCATTTATTACCTCAGTTGAGTAGGCAATGGCATCAGCCCAGTTTTTTTCATACAAAGCAACACGTGCCTGAATTGCCGAAACTGCAGTTTTCGTAATTCTAGTTTTATCGGTAAAGCTTGCTGGTATTAATGCTTTTGCTGCAATTAAATCTGTTTTTGCTTTTGCAATTACCGCCTCAAAAGTTTCTCTGGCTGGATAAATGATAGCAGATTTTTGCATATAGGTTACCCCTAGGGCACCTGTTTGATAGGAAGAGGCGTAAGCCCTTAACAATTCAAAATGCAAATAGGCCCGGAGCGCCAATAACTCACCTTTATAACGATCAGCCAAAGCAATATCTGTTCCCGTAAAAGTTAATTTTTCCATTGCTTCTAAAACCCGGTTAACTCTATCTATAGCTGTATAATTTGTATAGTATAGTCCGGTAACGGAACCATTGGAGCCATTGTACAGCCACCTAAATGCGTCGCTGTTTCCTACTGTATTTTCTTGCGGATACATGGCTTCGTCTGAAACGATTGAGCTATAGCTTAATGTAGAATAATCAATTGGTGCATAAGCGCCGATTACTCCTAAATTAACATCTGTAATATTCCTGAATGCTTGTTCAGGTAAAATTAAGTCTGTTGGCTTAAAATCCAGTTTGGTACAAGATGTTACCAACAATACGACTGCCAATAACACAGTGCATTTTGTATATATTTTGTTAATCATAAAGTACTTATTAAAAGTTAACATTAATTCCTGCAGTATACGTTCTGGTATTTGGATATTGAAAACGTCCGAAAACATCGTTGTTTTCAGGATCCAAACCTCTCCAACTGGTCCAGGTAAATAGATTCTGGCCCTGAACGAATACTTTAACACCTTTAATGATTTTAGTTTTTTCTAAGATTGATTTAGGTAAAGTATAACCAATAGTTACATTTCTTAATCTAAGATAAGAAGCATCCTGAATGTCTTTCGAAGTGAAATTTCTAGGGATATCAAATCTTTGCAGAATGGCATCATCTCCGGTATCGCCGGGGTTTTGCCAACGGTTGTACAACATCCTTACTGATTGGTTACTGGTACGGTAGGTTCTGTTTTCGTTATAAAAATCCTCATTATTCCACCGCATTACGTTGCTTACAAAAGAAAACAGTGCAGAGGCCGTTATTCCTTTATAACTTAATGAGGTAGTAAATCCACCGGTAAATGTTGGGTACATGCTGCCAGAATTTGTGGTACTTTGGGTATTGGCGTTGTACAATGTAGTTATACTGCCATCAAGGTTATAATATTGAGCCTCTCCGGTCTGTGGGTTTACACCTGCCCAATCTGGCGCAAAATAAGTTCCATAAGGCAAGCCTACTTTTATAATTCTCGAATCTCCATCAGGGAAATTATCAGTTACATCGCTCACACGTAAAATCATGTTTTTATTGTAACCTGCATTAGCACCAACTGTCCATATAAAATCTCTGGTTTTAATTACATCTCCGCTAATGTCAAATTCGACACCTCTATTTCTCATTTTACCAGAACTTAAAGGCAAAGTTGCATAACCTGCAACGGCAGAAGGAGGCTGATTGATGAACATATTGCTGGTAATTTTATTATAAAAATCGGCGCTCAAACGTAATCTGCTGCTTTTAAACAAACCCAGGTCGAAACCAGCATTAAATGTACTAACGTACTCCCAGTCGTAATCTATATTACCTGCGGCAGTTGCCCTAATCCCTACATTACCGCCATAGGTAGTATTACCATAGGCTTGTTGGTAATCGAAATTGCCACCAAACGGACTTGCTGCCGTTCCGTAGCTTGCCCTGACACTCAGATCTGAGATAATTTCTAAATTTTTAAGATAATCTTCCTGTTTAGCATTCCAGTTGGCACCTACAGAATAGAAACCATGCCATTTATTTTTTTCGACAACCGTTGTAGAACCATCATAACGGTAGCTTCCGGTTAAAGTATATTTACGATCGTAAGTATAACGGCCAATGCCCATAAATGATGCTATGGCATTTCGTGTTTTGCTTCCAGAAAGTGATGGTAAGAAAACCGTACTTACTGTTATGCCAGCAGGTGTTTCTGGTAAGCGATCATCTATACCAAAGCCTCTGTAACCGAAAAATTTATAGTCATTGTATATATACTCGTACAATGCTGAAAATTCAACATCGTGTTTACTATCAAATGTTTTAGCAAAGGTTAAACCACTTGTAGATACTATGCCGAAATTTCTGCGGCTAATCTCATCTAAACGGCCTTTCCCGCCCAGGGTATTTGCAACAGATCTTGAGCCGTAATAAGAATTTGGATTAACATAGTTTTCATCTGACGAATTTCTATAATCGATGCCAAATCTGGTAGTTGCCTTTAACGATGGTAAAATCTGGTAAGCAAATGAACCGCCAACTATGGCTTTAAACTGATCTGTTTTATTACTGGAATTCAGTAAACGCTCCAGGGCCAGGGTTCCTTCACGCTGATCCAAAATATTATACTTAGGCAGATTACTAATACCTGGATGCACCAGCGTACCATCGGAGGCATAGGGTTTCTCATAAGGCAATGCATAATAAACTGCAGACATTGGTGTGCCTGCCGTAGTAGCGCCTTCTCCATCAATAAAAGTAGATTGAGAATAACCTAATGATACGTTTACGGCTCCGCTAAATTTATCATCATTAAAATCTAAATTGCTTCTGAGTGCATATCGGTTAAGGCCTGTATTTACGGCAACACCTTCCTGGCTGTAATAATTTAATGAGTTATAAAAACGCAGTTTATCATTACCACCGCTAATACTCACCTGTTGTTCCTGGAACTTGCCTTTTCTGAAAAAGATGTCTCTCCAATCGGTATTAATCTGCCTTAAACTATCTAAAATAAAATCTGCACGGCCTCTTGATGCTGCCGTTCCTGCTGCGTAAGATGGGTTTTTCGGAGAATAAGTCCAACCCGGGCCAATGTTTACGCCTGTTAAGCCAATTTCTTCTTCAAACTGCAAACGCTCATTAGTATTCATCATTACAAAGTTTGGTCTGCTCAGATTAGAAAAACCATACTGTGAATTATAGCTTACAGAAACCCCACCTGCCTTACCTTTTTTAGTGGTATAAACAATTACACCGTTAGCCCCTCTTGAACCATATAAAGCGGTAGCTGATGCATCCTTTAGCACTGTAGCTGATTCTATATCATCAGGATTAATGGTTTGGAAATAGCCTGCCTCGATAGGTACGCCATCCAATATAATCAGCGGCCCCCTCACACCATTAATGGTAGCTATTCCTCTAATCACAACAGATGCACTCGTACCTGGCTGGCCTGAAGTTGAGATAACGCTCATGCCCGGCACACGCCCCTGCAAGATCTGATCTAAAGTTAAACCCGGAACCTGATTAATTTTATCGGAAGTAACCAGAGAACTTGCTGCGGCAGATTGCGTTTTTTTATAACTGGTATAACCTGTTACTACAACATCATTTAAAGTACCAGCCGATAAACTTAATTTAAGAGTTCCCAACTGACTTTTAGCTGCTACTTCCCTATCCGTATAACCAATATAAGAAATAACCAGAACTGCATTTTCATCTACATTTCTGATGATGAAATTTCCATTGCTATCGGTAACCGAAATAGCTGGTTGGCCCTTAACTTTTACTGAAGCACCTGGCATTGGGTTTCCATTCTCATCTACAATTTTACCCGTTACATCAATCGCTTTAGCATTATTGCTTTTCGCAATGGGCATAATTAAAATGGTATTTTCTATAATTTCCCAGCTAAATGGCTGCGATCTCAAAACCTGTGTAAGTACTTCCTTGATTTCGGCATTTTTAAGGTCAACCGTTACCGGTTTGGCCAGTTTTTCAATTAAATCAGAATCATACAGGAAAAAATAACCGCTTTGGCGTTTAATTTCTTTTAAAACGCGTACAAGCGGCACATTTTTTTGGTTCATGCTGATGTTCTGAGAAAATGCCGATGCACTAACCTGTAAGCACAGAACCGTCATTACAACAACAAAAAGTTTCATGGTTCTGATAAATGTTAAGTTAAAATAGTTTGTAATAAAACCTTCGGCCTTTAAGGCATCGGGATGATTACTTTGAGTGTAAAAGTTCATACATTCAGTTTGGTTTAAATTTGAATTGATTAGTTTATTTGTGGGTTAATTGATAAAATCTGTTATTCCATAGGCTTTATTTTCCTGGTAATACCTTTAACTTCTTTCCTTCCGCAATTTCGAACCTGATATTTCCAGTCTTCTCCAGCATTTTTAATACATCCGATAGTTTAGACTTACGTGGAACCATACCATTATACTTTTTATTTGGGATAGTATGATAATCGATATCCACATCGTACCATCTTTCCAATTGGCTTAGAACGCTTTTCAGGTCGGCATTGTTAAACTGGAAGAGACCATTTTTCCATGCCGTTTCGTCATCTGCATCTACACCAGTCGCCACCGTGATGATACCATCACCTGAAACCTCGGCAATGGCTTGCTCACCAGGTTTCAAAATTTTGACTGATTGACCGTTGCTTATCCGAACACGCCCTTCAAGCAAAGTGGTTTTTATGGTATTGTCGTCTAAATAGCTATTAATATTGAAATGTGTACCCAATACTTCCACATCCTGATGGTGATTTTTGACGTGGAAAGGTCTAGCCTTATTTTTAGCCACTTCGAAGTAGGCCTCGCCGGTAAGTTCTACGCTACGTATGTTACCACTAAATACTTCAGGATACTTTAAAGAGGAAGCCGCATTTAGCCAAACCTTTGTACCATCTGGTAAAATCACCTGATATTGCCCACCTTTAGGTGTCTGAATGGTGTTATAGGCAATTGCTGACCCCAATTTTAGATGGCTTTGATCTAAAACGGTATAGACCAATTGCCCCTCATTTGTTTTTGAAATTTTTAAGCCATCTTTATCGCTTATATTGGCTGCAGTATGTTCATCTAAAACAATTTTTGAACCATCAGCGAGGGTTAAAATAGCTTTATTGGTACCAGGTAAAATATCCAGCTGTTTGTGAATGGCTGAATCACGCTTAAGCCCTGACTTGGTTTTATAGAGAAAAACAAAGGTGGTTCCGGCAATAACGAGTAGAATGGCTGCCGCCGAAATATATTTATAAAGATTAACGGTTTTACGTTTTTCGTTAAGGTTAATTTTCGATTTAATCGCTGTGAAATTAACGTCAGCCAGTCTGGCTATTTCATCTGCGTTGAACTGCTCAAGAATATCAGGATTCTTGTCCAAATATTGATAGTATTTTTCTACAAAAAGAATCTCATCGGGTGTAGCCGTGCCCAACACATAACGCTGGATGATTTTTTGCAGTTCTTTTTGATGATTAAAGGCGTTCATTTTTTCTGGTTTTATATAGATGTACCAGAAAGCAGAAAATATCCCAAAAGAATTTTAAAATATTTCAAATAAATTTAAAAAAGAACTTAAACTTATCAGGAAATTGCAGATATAACAGCTGAAGCCACTAAAAAAAGGTGTGTAAGCCTTAAACGAAGGGCCTGTGTTGCGTTAGCTAACTGGTTCTGAACAGTTTTTTGCGATATATTGAGTTCAAACGCAATTTTGGCAGTAGATAAACCTTCAAAATAATGCATCATAAATATATTACGACGCTTTTCGGGTAGGGCTTTAATAAACAACTCCAGTAATCCAGCTACTTCTTTTTCAAGCAATATGCCATCAGCCTGCAAAGGAGAAATTAACTCATTTTCGAAAGATTTTCCGAAAAAGCTGTTTTTTGGACTTCTAGCTAAATGTTTCAAAGTCTGAAAGCGAACCGCTGTATGCAGATAAGCCACTGGATTTTCTAAATCGAGTTCAGCTTTTCTATTCCACAGGTCAGTAAAAATATTCTGAATAATATCCTGACATTTCTCTTTTTCGGGCAGCCGTTTGTAGGCTGCATTATAGAGTTCTGCCCAGTACCGGGAATAAATTTTGCCAAAAGCAACCTCATCTCCTTGCTTTAATAAGTCAAAAAGGGCATGATCATGCTCACTATTTCTCTTGATGTTCAAATGATTAGTTGGGTTGCGAAACCAAACATAATCATTTTTAAGGAATTACGTAAACGCTTTCAGACCGAAATTGAAGAGCCATAGTGCATTTAAAACCGTTAATTTTTAGGTTATCATTTTTTTTCAGCTGTGTTAAGGGTCCTGCCCGATTCGATAACAGCATGGTTAATTTCTTTTACACGTTTGACATCCATTTTTTCCACTTTGCGATCATAGGTAAGTAAACCGTTTATTTCATGTTCCACGTCGGTGGTCTGGGTGTAAACCGCTGTACTCAGGCCTTTATAAAGCATCAGCTGCTCAACCTGCTGCATCAGCAGTACATAACGATCCGTAAGCGCATTAACAGTAGGTTCATATCCGTATGCATTATTTTCAACTGGCCACATATGCCCCCTTACAAAGAGCCCGATACCGCCATATTCGCCGAGAGACGCGGCTCGCTTTCCATCTGGCTGCGATGCCCCGTTCGGACCAATATAAATATGCGTATCTACAAAATCACCATTTCCGGGATCTCCCAGTGGTTGCTGATACCCAGGATTATTATTAAACCCGGAATTGCCATTAACCAATCTGGATGGATCATATTTTTTTACCCAGGCGGTGATCTCTTTAACATCAAATGCACCCCAGTTTTCATTAAAGGGCACCCAACTGATAATTGATGGCGCGTTGTAGAGATCATCCATTATAGCTTTAAGCTCTTTTCTGAAAACGCTCCGATTTTTTAATGTATCCTCGTTTTGGTACCACATAGCAGGCATATCCTGCCAAACCAGTATTCCCATTTTATCGGCCAAATAGTAGAACCGTTTAGGTTCGGTTTTCATGTGCTTTCTGATGAGGTTAAAACCTGCATTCTTTGTAAACTCCAGATCCGATTTTAGCGCTTCTTCAGTTGGCGCGGTTAAAATCCCATCTGGCCAGTAGCCCTGATCCAATAAACCGACCTGCATTTCAAACTTTCCGTTCAAAAGCGGCCTTACCACACCATTTACTTTACCCAACCTGATATCACGCATCCCAAAGTAACTCATGATCTCGTCAGTTACCCTGCCGTTTTTATCCTTAAGCACAATTTTTAGGTCGTATAGAAAAGGATCGGCTGGTGACCACAGCCTGGGTTGATTTATCGGGAGAATTAACGGTTCGCCTGCCACCCCCTTTACTTCCGAAATGGCCTTTTTTCCCTCAAATGCAATGGCCTCGATCTGGCCACTGGTTGCTTTGGCTGAAAGAATAAGCCGCTTATTTTCTACATCGGGTGTAATTCGGATCTGTTCGATATGAGTATTGGCCACTGGCTCCAGCCACACACTCTGCCATATACCGGAACTGAAAGTATAATCGCCACGCGGGCCGTTTTTCCCTGAAGGCGCTTTTCCATCATTGGGATCATAAACTGCAACAATCAGTGTATTGGAACCATTCTTTAAAAGCGAGGTAATATCAAAACCAAAAGCATCATAAGCACCTGAATGGCGGCCTGCAAGTTTTCCATTGACGAATATCGTTGCATTGTGATCCACACCATCAAAATGTGCAATAATTTTTTTTCCTTTCCAGTTAGCAGGGATCTCGAACTCACGTTTATACCACATATTGATTTCCTGCTTACGCTCAATACCGGAGAGAAAAGATTCGGGACAGTAAGGCACCAGGATTTTTTCAGCTCTGCCGGGAAATTCTATTACCTGCCTGGGCGCCAGAGCCGATGGTGCATTCTTTCCGCCAACATATTCCCAGCTGCCGTTTAGGTTTAGCCAATCTTTGCGCTGGAGCTGTGGACGTGGATAATCTGGAAAAGGCACTTTTGCCGTAGCAGCATCAATCGTCCATTTGGTAGGGAGTTTAGCTTCCTGTGCCTGTAACGCTATTGAAAGTAGAGATGTAACAGCAAAAAAAACACAAATTTTAAGGGTAAATTTTAAATTCATCAGGCAGAGATATCTTTTTCGTTAGGTGGTTGATTTAATGCAAAATAGTCATAATGAACAGGCGGATCAAATGAATTGTTTAAAAAGTCTCAATCATTAGTTACAAAATATCTTTAGACCTTATCTTTTATAACGAAGAAATTTTGTTTCTGCACGACTGGTAATTTTCAATAAACTGGATGTTTATTCTATTTTTGCCTATAGATCAAACAATCTAAATGAGGCCTTACCCAATTGTATTAAAGATCCTTTTAGTCTTATTACCATTTTTATCTGTAGCGCAGAACGAAAAAACGGAGGTAGATATTTACCCTCACTGGGAAAAAGGCGAAGTGCACAAAATTTCGCTTAAAAGTACCACAACCGATATCGTGAACAAAAAATCGCTCCAGTACACCTCAACCTTTAATGCAAATTTTAAGGTATTAGAAAAGAATGATGATGAATATTTAACTGAGTGGACTAACAGTATAAATTAAACTTTGGCAATACCTTTAGAAGAGAACTGCAGATCGTAAAGCTTTTTATAATAACCGTTTAATTTTAACAACTGCTGATGCGTTCCTTTTTCTTTGATTTCGCCTTTATCGAGCACGATAATCTGATCGGCTTTTTGAATGGTTGACAAGCGATGGGCAATTACGATTGAGGTGCGGCCTTCCATCAAATTGTCAATGGCTTTCTGGATCAATAATTCGGTTTCAGTATCAACCGATGAGGTGGCCTCATCTAAAACCAGGATAGCCGGATTATGGACCAATGCACGGATAAAAGAAATCAACTGCGCCTGACCTGCAGAAAGTGTAGCCCCTCTTTCCATCACATTATACTGATAACCTCCTGGTAAACGTTCAATAAAGTCGTGTGCACCCACTTTTTTGGCCGCATTTACGACCTCTTCAATCGTAATTTCAGGATCATTAAGCGTAATGTTGTTTAAAATGGTATCTGAAAACAAGAAAACATCCTGGAGTACAGTTGCGATGTGGCTTCGCAGGTAATCGAGTTCAAAATCCTCTATATGGATGCCATCCACGGTAATATCTCCTCGTTTAACCTCATAAAAACGGTTCAGTATATTAATGGTAGAAGACTTACCGGCACCAGTTGCACCAACCAAAGCAACCGTTTCGCCTGCTTTTACCTCAAAACTGAGATCTTTTAGCACATAACTGTCATCGTTGTAGGCAAACCAAACCCTTTCGAACTTAATATTTCCATCCAGTTTGGTGGGTTTTTGTTTACCATTGTTAGGGGTAGTTTCGTCGGTATCTAAAACTTTAAAAACACGTTCAGCGCCCACCATTCCCATTTGCAGGGTATTAAATTTATCTGCCAGTTGGCGAATGGGTGTGAACACCATGCCGAGGTACATTATAAACTGTGTAATGGTGCCGGGAGTAACATCTAACGGCTTAGAAAGAATGCTTTTAGCACCGTACCATACCAATAAGCCAAGAGACATGGCCGAAATCAGCTCAACCACAGGGAAGAATATAGAATAGTACCAGTTACTGCGGATATTGGCATCGCGATAACGTTTGTTAATGGCATAAAATTTTCGGTACTCCTGTTTCTCCCGGGCAAAATATTGTACAATAGAAATACCGGTAATGTGTTCCTGCAGAAAGGTATTCAGGTTAGAAACTTCGTTCCTGATTTCCTGGAACGCGACTTTAATGGCTTTTTGAAATTTCCGGGTAGCCATAATCAGCAGCGGAATGGGCAAAAGCACGACTAAACTTAACTCCCAGTCGGTATATAACATTACGCCCACAATAACTACCACCTGCAAACTGTCGCCAATCATGGAAATTAAACCCTCCGAAAATATATCAGCAATGGTTTCCAAATCTGAAACCGTTCTGGTAATCAATTGTCCTATTGGTGTTTTATCGAAATACTTAAGGCGCAATTTAGTAATGTGATTAAAAACATTGATCCGCAGATCGCGGATAACAGACTGGCCTAATGTATTGGTTAAAAGCGTATGGTTATATTGAACTATACTCTGCAAAATGAGCATAAAAATCATCAACATGGTCATGTTTACCAGGCCCGAATAATTTCCGGTTAAAATGTAATGATCGAGTGTGTATTTGATCAAAAACGGACGCACAGGCGAAATGGCCGCCAGCAGAATGGTTAAAATAACCGACCATACAAACACGGTGCGGTAAGGCTTTACGTATTGAAAAATACGTTTCAGTAATCCGGTGTTATATACGTCGCCTGTAACTGCCATGATATGGTTAACTGTTTAACTGTTTAAATTGGTTAACTGCCGTTTAACTAGATGCTTTAATGATTCAATTGGTTAACTGGATTTGGATACAATTAACCGAACAACCAATTTAAACAGTTAACCAAAATAAGGGTATTCTATCTTCACTAAATACAAACCACAGGCAGGTACCGATTGCCCGGCTTTACTGCGGTTTTTACTTTCTATTATTGCTTTAAAAGCGGCTAAATTTATTTCTTTTTTACCAACTGACACCAAAGTACCCATAATAGCCCTGACCATGTTCCGCAAAAAACGATCGGCCTGGATGGTAAAAACCAAGCCGCCTTCTTGTTCTTCAAATACCGCTTTAGTGATTTTACAATTATTGGTAAAAGTTTGGGTATTGGATTTGCTGAAACACGAAAAATCGGTATAATTTAACAGCACAGCTGCGGCCTCATTCATCGCCTCAACATCAAGCTCATCTTTTACCAACCACGACCTGTTAATTTTAAAAGGGTCTTTTTCGAAATGGATATAATATTTATAAGCACGTGCTGTGGCATCAAAGCGGGCATGGGCATCGGGGTCTACCGGTATCATGCGTTTTGCAGCAATTTGATAAGGTAACATGGCATTGATGCCAGTAATGGCATTCAATACTTTAACCTCATCTACATCTTCAACATCGAAATGGGCATAAAAATCTGTGGCATGCACACCCGCATCAGTCCTGCCACAGCCTAATGTTTCGATAGGCTGCCGAAAAAAAACAGACATCGCCTTATCCAACAATTCCTGAACGGTAATTGCGTTGGGTTGGGTTTGCCAGCCATGGTATAAGCTGCCATCATAAGCCAATTGGATGAAATACCTTTTTTTATTCAAAGCGATGCAAAAGTACAGTTTAAGAGGCAAAGGGCAAAGCGCGAAGGTGAGAGTTTGGCGTTGGGAGTTCAGAGCAAATTCCCATCACAAACAGCAATTAATGCTTCTTATGTATAAATCTCTATCCTATTCGGGAACTTTAATCTTCTTTCTTTTATCAAAAAAGTATAGATTTGTTCCAATATATTTACATTCATGATACAAAGAATACAATCTATCTGGCTTTTTTTAGCGGCTTTAACCTTGGTTTTAATGCTTTTCTTACCAATTGCAACAAAAACAGTTGGTGGTTCTGAAGCCAAGATTTATACAAACGGTCTCCATCATTATCTTGAAGAAAAAACAGGAAAGACCTTAAATGCTGAAGTATTTTTACCCTTATTGATTACCAATATTGCAGTCGCATTACTCTGTTTCATCAATATTTTCAATTACAAAAAAAGAAGTTTCCAAAAACGTTTCGCCATCGTTTCGATCATATTAATAGGTGGTTTTGCTTTTTGGTGCAGCATTTATGCAAAAGAACTTCCTGGCGGTATAGAAGGCGCAAATTTTGGTATTGGTGCTTACCTACCCGCTTTAGCAATTTTATTTGTTGTATTGGGTATTTTCGGCATCAATAAAGATGAACGGCTGATCCGTTCTGCTGAAAGATTGAGATAGTTTAATTAGTTTCATAATTAAGAATCAGATGTTATCTACAGATCAAACTAAGGGGTTGCTAGACATACTAAAGACCCGTTTCGAAAAAAACAGGAACTGGCACGAGGGACTGGAATGGCTAAATATACTAAATAAGTTAGAAGCCAATCCGCAGAAACTTTGGGCCCTAAATGAAATGGAAGAAACCGGCGGTGAACCGGATGTAGTTGATTTTGATGAAAAAACCGACACCTATCTTTTTTTCGATTGTGCTACCGAAAGCCCAAAAGGACGTAGAAGTTTGTGTTATGATGCCGAAGCACTGGCATCAAGAAAAGAATATAAACCACAAGATAGCGCCATTAATCTGGCAAATAATTGGGGCATAGAAGTTTTAACTGAAACACAATATCGTTATCTGCAGCAATTTGGCAAGTTTGACAGTAAAAGCTCTAGCTGGATTAAAACACCTGATGATATTAGAAAGCTGGGTGGCGCATTGTTTTGCGACTATCGGTATGGGAAAGTTTTCACTTACCATAATGGGGCAGAATCTTATTATGCAGCGAGGGGTTTCAGAGCTTGTTTAAGCCTTTGATTTAAAATGGTTTTGAAAGATCTATCTTTCAGCATCTCAATTGCCTTTATATCCTAGATTGTTGGCATGTTGATAAACGCTTTCATCAAAAAAACTGATTTTTATAATAAAAACCTAAATCTTCTTAATTTTATTAAAAGCGAAAAGGCAAAAAAAATTACTGGAATGCATATTTCAAATGGATTGTAAAAAACACCTTTTTCAGATTTTTCAATCAAAAACTTAAACTTAAAAGCAAGATCGAAAAAGCTGATTAATTAAATTACGTACTGAAATGACAACATCCGAAATAGATCATTTAATTGCGTTTATCTTCGTGACTTGTTTCGCAATTGTTGCCTCTTACAATCTAAATTTAAATCTGCAGGTATCATCATGTTTTTAAACGTGATGATGAATCTGTATCCGTCTTTACTGCAACAAGAAAATAAAAGACAAATAGATAGATTTATCAATAAATTTTAACAATTATCTTCAAAAACAGGTATTTAAAACGAAGACGATGAATGTAACACCCGCGCATAATGAAAAAATAGCCAAAATGACTTTTTCGTCTGTTTACCCACATTACGTTACAAAAGTGGAGAAAAAAGGAAGAACGGTTGAAGAGCTGCACCAAGTGATTAGCTGGTTAACTGGCTATAATGAAGAACAACTTCAACAATGTATCCAACAGAAAACAACCTTTAAAGATTTTTTTGCGCATGCGGATATACATCCGAGTGCGCATTTGATTACAGGCGTAATTTGTGGTTACAGAATCGAAGAAATTGAATATACGCTGACCAGGCAAGTACGCTATTTAGACAAATTGGTTGATGAACTGGCCAAAGGCAAAACGATGGAGAAAATTTTAAGAGCCGGATAAATTAAAACTGCATTTGATAAATTGGCCACAATCTTCATAAAGATTTACGAATCCGACCATTAAAATCAAAAGGTTTTTATTTTAGTAAATTTTCTGGGGAATTAAAGGCAGCAATTCGCGCCATATCAGCTACCCAATTTCCATTTCTCCTTTTTTATCTTTTATTTCTTCCTTATTTCCAAATATTTAGCCTAAAAAACTATTTACTTGATTCTCTGAGAAATACGAAATATTAATCGTACCTTTGCGGCTCAATTAAAAATAAATAGACGAATGACAAACCCATTTCAATTATTGGGGATAAGTGATGACGTCGTTAATGCCGTAAAGGACCTTGGATTCGAAAATCCAACGCCGATTCAGGAGCAAAGTATTCCTGTACTGTTAGAAGGCACTAATGATTTTGTTGGTTTGGCCCAAACAGGAACAGGAAAAACAGCCGCATTTGGTTTGCCGCTGTTAGAACTAATCGATTTTAAAGTTAACAAACCACAGGCATTGATTTTATGCCCTACCCGTGAGTTATGCTTGCAGATCGCTAACGACCTTAAAAACTTTTCTAAAAACATTGCTAATGCCCACGTGGTTGCCGTTTACGGTGGCGCGAACATTATGCAACAACTACGCGAAATACGCCAAGGCGTTCAGATCGTAGTGGCCACGCCCGGCCGTATGTTGGATATCATTGGCCGTAAAGCCATTGATTTTTCAAATGTTAAATATGTGGTGCTTGATGAAGCTGACGAGATGTTGAACATGGGTTTCCAGGACGACATCAACGACATTTTATCAACCACTCCTGATGACAAAAAAACCTGGTTATTCTCGGCTACCATGCCAGCAGAAGTTCGCCGTATAGCTAAAAACTATATGGATAACCCTATAGAATTAACCATGGGCACCAAAAACACAGGTAATGTTAACATCGAACACGAATATTACATTGTTCGTGCCCGTGATAAATATGCTGCCTTAAAACGTATTGTAGATTTTAATCCTGAAATTTTTGCTGTAGTATTTTGTAAAACCAAATTGGATACACAAGATGTTGCCGAGCACTTAATTAAAGATGGTTACAATGCTGATGCTTTACACGGCGATTTATCGCAACAACAACGTGATAAGGTAATGCAACGTTTCCGTGAGCGTAACATGCAATTATTAATTGCTACCGATGTTGCTGCACGTGGTATCGACGTAAACAACGTAACGCACGTAATCAACTATTCTTTACCTGATGAAATTGAAAGTTATACCCACCGTTCAGGCCGTACTGGTCGTGCAGGTAAAACCGGTATCTCAATCTGTATCATCAACTCTAAAGAAGTTGGAAAAATCCGTCAATTAGAGCGTATCATTGGTAAACAATTTACCAAAGCTGAGCTACCGACAGGATTTGATGTTTGCGAAAAACAACTATTCTCTTTAGTACATAAAGTACATAATGTAGAGGTTAACGAAGAGCAAATTGATCAGTACATTCCGCGCATTATGGATGAATTTAAAGATTTATCTAAAGAGGATGTAATTAAACGTTTTGCTTCATTAGAATTTAACCGTTTCTTAGAATATTATTCCAAAGCTCCTGACTTAAATGCTGCTGTAGGTGATGACCGTGGTGAAAGAGGTGAACGTGGCGAAAGACGCGGACGTGGTAGCGAAGGTTACACCCGCTTATTCATCAACCTGGGTTCTGTAGATGAGTTTACCCGTGGAGATATGTTATCGTTTATCTGTAATAACGGAAAGATTGGTGGCAAGAGTGTTGGTAAAATTGATTTAAAAGGTGTTTTCTCTTTCTTTGAAGTTGAAGATGATGTTGCCGACAAAGTTTTTGAAGGCTTTAAATCAGTTGAATTTAACGGTCGCCAGGTACGTATCGAGAAAAGCGGAGATAGCGGTCGCGGTGAAGGTGCTGGCGAAAGACGCGGTGGCGGTGAAAGACGTGGCGGTGGTTTCGGTGGAGAACGCAGAAGCGGCGGCGGCGGTGGTTACCGTGGCGGAGGCGACAGAAGAAGTTCTGGCGGCAGCGGAAGACGTGAAGGTGGAAACAGTGGTGGCGGTTTCAGAGATTTCTCTGGACGCAGCCGTGATGAAAAAGGTGGAAGCAGAGAAGGTGGAAGCGGACGTAGAGAAGGCGGAAACCGTGAAGGTGGAAGTGGCGAACGCCGTAAAAAATGGTAAATCACTAAACCAAATATTTTACAAACCGGTCTTGTTTATTCGAGGCCGGTTTTTTTATGCAGTTTAATCATTTAAAAACGGTCAGGCCCAGGAAAAACGATCATACTTAATATTCTCAGCATCCATGAATTCACCAAATAATGAATAAGCCTTATTTCCACTAAACTGAAGCTTCAAAGTGTGTAGCAAACCAGATCTGTCACCTTGCTCTAAATTGAATATTTCGTAAAATTTAGCAACTTCTTCCAATTCAATAGCATAGCAATACTCATAATCAGCATCTCCCCATATTTCTTTTACCGATTTACCAATATCATATCCATCAAAGTATAATTGGTTGTTCTCATTAAAATACAACTCCATAGATATTTTAATATCAGGCTTTTCCAGGTAAAATAAAGTTACTTTTTCCAAGGGGTTTAGATTATTTAATGGCCAATGCGCGTCATAAATTTATAGAAAATAACGCTTTTCCAGACCAGGAAAACATTATTTTAAAATAAATGCCTTTTAGAATGGTTTATTCAGGTGGATTTTACAGCTGCAGAATTACAGGCTGTACCTCTTGATAACAGTACTTTTTTTAAAGCAGATATTGATCTAAAAGTATATTTCATAAATTTAGCATTAAGGAAAGCAACTTTAATTATTTAACAATTGTAAAATAGTGGCGCGACTTTAAGATTATCCTTAAATTGCACTACTTTCGCAAATCATGCAGGCAAAATACATTTCCTATCAGGAAACCGGTTCTTTTTCAAAACTGGTTTTAGATTACATCAACAACGAAGAGCAGCTTAAAGCTTTTTATAGTTACCGCCCTGATATTGCGGGTTTAGCCAGCGCAATCGAACACAGAAATTTCCTTGGAAACCGGGCAACCCTCGTAAAGGTTCTGCAAGATCAATATCAGCATTTACAGCCCAATAAATCGGTTACTAAAAACATAGAACTATTAGCCCATGATAATACGTTTACAGTAACTACTGGTCACCAATTAAATCTATTTACAGGTCCACTTTATTTTATTTATAAAATTGTAACGACCATCAATTTAGCCATTGAGTTAAAAATGGCTCATCCCGATAAAAACTTTGTCCCGGTTTATTGGATGGCGACTGAGGATCATGACTTCGAGGAAATCAACCATGTGAGTGTTGATGAAAAAAACATCAGCTGGATTCAGCAAACCAATGGTGCAACCGGAAGATTAAGCACCAAAACTGTTGCCGCGGCAGTAACCGCATACAAGGGATACCTTGGGATCTCGAAAAATGGAAAACGGATTGCCAAACTGGTAGAACAGGCTTATTTGCAACATGATAATTTGGCTGATGCCACCCGTTTTTTAGTGAATAATTTATTCGAGAAGTATGGCTTAGTGATTGTAAATGCAGATGATACTCAATTAAAAAAGCAATTTGCAAATATCATTACCGAAGATATTATTCAGCATAACAGTGCAAGAAATATTGAAAACAGCTCTAAAAACCTTGAAGAATTGGGTTATAAAACACAGGTTAACGGTAGGGATATTAATTTCTTTTACCTGATCGATAACCTTCGCGAACGCTTGATTTTTGAAGATGGCAAATATGTTGTCAACCACACCGAAATCAGTTTTACTGAAGCTGAGTTAAAAGCCGAAATCGAATCACATCCTGAGCGGTTTAGCCCTAATGTAGTGATGCGGCCCATGTACCAGGAAGTTATTTTACCTAATATTGCCTACATTGGTGGTGGTGCTGAAGTAGCTTACTGGATGCAGCTAAAAGCAAATTTCGATTACTATAAGGTAGATTTTCCGGTATTGTTGCTACGCAATTCGGCTTTACTGATAGACAAACGCAGTGCAGAAAATCTGTACAGACTGGGCTTTTCATTAGAAGATATTTTTCTTCCGGTTGAAGAACTGAAAAACATCTGGGTAAAACGGAATACAACTGCCGAACTCAGTTTAGCGGATGAAACCCGCGCAATTAATAGCATTTTCGACCAAATTAAGTTAAATGCCTATAAAATAGATAAAACCCTTTCTGTTTCTGCAGATACCGCAAAACAAAGAGCCAACCGCTTGTTAGCAAATCTGGAAAAGAAACTATTCAGAGCAGAAAAAAGAAAACATGAAACGGCATTGCTGCAGATTGACAACGTAAAGAAGAGATTGTTCCCAAATGGCACATTGCAAGAAAGGATCTTGAATATTGCACCGATGTATGTAAATTATGGAGAAGATTTCCTTTCCTCTTGCATAGAAAATTTTGAACCTTTGGGCGGCGATTTTACGATTTTATTGCCATAAAATTAGTCCGGAGTCCGAAGTCCGCAGTCAATCTTGATTATCGATACTTAATACCTAATATGAACTTCATCATCTTTACCGAAACCAAGCTCAGGGCTTTTACTTATAGCGTTTTTAAAAAAATGGGCTGTTCTGATGAGCATGCCGATTTAGCGACCGATGTTTTGATCCGTTCAGATTTACGTGGAATCGACTCGCATGGCGTTGCACGTTTAAGTGGCTATGTACGTCTTTGGGACAAGAAAAGAATTAATGCTAACCCGAACATTAAAATTGTACATGAAACCCCTACCACAGCAACAGTAGATGGCGATGCCGGATTGGGACTGGTAGTGGCGCCCTTTGCCATGCAAGTTGCTATCGAAAAAGCAGAAAAGTATGGTAGCGGCTGGGTATCGGTTAAAAATTCCAATCACTTCGGCATAGCAGGTTACCATGCTTTAATGGCAATAGAAAAAGATATGATCGGCATCAGCATGACTAATGCAAGCCCTTTGGTTGCACCTACTTATGCCAACGAACGTTTGCTGGGCACTAACCCTATGTGTTATGCTTTCCCTGCGGGCAAATACCCACCGGTAATTGTCGATATGGCTACCGCAGCTGCTGCCAACGGAAAATTGGAAATTGCACAGCGTGCCAATAAAAGTGTTCCGGATGGTTGGGTTCAGGATAAAAGCGGAGAAAATTCGACTGACCCAAACGAATTAAAAAACGGTGGTTCGCTTCTTCCTTTAGGAAGCGATAAAGACCATGGTAGCCATAAAGGTTATGGATTGAGTGCAACCGTAGATATTTTATCGGCGGTATTATCCGGGGCAAATTATGGTCCATGGGTACCGCCTTTCGTAGCGTTCCTTGAGCCATCGGCGAATCCGGTTGGTGAAGGACTTGGCCACTTTTTAGGCGCTATGCGTGTAGATGGGTTCAGGCCAGCTGCTGACTTTAAAGATCATTTAGATAATTGGGTAGAACGCTTTAAAAGTGCAAAAACAATAGACCCCAATAAAAAGGTTATTATACCAGGAGAGCCTGAGCATGAATTTGAACAGGAGAGAAAGATTGGTGGTATTCCGATCATTGATGTGGTGGTAAAGGATCTGAATGAACTTGCTGTGAAATTGGGTTTAGAAGAATTAAAATAGCTTCATTTAACCACAAAGGGCGCTGAGAAGAAAGCGCTAAGTTCGCAAAGTTGGGTGTGGCAATTCTAAATCTTTCAAGTCTGCTAGCATAGAAAGAATCTATCAGTCCGGCCATCATTTTCGCACAGCGTATAGAAATTTGTGTTTTCCGTGTTTCTGCGGCAAAAATATTTAGGCGAATTTATCATTCATTTCACGACTTCGACATTAGATCCTGAAATAAATTACAAACGACAGATTTCCATAGAAAAGTCGCCATTGCGAGGCACGAAGCAATCTTAATGCGTTCGCTAGTAGCGAAAGTTGTAGGATTGCTTCGTCGTTCCTCCTCGCAATGACGAAAAACAAAAAAGCCGCAGATTTAATCAGAATCTGCGGCAACTGTTACGTAATATGATTTATACCCAATAATCAAGATGTATTTTTAGGGCTTAACGATTAAATTATCTTTTAAGTAAAGTGCTTTACTTGACGATCCAATCATTATTCTATACTCTCCAGGGACTACTTCCCAAACATTATTGATATTGAGGGTTTGAAGCACCTCTTTATCCAGCTTAAATGAAATATGCTTAATTTCACCTACTTTTAAATGCACTCGTTGGAAACCTCTAAGTGCAAGAACTGGCTGTGCTAATTTGCTTACCAAAGGTCTCATGTATAACTGTACTACTTCTTCACCCTCATAATTACCTGTATTTTTTAACTCGAAACTTACCGTAACCGTTTCATTTTTAGTCATACTTTTTTGGTCAAACTTTAAATTTTGGTATGAAAAGCTGGTATAACTTAATCCATATCCAAACGGGAAAAGTGGCTCGCCACTTAAGTTGTTGTAATCGTCGCCTCTACCCGTAGGTTTGTGGTTGTAAACCAGGGGCAACTGCGATTCATCAACCGGGTAGGTAATTGGAAGTTTGCCTGATGGACTTACTTTGCCTAGCAATACATCTGCGATAGCACTACCTCCAGCTTCGCCAGGGTACCACACGTTTAAAACTGCATTTACTTTATTTAACCAGGGTTGCATATCGATAGCACTTCCACCAGTTAATACCACGATAATAGGCTTCCCTGTTTTTGCAAGTTCTTCCAATAACAATTCTTGGTTTCCCGGCAGGTTTAACATCGCCCGGTCTAAAAATTCTCCTTCTTTTATCCCGGCAACAAATACGATTACATCGTTATTTTTGGCCGCAGCTACAGCATCAGCTATTTCGTTAGATTTTTTGATATCATGATCCCAAATCAGTTTGATCTTACCATTGCCCTTAGGTTCAAAAAAATCGATTCTGATTGCATATTCCTTATTTTTCTCGAAATGAAAGGGAACGGTCTTGGTACTAAAAGATTTTTTATCCCAGTTATCGATCAATAATTGATCATCAAGATATAATCGGTACCCATCATTACCTTCCAGTCCAATATGAACGTCAGCATTTTGTGGCACTTTAATTTTACCTTTCCACCTTACCGAATAATCATCCAGTTGGAGCTGTTCATCCGGTGGGTATAATGTCCAACTGAAATTAATTACCTTATCATTAATTTCTTTAACTGGTTGCCCGGAGAGCAGAAGGCCCTTATAATATGCCCCTGTTAATCCTGTTTTTCCATTAGCAGAAAGAAACTGGCTATCAATCGGAAGATAAGAATGTATTTCTCTGGTACTGCCTTTTAAATAATTAACCTGAACATCATTGGATACCGCATTTTTCAGGCCATCCAATATATTGATCTTATTGTTTCCCGTGCCGCTGTAACCACCTAATCTGGCTTCAATAGCATCCTCACCTAAGAGCAGGATACGCTTTGCACTTTTTAATGGAAGTGTGTTATAGTCATTTTTTAAAAGAACGAAAGATTTTAAAGCCGCTTCTTCGGCCAGACGGCGATTACTTTGATCGTTCAACATCTTTTCAGCAATACTTTCATCTACATAAGGATGCTCGAAAAGACCCAGTTCAAACTTGGCTTTCAGCACCCTTGTCAAGGCATCGTCTATTCTCGATTTGGGAATACTACCATCTAAAAAAGCGGGTAAAAAAAGTCTGTAATGGTTATAATCTACCTGGAAAATTACGTCTAGCCCGGCATTGATCGATTGCGCTGTGGCGTCTTTATAATCTTTAGCCGTAAAATGTAATACATTGGCGCCTCCAACTGCACCCGCATCAGAAATAACGAAACCTTTAAAACCCCATTCCGATTTTAGTTTAGTGGTAAGCAACCATTTGTTTGAAGTTGCAGGTGAACCAAAAACACTGTTGTAGGAGGTCATTAATGAACGGATGCCCACATTTTTAACACCATCTTTAAAGGCAGGAAAGTGGATTTCCTCCAGGAAATGTCTGCCCATTTCTATGGGGTAACTATCACGGCCACCGTCGCCTACATTGGCAATAAAATGCTTTGGCGTAACAATAATATTCTGTTTTTCTATGGCGCTCATAAAAGCATGGCCAAGTACAGTAGTTAGATAAGGATCTTCTCCATAGGTTTCTTCTACCCTGCCCCATCTTACATCGGTAGCCATATTGATTACTGGCGCCAAAAGATCTCTCAAACCACGTGCCCTGGCTTCAGTGGCGATAGCTGTACCAATTTTCCCTACTAAAGTGGTATCAAAACTAGCCGCTAAACCAATTGATTGCGGGAAGGCTGTAGCCCCTTGCCTAACCAAACCGTGTAAAGCCTCATCAAAGGGAATAATTGGAATACCCAAACGGGTTTCTTCAATAAAATATTTTTGAATTTTATTAACCTTTTTCGCCAGAGAGAGTCCGTCTTCAGCAGTATTGTAAGTTAACATCTGTTGCGCATTGCCGCTGCCTTGTGCAGCCGCACTTACCTGCAAACCAAAAATGCCGTGTTTAAACTGGTTTTTATTTTTCTCGGTTACATCACCTGGAATCATGAACAACTGCCAGAATTTTTCTTCGGGAGTCATTCTCGACACGAGGTCTTTTACCCTTAAATCGATACTTAATTTTGGATTTTTATAGGGCAAAGATTGTTTTTTAACCTGGGCAAAAAGGCTGCTGCATAAAAACAATGCGGTTATTAAAAATAGGTAACTTTTATGTTTGGACATTACTAATTGGTTTCGGGCGTAAAAGAGAACGTCAACGCAATTTTCTCATCGGTTTTTGGAAAATCAAAATGCACTTTGCCATCTATCAATTTCCATTTTACTTTTTGCTTATTGTTTAGTAGCGTAATAGCGGTTCCTTTTTTGGGAATGTTTCCTTTCCAGGAAACTTCGTTAAGTGCATTACCATCCAGCAACGAGATCCCATAAATGGTTTTGCCATCTTTACTTTGGGTAAACCAATTTTGCCCATCATTGTAGTTTTTGGTAATTCTTGTGCCGTATATGGCTGCACCATTTTTGCTTGTCCACTGACCAATCTCCTCTAACTTTGTAATCACATCATTAGGCAGCGTTCCATCTGCCTTAGGTCCAACACCCAAAAGTAAACTTCCGCCCTTAGCCACTATTTCTACCAGTTTATGAACCACTTCTTTTGCCGTTTTATACTGATCGTTAGGCACAAAACCCCAGGCTCCGCCTAAAGTCATACAGCTTTCCCAAGGGTAATCCAATTGTTTTTCGGGGACCTTTTGTTCGGGGGTTTGGTAGTTTTCGTATTGCCCATGTACCGTTCGATCTACCATAATTAAACCAGGCTGTGCTTTTCTGGCCATTGTGGCGATTTTAGGCATGTCAATATCCTGGCTCCACTCCGGAATAGGTGCCCCCCACGAAAGTACTTCTTCATTTACTGAAGCCAAAGGCCTTACCCAACCACCATCTAACCATAAAATATCGATACTTCCATAATTATTCATCAACTCACCAATCTGATTTTGGGTATAGCTTTTAAACTTGTTCCAACGCCATGGGTTCTTTCTGATGTCGTAATTGTTATTTCTATTTGGGGTAGCGTATTTATCCCACCAATAGTATTGCGAATGCCAGTCGGGCTTTGAAAAATAAGCACCAATCATGAAGTTCTGCTTCCGGAAAGCATCGAATACGTATTTAGCCACATCTTTTTTAGGGTTATTGGCAAATTGACCTTTTGCAATGCTATAATCGCTTTCTTTGGTATCAAACATGGCAAAGCCATCGTGATGTTTGGTGGTAAAAACCAGGTACTTCATTCCGGCATCTTTACCTGCCTTTGCCCATTGCCCGGGGTTAAATTCCGTTGGATTAAATTTCTCACTTAATCCCCAATACCATTTCTTGTAATCATCGTACTTTATTGTACTGTCTCTTTCAATCCAGTCTTCCGAACAGATTGACCAGGATTCAATAATTCCAGGAACAGCATATAAACCCCAGTGAATGATCATGCCAAACTTTTGGTCTTGCCAATGTTCCAATTTCGTTTTTACGGCTTGATCTTTTGGCCATTCGTATTTCGTTGACTCTTTGAGGATATCGTTTCGTTGGGCAAAAGCGATGTTAAAGCAACAGATAAAGGCAATTAAAAGGCTGGGTATTTTCATATTTTAATATCATTAAAAATCCCGACAGAAACTGCCGGGATTTAATTTAAAAAGGATTAAGGCATCCAGAATATTTTGGTTTTGCGGGTATCTTTCCCTACCACAGCCTGATAGTTTGTACTATTTAAAGTTTTCTCTTTTGCCGGATAAATTAATCTCGTTGGAGGCGTCTCATAACCTGCTTGCTTTCCGTTTGTCGGGAATGTTAACACAGGAATACCAGTTCTTCTGTATTCGGACCATGCCTCCGTTGCCTGAAGAACACCAAAGTGTACCCATTTTTGGGTATAAATCTTGGTTAGTTTATCTGTTGAAGCATCAGTATAAGTTGCATTAGAAGCATTTACCCAATTATCAATTGTTGTTGCTGACGGAAAAGTTTCCTTAACATATGCCCCTTGATTTATATTATTTAGGTGGTAATAAAATGCCACAGATTGCCTTAAAGCTATATCATAAGCGGTCTTAGCATCTGCTGTACTGCCCCATCTTTCAAAAGCTTCTGCTTTTAACAAGTTAACTTCTGATGCTGTAATTAAAATTCCAGGAAGTTTTTGGTTGAAAACAAAAGTTCCAGAATCTAACACCGCATAATCAGCAAAGCTTGATTCTTGCTGGGCTGTGGTGAAAGTAACAGGCATTGCTTTATAAGTTGGATTTTGAACAAATTGATCTTTTCCTGCCACTTTCTTTACCCGACCAAATTTATCATATAATACTGGGATTCTTGGATCATTTGCTGGTAGCAAAACTGTATTTAACATATAATCAGTAGCATACCAACCACCTTCAAAAAATGCATCGTGCAAATCGCTTGAACTGTTTGTAAGGGGCTGTAATAAAATATCAGAAACACTTGGATTGTAAGTGCCAACATTACCACCATCAACTAATGGAAAATTAGTCTGATCGCCTAACATTTGAAGCACAGCAGTTTTTGCGGTTGCTTCATCGGTTTTTGAGATACGCATTAACAGCCTTAACCGTAATGAATTAGCATATCTAGTCCATTTATTTAAATCACCCTTTAAGAGAATATCTGCTTTAGCGAAGACAACTGTAGAAGTTGCTGTTTTGAAGTAGGTACCCGCACTTGCTAAATCAGCAATAAAGCCGGTATATAGTGCCTTTTGTTCATCATATTTAGGATTTTTAATCAAATCATTTGTTGTTAAGCCTCCCGCTTCTGAATAAGGAATGTCACCCCATAAATCTACCATCTTAGCCGCTTGTTCGATAAGCACTACTTTTGCCGCTTGTAAAATAACTCTTTGAGCAGCTTGATCAGTAGTTGAAAGTGAATTAAATTTCCTTTCCATTGCTCTGTATAAAGCAAGTGGTCCACTTCCATTTCCTCCTGGGCTATAGAAATCATCCCAGTATTGTTGTGAGTAGCTATCACTTTGCTGATAAACGGTATTGCCGTTAGCAATGTAAGTAGTTTGAGCATACACTCCTGGCATTTGACTCAAGAATGTGCGCATGTTCCAATACTTAGCAGCTACACGGTCATTATTGAGCATTCCAGTAAATAATCCCGGTAAATTGGGGTCTAAAACGTTTTCAGGATTATTAAATTTATCATCAATATCCTTTTTGCAACCAACCGCAACAGTTAGTGACAATACAAGAAAACTTGCTTTTATGATTAACTTTTTCATAATATCTTATTTGTAATTGGCTAAAAATTTGCATTTAATGAGAATCCAAAGTTTCTAGATGCAGCTGTTGAGCCAACATCCACACCTTGCGACCACCATTTGTTTCCTAGCGGTGCCTCCGGATCCAGATCTTTCAAAGTTCTATGGATGTAAAATAGATTACGTCCGATCAATGAAAATCTTAAATTAGAAATTTTTAGTTTTTTGGTGAAAGAAGCCGGGATTTTATAGCTCAACACAATCTCTCTCATTTTGATATAATCGTTATCAAAAATCTCTGCTTCGGTTAATGAACCTTCACCCCAATTATAGGTAGTTATATAATAGTCAGCAGCAGAAAGCACCTTCGTATTTGGCAATCCGGTGGTTTGATTTACACCCTGCAAAACTACACCATCATTATAGGTTTTACCATTGCTGGTATAGCTTAAACCGCCGCTAGCTGCATCTCTGAATTCCATCGAATTTTCTAACATACCTGCACCACGCATATATTTCAAGTTAGGCGCAATCATTTTACCACCGAAACGGTAATCGATAGTTACGTCTAATGCAAAGTTTCCGTAGCTAAAAGTGTTAGAGAAACCACCAACTGCTTTTGGCATAATGTTTCCTGCCTTAACATAAACAGAATTATCCATTACATAGTAACCATCATCATTAATTAAGTAATTTCCATTCGCATCAGTCTTTCTCGGACGAATATAGATGTTACCCAAATCCTCGCCAGCTCTGGCAACGATTTTAGCGGTAGCCTGATCTGAAGAATAGAAATTGATTTCAGAATTGGCATCATACAATGAATTAACTTTCGATTTATTGGTTGAGAAGTTTAAACGGGTATCCCATCTGAATTTTCCAGAAACCGGTGTTGCGTTTAAAGCAATCTCCCATCCTTTATTACCTACTTCACCAACGTTTACAATCTGCTTTTGTGCGCCATTTGTTGCAGTAACATCTAAAGGTAAGATTTGATTTTTGATCTTATTATTATAATAACTCACATCTAAACCTAATCGGCCGTTTAAAAATCTGGTTTCTAAACCAAATTCGGCTTCATGCTTCTTTTCAGGCATTAAGCCTAAGTTCCCATACGAATTTAAAGATACTATTGATGGCACAGGCCCATTAATGCTTTGTAAAGAAGTTTGTTTATAGGAAATGTTTGCCTCATAAATTGGAGGGGCATTACCTACCACACCGTAAGAGGCTCTTAGTTTTCCATAACTCCAGAATTTTGGTAATTTCCAAAGATCACTAAAAACAAAACCACTGTTTACTGAATAATAAGAGTATTGATTGTTTCCTGGAGGAAGGGTAGAAACATATTCTTGTCTGGCAGTACCTTCAGCAAATAAGAAATCCTTATAACTTAAATTCACTAAACCTAAGTAAGCATACTTAAGTTGCTCTTTACGTGCTTCAGTAGTCTCGGCCACATTAAAAGAGTTAGATAATGCAAAGAAGTTTTCCGTTACTAGTCCATCTCTAGTGTTCGATTTTAAGTCTTTATAAGTTTCTTTTCTACCCTGGTAACCGCCGCTGATTGATAAACCAAAATCTTCGCCAATTTTGTTCGAGTAAGTTAACAATGCGTCTCCGTAAAGTACAGAATACTGTCCTTGAGTTGTTGTATAAGCTCCAGTACTTGTATTCGTGTTAAGCGCGCTTGGAATTTCAGTAAACTGATGATTTTCAGTTTTAACACTGGTATAGTCATTCCCAACACGTCCTCTCAACTTTAGGTTTTTAGCTACGTCATAATTTAAAGTGAAACTAGATAACAACCTGTTTTCATTTTCGTCATATTGGTTTTTCAATTGTTGCCAATAAAAATCCAATAAATTGGTTGCTCTGATATTGAAAAGGAATGGTTCAGGACGAGCAGTCTGATCAAAAGTAGCATACTTGTAACCATTACTCGTTTGGAATCTTTCTTTCATCAGGCCCATATCTTCCGCACGGCTGAAAAAACCAGCAAATGAGCCTAAAACCTGACCTAATTGGTAAGGTCTGTTTTTAGTAATGGTATTTACATAACTCACAATCACGTCTGCAGACAATTTTGGCGCAAGTTTGATTGTAGAGTTTAAGTTAAAAGTATTTTTAGCACCGGTATTTCCTGGTTGAGTACCTTTATAATCTAAACGAGAAGCAGAGAAACGGTAATTAACGCCCTCTGTCTGATTAGAAATTGCAACGTTTGCATTAGAAGTATATCCGTTTTGGTATACATCTCTATAGTTATTTGGTTGAGGAGAGTATGAACGAATTGAACCATCCCACCATCTTACTTGCTGGCCTTCCATTTTAGGCCCAAAATTCGCATAAGCTCTGAAATACGGTCGGAAACCACTTGGAGAAATTGCATCAGCAATCCAGCCTTCCTCAGTTGCGCCATTTGCTATATTAGTTTCCCTATCATAACCAGGACCATAGGTATTTTGAAAATTAGGAAGAAATGCTACCTGATCAATAGAACCCTGATAATTAAAATCTACTCCTAAACCACGATTTTTAGATCCTTTTTTTGTGGTAATTACTACAACTCCACTAGCTGCATCAGAGCCATAAAGCGCAGATGCACTTGCTCCTTTTAATACGGTTAAACTTTCGATATCTGCAGGGTTAATATCCAATATGCCATTACCACGTACACGTTGATCATCCCAATAGTTATTGTTGTTTGCTCCTGCTGCACCATTTTGTCCATCATTTCTGATCATTACCCCATCCACAACATATAAAGGTTGCTGATTGTAGTTAATAGAGTTAATACCCCTGATTTGAACATTTACCGCACTACTGGCACCACCTGGAGCTGTTGTAATCTTAACACCTGCAGCTTTACCATAAAGTGCTGATGCAAAGTTGGTATTACCTGCCTCTGTTAACTGTTTAGCCGTTACCGTACTCACTGCATAACCAAGAGATTTTTCCTGCCTCTTGATGCCAAGCGCAGTCGTAACTACGTTAACTTCATCAAGCTGATTACTGCTTTCTTTGAGGATAACATTAAGTGATGTTTGATTATTTATGCTAACTTCTTGCTTAGCGAAACCTATTGCAGTGAAAACCAATACCTCGCCAGGATTTACTGTTAATGAAAATTTTCCATTGCCATCTGTTTGCGTTACTTTGGATGTTCCTTTAACAGAAACGCTTACACCAGGTAGAGGTCCTGATGAGTCTTTTACCGTACCGGTAATAGTTGTCTGTGCGAAAGCACTTATTGTTATGAAACATAACAATAGTATACTCAAACACTTTAAGTACATTTTTTTCATATTTTTTTGTTTAGTTTAAGATTAGTTTAAATTTTGACTTTGTATTGAGCCTTTTATCTTGCCATATCGTATTGGTTTTGGTTAAATATTTATCTTCTATTTGTTAGTTAGCTATTTTAATCGAATTGGTTATGCTCGATTGTTAAACTTCCGGCAGCCAATAATTCGGCTTCATCCGTCAGGGTAGAAAGTTTTATTTCGGTTTGCTCAGCTATCCGGGGAATACAAAACTCATGAATGGCTTGTTGTATCGGCGGTAAAAGCATTTTCCCCGCCTTTGCGCCTCTTCCACTCAAAACAATACACTCAGGATTTAAAAGATGGATTAACGTAGCCACGCCTTTACCCAATTGAAAAATCGCTTTAGCCAAAACAGATATGGCCACAGGATCTTGCTCACTTACAGCATGTAAAAAATGATCCGCAGGATGTTTACTTTTGTCTTTAAACAGTTTTTTCATACTCGATTCGGCACCGGCAGCTATAGCCTCTTCTGCCCGTTTTGCCATAACCAATAAAGAAGTATCTACCTCTAAACAGCCTCTTCTTCCGCAAGAGCACAAGTTATCGCTGTCTGAAAGTGGGATATGACTAAATTCACCAGCATTGCCGCCACTGCCCCGGTATAATTTACCATTTACGATGATGCCCAAACCCGTTCCCCAACCAATATTAACGACCATTACATCTTTTAAATTAGCAGCCTCTCCGAAATTTAATTCGGCCATTGCAATTAAACTGGAATCGTTATCTATATGTACTGGTAAATTGATTTCGGAAGAAAGGTATTGCTGTAAGGTGATACCTTCATTAACTTTAAGAAAAGAATGGTTTATGCCTTCATCTGCATTAACAAAACCTGGCATACCAATGCCAACACCTAAAATATCTGTCCGGTTGATTTTAGATTGATCAATACTGCTGTTGATGAAATTAACAAGGTCTCCAATATTACATTCTTTTGATGACAGCTCAAACTCCAAAGTCTGAATGGGTGTAACCATTTTTCTGGATAGGTTATAAATGGTTAACCTGGATGTAAGCTGATCCATCGCAATGGCTACAATATATTTTTGGAGATTGGGATTGATTAGGAACATTGCCGCCCTTCTGCCACCAGTTGATGGTGCATAACCCTCTTCTATAATATAGCCCTCGGCAATTAAACCATTAACCACTGCGGTAACTAAAGGCAAACTTTTTTGCGTCAGCTTACTCAGATCTGTAAGTGAAAGCGATTTTTTATAGTACAAATGCTTAATGACACCAGCCCTAAGACGCTGATTTTTTTCAACAATTACAGACATGATATTTGATTGCAGTTCAAACTTAAAAAATATTTTTAAAACATTATTATACTTCTTAATTTTTTTTAAAAGTTAATTATAAATGTGTTATAAATAAAAAAGGCGAATAATCTTCGATTATCCGCCTTTTTTAAAGAATTATATTTTATCAATGAATTCCCATAAATAATCTGTTCCACCTTATTTTATGTAAAAAAGAAGCAGTGCTATCCCAGCTCATCCAAACAAATAAAGCCTTACCTACAATATGGTCTTCAGGTACAAAACCCCAATAACGCGAGTCGGCTGAGTTATGGCGGTTATCGCCCATCATCCAGTAATAGTCCAATTTGAAGGTATAGCTTGTAGCTGCTTTATCGTTAATATACCAAACACCGGCTTTTTGTTCCACTTTATTACCTTCGTAAGTTCTGATTGCCCTGTAATACAATGGCATGGTGGTGCTATCAATTTTAACAGTCCATCCTTTTGAAGGAATTTTAATCGGCCCAAAGTTATCCCTGTTCCAAACTCTATTTGGATCGTTCGGAAAAACGCCCCCTGGAACGGCTCCGGCAGGATCGGGACTTAAGGTTACCGATTTTACAAAGTCAAGCGTTTTTAGCTTTTCTGCAATTTCTGGCGAAGCATCTACAATGTAGGTATTGGCAGCAACTGCAGGTACACTTCCCAGGTTTAAATTAAACTCATCAAGCGCAGCATAATTAAAGTCCATGGTTTTAAACTCAATGCGATACGGCATCATGCCCGTACTTTTTAAAGGCTCATCCTTACCATTTACGTTGGCAATACCATTGCTCATTGAAATTACATCACCCGGGATACCAATACATCTTTTAATAAAGTTCTCGCGTTTATCCACCGGACGGTCTACAATAGTATAGGTACTCCTCACCTGTTCCCGGCCCATGCTTCGTACCAGCGCATAATAACTTTCTGCCTGGTTTTCTACAGCAACAGTATCTCCTTCCGGAAAGTTGAATACCACTACATCATTTCTTTTAATTTTAGATAAACCAGGTAAACGGTGATATTTCCACTGCACGCCATCCCAGTAAGCTTTGGTAGAAGTAGTTAAGGGCATGGTGTGATGAGCGAAAGGAAAAGCAACCGGCGTCATCGGAATACGTGCCCCATAATTAACTTTACTTACAAAAAGGAAATCGCCAATCAGTAATGATCTTTCCATCGAACCGGATGGAATAGTGTAGGCCTCAATAAAAAATACGCGGATGATGGTTGCAGCCACTACGGCAAAAACAATTGCATCAAACCACTCGCGTGTTTTCGTTTTTTTCTTCTTTGGGGCATCTTTTTTTCGTTGCCAGAATTTATAATTCATATATCTTATTTTTGGTTTAGCGATTTATCAAACCAGCTACCTGTTATCTGTAATCCTTTGGTGTGATTTCACTGATTAAATGATTTCACAGATCATATTGCGCTTTGGTCTTTCAGCTTTAGGCTTTAGACTTTATTCAAAAATATCAGTAATACTGAAAAATCCTTTTTTATCTTTTAACCATTCTGCCGCTACTACCGCACCCAAAGCAAAACCAGCTCTGTTGTGGGCTGTATGTTTAATTTCTATCTCATCAACCTCGCTACTGTAAATTACCGTATGCGTACCTGGAATATTTTCTATTCTATGCGATTCGATCAGCAATTGTTCAGCTTTTGGAAATAATTCAACATCAGTTCCTACCACTTCGTTTAACCACTCTTGTTTTCTGTCCAGATTATCCACAATCCCTTCTGCAAGGGTAATGGCTGTACCGCTTGGTGCATCCAATTTTTGTGTATGGTGAATTTCTTCCACCTGAACATCGTAGGCGGGATAGTTATTCATTAGTTTGGCCAGAGTTTGGTTAAGCTTAAAAAATAAATTTACGCCAATACTGAAGTTAGACCCATAAAGTAAAGTATTGTTACTTTTATCGCAATCATCTTTTACTTCCTGCAATTTGCCATACCAGCCAGTTGTTCCCACGACTATAGGCACATTGGCATCAAAACAGGCATCAATATTTTTCAAAACCGAATCAGGTGTACTAAAATCGATTGCTACATCAGCCGACTTTAAATTTTGCCTGGTTAAATCTTCCTGATTATCAATCGTTATCTTGAGCACAATTTCGTGGCCACGTTCCAACGCAAATTTTTCGATAATCTGCCCCATTTTACCATATCCTAAAAGCGCAATTTTCATCTATTTATGTTTGTCTTAGTTTCTATTTTTATTTTTAGCCCTAAATCCTCGCTATTAATGCAGCAACCCATCACAATTTTCATACGTTATTCATTGCCCTGGTTCCCGGGACATTAAAATTTTAACGACAATTTTAATACAGGCGTCAAATTTAAACCATACATCGTATCTGCGTTAATCACAGATGGCATTACCCTAAAAGAAAGGTCATCATCAATATTAAAGAAATGCAAACGGGCTGCAACATAGGCATCAATAATATTGGCCGCATAAAGTAATCCATAAGAAAAGTATACAATCTGCGAATTGCGCTTATATAAACTTTTACCATCCAGCACACCTTGATCGCTATACTGCGTTAAATCTAACTTTTTACCTGGATTATCCTGACGATACTGCGCCTCGTTCAAAAAACGTTTGTAGCTCTTCCTGCTATCCATTAGCGATAGTGTGAGTGCGGTGGCACCGCCATAAATAGCCGCAATTTTACCACCAGTATAAATCTTTTGAAAAACCTGGCTTTTTCCGGCTCTTGTGCCATAACCATCGTTAAGAAGTTGCATATTATACAATTGCCCCCAACCTGGTATGATCATCGATCTGAAAACAGCTTTTCTACCGGCAACCTTACCTGGGTTAACATATTTGGCTTTCATCGAATCCTTTCTGGTCATCGGTTTTTTAGCCACAGTATCTAAAGATTTAGATAATTTGATCTTTGAGGTATCAGCAGGTTTCAATAAAGTATCCTTAACCTGTGCAGCAGCAAAGTTCACCATAAAAAATGCAAATGCAGCAACCAGTATAAAAAGCTTAGTCTTTTGCATTACCAGTCTAATAATTCCAGAATCCGGTTTAAGTCATCATCGCTCATGAAAGGAATTTCTATTGCCCCTTTACCGTTCTGACTTACCTTTAACTTTACCCGTGTAGCAAATTTAGACGCCAGATCGTCCTGTAATTTTTGATATTGAAAGGAAACTGCTTTTTCTTTTGGCTTTTCGCTGGCTTTTAAAGGTACATGCTGCAAATTACGTACAAGCTCCTCCACTTTCCGTACAGATAAGCCTTTTTCTAAAATCTCCTGGTGAATAAACAATTGTTTGTCCACACCGTCAACATTAATTAAGGCCCTTGCATGACCCATACTAATTTTCTGATCGCGGATAGAAGCCTGAATAGCGGGGGGAAGTTTTAACAAACGCAGGTAATTGGTAACCGTAGTACGGTTTTTACCTACACGTTCGCCTAATTGCTCCTGTTTTAAGCCCACCTCGTCAATCATCCTCTGGAAACTCAATGCTACTTCAATGGCATTTAAATTTTCGCGCTGAATATTTTCGATCAGAGCCATTTCCAACATCTGTTGATCATTGGCACTGCGGATATAAGCGGGCACTTTGGTTAAACCAGCTAGTTTCGAAGCCCTGAACCTACGTTCGCCGGAAATAAGCTGGTATTTGTTTGCAGCCAGTTTTCTAACGGTAATAGGCTGTATTAAACCTTGTATTTTTATCGAATCGGCAAGCTCGTTTAAAGCTACCTGATCAAACTCGGTACGTGGCTGATATGGATTGGTTTCAACTTCAGTTAAACTTACGTGACTGATATTGCCAATCTGCTCGGTTTCGCTTACCGCATTAACCTGCTGTTTCGGCGGATGAGCAGATTCGCTATCATCTAAAAGCGCACTTAACCCTCTTCCTAAACCTGTTTTTCGCTGAAAAGATGTCATCTATAATTTATAAAGTTGCTGTTCCAATGTTTTCTTCTTCCTTTAAAAGGCCGTTTTTCTTTACAATTTCGCGGGCAAGGTTCAGGTAATTAATAGCACCTTTGCAATTTGCATCGTGCATAATGACCGAAACACCATAACTAGGTGCCTCACTTAAACGCGTATTGCGCTGAATAATGGTATCGAAAACCAATTCGTGAAAATGCGTTTTTACTTCTTCTACTACCTGGTTAGATAAACGCAAACGTACATCATACATTGTTAATAAAATACCTTCAATCTCCAGATCAGGGTTTAAACGGTTCTGAACAATTTTGATGGTATTTAACAACTTCCCTAAACCTTCCAGGGCAAAATACTCGCACTGTACCGGAATAATAACCGAATCTGCAGCAGTTAGCGCGTTAATGGTAATTAAACCTAAAGATGGAGAGCAATCAATGATAATAAAATCATACTGATCCTTCACTTTCTCTAAAACCGCTTTCATTTTATACTCACGGTTATTGAGATTGATCATTTCGATTTCCGCACCTACCAGATCGATGTGTGCAGGCAATAAATCTAAATTCGGTGTATCCGTTTTTTGGATGGCCTGTAAAGGATCGATATCATTGATGATACACTCGTAGATGCTATCTTTAATATTCCGGGGGTCGAAACCGATACCAGAAGTGGAATTGGCCTGAGGATCAGCATCTACCAGTAAGGTTTTGTATTCTAGTACGGCCAAACTAGCAGCCAGGTTTATAGATGAAGTTGTTTTACCAACACCACCTTTTTGATTTGCTAATGCAATAATTTTGCTCATCTATGTATCCGAAATTTACTTAACGTTTATTTAGGCTGTGTTATTTATGCGTTTTAATCGGCAAAAAGTTCTATTTTTGCTTTGTTTACGGCCTTTTTCACAATCAGCTAAGATACAAACTATATGGCAATTTTAGCAAGAAGCACATTTGGGTTTTACACATCTTATTAACAATTATCCATGATCACGATTATAGCTGCAACCAACAGGCCCAATAGCAATACGCTAAAAGTTGCTAAATATTACCAAAAGCAATTAAAAGAAAAAGGAGCTGAAGCCAATTTGTTTAGTCTGGAGCATCTACCTGCAGATGTTTTGAATACCGATATGTATGGTAAACGATCAACAGCTTTTCAGGAAATTCAGGACATGATCAACAACACCGAAAAGTTTTTGTTTATCATGCCAGAGTATAACGGAAGCTACCCGGGCGTACTAAAAGTATTAATTGATGCCTGTAATTTCCCGGATAGTTTTTATGATAAAAAAGCAGCTTTGGTTGGCATTTCTTCTGGCAAATATGGTAATATCCGTGGTGTAGATCATTTTACAGGTGTTTGCCATTATATCCACTTGAATATTTTACCCTTACGTTTACACATTCCGAATATTAAAATAGAATTAGATGCTGCCGGTAACCTCAATCAGCCGGATACGGTTAAATTTACCGATGAGCAGATAGAGAAATTTATCAGGTTTTAGCGAAAAGCCTTATTTCCGGAAGATTGATAGGTCGTCCCAGCGGGACGATTCCGAGGTAGCCAATTGCAAATTGGCGTTTTCGTTCCGCAGGAACGTTTCATGTTTTCACATGCACAAACCGTGCATCTAACCCGATCTGATAGCCATCGGATGAGCGGAATATCCCACAGCGCATCGAGGACTATGAGCGAAAGCGGGGCTGCAAAAACCTAAAGGCTTCCAAACCAACTTTCCTAAAAACAACCAAGATTAAACACCTATTTGTTTTTGGAAAGCAAAATCTGTGTTCCATAGGAACGTTTGTCCCTGCTCTCCGCTTTACTCCGTTGCACTCCGTGTTCGCTGCGATCAGGTTTACCTACACAGGACAGTGCTATAAATCCAAGAGGTAATTTAGGCGCTTCGCAACCCCAAATCTGATTACCAGCCTTGCCACCTAAACCCGATTAAGCGGAATAGCCCACAGCGCAGCGAGGACTATAAGCGAAAGCGGGACTACAGTAACCTAAAGGCTTCGAAAACTGTTTTCCTAAAAATAATTTCAAAGTTTTTTTGATTTGGAAAGCAAAACCTGTGTTTCATGGGAACGTTTGTCCCTGCTCTCCGCTTTACTCCGTTGCACTCCGTGTTCGCTACGATCAGGTTTAGAAACGCAGGGTATTGCTATAAATCCAAGAGTAATTTAGGTGCTTCGCAACCCCAAATCTGATTACCAGCCTTGCCACCTAAACCCGATTAAGCGGAATAGCCCAGAGCGCAGCGAGGACTATAAGCGAAAGCGGGACTACAGTAACCTAAAGGCTTCGAAAACTGCTTTCCTAAAAATAATTTCAAAATTTTTTGATTTGGAAAGCAAAACCTGTGTCTCATAGTAAGGTTTGTCCCTGCTCTCCGCTTTACTCCGTTGCACTCCGTGTTCGCTGCGATCAGGTTTAGAAAAGCAGGGTAGTGCCATAAAACCCAATGCATAATTTAAAGACACAGTATTTCTTCGCTTCGCACCCCCAATCTGCTTACCGGCCGTACCACCTAAACCCGATCCGATAAACTTTTAGCAACAATAGTTCATAATGGTAAAAAGCCTTTCAAAATGAAAAGGTTTTTTTATTAATTATAATCAAAAAACACCATAAAAACCTGTAAAACAAAATCTTAAATTAAAAAGAAACCTACTGGCATCACTATTGATTATGGACTAAACGGATGCTATTTATTTAAGCTTTGTTATATAATTTAGTTCATTAGTAAACAGATTTAATTATAAGTTACTTTTACCACGAAAAGAGGGAAATTAATTTGCGTTCTTAGCTAAACTTTCCACTCTTTGCGGTTAATCAAGTCATCATGAAAATAAAAACCAAACTCCGCCTCGGATTCGGCTTTCTCTTTATCATCGTTTTATCCTTCGGCTTAATTGCGCTGTTTTTCTTAAATGAGCTTTCCGATAAATCGAAGGTAATTCTTAAAGACAACTACAAATCTTTGAAATATGTTGCCGCCATGCGCAATATAATCGATCAGCATGCTTTTCCATTAAACAGCACACAGCTGAATACATTTGGGGATAACCTGAAAAATGAGGGCCTGAACATTACCGAACCTGGCGAAAAAGCAGCCTTCAGGAAATTAGAAACAGCATTTAATGCACTAAAAGGTGCACAACCATTAACTATTAAAGAAAGTAGCATTAAAAATTTGCGCGTTGCACTGCAGCATATAGAACAGGTAAACATGAAGGCCATTTACGATAAAAATGAAATGGCGAACGAAACCTCATCAAGGGCAAACCTCTATATTATGATTGCGGCAACCCTTAGTTTTATCATCCTTTTTACCTTCATTGTAAACTTTCCGGGATTTGTGGCCAATCCACTTGCCGAATTTAGTGCGGCAATTAAACAGATCAGTCGTAAAAATTATAAACAACGTTTGCATTTCGAAAACGAAGATGAGTTTACAGAACTGGCAAACTCCTTTAACGGAATGGTGGTTAAGTTAAATGAATGGGAAAACAGCAACTTATCTAAAATTAAATCCGAAAAGTCGCGTATTGAAGCCATTATTGCACAAATGCAGGATGCTATTATCGGTTTAAATGAGAAAGGGGAAGTGCTCTTTCTGAACCATCTGGCAGCAAAACTGATGAGCCTGGATGAAGATAAGGTTATTGGTCAAAATGTAGCCGAACTGATGCCAAAAAATGAGTTGCTCAAACGAATTATTAAACCTGAAACAGATGACAATACCTTAAAAATTTATGCTGATGACAAAGAATCTTACTTCCTGCTGGAGAATCGCGAAATCATCATTCCAAATTATGAAGAACAGGATAACAGCGCATTAATTGCCTCGTCTAAATCTGCAGGTAGCGTTTATACCTTAAAAAACATTACACACTTTAAAGAGCTTGATGAAGCAAAAACCAATTTTATTGCCACCGTTTCACATGAGTTGAAAACACCACTTTCATCCATCAAAATGAGCTTAAAACTGCTGAACGATGAGCGGGTGGGTATGATGAACGATGAGCAGCACGAATTGCTCAACCACATTAAAGAAGATAGCGACAGACTGCTAAAGATCACCAGTGAACTGCTTGATCTTTCGCAGGTAGAAACCGGCAATTTAAAACTCACCTTTGCCATAACCAAACCTGAAGAAATTGTGCGTTATGCTATTGAGGCCGTTAAATTCCAGGCCGAACAGAAATCGATTCAACTGGTGCTTAATTGTGACCAGAACTTACCCAATGTAAATGCCGATATCCAAAAAACGGCTTGGGTAATGGTTAACTTTTTATCTAATGCCTTGCGGTACAGTTCAGAAAAATCGAAAGTAGTGATTGATGTTTTGCAAAAAGACAATTTTATAGAATTCTCTGTGCGCGATTTTGGAAAAGGTATTGATGAAAAATACCAAAAAAGATTATTCGACAGGTATTTCCAGGTACCAACCGATGGTCAGAATAAATCTGGCTCCGGATTGGGCCTTGCCATTTCTAAAGATTTTATCGAAGCCGAAAACGGGAAAATATGGGTAGTAAGTGCCATTGGGGAGGGAAGCAAGTTTTGTTTTAATTTACCCATTGCGGAATAGCCTATTTTAACCGCGAAGACGCAAAGTTACTTAGTTACTTACCACCGAGGATACTGAGTTTTCACAGAGGATCCCAGAGAATAAAATGTTTAAATGGGGCAAAACTGACTCAGTAAACTCGGTGCCTTAACTCAGTTTTCTCTGTGGTTAAACCTAATCAGATTTTTTAACCGCAAAGTTCATAATGTTCTTTACCACAGAGGGCAAAGAGTTTTTCACAGAGGGCCACAGAGAATTAAATGTTATATAGTTGTACAACTAACTTTTTGTACTTGATGCCTTGCTGTATTTTCTCTATGGTTAATTATAAACGCCAACTGCTCACCCCTACACAATATACGGCTCCATTTCCTTATCAATGCTTTTACGCAGTTCCATTAATTTAATGGCGTAGCCATGCATGGCAATTTCTTTTTCGGTTTTAGGTTTAAAAGCCGGAATTGGCTTTGGCTGACCATTGTCATCTACCGCAACAAAAACAATAATACAGTGTGTATTTTTAACAAAATCTGTTTGTTCTAACGGTTTTGAATAAGCATCTACGGCTATATGCATACTGGTTTTACCCGTATAAATAATGCGTGCTTCCATCTTTACCAAATGTCCGATATGAACAGGGTGAAAAAACCTGATTCCACCCACGTAAACGGTTACACAATAGGTTTGGCTCCACTGCAGGGCGCAGGCAAAAGCAGCCTGATCAATCCACTTCATCATCATCCCACCATGCACTTTACCGCCATAGTTAACGTCAGAGGGTTCACTTAAAAATTGAAGTTCGATATGGTTGTTGGGTCCGCGCATGGTATGTTTTGTTAAAATTGCTTGTTTTTAATGCCTAGCTAATATATTATAAAATAAGAAATTTTCCTTCTGTTTGAACGAAAAGTCGTAGCGAGACGCTACAACTAGAAAAAGATTTAAAGGATTAACACAGATAAGAATATCGATCCGTGTTTATCTGTGCTTATCCGTGGCAAAACAGCAACAAAAAAGTCGTAGCGAGACGCTACGACTAGAAAAGGTTAAACACAGATAAAATTATCGATCCGTGTTTATCTGTGTCTATCCGTGGCTAAAAACAGCAACAAAAAAGCCGTAGCGAGACGCTACACCAGAAAAGGGATAAACAGGGATAAGAATATCGATCTGTGTTTATCTGTGGCTATCCGTGGATAAAACCTGCAACAAAAAATCCGTAGCGAGACGCTACGACTAGAAAAGGAATATCGATCCGCATTTATCTGTGCTTATCCGTGGCAAAAAACAGCAATAAAAAAGTCGTAGCGAGACGCTACGACTAGAAAAGAGCCTTGGAAGAGTGTCTGTTGGCAACAACTGACACCACACCCTTACCTATTATTTCGCTATAATACTAATCGCGTACCCGCCACCAGGGGCACAATACTGCGTCAATTTTGTTTTATTGGTTACTTCCATTTTGCGGATGGTATAGGCTTTTGGATTGGTTTCATAATGGGCATTCTTTGCATCAGCATAAATGGTTGCTGTATATTTTTTACCCGGATCTAAAAAACTGAAGTCGATTTTTGAAGTGCGGGCTTCCTCATCATTGGTGCGGCCTACAAACCAATCATTCTTACCTTTTGCCTTACGTGCAAAAGTGATGTAATCACCAGGTTCTGCTTCTAACACTTTGGTATCGTCCCAATCTACTGCCACATCTTTGATAAACTGGAAAGCATCCATATACTTATTATAAGTTTCTGGTAAATCGGCCGCCATTTGCAAAGGGCTGTACATGGTTACATAAAGCGCCAGTTGGCGGGCCAAAGTACTGTGTACGAAAGAAGTATTTGCCGGATTGTAAGTACTCGCCCTGGTTTCAAAGATCCCGGGGGTATAATCCATTGGACCACCGATTAAACGGGTAAAAGGCAAGATGGTGGTATGATCGGCATTGTTCCCGCCAAATGCTTCATATTCGGTTCCCCTGGCCGATTCGTTCCCGATTAAATTTGGGTAAGTCCGTGCCAAACCTGTCGGGCGTACAGCTTCATGTGCATTCACCATAATTTTATATTCGGCCGCTTTTTGAATGGCATACAAGTAATGATTATTTAACCATTGACCGTAATGATGCTCCCCCCTTGGAATGATGTTACCGACATAACCACTTTTAACCGCATCGTAACCGTTGGCTTTCATAAATTTATAGGCCGTATCCAAATGACGTTCATAATTACGAACCGACGAAGAAGTTTCATGGTGCATAATCATTTTTATGCCTTTACCTGCCGCATAACGGTGCAGTTCTTTTACATCAAAATCGGGGTAAGGAGTAACAAAATCAAACACATCATCTTTTGTTTTGCCAAACCAATCTTCCCAACCTTCGTTCCAGCCCTCAACTAAAACAGCATCTAAACCATTTTTAGCAGCGAAATCGATATATTCTTTAACGTGCGCAGTATTTGCAGCATGTTTTCCATTGGATTTTGTTTTCGAGTAATCGGTTACACCCAATTGCACACTGGTTAAATCATTGTAGGCCCAGGTACTTTTTCCTGTGATCATTTCCCACCAAACACCAACATATTTGGTTGGTTTTATCCACGATACATCTTTGAATTTTGTTGGTTCGTTAAGGTTGTAGGTAAGCTTCGAAGTCAAGATATCACCAGCTTTATCACTAACAATAATGGTACGCCAGGGAGACAAACATGGTGCCTGCATATAACCTTTATCGCCAACTGCATCTGGTGTTAACCATGATTCTAAAATCATATGCTGATCATCCAGATTTAACGACATCAAAGAATAATTGACCAGCGCTGCTTCGTGTATATTGATATATAGGCCATCTTTGCTCTTCATCATTAAAGGCGTTTGTAAGCCGGTTGGCGAAAAAGTAGTCTGAGAGGCATTGGGTGTTACAGCAGCTTTCATTTTACCACGAACTTCAGACAAATTTGATGTCACCGTGCTATATTCCTGTGTATCATAATCTCCGGGAAGCCAAAAAGCTTTATGATCGCCAGCCAGGGCAAACTGCGTTCTCTCCTCTTTGATTACAAAATAATCCAGATTTTTCTGTTCAGGGAATTCATATCTGAAACCCAGGCCATCGTTAAACAAACGCAAGCGGATAATAATATAGCGGTTCGTTTCTTTTTGGGTTAAGGTTACTGCAAGTTCATTGTAATGATTTACAATTTCTTTTACTTCGCCCCAAACCGGTTTCCATGTTTCATTAAAAGTGCTGGTTTTGGTATCGGTGATGGAGAAACCGTCCATTAAAGATTTACCCTCTTTAAGTTCCAAACCTAACTTACTGATTTTGATTACAGCTTTTCCTTTGTACTTTAAACTATAGGTAGGTACGCCCCCTTCTGCCAAAGCAAAGCTGGCCACCAGATTGCCATCGGGTGACTTCAATTTTTTTTCGGGAACGTTCCCGAAAGCATTCCCAAAAAATAGCAAAGTGCATATTAAAGTAAGGATTTTAGAACTGGCAAAGAATTGGTTAGTTTTTTTATTCATGTTAGCTTTTAATTATCGTTATTATTATTCATTTATCACATTAGCACTTGCAGGTTTTGGTTTCTCTAATATAAAAACGCATTTAATTAAATACAACTATATTAATTAGGTAATAATCGGGTATAACCTGATGTAAAAAGTATTTCTACTTTACTATGTTTCGGTCTTTAAAGACACCAACCGCAGCGGAAGTTCATATGATCTTCAAGGCATCATTGAGCGCTAAAGCATTTAAAAACCTGCGAGGCTAGTCATGCAATACCTTCGCGTTAGGGATTGTAAGGGTTTAGTACCGGATTTTCATCGGTACCGAAGCGAAGCGTAGCCCTGAAAAGCCCGCCCCCTTTCCCGTTTTTCACGGGATTGGGAAACGCCCAAATATGCTGACAGTTTGCCGTTCACACCTGGCGATGAGCAATATCAGTCATTCAAAATAAATCCTGAAACACGTTCAGGATGACGATAAGATATAAAAACCGAGACGGGATGACGTACTGTGAGTTACTCCAAAAGTAAAGCATCGTCATCATCATCGGTTAAACTCAGCTGCACACTATCGCTACCGGCAATTCCCTCTATTGAACCACGGATATGGGTTGCGTTTAACAGTACTTTCTCCAATTGTTTTTCACGGGCTTTCCATAAACGTTCCATTGCATCGCGCTCACGCTGTATAGATAGTTTCATGCTCATAAAACCTTCTCTAATGGCTTTCCATTGTTCAGAAAACTCTGCTCCCATTAAATAATCGTATAACATGTGCATTTTTTCACCACGGTTTTCCTGCGATTTCACTGCTCCTGCCAGGCGCAAAATACCTTCGCGCAAAACATACGCTACCGCATTTACTTCTTCGAAAGAACAGATCCACACCCCATCACGCTGCCCGAAACAATCCATACCCTTCGGGTAACACTGACTCACAATTACGGCTACATCAATGCCCATGCTCCGCATATCTTTCTTCAGTTTCTCGATCCAGTCGCCACCAAAATCTTTGGTACGTTTGCTTTCGTAAATTATTTTACCGCACTCCTGTCCAAATTGGTTACGCACCACCTGTACACAATCTGCCCCGCGCACACCCTTACCTACTTCTTCAATTAAATCGAAAGGATAATTGGTACGCAGCAGTTCTTCCAGGATCAATTCCTGTACTTCACCCTGCAATTGCATACTCCCCTGCTCGGCTTTACGCTTCATCTCTTCAGCCAATTTTTTCTGGTCGTCGAGCTGTTTTTCCAACTCCTTTAAGCGCAATTGATGTTCGGTATCTTTAATGCTATTTTTTTCTGCCTCTTGTTTACGGATCTGTTCTACCAGCTCATTACGCTGCTCCTGCATTTTACGCTGAAAAGCAAGTTCCATTTCTTCTTCTTTTACCTTGAGGCTTTCCTCCCGGCGTAAAAAATCCAGTTCCTTCTCACGGGCTAACTTTAGTTTTTCGGCACTTTCTTTGGCATTACCTTCCAGTATCTGCAGCTTATTTTCAAAGTCGGCTGAGATACTTTTACGCAGGTTCTCCTCCAGGTTATCTTTAAGCTTGGTTTTCTCTTCGTTAAGTTTAGCCTCAAAAGCTTTCAACTGCTGCTGTTTTTCTGACTCAAAAACCTGCAGTTTACGCTGATATTCTTCATCTTTCTGCCTGGCATAAGCAGCCGCTTTCTCACGTAATTCTTTCTTATAATCTTCGGCCATGGCTTCTTCCATCGGAAAAACATGGGCACAATTGGGGCATTTTATTTCAGTAGGCATAAATTATTTTTTACCGCAGCGCATACTGTGGATTACAAAGATATTAAAGCTTTTATGATTGCGCAAAGGAGTTTTGCACCATCAATAAACCTAAAGCACTTTGGATCTGATTTCATGACCAGCAGCCAGCAATTTACTGACCGGGCATTTTGCTGCAATTTCTTCCAGCCTGATTTTCTGTTCTTCGGTTAGCACGCCGGTACAGGTAATTTCTTCCAAAAATACCGTTTCGCCGTTTTCGGTATCAATGTTTACTTCTACTTCAATTTTATCAATTGGCCATTCTTTTCTATCGGCATACATCCTTAAGGTAATGGCTACACAAGAGGCCAAAGAAGCCATTAATAATCCTTTCGGGGCAAAACCTTTGTGTGTACCCCCCAATTCAAGCGGTTCATCTACTATAATATCGTGCGAGCCATTAGTGACCGAACAGGCATAGTGTTCTTTATTTATTGTTGCTTTTACCATTATAATTCGTTTTAGTAATCCAAATATTGGGCTTTAACTTTAAACATAAGTAAAAGTCTGGTCTTTTTTCACACCAGCTAGACCGAAATCTTTTCAAAACAAGTGACTGCTATTATTTCTCAAATCAAAAAAACTCAAACATTCTAACCTACCAATTGTTCCTTAAAAAAACATTACCTTATGAAATACAGAAAGTTAATTGGAAAATATTTAAAGCACGAATCGGATAACAGTGCCAAAATAGCCCTGGCCCTAGTGGCTGGTTTAGCAGCTGGAGCAGTAATCAGTATTTTATTTGCTCCCGACAGCGGTGCAGGCACCCGTGGAAAAATTGCCGGAGGTGCCAAAAATCTTCGTTATGGTTTTCAAGACAAATACAACCTGCTAAAAGAGAAAGTTTTTGGCGTAGAAGCTATTGAAGAGGATATTGTTGAACATGAAGTACCTCATTTTAAACACACGGTTACCAAAAAACGTAAATCGGATGTAAAAGAAATTCTGGAAAATGCTCATGAAAATGGACAGGTTCAGGAAGGACAGGGATAACATACAACTGGCAAAATAATCTTAGTTTTACAGGATTATTTTGCCAATTATGATTTTTATTCTTTCTAAAATTTTAATCTTTCTGCTGCAACCCATTATCTGGATTTTTGTAGTATTGCTATTTGCTCTTTTCTCTAAAAAACAGCAGCGACGAAACAGACTTTTCGCCATTGGTACTGTATTATTGTTTATTTTCTCGAACGGTTTTATTATCGGAAAAATCTATAATCTGTATGAAGCTAAATATCCGGCACCAAAAAAATATGATGTTGGTATTCTGTTGGGTGGCTTCTCAAAATCTACTCAAAGGGGTGAATTAGCGGTTAGCGATAGAGGTGATCGGTTAGTACAATCGATTTATTTATTGAAAACTGGTGTAATCAAGAAAATCCTGATCAGCGGAGGCTCCGGAAAATTAATTGGAACTGAATCTATCGAAGCCGATATGACTTTAAAGTATTTGAAAAGTATTGGTGTACAGGATTCATCAATTTTGATTGAAAACAGAAGCAAAAACACGATAGAAAACTCAAAATACAGCGCAGCGCTGGTTACTGAAAATCAGCCAAATGCATCAATATTGGTTATTACAAGCGCATGGCATATTCCCCGTTCAAAAATGATTTTTGATAAGGCTTTTAACAGGAAATTAGCTTATTACCCTACAGATTATATTGGAAAGGAAAAGTATGATATCTCTGATTATTACATGCCCGATGCCGGTGCGTTAACCCAATGGCAATATATTTTAAAAGAATGGGTTGGTTTAATGGTTGACCGTTTGAGAGCCTGATACATTAGTCATTGATTCATTGGTCATTGGTCATTCGTAATTGTTGATAGGTAACCAATACAAACTAATAAACGATTGACTAATGAACTAATAAACCTCTTTACCCTTCAATTGCTTTCCAAAGCATATCTTTCAATTCTAAAATATTTTTTTCAGCCACTGATGAGATAAATATCGATGGAATATCAGGAAGATCCTGCTTCATTTCTTCCATTAGTTCGTCATCCAACATATCTGATTTGGTAATGGCCAAAACATGTGGTTTTTGCATTAACTCAGGATTATAGGATTCTAACTCACTTTTAAGAATTGCGTACTCTTCTTTAATTGAGCGACTTGTATCGGCCGGAACCATAAATAACAGTACGGAGTTACGCTCGATATGACGTAGGAAACGGTAACCTAAACCTTTCCCTTTTGATGCACCTTCAATGATGCCGGGAATATCGGCCATTACAAAAGATTTTCCTCCTCTATAACTTACAATACCCAAATTAGGAACAATAGTGGTAAAAGGATAATCGGCGATTTCTGGCTTAGCTGCCGAAACTACAGAAAGTAGAGTTGATTTACCTGCATTCGGGAAACCCACGAGGCCAACATCGGCTAAAACTTTTAGTTCTAAAATGTTCCATACCTCTTGCCCCTGCTCGCCCGGTTGTGCAAAGCGAGGCGTTTGCTGAACTGCATTTTTAAAATGCGCATTACCTAAACCACCACGACCACCGGCTGTTAAAATCTTGGTTTCGCCATCTTTGGTAATTTCGAAAAGGATTTCTCCCGTTTCAGCATCTTTGGCAATGGTACCAAGCGGAACTTCTAATATTTCATCCTTACCTTGTTTACCAGATTTATGGGAACTTCCACCTGCTCCGCCATCTTCAGCAATAATGTGTTTACGGTATTTAAGGTGTAATAATGTCCAGATATGGATACTGCCTTTAACGATAATGTGGCCTCCGCGACCGCCATCACCACCATCAGGGCCACCCATTGACGTTAAAATATCACGATGTAAATGTGCTGAACCTGGCCCACCTTTTCCGGAACGGCAACAAATTTTTACATAATCTACGAAATTCGAACCCTGTGACATATTTTATTATTGAAATGTTTAATAATGGAAAGTTAAAACAACAATTCCTTTAAAATTAAAGAGTTATAACGTTTTTAACATTATAACTCCTTGTATGTTTTTGAAATGATATCAGGGATTAAAATTAATCCTGATGCATTTTCGTGATACTTAATGATTGGTATTTATACCTAATATTTAATTAATGAATTAAACCTTATACTGATCAATTACCGCGCAAAGATCGTTATAAATGGTTTCTATTTCACCAATTCCGTTTACTTTATTCAACTTTCCCTGCTCCTCGTAATAAGGCAGTACATGAATTGTTTTGTTAAAGTATTCCGAAATCCGTTTTTTCAGTTTTTCAGCATCATCATCCGGACGGCCGCTAATTTTATGGCGTTCAGCAATACGTTTGGTAAGTTCATCCTGGTCTACATCTAAAGCAATAACACCGGCAATTTTACTGCCTTTACGCTCTAAAAATAAATCAAGCTCAATGGCTTGCGGAACAGTACGCGGAAATCCATCAAACACAAATCCTTTAGCGTTAGGATTTTTATCTACCTCTTCTTCAAGCATGGCAATTGTAATGGCATCAGGAACCAATTCGCCGTCAGCCAATAATTGACTCACTTTTTTTCCTAATTCTGTTTCTCCTTTAACGTGTGCTCTAAAAAGATCGCCTGTTGAAACGTGTACCAACTGATATTTTGCAATCAGCTTTTCAGATTGGGTGCCTTTACCCGCCCCTGGAGGGCCAAAGAGAACTAAATTAAGCATTCAGGTTGTTTAGGTTATCTTCAAAAATTAAAAAAGCCTTATTCCTATGGCTCGGTTATAAGTAATATTTAAATCTCTGATTAATAGGATTAGACATTGCTTACTTTCAAGGCTGCAAATATATAATTATTAATTTAGATGCCATTTAAAATTGATAATATATTTAAAAACGAGCTGTTTTAATGACATTTATCTTATTCTAAGAAGAATCTTGTGCCATTTTTATATTTGGCAGAATTTTCTTAAAATAACAGGTCATATTACCGAAAGATTCTTTTTACATTTCATCAATTTTATAAAAATTTTATTATTGCAACACTCTTGATCTTACGCCGGGCTAAGTAAATTGGATGTGCACCTAATTTACGGAATGTTTAACGTCCGTAAAGTTCGGTCTCTGCTTTCAGCCAGTTTATCATATCCTCGTTTATAAAATTTTTATCTGCTCTCCATGTCCAATTTCCTGTTGCATTACCCGGGATGTTCATCCGGGCCGTTTCATCTAATTGCAGAATATCCTGCATGGGGATGATGGCAGTTTTAGCAATTGACGCATAACAAAGTTTGATCAGGATGGTATTAATATTTTTTTCATTAACTGCCGTACCTACATACCTGGAAAGTCGTTCTTTGAGATTTGTATCTGTTTCATTTTTAAACCAGCCCAAGGTGGTATTGTTATCGTGCGTTCCGGTGTAAACAATACAATTTGACGAGTCAAACTGATGTGGGATATGCACTGATCCGGCTAAATCTTCTCCAAATGCAAACTGCAGTACTTTCATGCCTGGCAATTTAAATTGTTTGATCAGCTGCTCCACGTCAGCCGAAATTTCGCCTAAATCCTCGGCAATAAAAGGGAGTTTATCCAGTTTCTTTTCTATTGTTTTAAAAAATTCGGCACCAACTCCAGGCTCCCATGTACCATCAACAGCATCTTCACTACCAGCCGCAACCTGCCAGTAATCAGAAAAAGCTCTAAAATGATCTAAACGGAGGAGATTAAACAGCTGTTGATTTTTTTTCAAACGATTTTCCCACCAGGTAAAACCATCGGCTTTCATCTTTTCCCAGTTGTATATCGGCATGCCCCAAAGTTGACCCTTTTCGTTAAAATAATCGGGCGGAACACCTGCCACTACGGTCATATTCCCATTCTTATTCAGTAAAAAGTTTTCGCGCTGCGACCATACTTCAACCGAATCATAATCAAGGTAAAATGGAAGGTCACCAATCAGGCCTACGCCTTTCGCATTTGCATATTCTTTTAAACGGTACCACTGGCGATAGAAAATAAACTGGTTCCATTTTATTTCTTCTATTTCTGCCTGATTGTTTTTTTCAAAGTCGGCAATGGTTTGCGGATCTTTTAATTTATACTTTTCCGACCAGTTAAACCATTCTTTACCCTTGAAATGTTGCTTTATGCAGGTATACACAGAAAAATCAGCTAACCAGCTTTGTTCATTTTTGCAAAATACCTCAAATTCATTTAACAGATTTTCATCGCCGTTAGCTTTAAAAACCCGGTAAGCTTGATGTAAAGCCCGCTGTTTTATTTCTTCGGTTTTCTCAAAATCAATTGGCCCTGTTTCTGGCAATATAGAAGCGTTCAGATCACCTTCGCTTAATAGCGCTTGTTCAAATAAGCTTTCAGGACTGATGAGCATGGTATTTCCGGCAATTGAAGAGTTGCTTGAATAGGGCGAATATCCCGTTTCTTTTTTGGTTGGGTTAAGCGGCAAAACCTGCCAGTAGCGTTGGCGTGAAGCCGCAAGAAAATCTACAAACTGGTATGCGTTTGGACCTAGATCGCCAATACCAAAACGGGACGGCAAAGCACTAATGTGCATGAGTACACCTGCAGCGCGCTGATTATTTTCAGAAATTAATTTAATTACCGCCAACTGAATAGAATTAAACAACTGGCTGATCGGAACACCTTTGTAAAGCGGATCTTTATACTCTTTTTTCCCGGTCAGCAGGTTTTCCCAGCCAAGCGGTGCATCATCTGGTAACAACACTTCGGTATCTTCCCAGTCAAAATTATCCACTGTTACATTTTGCTTTTTACAGCATTTGGCAAACCCCAAAGGAACTACGGTAATTAGCCATTGTGCTTTGTATTGTCTGGCAAAAGCACAAATATGTTGGCTATACTTACCCTGAACCTTTAAAGGGATGTAAGCTCCTTCTTCAAAAATTACTGCCTCCGATTTTCTGATCCCTAGCAAAGTTTTGGTTAGCCATATTTTTATCTTTCCCGAAAATCTTTCTTTGGAGAGCTTTTTAAAGTCTACAGGATCATCAAATGTAGCCAGCAGATTAGCCCTATCGTCAAAATCAACAGGTCTTCTGTTATCCGGATCAACCAGACTTAAATCCCATAATTCCGTTCCCTGGTAAATATCCGGAATGCCCGGGCAAGTGAATTTAAGGGTAAGCTGAGCTAAGCTGTTGATGACCGCAAAATCAGCAATCCGTTTTAAAAAATTTTTGATTAACCTATTACTCTCCTGCGGCTCGGTTAATATAAGCTGTGCAAATTCAATGAGTTTATCCTCATAATTCTCATCAGGATTTGCCCAGTTTGACCGCTTTTTGGATTCCCTTAACGCTTTTACAATAAATTGTGCCAGGCGTTCATCGATTTCAGCATCATCATCTTTATGAAATGGCAAAGCGCCAATAATGGTTTGCAGCACGAGATAAACATCATTATCATGTAATTGCTTAAAAGAGGGATGCTGATTTAGTAAGGCGATGAAAGTTTTTTTCAGCTGCTGTATCAATTGAGCCCATTCATCCGGAAGATCGCTAAGTACGTTTAATCTTGCCCTAACATCTTCTCCTTTTTTGGTATCATGAGTAGAACTTCCATTCATGCTAAATGGCCAGTCTTGCTGTCTATGATACATCTCATTATGAAACTCATCCACGGTCATTCCAAAAGCATCTGGCGCATCGCCCACTTCTGCATGGCCTATAAAGCGGTTATAGGTAAACATGGCGGTATCTTCTACCCCTTTTGCCATTAATGGGCCTGTAAATTGCATGCAGCGTTGAAAAAAATGGCCTAACTTTTTGCTATAGGCCATATCTTTTTTTCTCGGCATTTCTAAAAAGATTTTAATCAACAGTTCGCCTGCCTTAGCCAGCTTTTTATGCTGAAGAACGGGGGTAAGCAAACTTTGAACATGATGTGCTTCTGCCTCTGCCAGTGGAAAGCGATAGTTGTAATATCGGTATACTGGCATGGCAATCAGCATTTCGGAGAACGCCATTTTAAGATCTTTATGATTTATGGTTAAAAAATCCTCCAGCTTAAGTGCCACTAAGCCTTCAAATAAATTATCCAGCTCACCTTGCATATGCTTAAACAAGATATTGCTTTTCTTTTCGTAAATCAGTTTAGCAGGATCGAGTTTTTTACCTGTTACTTCCTGATAGAGTTTATTAAAAGGCTTTTCTGCTGCTTTGTTGGTAAAAAGATTGTTCACCGTTGCCAAAAAGTCGTAGCCGGTAGTGCCCTGCACTTTCCAGTCTTGGGGTAATGCTTCACCGTTTTCGAGAATTTTTTCGACCACGATATAAATGTCTTTGCCTACCGCTTTCCTAAGCCGTTGTAAATATTCCTTAGGATCGTAAAGTCCATCAACATGATCGATCCGCAAGCCCTGGAAAATGCCTTTATCAATCAGTTCAAAAATATAACGGTGATAAAGATCGAAGGCTTCCTGATGCTGCATATTAAGGCAGATCAGGGCATTGACAGTAAAAAACCGGCGGTAGTTAATATTGTAATCGGTTTCCTGCCAGTTGCATAAACGATAGTATTGGCTATTAATAACTTTTGTTAAAGCTTCGGCATCGCTATTTATGTCCTCAAGATTTCGTGCCGAAAGGTTTTTTGCCGTTTTTGCATTAACCGGCCAATTAGAATCGCCATAATTAAGGTAGTATTGACCTTTAGTGGCCACTAACTTTATTTTCTGTGCTGCAATTGCTTCTTCAAGGTCTTCACCTAAAAAAGGAACCATCAAACGGCCATCGCCTTTTTGCAGATCGATATCAAAAAATTCCGAAAAATCAGATGCACTTCCTTTCTGCAATACATCCATTAGCCATGCATTGTCCGGATGGAAGGCCATATGGTTAGGCACAATATCCTGAAGCCAGCTGATGCCAGCAGCTTTTAACTTTTGTGAAATCTCAATCAATTCGGCCTCGGTACCGATCTCGGGGTTTATCTTCAAAGGGTTTACCACATCATAACCATGGGTACTGCCAGGCATAGCCTTAAAAATTGGCGAAGCATACAAGGTGCCAATTCCAAGTTCTATTAGATAAGGGATGATTTGATCTAGTGATTTAAGGTTAAAATTTTCGTGAAACTGGATTCGATAGGTAGAATTTGGTTTATGCATCTGCTTTGTAAAGAATAAGAATGGATTCGGGAAATAAATTAAGCTGGCTCTCAGCCATTATATGATTTGATTCTTGGTTTGGACCATTCCACTGCATTAAAGAAGAGTCTAATAACACCGAGGCATGTTGAAAGGAAGGATCAATGGATAAAGTTTGTTTCTGTTGAGAAAAATTGAATAAGGCCAAAATTTCTTCACTGTCTTTCCAGCGCCTAAGCATAAGACAGTTTTGTTCAGGAAATGCTACTGCATATACATTTTGACGATCCAGGTTGGCAAAGACAGGATATTTTTTCCGAAATGCAATCAAAGTTTTATAATAACTGAGCATGATCTTGTGTCTCGGTTCTGCCGTTTTTTCCCAGTCCAGTTTTGAACGTTCAAAAGTAGAGACTGCCTGTGGGTCGGGTGTTTCGCCATGGGTATGGAAGTCGGCAAATTCTGCCTTTCTTCCTTTTCTTACCGCTTCAATCAGTTCTTCATCGCTATGGCTCACAAAAAACTGGAAAGGATTGGTTTCTGCCCATTCTTCGCCCATAAATATTAAGGGTAAAAACGGACTGCAAAAAACTGCTCCTGCCATCACCTTCAACATTTCGAAACTAACCAGGGCGCTGCTTCTTTCGCCCAGCATACGGTTACCTACCTGATCGTGATTTTGCGAAAAAACAACAAATTTAGCGCCTGAAACTTCCTGTAACGGCATTCCAAACTTCCTTTTACGATGGGGAGAATACTGGCCAGTGTACACATACGCATCCTGGTAGGATTTGGCGAGATCTGCAACACCATTAAAATCTGAATAATAACCTTCTTTTACCTGCCCGGTACAAACCCGGAGCGCGTGGTGGAATTCATCTACCCACTGGGCGTCCATGCCATAACCGTATTCACTTTGATGCCTGATATAACGCTCATCATTCAAATCAAGCTCAGCAATTAATTGATATGGCCTACCGGTAGTTTGTGAAAGTTTCTCAGTATAGTTTTTAATGTCTGCCAGAATATGGACCGGACTAAAATCTTTAATGGCATGTACCGCATCCAGCCTAAGCACGTCGATATGAAAATCTCTAAACCACATTAAGGCATTTTCGATAAAAAAATTACGCACGGCATCGCAGCCGGCATCGTCAAAGTTAATAGCCTTTCCCCAGGGCGTTTGATATTTATCGGTAAAATATTCGCCAAAATCGGAGAAATAATTCCCTTCAGGCCCAACATGATTATAAACAACATCTAAAATAATGGCCAAACCTTTAGCATGGCAGGCATTAACCAAATGCTGCAAGGATGATGGCCCGCCATAAGTATTTTGCACGGCAAAGGGAAATACACCATCGTAACCCCAGTTTCTATTGCCCGAAAATTGTGCAACGGGCATAATTTCGATAGCTGTAATGCCTAGTTCAATCAGATAATCGAGTTTGGTTTCGATAGCGGCAAAATCTCCATTTGGTGTAAATGTTCCGGTGTGAAGTTCATAGATGACCAGATCATTGAGGTTTACTCCTTGCCAATCGGCATCTGTCCACGAAAAAGCATTTAGATCGAAAGTAGTAGATGACCCGTTTGGTCCTTCTTTCTGCAATAAAGAAGCCGGGTCTGCCCGGTATAACGTTTCTCCATCGGTTAAGGATGTAATTTTGAAGCGATATTGATCATGTTTTCTGATCTGGTCTGTTTGCAAATACCAATAACCATAGCCTTCATCAAATAGCTGTAAAGTCAATTCGCCCACTTCTATTAAAATAGAAACCTGCGCTGCGAATGGTGCCCAAAGCCTGATTTCGGCTGCCCCGTCTTCATTAAAGTTTAATCCTATTTTTCGCTTTTGTATATCTATTTCCATTGAAGAACTTTAGAAAAAAAACAAGAAAAATGCGCTAAAAGTTTTAGAAGTGGCCAGCTCATTTATTAAAGTTCAAATAAGCCAAACCATCTAAAATTTTATCTGGTTATATCTATACCTATTAAAAACATCATTATGGACGGAAAAAAAAATGTTACACGACGTGAGGCAATTGGAGGTCTCGGAATTGGATTGGCTAGTATGGCCATTGCACCCGCACTATCTGCCGCAGAAGTAAGCCAACACCATTACTCACCTATTGTCGCGCTCGAAGACCCCACCACTAAATATCCGCGACCACCTTTTAACCATCAAAACCAGCCCTGGCCGGCATTGGCCAGCAAAATGGTACCCCGACCCGATCATGGCGAAACCAGTTATAAAGGCTCAGGGAGATTAGCGGGAAGAAAGGCGTTAATTACGGGTGGCGATTCTGGTATGGGTAGAGCGGCAGCCATTGCCTATGCCAGAGAAGGTGCAGATGTTGCCATTAATTATTTACCACAGGAAGAACCAGACGCTAAAGAAGTTATTGAATTGATTAAAAAGGCTGGTCGCAAAGCAGTTGCCATTCCTGGCGATATCAGAGATGAAGCCTTTTGCAAAAAGCTGGTCGATACGGCTGTAAGTCAGCTGGGTGGCCTGGATATATTGGTTAGCAACGCTGCAAGACAACAGAGTACACCTTCGCTTGCTGATTTAACAAGCGATCAGTTTGACTGGACCATAAAAACCAATATATATGCGCCATTCTGGATTATTAAAGCAGCCTTACCTCATTTAAAACCAGGCTCATCTATTATTGGAACCACCTCTGTACAGGCAACCGATCCTTCGCCTGATCTTTATGATTATGCACAAACAAAAGCCGCTACCACCAACTTTGTAAAATCACTTGCCAAGCAACTTGGCCCTAAAGGGATCAGGGTGAACGGTGTTGCTCCTGGCCCGATATGGACGCCATTACAGATGGGTGGTGGTTCAACCCCTGAGAAACTTAAAGAATTTGGTAAAGATACTGCATTGGGCAGACCAGGCCAACCTGCTGAGCTGGCATCTATTTATGTTCAGCTTGCTGCAAATGATGCCAGTTTTTCTACCGGCCAGGTATATGGCGCTGCCGGAGGAAACGGACAACCTTAGGGGTAATTTTGATTGGAAGTTAAGAATCAATCATTGCGAGAAGACTTTTTCAGCCGACGAAGCCTGCCTGTAGCAGGCTTCGTCGTTTCTTCTCGCAATGACGATCACGCTGGTGGATTTTGTCAATGGTAGCGTAGTGGAGATTTTGTTAGATACATCGAAAGATTTCTCCCCGCCTGTACGGACAGGCGCTACGCTTGCTTCGGTAGAGATGTCGAAATCTATCTGAAATCTAATTTTGATAAGGGGATAATATTATGACTTATCCACCGGCTCCTGTTGCTTACCGGTCTGCTCTGCCAACATACTATCAGGCGTTACATTCCCCATGGCTACCTGGAATTTATTCTTAAATCCAGAGATGACCATATCTTTCCCGGCAATCATCGCCTCGTAACCATCTTTGGCCACATCTGCAGGATCTGCAAGTTCACCTTCCTGTACCGCTTTAGAATCGAGCATATCCGCTTTCCTGAAAAAATCGGTATCTGTAGGACCAGGCAATAAAGAGGTTATGGTAACGGGTGTATCTTTAATTTCAGCACGGACAGCCTCATTAAATGAATGCACAAATGCTTTTGTTCCATGGTAAACTGCCTGATAAGGTCCCGGAACTTTTCCTGCAATAGAGGCAACGTTTAAGATCTTACCAGTTCCACGGGCTACCATCTCCCGTACATACAATTTGGTTAAGGTTACCAAAGCCGAAATGTTGAGTTGGATAATGTTGAGTTCCTTACTCAGATCGGTATCTAAAAACTTGCCATAAACACCCTGGCCCGCATCATTCACCAATACATCGATCTGTATATTTTTTGCCTGTATTTGTTCATACAGATCAACCGCTGCATTAGGTTCAAAAAGATCCGCAGTAATAGTTATCACCTCAACCCCCTGTTCTTCAAGCACAACTGCAGCCCGTTGTAGGCTGGCCTCTTCCCTGCCTACAATAACCAGATTAAAGTGATCTTTTGCAAAAAGCTTTGCCAGTTCATAACCAATACCGCTACTTGCTCCTGTAATCAGGGCAAAATGTTTTGTATTTTCCATAATATCTGTTCTTCAGGTTAATCATCCCTTATTCAATCGACTGTCTTTTAATCAGTATTGCTTTTATCAGTCTGTTCATCACTATCCGAATCAGACTTTGTAGCTTGTTCGGCCTGTTCCGCTGCTGCATCATCATCCTGGTGAGCAGTATCGGCATCACTTCCCTCTAGTTGAGAGACCGGAATAACGCCTATTTTATCCTCTTTATTCGTTTCGAGATCTGTTTTCTTGTTTTCCATAATTTTAAGCTTATTTTAAATTGATATTTAGCTGGCAGATGAATTTGCCTTAATGGCTATAAATGATATTCCGGCCAAAATGCCTTCTTAACTATAGAACCTGTTAAAACCTTTGGCAGTTTGGTTTATTTCAAAAAAAACAACCAGGCTAATGATAACCTGGTTGAAATGATATTAAGAATACGATAGAATTATTAGTCTATGCCGGAATTTTTCTTGGCACCTCCCGATCCCAGAATCTGTGCTGGGCAATCATGCTGATAAATAATTCTACCAATGAAGAAAGATCATCAGAAACCATAATACCTTCGCGCAGAACGGTTTCCTCCGAATATTCGTCCGGAAGTTTCTTATAGAAATAGGTGGCCTCCAAAACCTGTATTGCAGTAGCATCCGCAGCTATTGCCTTACAGTGCTTAAAGGCTTCATTCAGAAAATGTACGGCATTAGCTTCTGCTTCTAACGTTGCAGAACTGTTTGTTCCTCCCGGAAGATAAACGGCATCATAAAGTACAGATGCGGCCGTTAGGAAACTTTCATCTACATCGATCTGCTGATCATCCTCCGAAAGAATAGTACCCAGCTTTGGTGCAATAATATGCACAATTGCACCCTGGGCAACCAGTGCATCTTTTACAGTACTTAAGGATTTACCATCCACACCATCTGCTGCAAGGATGGCGATTTTTCTGGTAGCGATCGAATCCTTAAGTGTACCAGCCATACTCAATGCTTCCGATTTTGCAAGTTCTCCTTCTTTCTGTTCTGGGGTATAATCTGCCGGATCAGCATCTGCAGGTATACTTCCATTCAATTCTGCTAAAGGAATAGTTGGAACATGAAGACCAAGTGCATAAGCTACAGCTGCTGCAAGTCCTTTATCCACATGATTAAGCAAGCCAAGCATACGTTCTCTTACCGCAACCATTTTTACCTTGCCCAGCTCAAAACTAAAGGCATCAATCAAGTGGTTTTTTTCGGCTTCAGACTGACTGTTAAAGAATAATCTGGCCTGCGAGAAGTGGTCGAAAAAACTTCTGCTTCTTGCGCGGATTTTCTTTGCATCAATACGTTCGTTATAACTAACAAAACCACCTTCAGCTGCTTTAGCCTGTTGAGGATCGTTTGCAGCTATTCCATTAGGACCATAACTGGTTTTGCCACGGTTTATGGTTTGGCGCATATAACCATCGCGCTGGTTATTGTGTATAGGTACCACAGGTCTGTTAATCGGAATCTCATGAAAATTTGGTCCGCCCAACCTGATCAGCTGTGTATCAGTGTAAGAAAACAACCTGCCCTGCAAAAGTGGGTCGTTAGTAAAATCTATTCCTGGCACAACATGCCCAACGTGAAAAGCAACCTGTTCCGTTTCGGCAAAGAAATTATCGGGATTGCGGTTTAAGGTCATTTTTCCGATGCGCTGCACAGGAACCAGTTCTTCGGGAATGAGTTTGGTTGGGTCCAGTAAGTCGAAGCCAAACTTAAATTCATCCTCTTCGGCTACAATCTGTACACCGAGTTCCCATTCCGGGAAAGCACCCGCTTCTATGGCATCCCATAAATCCCGTCTGTGGAAATCGGGATCTTTTCCCGAAATATTCTGTGCTTCATCCCAGGCAACCGAATGTATACCTAACAGTGGTTTCCAGTGGAATTTCACAAAACTGGCCACACCAGACGCATTCACAAAACGGAAAGTATGCACACCAAATCCTTCCATCATGCGGTAACTTCTAGGAACGGCCCTGTCGCTCATCAACCACATAATCATATGTGCAGATTCGGGCATAAAGGAAATGAAATCCCAAAAAGTGTCGTGTGCAGATGCAGCCTGAGGCATTTCATTGTCTGGCTCCGGCTTTACAGCATGCACTAGATCAGGGAATTTAACGGCATCCTGAATAAAAAACACCGGCATATTGTTACCTACGAGGTCGAAATTACCCTCCTGGGTGTAAAACTTTACCGCAAAACCACGAACATCGCGGGCAAGGTCAGTAGAACCTCTTGATCCTGCTACTGTTGAAAACCGAACGAAAACAGGTGTTTCCTGGCCCGGATCGCAAAGGAAAGCTGCTCTGGTGACATCAGACATATCCTCATATACCTTGAACACGCCGTGTGCACCTGACCCTCTGGCATGCACAACCCGTTCAGGGATTCGCTCATGGTCGAAATGGGTAATTTTTTCCCGTAATATAAAATCTTCCAATAATGTGGCACCCCGATCGCCAGCCTTAAGCGAATTCTGATCATCGTTTATTTTAACGCCGTGATTGGTGGTAAGTTTTGTATTGGTATCATCTGCAACAAAGGCCTCCAGCTTTGCTGTTTTATCATTATCCTGTTTTACCGGACTACTATCTTTTACTATTGTTTTTTTTGCCATTTTCTTTCTCCTCTCCTAAGCCTCTTCGGCTGCTTCATAATTAATTTCACTTTCAGCAATATCGGTCAGCTTGGTATCGGCAAGTTTTTCTTCAGCAAGGGTCTGTTCAAGCAAATCTGCGATTTCTGTTAAACCCAATGTTGTAGCCAGTTGAAAAAGTCCACCATAAGAAGCAATTTCATAATGTTCTACCTTTTGGCTAGCCAGTATGATACCTACATCACGTGTCGCTGTTCCGGCTTCTGTTTCCTCAATAATACTTTCACCCTCCTTACTTAATCCTTCCATCGCATCGCATTTTTTTGCAATTGGCTTTTCGCCAAGCAGTTCAAATACCTGTTCAAGCCTGGCTACATGCCCTTTAGTTTCAGTAAGATGAGATTCGATTGCACCTTTAAGTGCTGGTGACGTGGCGCTAGCCATCATTTTAGGCAAATTTTTAACCAAATGATTTTCGGCCCAGTAAAGATCACATATTCCATCTTTAAAGAGTTCTTTCAATGCTGGAGAAGCCGCTACAGTGGTTTTAGCGCTAAGTTTTGGATTACTGCCGCTGTCTTGTTTTTTCATGGTATGTTTTGTTTAAGGATGTTTCTTTGTTAACCATCATCTATTATAACCCTGTATTTCACTATATAGTTTCAGTAATTTATCCGTGTTTAAATACGCATTCTTAAAGAAGCCACTTTGTACGGAAAACCATTTGTAAAAACACCGTGTTCTTAGCGTACAAGCCCTTTAATCAAATGTTAAAAGCGCTACTAGCCAGATTAAGCATATGAATAGTGACAAAATGGATGCCCTGGGCAAAATGCTCATCAGTCAAAACTTAACAATTGCTTTGCAGAAAGTGCAACCGCAGGCCGGCTTTCTGCAGAATTTTCAATGATCGATCATGCTGGAGAATTTCTTAAAGGTGGCATTGCCTGTTATGATGCTCAATTAAAGGAAGATCTTTTACAGGTTGACCACGCACTTATTAAAACCTATACCCCCGAATCAATGGAAGTAACCCGCGCAATCAGCATTGGGCTTTCAAAACTGATTCCCGCCGATATTCATATCGGTATTACCGGACTTACCGCTCCGGGAGGAAGCGAAACCAAAGAAAAACCAGTAGGTACCGTGTTCATTTATGCCACCAATAAAGGAGCGCTGGCATTTTCGGAAAGATTTAATTTTACCGGAGAACGCGAGGAAATCGTTTCCGCTACGGTTGAAGCCTGTGCAACCCTACTCCTCGATTATCTTCATTCCATTTAAATACGTAACCGCATCATGAAAACTAAAAAAGTATTTCCTAAAAAACCCTGGTTATATCGAAACGGACTATCTCTTGTCTTCATCAGCCTTTTTTTATTAACCCTTTTGGCGCAGGCACTTACCGGATGGAATGAACACAACAACGAACTCAATGAACAAGGCGCACACAGCCTGGATTTTGGTAGTTACCTGCAGTCGGGTCATTTTATCTCCGCTACGTTTGAAAATTTTGAAAGCGAGTTTTTACAAATGATGCTTTATGTTTTGTTGACGGTAAAACTACGCCAGATCGGTTCTGCAGAATCAAAAAAGATTGACGAGGAGGAAGAAGTAGATCGGGAACCCATCCCCTCCAAAGATGCGCCATGGGCCGTACGCCAGGGTGGGTGGATTTTAAAACTATATTCCAATTCACTTTCCATTGCCTTTATCATTCTTTTTTTCCTTAGCTGGTACCTGCATCTTTATGGAAGCTGGCAAGACCACAACATAGAACAGGCATTAAAAGGAAAGCCTGAAGATACAATGTTTGCATATCTGGGGCAGGCCAATTTCTGGTTTGAAACCTTCCAAAATTGGCAAAGCGAATTTATGTCTGTTGCGGCTATTGTCATATTCACCATTTTTTTAAGGCAAAAGGGTTCACCTGAATCAAAACCTGTTGATGCACCACATATGGAAACAGGGAAATAAGCTGAGGGGCTGAAACCGCCAGTTTCTAACAAAAGACATAAACAATAAAAAAAAGTCAAAACTATCATAAATTTCACCCTGTTCTATACATAAAGAACCTATAAAAATATAATTATGGCAACTACAAAAAAAACCGAAAAGAAAAACGCAAAACCTACAGGAAAAACAGGAAAAATGGAGAATTCAGAATTCCATGAGTTTTTTATTGATGAATTAAAAGATATTTATTGGGCAGAGAAACACCTTGCAAAGGCGCTTCCGAAAATGAAGAAAGCAGCTACAAGCCCAGAATTGGCTGCCGCTTTTGAAAAGCATGCCGAAGAAACGGAGCAACACATCAGTACGCTTGAAGAAGTGTTTAGCCTTTTAGGTGAAAAAGCGACAGCTAAAAAATGTGATGCAATGGCTGGTTTACTGGAAGAGGCTGATGGAATTATCGCTGATACCGACAAAGGTACTATGATCCGTGACGCCGGACTTATTCTTGCTGCCCAAAAAGTAGAGCACTATGAAATTGCAACCTATGGAACTTTAAGGGTATTTGCAGAGAATATGGGCCACAATGATGTAGCCGAGCTTCTTACACAAACTCTTGAAAATGAAAAGGCAACAGATGTGGCCTTAACAGAACTAGCGGTTAACACCGTTAACGCGGAAGCGGTAGCAGAATAAATAACAAAAAAGGCTCTTCGGAGCCTTTTTTGTTATCCTGTTTTATTCCCTTATCGTCACCCTGAAATAAATCCGATAGCTAGCTATCGGATTTATTTCAGGGTCTTTTTTTTTGCAAAAAGATAATTCAGCAGATCTAACTTCAGCAGAACTAACTAATGTGCAACTAAAATACTGATTGAAATAATCGTTGAAATTACGGCCAAAAAATAAAAATTCTTCATTCATTCACAATGATAATTGAAAACCAGAATGACATAGTGAAAACCTTTTATCTACAAGCACAGTTATATTTACATGGAAAATTTAGACCTATTAATCATACCCGCAGCAAGACAGGGAGAAACCGAAGTATTAAAAGAACTGATCAGCAGGGGTGCCAATGTAAATTTCAGGGATGAAAAGGGATATACGCCACTAATCATCGCCTGTTACAATAACCGTTTATCGTGTGCAGAAATACTCTTAGAAGCAGGCGCAGACATAAACGCGGCAGATTATGGTGGCAACACAGCACTAATGGGTGTTTGTTTTAAAGGTTACCTGCCCATTGCAGAACTACTGATTGCCGAAGGTGCAAAACTAGATCTTCAGCACGGAAACGGAGGAACTGCCCTAATGTTTGCAGCCATGTTCGGCAGAAACGATCTGCTGAAACTCTTACTGGAAAACGGTGCAGATAGTTCTATCACCGATATGCGCGGACAGCGAGCTGCAGAACTTGCAGCCATGCAGGGCAATGAAGAAGGACTTGCCATGTTACAACCTTAAGGTCTGCCGTCAAGTAGTCCTTTTACCAGCAACTTCCATTGCGGATAGGATAAACCCAGCTTTGCACTAACGCCAACAACCAGGTTTCGTGTCCTATCAATCAAATTCCCATCATTAACATTTGCCTGCTCATTCCTGCCATGTTCTTCTGCCCGTACCGTAATCCGATCCCTGCGGATAATAAAGGTAGAAGTAGCATGGTCTTTTAAAAAATGAGCAACCTCTTTATCCTGATTTAAGGGCGAAGAACAAGGACGTACACACATACTGATCATTTCATAATTACCTTCATGCACTCTTTTAATTTCTTCAACCAGCACCCAATCAAAACCATCACCAGATAATGGACCGGGACCGGGGATATCAATTCTGATAAAATCTCCTTTTTGAACTGAACGCATCGCTTCTTTTCCATCAGGCGAAAAAATTTTAAAGTCCGATAGTCCAGAGATTTTGCCCCACTCATTCACTGCAAGCAACCTTTTTTCAGCTGCTGCGAAAAATTCCTGAGCCTGAATCAGGCTGCTTAATTTACGTTCTTCAACTGCATCCATCTGGCTTCCAACAAGCTGTTGGGGAACCAAATCGTTCGTTATTTTTTCCATAGGTCTTTTTCTATAAAAACCATGTGTCTCTCTGCTTAGTTTCGTTATTTATCAAACAGAATGAAATCGCTAAAAAAAACTACCTCAAATCTGTCGAAACTAGCGTTTTGATATCCACGAAGCAGTTAAAATGAAATTCTAAAACCTTTAGGTTTGATAACTGGTTATTTATTTATCAAACTAATTGAAAATGAAAAACACCGGAACAGAGACAAATATGAGGGATGGAGCCAATGCCAGTATCTGGCAATCTGCTTTAGTAGACCATACAGCAACTAACCATTCTGATTACCAAGAGGTATACGATGCATTGATTATCGGAGGTGGAATTACAGGATTAACTACCGCATTGTTGCTGCAAAAACAGGGAAAGAAATGTGTATTGGTAGAAGCCAAAAATCTTGGTTTCGGTACTACTGGAGGCACCACGGCACACTTAAATACTTTTCTCGATACCACTTATCCCGAAATAGATAGCGATTTTAGCAAAGAAACTTCCAGCCTAATAGCCGAGGGCACAAAGAAGATGATCGAAATGATCAGGACAAACATACAGGACTTGGAAATTGATGCCGATTTTGAGTTTAAAATGGCCTATCTTTTTTCGCAGAATGAGAAAGAAACCAAAGAGCTTCAATCTATCCTGGAATCATCGCAAGCTGCTGGCGTAACCGTAACTGAAGCTAGTGAAAACGGTGTTCCTATCCCTTTTGAGCGTGTGGTGCGTTTTGACAATCAGGCACAGTTTCATCCGTTAAAATATATTCACGGGCTTGCAAAGGAATTTGAAAAACTGGGTGGTCAAATTATCGAACAAACATTTATCGAGCGTACCGAATTGCATGAAGACATCCACCACGCAAAAAGCGATCAGCTTATACTAAAGGCAAAAAATATTGTTTATGCAACCCATATTCCGCCCGGTATAAATATCCTTTCGTTACGCAACGCACCTTACCGTAGTTATGTGCTTGCTGTAAAACTGAACAGCGGCGCGTATCCCGATTGCCTGGCATACGATATGCAAGAACCCTATCACTATTTCAGGAGCCATGAAATTGATGGACAGAAATACCTGATTATTGGCGGTGCTGATCATAAAACCGGACATGAAGATCCCTTAAAAGCATTTGAAGCACTCGAAGAGTATGCTAAAAAATATTTCGACATCAGCGAGGTTAGTTACCAATGGTCTTCACAATACTATGTACCTGTTGATGGACTTCCTTACACTGGCCATTTACCCGGTGGTGATAAAGGGATTTATGTGGCAACCGGTTTTAATGGAAATGGCATGATACTGGGTAGTCTTTCGGCACTACTGATCAGCGATCTTATCCTGGGAAAAGAAAACCCTTATGAAAAATTATTTAGTCCTTCAAGGTTAAAACCTATAGCTGGATTTAACGAATTTGTAAAGGAAAATGCTGATGTTGCTTACCATTTTGTCGCAGACCGATTTGGCGCAGAAATCATTAAATCTACCCATGAACTGGCGAAAAATGACGGCAAAATAGTGGAATTTGACGGAGAAAAACTGGCCTTATATAAAGATGAAACGGGAAAAGTAACAGCCCTTAACCCCGTATGTACACATGCTGGTTGCATTGTAAACTGGAACCCTGCTGAAAAAACATGGGATTGTCCATGCCACGGAGGACGATTTTCCATTACAGGAAAAGTACTTAATGGGCCGCCGCAAAAAGACCTTGAGTCTGTTTCATTGCATGAGATAGCATCGGGCAATAAATAAGAAGTAGCCATGATTTAAGTATCAGTTTACTTATACGAAGACATAAAAACACAAATATGAACGATATACCTATGAATACCCCGAAAGAAGATTTAAATAAATTAAAGGAAAGGTTTGACGACGGGCTAATAGAATCTTTATGGAGTGAAAATGGCGAATTGATGTACATCATTAAAGATGGGCTCGACCTAAATGAATACGCTTTGCTTGCCAAAAAAATTCTTGAAAGCGAAGGTGATATTGCACATGATTTTACCGGCAAGGTGACCAATAAATCTAAAACCGAATTCGCTCGCTTTGAGTATAGATCCGGGTGGTTTTTAGATGGATTGGCTGAGGGTGAGATAGAATAGCCTATAAACTAGCGGAAGGTATTTAAATTATAATGGCAAATGAAATTAGGTAAAGCTTATATTGGTACATCAGGATGGAAATACCGCCATTGGGAGGGTACTTTCTATCCATCAGATCTTAAAAAGAAAGATCAATTGCAATATTTTACGGCAAATTTTGATACTGTAGAACTCAACAATTCTTTTTACCGCCAGCCAACGCTACAAAATTTCGAAACCTGGCAGGAACAAGCTCCTGAAAATTTTATTTACGCCGTTAAGGCCAACCGCTATTTTACCCATTTAAAAAAACTGAATGTTACGCAAAACGAAATCGTAGAATTTTTAAATGCGAGCCTCGGGCTGGGAAAGAAATTGGGACCAATTCTTTTTCAGCTGCCCCCAAAATGGAACATTAATATTGAGCGCCTGGAAAGATTTTTAAAAATGCTTCCACCGGAATACCGTTACACGTTTGAATTTAGAAATCCAGGCTGGTATCAGGAAGAAGTATTTGGGCTTTTAAAAAAATACAATTGTGCTTTTTGCATTTATGATTTAGCCGGCCATCAATCACCTATTATTGCCACCGCCGATTTTATATACATCAGGCTGCATGGACCTGGAGATAAATACCAGGGATCTTACAGCCACAATGCTTTAACAAAATGGGCTGAAATGTGTAATGACTGGATGAATGAAAAAAATGATGTTTACATCTATTTTGATAATGACCAGGAAGGTTATGCAGCTTTTAATGCGATTGAACTAAAGAAAATGATTTAAGGAAGTTAATATTAATTATGCCTTTTAAGGTGAGTTAAATTCAAACTCATCACGCTGATCCGATAGCTAGCTATCGGATTCATTTCACAAGTGAAAATAGTATTTTCAAATGCCTTGTAGCTCCTTTGTGGTCAGCATCTTTTTTGCACAAAAGACCTGAAATAAATGCGATAGCTATCGGATCTCAGGGTGACGACCGTCTTAAACAAATCATCAAAAAACAAAATTAGGCATCAACTTCTCTTAATTAAGCAGGGCATTAACGGAATCTAAAATATTGTTTAAATCAAAAGGTTTGGCTATAAATTGATTGGCTCCTGCGTCATTGGCGATCTGTTCTCCATCCCTACTGGCTGAAATTACAATAACCTTCAATTGATTATGGGCGGAGTGAGTTCTTAAATGCTTCAATACCTCCTGCCCGGAAAGCCTCGGCATCCACAAATCAAGGATCAATAAATCTGGATGCTCCTTATCAATAGCTGCCTGTACCTTTAAACTGTCATTTACCGAAATCACTGTATGTCCAACATCGTCCAGAATCATTTCCAACACATCAATAATCCCCTCATCATCATCACAGATCATGACTTTCTTTTTATCCATTCATTTCCTTTCCAGCCTTCGGTAAAGTAAAACTAAATATAGAACCTTTGCCTATTTTGCTCTCTACCCAAAGAGTACCATTATGGTTTTTTATAATTTGGTCGCAAATATAAAGCCCTATCCCCATCCCTGGAAACTTCTTTTGAATTTCTACACCACGGTAAAAGCGTTCAAAAACTTTTTTCCTGTCTTCGGGACTCATTCCCAAACCAAAATCCTTAACCGATACCTTTACATAATCACTTACATTGGCAATATTCACTTCTATTTTCTCCGAATCAGGTGCATATTTAATGGCATTTGACAGCAGGTTGCTCACGACCTGGGCAATATGCGACTCATCTGCAACTACTTTAGCTCCTGTTTGGCCACTCAATATAATTTGATGACCGGGAACCGTCGTGCGCATGCCTTCAACAGCTTCAGTAATCATGGCATCAAAATCAAACTTTGCCATGTGCAATTCCATGTTACCACTTTGGATCCGTGAAACGTCGAGCAATTCACTAATTAACGAGTTTAACCGCTCTACATATACAGATACTTTACCAAAAGTTGATAAAAATTTATCACTCGCATTTTCTGGCATTGCACGTTCCAGTAGTTGTACATAACCTTTTATTGTGGTTAACGGCGTACGGAGTTCGTGACTGGCAATTGATAAGAAATCATCTTTTCTGGTCTCTACTTCGCGCTTTTCAGTAATATCTTCGATAGCAAGTAATATCTGGTCTTTAAATTGTCCTTCAAACTCTACCCTGTAAGCATTCAGCAACATCAGTTTCTTTCCGATGTGTGGAAAATCATGTTCAACCTCAAAATCTACAACCGGATTATTAGTTGGCAGAATTTTAACGAGCAGCTCTCGTAGTTTTGGAATATCCCACTGATGATTACCTAAATCATATAACTGACGGCCAACTGTTTCTTCCTTGCTTACCTTAAAAGTCCTTAAAAAATGATAGTTAGCGCTTAACACATTAAAATCAGGATCGAGCACTAAAAGTCCTTCGCGCACCGTTTCAATAATACTCGATAGGAATGCTTCGCTTTCCCGAAGTTCGCTTGTGCGCTCCCTAATACGCTTTTCCATCACCAACTTTTGTTGACGCAGGTCTTGCTCCGCATTCTTTCTAGCGGTTACATCATTCTGTACCCCTATAAAATGGGTTACTTCTCCATCCTCATTTTTAACCGGCGACATATAGAGTTCATTCCAAAATAGATCGCCATTCTTTTTATAGTTTCTAATTTCTACCCGGCATTCTTCACCTTCGGTAATACATTTGGCCAAAATTGCCCGCTCTTTTTGGTTTCGGTCTTGTGCTTGCAGAAATCTGCAGTTGTGGCCAATAATTTCCTTTCTGGAGTATCCGGTAATATTTTCAAAAGCTTTATTACAATAGATAATCGGATTATCCGGCTGAGTATGATCAGTGATGATAATGCCAGAAATAGAGGCGTCCAATGCCATCGTCATCAGCTGGAAATTAGTGGCGCCCGCATTTCCTGAAAGTTCAAATTTTCGATTGTTAGATGTTTCCAATTGATCTGTATAATATTGTGAGTGGCTGACTTATATTTTAATAGTGATTTTAATTATCTAATTTCCTTTTAATGAATAAAATTCATCATATAACCCCTTAAGCAATAATTTGTTTTATTTCTTTACAACTAAAATGTGGCAACATTGCGAAAGTGTAGACGATTGTTTGAGATCATGACTGGTTTAAATATCATACGAAAATAGCTTTTTTTAAAACAATTCTGATTAAAACAATTCTGAAACTGCAGCTGTTACCACACCACATCTACCTAAAAAACTATATAATCGGTTAGTTGAAATCGATCCAGGCTGCCAGTAAATCTGGCAGCTTTTTAATTTCCGGGCAAAGATATATTCCACATCAAATCCTCTGAAGCCTTTGTTTGCCGGTTTGGCACGGTAAAACCGGTTAAAAACGTGGGCTTGTCTTTTTTAACTGCCCGTTATAACACTGAAAAACATTGAGTTAGCCTAATCATTATTTTTTTTATCCTCACTTCAGGAGGAGCTAAAACATTTTCCAAAAAAATGATGTTTATCTGCAAATACTCCCGCTCGAGGAGAAGCAAACACTATTATCACGCACAGATTGGAAAAAATAATCAACAAACCTGCAACAGGAAAACTTATTTACCGGATTTTGCTGATCCTTGCATTGGGCATACTGCTTGTTGCCGAAGGCTTTTTTGGTTTAAGGCTCCATGAATTATCGGAAAAACAGGAACAGATTAAACACGATTATTCCAGGGTAAATAACATCACTTATGGGCTTTTTTCTGTACAACAATGGAAAGACAAAGTTGCAGATATTGTTCACCACCAGGTTTCGGGTCTCAAAATAACCCGCAAACAAAAAAAGGTACTGCAGGGTGAAGTTGAACAGGTACTATTAGCACTTATTGATAAGGCAGAAGCCCTGGTGAATAAACCCAAAAAAACCATCAGTGGGAAGATTCAAAAATTTGCCATCAAAAACTTTGTTAATTCAGATAGTATCCGTGCTGAAGTGCCCACCTTTGCCAGAAAAATAATTGCTGAAATAGATAATCCAAAAAATAAAAAGCAACTGGGCAAAATGGCCTTAGGCGAATTTAACGAGATAGCCAAAGAAGAAAGTCAGGATACGGCATTTGTTGCCAATAACGCCCTAATGAAAAAAATTTACAATCGTTATGGCGTATCGAACAATCAACAGTTAAACCAAAAGCTAACGGGTTCATTAAGAACCATTCGGCAACAAACCTACTATTACTGCTTTGGCATGTTAAGTTGCGTAATTGTTGTATTGGCATTCTGGTGGCTATTACGCAAACGTACTGATCTGCACACCACGCTTTTTATCCTATCGTTACTTTTCGCCTTCATCCTCCTAGCTGTGGGCCTAACTGCATCTATGATTGAAGTAGATGCCCGAATCCGCTCTTTAGATTTTGTTTTACTTGGAGAACATGTAGTTTTTAGCGATCAGGTACTTTTTTTCCAGAGCAAGAGTATTATGGATGTTGTTCGGGTATTAATCAGCCAATCGGCAATAGATTCTGTGCTGGTTGGTGTACTGATCCTGGCCTTTAGTATCCTGTTCCCGGTAGTTAAGTTAACTTCAACAGGCATTCACCTGCTGGGCGGCAAAAAGTGGGCAGAAAACGCCATCATTCGGTATTTTGCTTTTCAATCAGGCAAATGGAGTATGGCCGATGTAATTGTGATTGCTATTTTAATGGCATACATTGGTCTTAACGGACTTCTTGAAAATCAGCTGCGCGCACTGAACATCAATAATGATTCGCTTACGATCCTTACAACCAACAACACTGCCCTGCAACCGGGCTACATTATTTTTATCTGTTTTGTACTTTATGGATTGATCCTTTCGACCATCCTTAAATCTATTACTCCGCACAAAGTGCATTAAATCCGAAAATGAATGAGCGAATTGCAAAAAGATAACATCCATACGAATAATCGGATTAGACCAAAACAATCCAGATCGGCATCTTTTATCCTGATTGCCGCGCTTTCATTGTTATTGGTCGCTGCAGCCTATTGTGGATACCGTTTCCGTGACCTTGCTTATGAGCAAAAGCATATTAAGGAAGATTATAGCCTTTCGAACAACATTACTTTTGGTATATTTTCGGTAGACCGCTGGGGAGATAAAATATCAGCAGTGGTTGATCGAAAGGTAAAGGAATTTAACCTTACCAAAAGCCAAAAAGCAGATATGCAACAAGAGGTTGAAAAACAGCTGCACGGTATGGTTAACAAAGCTGTGGCTGAAGTAACGAGGCCTCAGAAAGGACTTGGTGCAAAACTCAAAAAACTTGCCTTCAACACATTTGTAGATGTAAAAGAAATCCACGCATTGGTTCCATCTTTCTCCCGTACCATTGTTACCAAAATAACCAGTCCTAAAAGCCTGAAAAAGTTAAAATCTGTAGCCACTGGAAAACTTGATGAACTGGAAGCACAGACTTACGACCGAAGCAATGAGACCATTTCATCGGTTGAGCATAGCATCTTTCAAAAGTACAAAGTAGACAATGCAAATGCTTTTGAAAAGGTTATCAATTCAAAGCTCGACAGGATTAAGGATTTAAGCTACCAATATGCGATTGGGATGACTGCCTGTATCCTTATTGCCCTAATGCTCTGGCTATTATTGCGCAAGCGGGTAGATAGTGAGGTGACCCTTTTTGTAATCTCCTTACTTTTTGCTTTTATTTTACTTGCAGTTGGTGTATCTTCTCCTATTATTGAGGTAGATGCCCGTATTAAAACGCTTGAATTTGCGTTGCTGGGCGAAAAGCTTGTATTTACAAATCAGGTACTCTTTTTCCAGAGCCAAAGTATATTAGGTATTATTGGCACCCTGATAGAACAGCCTAAACCAGATGCCATATTGGTAGGCATACTGCTGATGCTATTTGTGGTTATACTGCCTTTATTACGTCTTATTGCCCGGGGATTGCTCGTATCATGCGGTACATTACTGGGCAATTCGAAATTTATCCGTTTTTTAGCGTTCGACCTGAGCAAGTGGGACATGGCGGATGTGATGGTAGTTGGTATAGCCATGACATACATTGGTCTTAACGGGATCTTGAAAAGTCAGCTATCGGGGCTAAATATCGATACCGAAGCCCTGAAAGTGGTTACTGTAAATAATTCTGCGCTACAGCTGGGTTTCTTCATATTTGTAGCCTATGTGGCTTACAACATTATTTTATCTTCTATTTTAAAACGCATAGACGAACAAAATGGCCCCTGCTAATAGTGGTTATTGAGGTGTTGGTATAAGATTAAACATCACACCAACACCTTTTATTGGCTCTTATTTTATCCACCAAACACTAAGACACTCCACGCAAAGTTTTAAAAATATTGTTACGCCGGTAAATTATCAAAATGATTACTTTTGTATTAACGGAATATCATCAATGCTAACTCCAACCCATACGTCCAATTTTATAGGCCTTGCACCGATACCAATATTTACGATTGATCCTGATTCTCTGCAACTGGAATATGCAAATGCGCGATTTTTAGCTGTAATGAATAAAAGTCTGGATGAAATACTGAAACTGAATTTTCATGATATTTTTGGTCAAAATCTATCTTCAGTTACCTCTGATTTCCTGCTGCAGCTGAAGAATACTTCAAACCATGATACCATACCCGTACAGATTCCTGATTTAGAAAGCAGTATAGCACCATTTTCAAATTATAGTTATTTTGCCAATAGATTAGTTGAGGCAACGGGTAAGCTAAAAATTGCCGTTTGGTTAATTGCTAAAAACGTCCCTGCTACGAAGCAGGATACATCCATAGCTAGTCCAACTCCAGCATACCAGGAGCCTGGGAAAGAAATGCCATCAACGATGGAACCTGCAGTAAAGCCCCCTACAATAGAATATGTACAAGTTACCGAAGAAAGCCCGGAGATAACAACTGAGCCTTTACCCATTGCTAAAGAAGATGTTCAAAAAAGCGAAGCGGAAGGAAAACAGCAAACTTTAGCAGAAACCTGGACACAACTGGAAGCAAGCCGTGAATGGTTTAAAAATATGGTTCGCTCTTCTCCTGTTCCTATGTTGATTACTAAGGGTGAAGACATGGTTTTTGATGTGATTAATAATGCCATGCTTCATTTAATTGGTAGAGATAGCTCCGTTTTGGGTAAGCCCTGGTTTGAGGCTATTCCCGAATTGGTTGGACAACCCGTAATAGATGAACTGTTTTACGCCTACCGCACGGGGCTCACCCATCATGTACCAGGCGTTGCTATATCACTAATCAAAAATGGCGAACCTGCGCTAGGCTATTACGACCTGACCTATACCCCTTTGAAAATAAATGGAAAGGTAATCGGGCTGATGCAAACAGCCACCGACATTACTGAGCATGTAACTTCAAAAGAAAAGCTTTTAAAGGCATATGAACAGATCAGGCTATCTAAAGAGGCTGCGCAGTTAGGTACTTTTGACATGGATATGGTTACCGGCCATTTACAATGGGACGACCGGTGCAGGCTGTTATTCGGGATAAGCCATTCAAATGAAGTTGATTTTGAGCGGGATTTTTTACAGAACCTCCATCCGGAAGATTTAGACAGGATTAATGCAGTTTTAGCCTACGTTTTTGACAAAAAGGCTAGCAACGGTATTTATGATGTAAAATATCGCACCATTGGATCTGAAGATAAACGCCTGCGTTGGATAAGAGCCAAGGGGCAGGTTTATTTTGATGCCAACGATAAACCATTGCGTTTTATCGGTTCAGTACTGGATATTACCGAACAAAAGGAAGATGAACAGCGCAAAAATGATTTTATTGGCATGGCAAGCCACGAGCTGAAAACACCCCTTACTTCTATAAATAGCTATCTGCAACTTTTGCAATACCTCGCCAGTCTGCAAAGCGAAGACAAAATGCTTACTGCAATTGATAAATCGCTAAACCAGGTGAAGCGGATGATCCGGATGATTGATGGATTTTTGAATGTTTCCCGTTTGGAATCGGGAAAGATAGCGATTGATAAACAACAATTTGAAATTACCGGTTTATTAAAAGAGGTTTGCGAAGAAACCTTAATGTTAACCACAGGTTATGATGTAAAACTACGCCTTGCCGATGAGGTAATGGTTTATGCCGACCGTAGCAAATTAAACCAGGTACTTCAAAACCTGATTGGTAATGCCATTAAGTACTCTATTTTAGGGAGTGAGGTTAATATACAATATGTAGTTGATCAAAGCCATATCACGATTAGTGTTATTGATAAGGGCATTGGCATTAAACCAGAGCATCAACAAAAACTTTTCGACCGGTATTACCGGGTTGAAAATGACAGCACCATAGCCGGTTTCGGAATAGGGTTATATCTCTGTGCAGAAATTGTAACCCGCCATCAGGGTAAGATATGGGTGGAGAGTGAATTTGGAAAAGGCAGTACGTTTTCATTCAGTATTCCACTGAGCACTGCCAGCTAAATACCAGAAGTCATCTATTCAAAACGATCAAATCGCTAACAGATTAAGATAAATTGTCATTTCAACCGCAGTGGAGAACCCGAAGGCTCTGCGAAGCAAAATCTTTTTACATAGTTCAAAGATTTCTCCGTTTCGCTATGCTTCAGTCGAAATGACGCCCGATTTATAATAACGATCATTTTGATTCTTATTTTTTTCCTGCTTCAAGATACTCCATTGCATTTGCCACATACACCAATGGGGCATTCCAATTAATGGCAATTTCATTACTTGCATAAGAATTAACATCATCCAGGTATGACAATTCCGGTTCAGAATCATATTTCAATCCATCTTGTTTTTCCCGGTTCGGCCCACCAACCAGCAAGCCTGGAATGGGTTCAGTAATACCATCTGCGAAAGACAGGCGATGATGCGGATGCATAGGTGATTTATGGCCAATACCTGTTACAAAACAATAACCGGTGGCATTTTTTCCCAAAACGTAATCCAGGTTGCTAACCGCAGCATTCAGATAGGCATCATTTTTGGAAAATAAATAAGCATTTATCAGTAATATGCTTTGATTCATTGCTGAAGAATTACTCCCCCACGCAAAATCATAAAGCGAAGCACCGATCACCGTATGATATGGGCCTGTTTTAAAATCAGTTAATAAACGGTCTGCCAGCGTCAGTATTTTCTTCTTCAAAATACTGCTCACGCTTTTGTAACGCTCAGAAAGTTGCCCCTCGCACCTAATTAACGTATAATAGCCCAATATGCCCACATTGCTCCAGCTCGGTAAGCTTACCGGGGCATTTAAACGGGCAAAAAAAGCATCAAAATAGGTTTGTTCTCCTGTTGAGGCCAAAAGTTCTGCCGAGGCCCAGATCCATTCATCTTCAAAGTTCTTATCGCCGTAAGCGCCTGTGTTTACTTTAAGGTTATACGTTTTGTTGAGCAGATCCTGATCGTAAACAACGTTCGGATTATTTACCGACCAACGCCAGGCATTTCTGGATGCTAACAGGCAACTATCTGCCAACCCGGGATATTGCTCAGGAAAGTGTTTAAAAATGCGATAAGCTTGCGCCGCAACAGCCGCTAAGTTAAGTGTAGCTGCAGTGCCTTTCGCCACCACGTAACGTTTTGATAAGGCTTTATCTGGCATCACCATTCCGTCGAAATCCAGGTTGGTACATTTATGATACACGCCGCCATCACCAGTATCCTGCATTTTAAGCATCCATCGCAAATTGTAAAGGGCTTCTGTTAATATATCCGGAATTTTATTTTTCGCATGGGGAATATGCACTTCCTGAGTTAGGAAATATTCAGAAAAATCTTCATAAGCAGAAAGTAAAGTTGAGGTGGAAATTCCGCTATTCACCACATATTTATTATAATCTCCGGCATCATACCATCCACCCGAAACGTTAATCTTACTATCTACCTTTCGGTTTTTAGAAGTGGCTGATGGATGAATATAAACTGCAGTATCCGGATGCCCGGCAACACGATTCCATTTTCCGGCGTAGTTCACATCCAGCGCAGATGAAGCCCGCTGATAATAGAATGCTTTTAATGCGGCCACTGCTAAATTGTGGTACACACCATCTGCAATCTTAAAAACAGGAGAATCAGGAACTCCGGCAATTCGGATGATATATTCGCCTGATTGATTGAAAGCACTAAAATCTGCTATTCTGGTTGTAATTTTTGAATAGCCTGTCGTTTTTGGCTCCGATAATACACCGGTGTACACCACCTTTCGGCCTGGCATAGCTAACAATTCGAACTTGCTTTCTGAAACGGGATTGAGTAAAACCGCACTTTTTTCGAGCTTTGGATAATAACCCGACTGGTTCAGCACAACTTGAGGAGCCGCTATTTGCTGCGCATTAACTGCGGTTGTAATCAGTGACAAACCCATGAAGAATAACTTATATACCATGCGATTCATCATAAATATTTTTCAAACTCAGCTTGAGTGATCACTTTTAAACTTACCTCATCTATGAACATGGTGCCCGTAACATAGCCCAATGCAAATAACAATTTTATTTTCGTTATGCCCGGTGGAATAATGTATGCTTTTTCATATAACTTCCAATCTTCATTTCCGGTAACAGAGGCAATGTTGATTCCCTCACCTATTTTAGTTTTCTGTTTGTTAAGTGTTTCGAAAAGAAATAATGCCCCATTCCAGGAATCTTTTCCAGTACTCACTGCATCTGCTTTAATCTTCGCGCTCATGAGTATGTACTGGGTATTTTTTGGCAAAGAAACAATCTGGTGCATACCGGTCCATTTGGAAGAATCTGAAGAAAATAGCGCAGCGCTCATTTTCCCGGCGCTATACAGGTATGGCGTCACTTTCGCCGAATATTCAACCCAGCTCTCTAACTCATTTTCGAAACCACCATTAAGCACCAGGTTTTTTTGTGCAAAAACAGTAGAACTGGCTACCAGCATGATCATACCGGCAACAATATATTTTATCACTCTCATTAATATTTACTTTAAATCATAAATTGGGAAGAGGCTGTGTCCGCTACCATTGATAGATTTCCAATAAAAAGTATCGTCATCTCGATCCGATAGCTATCGGATGAATTACAGCGAAACGGAGAGATCTTTCTAGACAGATTTTTCGGCTGCGCTGCACTCCGCTCGAAATGACGATAACTCGGGGGGAACTACCTCATTAAAACTAAAATTTATTCAATTAAACTAATACACCCCAATATCATCCAGGTAAATGGTTTCCGGTGCATTGCCACTCAACTCCTGAAAACCGATCCAGTTTACACTTGTAGGTTTACCCGGCTGACTGGCGCTCTGGAAACGATCTATTGGAACCACATAGTTGGTCCACTTTCCTGCATGCAGTACCACACTTACATTACGGTTATCAAAATCACCTAATGCAACCTTTACCACTTTACCTTCTGTACCTGTTGTACCATAAATAGAAAACTTAACATAGGTTTTGTCAATTAAATCAACAGGCGTGTTACTGCCAACGGCATATCCTGCATAACTTCCGGTATAGGTAAGCTTAATTGAATGGTTACCGCGTTTTACCATCTCTGTATTATTCACATCTGCATCAGCACCTCCAAAATTGAAATCGTAACCCGCTGTGATCTGATCATCATAAAATAAATGCCTGAATCCAAATGGCAACAATATCGGAACCACAACGCCATCATAAGATACATATGGACCAGTACCCGTGCCGCCCGGAGTAGTAACACTTACTGCACCTAGCGCACCTGTTGGAACCGTTACTTTCAATTCTGTGCTTGTTGAAGAAACGACCCGGGCTTCTGTTGTACCGAATTTAACGCTCGACACCTGATCAAAACGTAAGCCGGTAATGGTAATTACATCGCCAGGGTTACCAGCAAACTGACTCAGATCACTAATTACCGGAGCCGGTTGTTTAATACTAAAGCTAAAGGAAGTACTACCGTATGAATTGGTTAGTGTTAATTTTCCTGTTTGATTGATCCATGTAGCGGTTGTAGGGATCATCACGATAATGCTGTTATCACTAAAAAGTGCAGTATTAAGATAAGCAGAAGCCCCATTGAATTCTACTTTATTGGTCGATTTTAAATTTACCCCTTCAATCACATACGTTACACCAACATCGCCAGAAGTAACTGTTGAATCTAGCGGGGTAACGTTAGTATCTCCCGGCCTAACCAAAGTACGAACGCGGGTAATGCTTGGCGCCCCTTGTCCTTCTTTTTCCTTTTTGCAGGAGGTTGCAAAGATCAGCATGCAACATACGCCAATCAGATAAAGGGATATAGTATTTTTATATAACGTTTTCATATTAGCTTATTTAAAATTGTAAGGCACGGGAGCCAATAGTAATTTTGGATTTAGAATGGTTTCTGTTGTAGGATAAGGCAAACGGAAATTGGCATCGGTTGGGGTATACTTTTGTCCCCAGATGACAACAGGTGTGGTATTGCTGTAAATTCCTCTTTCCTGATTGGAAATAATAGCAATTGCTTTAGGATGCGAGGTCACATTGAACCCATCTAACCTACCCAGATCAAACCAATAATCAGCCTCAAAAACAAATTCCATACGGCGTTCCTGATAAATATCCTGGATAGTGATTGATGTTTTAGGAATGAGGCCAGCCCTTTTTCTGATTTTGTTAAAAGGTATAAGCGCCGCATCATCAGAAGTACGGTCGGCACCGGCCAGCACCGCCTCAGCTTCAATTAATAATACATCGGCATAGCGCATTAAATAAGTATTATTGCCTGTCGAAAATGATGCGCCTTTACCCCCATTATCTGCAGGAGTGCCCACTACATATTTTTTAATAAATGCCGGCATCCCCTGGGCAACGGCTCCGGCAGGTAAAGTGTAACCACCTTTGGCCTGGTTAATTTCCGGGTAAACATCTCCCTGCATCATCACTGTCGGTTTTCTCCTCAAATCGCCGGGCTCGAAAGCGGTAAGCAGATCGATAGAAGGCGTAACGCTTCCATAACCGTCTCCTGTACCCGTAATTTCAGAGTTAAAGGCAAGGAAAGATTGTAGTGCATTACCATGGCCATAGGCAGATCCACCCAGCCATTGGATAGCGGCAACACTTTCTTCGTTGTTATTATTTGCCGTTTTAAACAAGTCAGCGTATGTTTTGCCCGAAATGTCTACTCCATACAATTTAAATTCGCCACTGTTGATTACCTGCTCCGCTTTTAACCGGGCGTTAGGATAGTCGCGCATGTACAAATAAACTTTAGATAATAATGCAGATGCTGATCCGCTGGATACTTTGCCTTGAGAAACAGAACCCGTTCTGATCATTTTATCGCAATTATCTTCTGCAAATTTGAGGTCGTTGATGATGAATTTGTAAACATCAGTTACCGGATTGGTATTAATCTGATAATTGCTCACATTATCCAGGCTATTTTCGATAATAGGCACGTTTCCCCATGTTCTTACCAAATAGAAATAAGCCATAGCCCGCATAAACCTGGCTTCGCCAATTGCATTATTCACGATTGGTGCAGGTACGCTGGCTGGCACTTTGGCTTTCAGGTTATTGATCAATGCATTAGATTGTGCAATTACGCTGTATAACGAATTCCACGCTGATGCCAATTGGGTATTATCTCCTGTTACAGAAAAATTCCCGAAGTTGATTACATCCGGAGAATACGTGTGCGCATTGCCGCTTAACAATTCTGAAATACACCAGGAAGCTTTGGCATTCCAATCGAACCACGGAGAGTTGTACAGCGCAATGGTACTGGCCTGCACCTGTTCGGTGTTTTGGTAAAAATTATCAGCACTGAGCGAATCCTGTGGAGGAATATTAAAAAATTCTTTTTTACAGCCCGCGCTAACAATGGCTATAAAAATAAAGCTATATATGATATATGATTTCATTTTGTTCAATAATTGTAGGTCACTAAAATTGTGCATTTATCCCAAAAGTGATGGTCCTGGCAATTGGATATCTTCCCAGGTCGATATTATTTAAAATGGCACTCTGGTTCATCGCTCCGATTTCCGGATCATAACCCTTATATTTTGTAAAGGTGTAAAGGTTTTGTACGCTTGAGTAGACTTTTAAATTGGAGAATTTAAATTTCCTGATCCATGAAGCTGGTACCCTATAACCTAAACTCAAATTTTGTATCCGTAAGAAAGATCCGCTTTCCACATAACGGTCAGATACAAACAAATTGGGATTATCAATACCGATTTTAGGTGCAGGAATATTGGAATCGGGATTTTGTGGTGACCAGAAATTACTATATGCCGCATATTGATTCTGATATACAGCGGCCAGGTTACCCATGGTATTGTTTAACAGATTCATAATTTTGGAGCCATAAGATCCGTTCAGGAACAGGGTAAAATCAAAAGCTTTATAACTAAACGTATTGGTAATACCGTAGGTAAATTTAGGATTTGGGTTTCCGATCTCGGTACGGTCTTTTTCGTTTATTACGCCATCACCATTTACATCTTCATATTGCACATCGCCCAACCAGGTGCTACTGCTGTTGTTGGCAATGCCACGGCCAAATTGAACCGGAGCAGATTGAAGTTGATCTTGTGTTTTGAATATTCCCTTTACTTTATAACCATAAAATTCACCTACCGATCTGCCTACCACCGTACGGGTAACCGGCGTTTGAAGGTAAGCGTTGGTTACTGTGCCAAACAGTTCGGTAAGGCCGTTACCAAGCTCTTTAACTTCATTATTATAATGTGATAGCACTACACTTGTATTCCATTTGAAATCGCCTTTTTCAAAATTGCGCGAGTTGATGTTCAAGTCAAAACCTACGTTGTCAATTTTTCCAAGATTTACATACGGCGGGTTAATACCGCCCAAATAATCAGGCCCACCCACTAAATAGGCTGGAAGCGTAAGCTGAAATAAAAAGTCTTTTGAAGTTTTTTTGTAAACATCTATGCTGCTGCTAATCCTGCCGTTTAAAAAACTCATATCAACACCACCGTTATATTGGATAGAGGTTTGCCACTTTAATGATTTATTATCAATCCTTCCGGCAAGAAAACCAGTTCCCAAACCTGTTTGTGAAGATCTTAGTAAAGAGCTGTATAGATAATTAGGAACATCCTGGTTACCCACCTCTCCATAACCCAAGCGAATCTTAAGTCCGTTTACGACCTTATTGATCCCTTTCATAAATGGTTCTTCAGACAATTTCCATGAAGCTGCAAATGATGGAAAATACCCAGATTGCGAGCCTTCGGCAAACTTGGAAGTCTTGTCTCTTCTGATTGTAGAAGTAAGGCTATATTTAGCATTGTAAGTATAAATGGCACGCGCGTAAATTGATTCCTGGCGTTGTGTACCAATATATTCATCATTGGTAGCGGTGATGGCCTGTCCTAAATTCAACGATTGTACATCATTGCTATAAAATCCCTGACGTGTTCCTTCAATCCCTCTCCAGTTTGACTGCTGAACCTCGTAACCTAAAATGGCGCTAAGGTTATGTTTTTCACCAAAAGTCTGGTTATAGTTAAGGTATTCTTTCCAGATCAAAAATGTACTTTGCTGATATCTTTCTTTTAAAGAAGCAGTAGGATTGGTAAAACGGCCCCAGGAATAACTCGGCGTAAATACATTATTATCTGAGAAATTAAAATCACCTCCAAGTTCTGATCTCAGCGATAATGGTTTAAGAAACTTAATCTCGTTATAAATATTAGTGTTAATATTAGTCCTGTTCAGTTTGTTTTTGATTTGCTGCGCCTGGGCCACCGGATTTAATGCCGCTGCGGCAGCTAGTGGATCGGTAACAGGAGGGCCAGTATACGAACCATCAAGATTGGTTACGGCTAAATCGGGCGCTTGCAATAAAGCATTGTAAATAATACCGTTATTATCACTGGTTACCACGTTTTCTGCAGACCGGCTTCCGGTTAAGGTAATACCAAGTTTAAACCATTCTTTCACCTGGGCATCAGCATTTACGCGAAGGCTATAGCGGCGAAAATCGGAACCGATAACGGTACCATCCTGACCAAGATATCCACCAGAAATATAATAAGTTAAGCCCTCTTTTCCGCCGGAAACAGCTACCTGATGACTTTCTTGTGGTGCAGTTCTAAATATTTCTTTTTGCCAGTTAGTACCCTCTCCCAATATGGAAGGATCTGCAAATTCAACCCTTCTACCAGTACCATAAATATCGCCAAGCGAGTTCTGAAGTATCGCATACTGGCGAAGATTCATCACATCCATGTATTTTGCCACACGCTGGAAACCATAATAACCGTCATAATTGATAGATGAATTTCCGCTTCTCCCCCTTTTGGTGGTGATGATAATCACACCGTTTGAAGCCCGGTTTCCGTATATTGCTGTTGCAGATGCATCTTTTAGTACATCAATCGATTCAATATCATTTGGATTGATCAAAGATAACGGGCTCACGGTAGTCTGCGAATTGGCGTTGGAAGATGAAGCTTGTAAAGGCGACCTTCCGCTGGTACTCTGATTACCTGCATCGCCGGAAATTGGCACACCATCGATTACATATAATGGCTCATTGCTCCCGCTTAAAGAAGTTACACCACGTACCCGCACAGAGGTATTGCTACCAGGTGCACCTGAGTTTTGCGTAATTGTTAATCCCGAAGCCCTGCCCTGCAGCATCTGATCGATACTGGTTTGAGGTACATTGGCAATATCGGCCGCTTTTACAGATGAAATAGAGCCATTAAGATCTGTCCGTTTTTGTGTGCCGTAACCAATCACCACCACGTCAGAAAGTGATGTAGTTTGTGCCTTAAGTACCACATTTAGGATGCTTTTATTGCCAGGATTAACTTCCTGGGGTTCCATCCCAACAAAAGAAAACACAAGGGTGGTTGATCCCGAAGGCAGCGAAATTTTAAACTTACCATTGATATCGGTTACCGTTGATTGTTTTGTACCCTTTACATTAACAACTACTCCGGGCAGCGTTACGCCTTTTTCGTCGCTTACCGTACCAGAAATTTCTATGTCACGAACAGAAATGGCAGCAAATGGCGAATAGGCATTCTTTTTAAGAACAATGGTTTTCTTAATGATTTTGAAATCGAGGTTGGTATTTTTCAACACTATGCCCATTACCTGCTCAAGGGGCATATTCGTTACATTAAGGTTTATTTTATATTTATCGTCTATATCAGCACGCCTGAAAAGCAAGTGGTAACCACTCTGTTTTTCGATTTGCTTTAAGATGGAAATGATGTCAGAATTATTCTCTTTAAGGGTTAGATTCTGACTGAAGCTGCTAGCGCTAACCTGCATCAGGGCGAGCGTAAAAAAAAGCACTATGAGTCTCATTGTTAATAAGATTTGGTAAGAATCACGGCGCAATACCTGCCTGATCCTAAAAAATAAATTCATATCTTTATGGAGTTTTGGTTAAATTATAATGTTGTCTAAATCGGGATTGTAAGTAACCTTTACAGTAACCGGATGTGCTGCGAACACTATCCGGTTTTTTTCTTAAAAAGCATGGTTACGCCTTTACCTTATGCAGTGTTGTAGTAGTTTCTCATGTAAAATAATTTATTTGTTTAAATTTATTGTTTATCGATTAATCTCTTTAATCGATGATCGTTAGCTGGTGCCCGTTCAATTCATATTTCAATCCGGTAAACTGAAGCATATTTAACAATTCCGAAAGTTCTACATCTTTAGATATGGTTCCAGTGTATGATATTTTTGAAGGTGTTCCTTTAAATACCACCTGAATATCATACCACCTAACCAATTGCCTGGCAATTTCTTTGATCTCCATATCCTTGAAGATAAAAAGGTCGTTTTTCCAGGCCATCACTGTTTCCAGATCGCAATTGTTATTCACCTTTATACCCGCTGGATCTACCAATGCTTGTTGTCCGGGCTTTAATAGCAGAGAAAATTTACCTGATGATAAGTGGATACTGCCTTCAATTAACGTTGTTTTCTGCCCGGCCTCATCGCCATAAGCCATTACGTTAAAATGCGTACCCAACACCTTAATTTCCGTTCCGCCCGATTGTACTTTAAAGGGCTGATTAGGATTTTTAGCCACTTCGAAATATACTTCACCCGTCATCTGCACCACCCTTTCAGCACCGGCAAAAGCCGTTGGAAACCTTAAGCTCGATTTTGCATTTAACCAGGCTTTGGTTCCATCAGGCAAAACCACGCTGTATTTGCCGCCAATCGGTGTGGCAATCTTATTATAACTTATTTTAGCGGATGCAGATCCCGTATGCATTTTATAGCTGAGTTCTCCTTCGGCTGTTTTTACTACACTCACATTTTGCTGGTCGGCCAGTGCACCAATTTTGACTTCGGTTAATACCACAGACGACCCATCATCCAATGTTAAAACCGCTCTATTGCCACCTGGCTTTATATGAATGGATTGATGGAGTTTTGCATTTTGATTTTGCAGGTTTAGCTGTACATTGTATCTCCAGATCAGCACCGCCCCCAGAACCAGCACAAGCGATGCTGCCGCCCAAAATATTGGACTTATGCGTATTGATTTTTTGGGAACTGATATGATCTTTTGTTGTTCTTTAGTTTCGATATTGAACAGGATGCGTTCAAAAATTTTATCTTCTACAAGCTTGCGCTGGTCATCAGAAAGGCCAGCAAGATCTTCAGGTACGGCATCCATACTGTCAAACCATTGGTCTACTTCTTTTACCTCAGCAATAGTACAATCACCAGAAAGATATTTTTTAAGTAAGGAAACGGCTATTGATTTGCCCATGTTGGTATGTAGTTATATTTGGTTCGTTAATAGTATAGTCGGGGAACATGGGCCTTCCCCCCAAAAAAAAAATAAAAAAAATTTAAAATAGGGCTAAATGATCAGTTTAAATAGAGAACGAAAAAGTTAAGGGATGTTAATCTACTCATTAAATTCCGGGATATCGTCACCCTGAACTCGTTTCAGGGTCTTAAGCATAGAGAGGTCTCTCCCCGCCTAAGATTAGTGAAATCCGCATTTGTAATGCGAAATATGTGCTTGGCGATACAATCGCCTTTGTCCTTCATCCTCGTTTCAAACGAGGACGATGACAGGTATGTTAAATCTGCTCATTAAATTTCCGGGATATCGTTACCCTGAACCCGTTTCAAGGTCTTAAGCATAGAGGTCTCTCCCCGCCTAAGATTAGTGAAATCCGCATTTGTAATGCGAAATATGTGCTTGGCGATACAATCGCCTTTGCCCTTCATCCTCGTTTCAAACGAGGACGATCACAGGATGTTAAATCTGCTCATTAAATTTCCGGGATATCGTCACCCTGAACTCGTTTCAGGGCCTTAAGTATAGAAAGGGTCTCTCCCCACCCAAGATTAGTGAATCCGCATTTCTAATGCGAAATATGTGCCTGGCGATAAAATCGCCTTTGCCCTTCATCCTCTTTTCAAACGAGGACGATGACAGGTCTGCTCATTAAATTCCGGGATATCGTCACCCTGAACCCGTTTCAGGGTCTTAAGCATAGAAAGGTCTCTCCTCGCCTAAGATTAGTGAAATCCGCATTTTTAATGCGAAATATGTGCTTGGCGATACAATCGCCTTTGCCCTTCATCCTCGTTTCAAACGAGGACGATGACAGGGATGTTAAATCTGCTCATTAAATTTCCGGGATATCGTCACCCTGAACTCGTTTCAAGGTCTTAAGCATAGAGGTCTCTCCCCGCCTAAGATTAGTGAAATCCGCATTTCTAATGCGAAATATGTGCTTGGCGATACAATCGCCTTTGCCCTTCATCCTCGTTTCAAACGAGGACGATCACAGGATGTTAAATCTGCTCATTAAATTTCCGGGATATCGTCACCCTGAACTCGTTTCAAGGTCTTAGGCATAGAAAGGTCTCTCCCCGCTGACGATTTTTATTGAATTTGTTAATTTACCGAAGTAACCAGGCAAAACCAGAAGCAATTAAAACCACCTTATAATGTACCCTAAAGTACTTTAGTGCATTGGTAATATGGTTTTCAACTGTCTTTTCAGATAAGCCCAGCAATTCGGCAATTTCCTTATTGGATTTATGTTCTTTCCTGCTAAGTTCAAATACCCTTCTGCATTTGGTGGGCAACTTCGAAATTACGCCGTTGATTCCTTTTTCCAACTCTTTTATAAATATGGCCTCTTCAGTGTTGTTCGAAGCCTCTTCGTAACTAAAAGAAAGTAATTCGAGGTAATTGTTCCTAGTAGCCTCTTTAGCCAGATAATCGATAATAGAATAGCGGATAGCAGAATGGAGATAAGCCTTTAAAGAGCCTTTGATGTTTATTTTTGCCCGATTGGTCCAGAATGTGGTGAAGAAATTCTGAATAATCTCTTCTGCAGCTTCTTTAGACCTTAATCTTTTATTGGTCATGAGATACAAATCATACCAATACTTTGTATAAATTTTCTTGAAAGCAACCACCTCGTCCTCCCTCAACATTACGATCAGTTCCTCATCAGTAAGATTGTGCTGGTTGCTCATAGCCAGTAAAATTATAAAAAAAATTGAATCCGGAACTATGAAGATAATACCAAACCTGGTGAGCTTTTAAATGCTGATATTTATGGAATTTGCGTTGATGATTCTAAAAAAGTAGGATGTGTTAAATACAGAATTGTAATCCTGAGGGGATAATTTATTTTATAACAATCAATATAAATCACAGTAGAATTTAATGAAATAAATCTCCCATAGGTATCGTCATTGCTTCGTCGTTCCTCCTCGCAATTGACGATCTTTCTATTGGGCTGTCAATGATAGAACCACGATTGCTTAGCATAGCTAAATCTATCCGGATAGATCTCTATATTTCGTTCCGCTACAGTCGATAGCTATCGGATCGGGACGATCATTTATTGAAAAATGTAAGGAGTTGGGATGACAGACCGAGATAAATCGTCATTTCGACCGAAGTGGAGAAATCTTTTAACATAGTTCAAAGATCTCTCTATTTCGCTGCGCTACAGTCGAGATGACGAGCATTCTATTAGACTGGATGGGACTCCAGACTCTGTCAATTATTCGTGGTGTCAGATGTTTCCATCTTACACTGGCTAAATTAAAATTTAGGATCAAAATTGAAATAGATCGGATTTGATATGGCTACCATTTTTCCGCTTAAACTGGCAGATTTTGGCACTTGAGGGTAATCCGTATTTTTGCCTTCTACCGTAACCCGGTAATAAGTACGGCCTTTTAAATCAGGGGTATCAGTAAATTGAATAGCAGGAATTTTACCGCTAACCTTAAAGCTATCCAGCTTTGCCCCATTCTTGATTACGGTAATGGTATATTGCTCGTTAGTTAATTTATTGCCCATCAATTGCACCTGGAATTTTACCGGTTTACCAGTTGAAACCGCATTATCGCCCATCATCATTTCAAACTTCCCGTTACCATGATAATCCGCATAAAATTCAACTCTTGGCGCGAAAGGGTTTGAACTTACGGCAACCGTCCCATGATCTAAAGCATCTATAATTGCCTTAAGGCTACGTTGTTTTGCAAAAACCCAGGTTGTTGGGGTGCCTACATAGTTATATTCGGCCTGATAAGTATTGGCACCAGGTTTTTCAGCTGCGGTGGGTACGCCATGATGCGCATCACTTCCACCCCTGCCCGTCATCATTCTGCCTGAAGAAAGCATGTCATCCCAAATCATAATCGCATTTGCATTTTTTGACCATATGGCCGAATTCCAAATCTCGATAGACTCAACCAAATCGTAAGAAAAGCCAAAATTATCTTTCCCGCTAGGATGATTTGCCGATAAATGAATGCCCAGTGATTCCTTAACTTTTCCAATATTAACGTCGCGGGCATCCCTGATATCATATAGCCTCTGGTGGTTGTACGGTTTATCAGAAAACACATTTCCATGCCCTCTGGTTGTAGTCCATTCGGCACCATATAATAACAGTAACGAATCTGACTTAAATTCCGGATCGGCCCAGGTATGGTGAGCAACATCGCCATTAACATGATTATCGTGATCGGTTATGCACACAAGATCCATCCCTACTGATTTTGAAAAATTTATGATTTTCGAAATCGAATTGTTTGATGATTCGGTACTGTGCCTTGAGTGCACATGTAATTCACCTTTTAACCAAATGCCTGATGCATTTATAACTGCCGGAGGATTTACAGTTTCCTGCCCCTGGAGATAATCCGCAGCAAGCATTAAAATAAGACAAGTTAAAAAACGAAAATATTTTGATTGAAGGGTCATAACTTGATTTAAAACTAGGGATTAAAGAAGAAGCGGTATGCTGAAGGGATAATTTATAGTATAAAAGATTTCTCGACTGCGTTGCACTCCGCTCGAAATGACGGTAACTCGGGGAATCTTTAGGTGTAGATTAATACCGTCATTTATATTGGTTTTGAAATAAATTAACCCTCAAGGATGACATTTTGCATTTATGATATACCCTCCAGTTTACTTGTTTGCTATGTAATTAAAATTAAGCTTTTACTAAAAATGATTCCGGCATTTCTGCAGCTTTAAGCATAAAATTATGCAGCTCGTAATTTTTAACAAAAGATTTTAAATTTTCAGATCCCGGTCCAAACATGGTTAATTCTACGTAGTCACCAGTATGGTTCATTCCCGCCCACTGCACATCGGTATATTTGCCCAAAATCTTGCCGTACTCATAAAATGGCAGGTTCGATTCATTATAAAGCTGCCCTGGTACGATATCCTTAAAATGAACCAATAATGATTTTACATCTTCTGATTTCATTTCAAAACCTTGATTTTCTTTGATCAGATCAATTATTTTCTGCTCACTGAACGATTGATTTAATTGCGCTAAAAGCCAGGTGTTACTGTGTTTGAAGTTTTGAAGGCTATCGAACTTTTTGTTGGCTTCATCTGCATAAAATAAACCAGGGTTCGAATTGCCATGATCTGTGGTGATGATTACCAATGTTTCTCCATCGTTTTCAGCAAATTCTAATACTTTTCCAACAGCTTCATCAAAAGCAAGCTGATCGAAAATTAAACCGCTCAGATCATTTGCATGCGCGGCCCAATCTACTTTACCGGCTTCAACCTGTAAAGCAAAACCATCTTTATGATCTTTCATCAGCTCAATGGCTTTCATGGTCATCTCGGTCAAAGTTGGTGTTGACTTGATGAGTTCCTGGTCGTGCAACCGATCTACCTCGTAAGGCATTCCATCTTCTGCAAACAAGCCTAAAACTGGTTTAGATTTGTCTAAGGCTAACATTTCAGTCCTGTTTTCAGCAACTTTGTAGCCCTGCGTTAAATATTTCGGAATCAGATTTCCACCTGTCCTTTTCTCCCCGAAATATTTATGTCCGCCGCCCATCATCACATCGAATTTCAAGCCTAAATACATTTCTGCAATAATATCCTGGCCACCCCGGTTATCAATATTTACACAAAAACCTGCCGGCGTTGCATGGGTAATCGGCACAGTAGTTACACAACCAACTTTCTTACCTTTTTCTTTAAACTTTTGAAGAATTGGCTGCGGCTTTTCGCCATTCATCCCTACATTTAGCGAACCGTTTCTAACGCGCATGCCCCCACCCCAAGATGAACTGGCTGCAGCAGAATCTGTAACCAAAGAACTTGCAGAAGCGGTATCCATTAGTGCTCTTACCGCTTTATTATCCCGGTAAAGTCCTAACCATTTACTGCTTCTGCCAAATATGCGGTTAGCATAGATATCGGCCATATTCAGCGTTCCGATACTCATCCCATCACTCACCATCATAATGATGTTTTTCGCTTTTTTTCGGCCAGCTACAGGCGAAGCGATTACATCTTTCATACCCACAAAAGGCAAACCTAAACCGGTTAATAAACCTCCTTTTAATAACGATCTTCTATTCATACCTATTCTTAATTTTTAAACAAAGGGTTGGCTCTAAAGTATTTTCCATCAGTAAAACTGATGGCATAATCTGATTTAAAATGTGTGCTTTTTTGATAATAATCAGTTGTAATAATTTGGGCGCCCGCTTTACAGGCTGCTTCGAAATCCCTCCAGTCATTGTTTCTGGCTTGCTTCGTATCGGCATCTGCCCTGGTTCTGATGATATAACCTTTCTTCACTAATTCGGGAATCTGTTCATCCTTCGGATTATTCCGGATCATTAAAGCGGCCTCCGGCGTTCCTGGCTCTGCATTGGCAAAGAGTACACGGCCTTTAAGTGATGGATGCCCCTGAATGTAGGTAGCGCGTTTTCGGTCCTTAGCATCCAGAACGAAAAGGAACTTACCTTTCGCCTGACTAAGTTTAGGCCAGTTTTTGGCCAGAACAGCTTCTTCCAAAGTGTTGTATTGACCTCGCACCCTATCCGGATTTATGATATGTTCCTTTCCTAAATTTTCAATAATTACCGCATCCAGTTCATCAAAAGTTTTACTGGTAAACACTTCTGGCTGTGTAAATCCTTTACGTTTTATCGAATCGTCTTTAACTTCTAATGTGATAAAAACAGGTGTGTGGTCTGGATGAGCTTCCGACCATTTCTTTAACTGCTGCAAAGCAACTACAAAAGTTAATGCTGATGACCTGAAATCTAAATCAGGAACATGGAATACCTTAAATCCGGGTTTATTCATTTCACCGTTTTTATCGAATGCTGGCTGACCTTTAACCTGTTCAAAACCTCTCGGGTGAGCATATTTACCACCTTTCTCATCAGCATAAACATCGATTTCCAGATTCCTTAAACCCAGATCCAATTGCGCAGGCATAGGAATATGTTCATAATCCAGCCTGTTCGCAGCTACCGGATCCTGTGATTTTATTACATTGAACAAAGCCGGATCTATGGCCTGCTTATAACTGTTATGCGAACCGATTACCTGTATCTGATTGATTGGCAAATCGTCCTTTTTATTAATTAAGGCAATTGCGGGCAGCACCAGCAATAAACCAACACAGGTAACCAATTTCATATTTTAATTTTAGTAGCCCGGATTCTGTTTTAAATTGCTGTTAAGCTTTAGTTCGTTGGCAGGAATCGGATAAATTCTTCTGGTGACATCTTTATTCATTTTTAAGACATCGTTTGGTAAAGGGTATTCTGTTTCGAACTGCCCAAAACGGATCAGATCGTTTCTTCTCCAGGCCTCCCAACTTAATTCGCGTGCACGCTCATCAAGCAAATCCTGCAAACTTACTGCGCTAGCTGTTTCTGCACCCGCACGGGCCCTTATTTTATTTAATAATAAAAGTGGTGTTTGTAATTCGCCGTTCACAGTAGTAGCTGTGGCACCTCTTAATATTGCTTCGGCTTTCATTAACATCGCATCGGCCAGACGTAATAAAGGCATATCATTTCCATTAAGACGGGTGGCCTGAATGGCATTTGGATCTGGCCAGTATTTTACTGAGCGGACACCTTTTGCCTGATCGGCAACTGTATTACCTAAATCCATTGGTTTACCTGGTTTTAAAATTAAATCCGGTGTAATTTCAATTTGTGTAGTTGTTCCTGCTACAAAAATTGGCTTGGTTAAATCTGGCTTACGGTTTGCATCGGGTGCATATTGTTTTCCAATTAACCAGAAGCTGTTGCGAATATCGTTTGTTAAATTGAAGCGGTTGTAATATTCTGGCGTGGTACTCATCGAAATACTGAAACCTACATTTATTCCATAAGCTGCCGCTAAAGCAGGATAAAAACCAAACCTTGTCATCTGATTACCGGGAATTTGCTGATCGTAAGGAATTGCAAAAATGGTTTCGTTAATCTGCGGACCGTTATTTACATCAAAAATATCGCTATATTTTGCATCTAAGCTATAATTACTGTTTTTCAAAATATTATCGGCCATAGTTACCGCATCATTATATCTTGGCTTTCCGGTGTATACTTCTGCGTTCAAATACATTTTTTCCAATAAGGCATAAACCATTGCCTGTGTTGGACGCCCATAAACGGCCACACGGTTAGTGTTATCCTTTACCGGTAACTGAGGAATTACTGCTAAAAGTTCTTTTTCTATGAATTCGAATACTTTTTCGCGGGTTTGGTTTCCAGGAGGTGTACTCACCGGAAAAGTATCTATTATGGGTACGTTTCCATACAAATCCATCATAAAGTAATAATACAAAGCTCTCATTGCTTTTACTTCAGCTATACTTTTAGCTTTTGAAGCATCAGATGCAACTGATTCGGTGGTAAGATTAATTAAGCGGTTACAATTGTTAATGCCACCGAAACCCCATTGCCAGATATCCCTTACATTGGTGTGATCAATAGTCCAGGTATGGTAATGCAACTGGCGGTACTGGCCTCCATCATCAAAGTTTCCATCACGTGCAGGCAGGATAGCCGCATCAGTAGAAAGTTCCTGCATTCTCCAGTAAGGCACGCCATACTGTGATGATAAGTTAGAATACACGGTGCCAAAAAGCGCCGTATAATCTGCATTGGTAGTGGGAAAATTGTCCTTAACGTATTGTGATTCTACATCGACATCGAGCTTGCTGCATGATTCCAACACCATCAAACAGGCAAACATATTAAACAGGATGATAAACTTTTTCATTTTCTTATTTTTTTAGAATGATGCACTTACACCAAAACTATAGGTTCTTGTTTTTGGATAATAATTGTTGTTGTCTATACCCGGCGTTACACCACCCATATTAATCTCAGGATCAATACCACTATAGTTTGTGATGACGAAAACATTATTTGCTGTTGCGTATAATCTAATGGCTTTGATAGCAGGATTTTTAGGTCTTATGGTATAACCGATTGTAGCATTATCTAAGCGCAGGTAAGAACCATTTTCCACAAAACGATCAGAGATCAGGTATGCATTCGCATCGTTGAAAGATTCGCCTAAAGTAAATCTTGGAATATTTTGCAGCTTGGCATCAGCCGGATTGTTTAATGATGCCATTGTTGCATTTAATATTTTATTACCCAATACTCCACGAACAAGGAAGTTCAAATCCCAATTTTTATAGTTGAAGGTATTTGCCCAGCCGTAAATTAATTTTGGTTGTGCATCGCCTGCAATTTTAGCATCTGTTGTTAAGGGTTGTGTAGCAATGGTTTGTCCGGCGGCATTAATATAGGTACTTACGCCAGCCGCATTTTTACCCGCATAGTTCCATAAATTGAACGTACCTAAGGCATAGCCTGGCTGAATCAGCTGACTGAAATTTCCAGATTGTCCTTTACCACCGAGTTGGGCAGTTTGGATGTATGAAATTTTATAGAAATCATCAGATAAAGTTTCTACAACGTTTTTATTGTGTGCAATGTTTGGAGAGGTTGTCCATTTGAAATTGTCTGTTTTAACCGCAATTGCGTTTAAAGAGAACTCAACACCTGTATTTTTGATTTTACCAACGTTGGCCGTTATGGTTGGCAGGAAAAACTGCGTGGTTGAAACCTGATAATATTCATAAATTAAATCAGAAGTTTTCTTCACATAAAAATCAACTGAACCTGTAATTCTGTCTTTAAATAGGCCAAAATCTAAACCAATATTGGTAGTAGCTGTACTTTCCCATTTCAAATCCGGATTAGGATTTCGTACCGGCCCAATGGCATTGCTGATATTGCCATTATTTAAAAACTTACTATTTCCGGCAGGCGTACCATAAACCAGTAGTGCAGCAAAGGCATCAAAGCCTAAACTGTTACCCGAAACGCCATAACCTGCACGGAGTTTTAAATCACTTACTACAGGAACAGCTGTCATAAAATCCTCGCTGATAATCCTCCATCCGGCAGATACCGCAGGGAATAAACCCCAACGGTTATTTCTTCCGAAAGCAGATGAACCGTCATCTCTTAATGAGGCCTGTAATAAATATTTTTCGTTGTAATTGTATTGAGCCCTTCCATAGTATGAAATTAACCTTAAGGTAGATATCGGGGCGTTATTGAATGCAATTTGCGAAAGCAACGTTGGGTTTGAAAGGAAAAGGTTGTTATAACCCAAATTATCATTTGAGAAATTCTGTGTGGTTACACCAAAACCATCGTTGGTTCTGTCTTCCTGCCACGAATAGCCACCAAGTAATTTCAAACTGTGCTTACCAAAGGTCTTATCGTAGTTAAAATAACCTTCAAGCACCTCACTTTTATTTAAAATATCAATTTTCTGCGCTTGTCCGTTAACACCCCTGGCTAATCCCGATTGGCTGTTGAGGTAAGTGCTGTAATTATTCTGATCCCTTTGCGAAGAAACACTGGCTGTAAACCTTAAACCATCAATAATATTAACCTGTGCCATCCCGTTAATCAGCGTTTTGTTGTTCAGGTTATTAATAATGTTATTATCTACAATTGATAAAGGGTTTCTGGTTCCGCTTCCGGTGCGGTTATAGTTTTCCTTGTAAGTTCCATCTGTATTAAAAGGATTTACTGTTGGCAAATAAAACAACATGTTTGGTAATGCCTGAGATTGATAAATATCTGAGCTTTTTGAATTGCTATTCGTAACGGTTAAACCCAATTTTAACCTGTCGTTAAAAAATTTCTGGTTAATATATGCTCTTACAATAGTCCTTTTCAAAGAAGTATTTTTTAGTATTCCTTTGTTATCCAGGTAGTTTACGCTTGCTCCGTAATCTGATGCCTGACCTGAACCGCCAAAAGAAACATTATGATTCTGTAAAAAGCCTCTTCTTTCTAATAATGACTGCCAGTTGGTATCAGAACCATCATCATCAATAGGGTTTAACGCTTGCTTATTATCCGCAAGATATTGTCTTAGCTCAGGTGCGGAAAGCATATCATATTTTTTCGATACGTTTTCAACTGCAGCATATCCATTATAGGATAAACGTGCCTGCCCACTTTTAGAATGCTTTGTAGTAACCATAATTACGCCATTTGATGCTCTCGAGCCATAAATTGCTGTTGAGGATGCATCCTTTAAGATATCTATACTTTCAATATCGGCAGGCGCAAGTAAATCAATTGATGCACCGGGAACACCATCAATAACATAAAAGGGTTCTTGTGCTGCACCTTCTCTAAATGAAGAAGGCCCACGCAGCGTAATTGATGGTTTAGCATTAGGGTCGCCACTTTTGGTTACGTTTAAACCAGCAACCTTACCTTGTAAAAGTTGTGCCGGATTAACCATAACACCCTGATTAAATTCTTCCGATTTTATCGAAGTCACCGCACCAGTTACATCTTTTTTATTCGCGGTACCATAACCGATTACCACAACATCTTTCAAATTTTGATTATCTGGCATAAGCGTTACATTAATCCGCGTTTGATTGCCAACAGGTACTTCTTTTGATATACTGCCCAGCATGGAAAAGACTACTACGTTAGATGATTTTGCAGAAATGTTATAGTTTCCGTCAAGATTTGTAGAAGTTCCGCCTGTCGAGCCCTTTATTCTTATCGTTACACCAGGAATAGGCTGATTCGTTTCATCAACAACTCTACCGCTAATGTTCTGGGTATTTTGCGCCATTACATTTATAGAGAATAACATCAGCATAATCAATACACCCTGCAGCCTGCGTACCTCAGTAAAGTAAATCAGTTTGTAAATTTTTTTCATGAATGAATAATTTATAGTTTGTTTGCATTAGCCAGAACGGCACCTCATTTTGGCCAAACCTAACGACTAATTTGCCACAAAGATGAGCTTGTTTGGTTAGGGATTTATGATGTAAAAAATACTGAATTGTTAAATTCGGAAAGGAAAAAGCATCGGAATGTTAAGAAAACCCCTATTAAATTTAATATTAAGCTTTTTAATTTAACATGAAATATAATAATGCTCCAATCAAAATATCGGGGTTATTTTAATTAAATGAACAAAATATTTGTGCTGGCAGATGTTTCCATGTGCCACAACAGCTAAGGAAAAAGCAATATCTTAGCGCTATAAAATATGACTAACATACTCATCTGGATTATTTCTTTCCTCGCGATAGCAGGTGTGATCATCAGGCCTTTTAAAGTTACCGAAGCGGTATACGCCATAAGTGGAGCTGCCTTATTATTGCTGTTCGAGTTGATTACCTTTTCTGATGCCTTTTCTGGAATCGCAAAAGGTCTGGATGTTTATTTATTTCTTACGGGCATGATGTTACTGGCTGAAACCGCCCGGGAAGAAAAACTATTTGATTGGCTGGCCGCCCATGCCACTTTAAGGGCCGGGGGATCTTCGGGAAGATTGTTTTTGCTAATCTATCTGGTTGGCGTGGTGGTAACCACATTCCTCTCCAATGATGCTACTGCTGTTGTATTAACGCCGGCTGTGGCCGCAGCGGTTAAAGCAGCGAAAGTAGAAAAACCACTGCCCTATTTATTAATATGTGCATTCATTGCCAATGCAGCTTCTTTTATGCTGCCCATTTCTAACCCTGCCAATTTGGTGATTTATGGCACGCACATGCCATCGTTAATGCACTGGCTCGGCCTGTATCTCATCCCATCCATATGTGCTATTACCGTAACTTATTTTATGCTCCGATTCTCTCAACGGGCTTGTTTAAAACAAAAAATCAGAACGGAGATTGATTTACCTGAATTAAGCCGCGGCGGTAAGACAGCTTTAGTCGGAATCGGTGGAACTGCAGCGGTTTTATTGGCCGCTTCGGCTTTGAATATTGAACTTGGATTGCCTACCTTGATTACTGGTGTTGCCACTAGTGCCGTCGTATTGGCCAGCGCAAGAAAAAATCCTGTGAACGTGATTAAAGGGATATCATGGGCGGTGCTTCCCTTAGTAGCAGGTTTATTTATAGTGGTTGAAGCGCTAAATAAAACCGGGATGATCCAGCATTTAAGTACATGGTTAAATGATGCGATAGCACAGTCTGAAACGGCAGCCGTGTGGCTTAGTGGTGCTGTAACCGCAATAGCCTGTAATTTAATGAATAATTTGCCTGCCGGATTAATAGCGGGCAGTGTATTGCAAAATGCGCATACACCGGATATGGTTAAAAGTGCGGTATTGATCGGCGTAGATCTTGGTCCCAACCTCTCTATAACCGGTTCGCTGGCTACCATATTGTGGCTGGTGGCTTTAAGAAGAGAGGGACAGGAAGTAAGTTCCTGGACATTTTTAAAACTGGGAAGCATAATTATGACAGCGGCGCTAGTAGTTGCCCTACTCTCCTTGTGGATTTGATCTGGTGATCTGAAAATCAATATGAGTGACAGCTTTTTTTCTCAGAGTTGTAAGTTATAGGGGATCGTCATTCCAACCCGATCCGATGGTTCTCGGATGAGAACCGAAGTGCTTAAGAATAGTCATGAATAAAAAACACTTATGAACCTCAGTTCGATTATTAATACCCCTTTAAAAGTATATTACAGACATTTCATTCCTAGCGTAACCCTGAATTTATTTCAGGGTCTATCTATCAGGAAAGATGCTGACCACCAAGTAGCTACAGGGCAATTAAAATACCATCTCTACTGGTAAAATAAATCCGATAGATATCTGATCAGCATGACGATCGCGGTAGTTCAAAGGGCTTAAAATTAGCCAGTTTATTATGAATATTAATCGAATTGAGGTTATGAATAATCGTAATGCAAGCGTTTTAAGATTAGCTTCGCTGAGCACTTCGTGGTTCCCGCCTGCGCGAGAATGACGACTTCACTTTAATAACAAAAAATGCAGGCGACATCCATCAACCTGCATTAGTCATCATTAACTATAAGATGTTTTACTTAGTGCGTCCGTCAAATATTTCTTTGATTTTCGCTTCTAAGGCTTCACCTCTAAGCTCTTTAGCGATAATTTTTCCACTTGGATCAATTAAAAAATTCATAGGGATCGCTTTAACCTCGTATTTGGCTGCTGCATCGTTTTCCCATCCTTTTAAATCTCCAACCTGTCTCCAGGTCAGTTTATCATCAGCGATGGCTTTAAGCCATTTTGCTTTATCAGCTGCCTTATCCATTGATACGCCTAGAATTTCGAATCCTTTTGATTTATATTGTTCGTAAATCTTAACAAGATTTGGATTTTCTCTTCGGCATGGTGCACACCATGATGCCCAGAAGTCGACCAACACATATTTTCCTTTGTAATCAGAAAGTTTAACCATTTTACCGTCTACATCGGGTTGGGTAAAATCTTGCGCGTCTACACCTTCCTGTGTTTTTTTATAGTGAGCAATACGCTCAGCTACTTGCTTTCCAAAAAAAGAAGACTTCAGTTCAGGAGAAATATTGGCGAAGATTTTTTCCATCTCTATGGCATCGAAACCCGGACCTAAGGTTGAATTAAGTGCCATCAAAGCCATATACTTATTCGGATTTTGCTTCACATAATTAATTTTTGCATCAAAAATCTCTTTCTCTATCACTCTTGCCCGTTTTTCCAGATCCATGATGTAGGTTTTATCCTGTTTTTTCGCTTCTGGCTGATCAGCAAATTCTTTTTCCAGGGCTTTCAGTTTTCCATAAATAGGCGCTAAAAGAGCATCCACTTTTTTGCTCTCATCTGTTAAAGTGGAACCTTTGATTGTAGCCGTTTTAATGGAATCTTTTCCGGTAATGGTGATATTCTCGTTTCCAAGAATGATCGCCATGCCATCAATTTTAATGCGTCGTCCGGGTGTATCAATGGATTTGTCGTGTTTCAAACGAAGCGTAGCCTCCATTGGTGATGGAACTGAACCTTTAAATGTGAAAGCCCCGTTAACCAGTTCTACTGAATCTAGTTTTTCCTTCCCTTCCAGTCTAATTAAGAGAAAGGCTTTTGCGGGCTTGCCCAGTTTGCCGATCTGACCTTTGATCACATAGCCTGTCTGTGCCGAGGCAACAAAAGCACTTATTACTAATGTTGCTACCAATAATGTCTTTTTCATGGTTTATAGATTATTTTTTCGTGATTTTGGTTGGAGCGCTTGTATTTTTAGAAGGTTTAGCTTCCAGGAATTGATTATAGATTTTTTGGTTATTTAGGATATCCAATGCGGTACTAAAAGCGGTACTCGCTTCATTTCGAATGCGAAGTGCATAGCCTTTACCTAAGTAGAGCATATCGGCCATTTCTGCCTTTAATTCTACAGCAATGGTTTTTCTCGCTACCTGATCTGTTACCGGTGGTAGTTTAAGTCCCTGTTTAATCGCGCTGGTCATGATCTGATCAATCATTTGCTCATCTATGATAAAGGAATGATCAAAAGCATCAAAGTCAGCATATCTGTCTGTTAAGTTTTTTCGGTTTTGTTGTACATAATTGAAAGCCGCCTGGGTTACCCGTCCGCTGTTCATCAATTTATTTAACCATGCGCTGTATAGTGCCGTATCGATTGGTATGAACTTATCTGGCATAATCCCGCCCCCACCATAAACCGTTCTTTTATTCAGGAGGGTGGTGTGTTTCAAAGAATCCGGAAAGTTCACATGTCCTCCTTCAGTAAGTTCACCAGAAGCCATACGCCGGTTAAAATCTTCAAAGTAATCCGTTTTACCCTTAGCATAGGGCTTTTGAATCGATCTGCCAGATGGCGTGTAGTAGCGTGCTGCTGTCAATTTGATTACAGAACTATCGCTCAGTTCAAGACCTTTTTGCATGATACCTTTACCAAAGCTTCTTCTGCCAACTACCACAGCCCTGTCCCAATCCTGTAATGCACCAGTCAATATTTCGCTTGATGAAGCCGTTGACTCATCAATCAACACGACAAGATCCCCTGTCATAAACTGGCCAAAACCACCAGTCATATAATTATCTTTTACACCGGAGTTGGTTACTGAATAGAAAACCAGTTTATCCTTGGCCAGGAATTCATCCGCCACACCAATAGCAGCTTCAACAAGTCCGCCACCGTTAGATTGTAAATCCAGGATTAATTTGGTCATACCTAAAGTCTTTAACTTCTTTAGTGCTGCATCCATTTCCCTTCTGGTCGACTGGCTAAATATAGCCAGCGAAATATAGCCTACATTTTTGCTCACCATATAGCTCGTATTGATGGAGAGATCGGCAATCTGTTCCCTCATCACATTAAATTCGAGCGGTGTAGTTTGCGACTTGCGAACAACACCTAACTTAACGGCTTTTCCTTTTTCACCCCGCAACATCCGCATCACATCCTGGTTTTTTAAACCTTTGCCATAAATAGAGGCTCCGTCAACCAATTTAATCTGGTCACCTACCTGCAAACCTGCCCTTGCTGCCGGCCCATCAGGATTAATACCCGTTATAAAGGTACTATCAGCCACCATTGCAAATGAGATACCGATGCCTGCAAAACTGCCGGTCATTTGCTCATTCATGGCTTCGATTTCTTCGCGGCTAATGTAGCTGGAATGCGGATCGAGGCTGCTTAACATCGCTTTGATTGCCGCGTCAACAACCTGTTCGTCATTTACCGGATCTACATAGTTATCCTGAATGAGTTTAAGTGCATCCTGCAGTTTTATTTTCGGATTCATTTGTGCATGGGCATTATAGCTAATCAATAGCACAAGTATGCTCCACAATATTTTCGATCTCTTCATTTTATTTATTTCTCTGCCCTTAATATTTCTATTGCTGTAGACAACTCATCTCTTAACTGGCTCGGACTACCTGAATAACCCTCTGAGCTATACCGAACCACACCATTTTTGATGATGATTTTACGTGGAATCGCCGAAGACTTAAACAATGGTGTCAGGCTTCTAAAAACCTGATCCTGTTCGCCTTTCGGTCCCACCGCATCATGTAAAAGATTGAAACGGTAATTATTGTCACGTACATACTTAACAGACTTTGTTTTATAATCGCCAAACTGCATGGTACCGATCATATATACGGCAACTTTCGGATCTTTCGCATACTGGTCTATCAAAAGTTGCATACCCGGAAAAGCTTCAATGCATGGTCTGCACCATGTTGCCCAAAAGTCGATGACCACAATTTGGTCTGCCCAATCTTTGGAATTAACCATTTTACCTTCAGCATTTTCTAAGCTAAATGGTGTAAGCGGGTAATTAACCATGTTTGCCATTACATGTGCCCTCATTTCACTTTTCTTATCCGAGGGCGTTAAACCAGCAAGGTATTGCTCATATCCTTCGTCCTTACCGTCATGCTCAATTTTATAAAGTTCTTTAAGTTTCGTAAACATGATTGGCGTTACTGCATTAGCAGCCACACTTGATTCCAAAAATGGCTTAATGGCTTTAGTATCGTTCAATTTTTCCAGGATATTGACATGCATTGCATTTAAATCAGCGTTTCCGATGGCTCCTTTTTTTGATAAATATTTGAAGTACTGGTTTGCCCCGGCATAATCACCTTGCGCATTTGCAAGGGCGATGTGCGTAAACAACCGATCGTCCATTTGATTATTCGCATTTTCCTGTGCTTTTTCCGCATCATTACCAAAATCTGCTAAGTAAGATTTGTCCTTTTGTCTCTCCAAAAGATAAGGCATAATTATGCGGCTATCTTCATAAAGCCGTTTCTGATCGCCTCGTCCCGACATTTGATTGCGGGTGATGTTCCATCGGTAGATTTCGTTGGCAGTTTTAAAATCAATGTCCTTAAACAGCCCTAAAAATTTATCGTTTTGTCCGCTTTCAATATATTGTATTGCGAGGTTTCTAAACACCGTATAATATATATATGACTGGTTGTCCGGTGATTTCTTCCATTCCAGATATGGAAAAGCCTTCAGAAATTCTTCAGCGCCTGTTTCTAAATCCTTTCCGTATTTTCCCTGCGTATATTTTCTGAAGGCTAAAAATCTTGCTGTGCTGCTTTTAGGATAATCTTTGAAAATAATTGATTCTACTGTAGCTGAACCACTTGCATTTTTCAATTTTTCGTAATAACGTTGTGCCTGTGCCAAAAACTGTTCGTTAAGATTCCCCTTTTTAAGTTCGCTTTTTAACAGATTATCAGCCATTGCGTTGAACTCAGAAGCAGTTAAGGTGAGTTGTTTAAGATCCAGATAATCGAACAAAAGTGTTCTTGGTATACGCTTAGAAAGCTTTTCTTCCTTTTGCAACAAAGAATCAATCATCTTTTGATCTTTGGAAGGACTAATAAAACTGTTGATCGTCCAATCGCCGGTTGCACCTGCTTTCAAACCAGCTTCTGCCAGGTAGGTACCCGGGACTATTTTTCCTTTGGTATCTACAATCTCATGATAATAGCCTTTGCCATTTTGAATGTCGAGAGCTTCAGGATTCTGAAGGTCACCTTGATAAAATTTCAAAGCGATTAATACCGCGTGTTTGGGAAGTTGATAACTCCCGGTCCATAGGTCGTTTTTTTTCTCTAACTGAACAGGAACAGTGTTCCATTTGCTACCGCTGTACACGGCCGCTAGTGCTTTAGGACCGTCACTAAATTCGAGATCGCCACCTTTCGGCTGGTATTGAAAGCTGATTTTCTGGTTTTGTTTTAGTGGTTCGGGCTGCCAGGTTACCGTTTGTGCAGCTAACTGCTGCCCGAAAAACGGGCAAAGCAGTAGCATACATTTTCTAAAAAAATGTTTTTTCATGGGTTGATTTTCTATCTCGGGTTTTGTTGCAATTCAGGGTTTAGCAGAATGTACTTATCTCCTATAGGATATAAATAAAGGTTACTATTTGGCTGTAAAGTATAATTAACCCCCTTAAAACTGCGGGTTTTTGTTACGGCGAAATCGTTATCCAGATTTAAACGCTTCTGATCAAACCAGCGCATACCTGTTCCAAAAAACTCTCTTCTTTTCTCTTCAACAACGATACGAAGTGCATCACTGGCACTTGCTGCTGTTAACGGAATATAATTGGCCGTTGTAAAGCGCTTAATTCTCAAATTATTGACCAAAGTTATCGCATCTGCAGTTTTTCCAGCCCTGGCTAAACACTCTGCTTTAATCAGCATCATCTCCGGCACAGTAGGGCCGTTATTCAGGATGTTAAACTCATTACCCATATATTTGGTAGATGCCCTTCCGGTGAAAGAAGCGCTAAACTGGCCTCTAAACCGACTTCCAACATCTGTAAAAAGCTTGTATCGTAAATCTGTTGTTCCAAGCGAAGTCAGTAAATCACTACTTAGGGATGTAGCAGCATAAGCCACACCTGCAACCTTTGAAAACATGATCTCAGGGTTTGACAATCTTACCGGAATGGTCCCTGCGGCATTTTCGTAAGTTTTCAGGTCGAGTAAGCCACTTTGCAAAGCCAGGGCGCTATCCGCATACAAGGCTGCATTGTTAAAATCGCGCATATTCAAATAGGTCTTGGCAAATATGGCATAACTTGATACTTTCGCCGGACGTACGTTGTACTCCGCAAGCGCAGGTAAACGGCTTATGGATGTCCTTAAATCACCTAATATAAGCTTATAAACATCAGCAACAGGGGCTCTATCTAATTTGGTAAATAAATTTGACGTGGTGAGTAGCGGGACGCCCAAATCGGTTGATGCAGTTGCCGCATTATATTGCTTGCCATACAGGTTTACCAATATCAGATAAGTATAGGCCCGGTGAACCAGGGCCTCCGCATAAATTCGCTGCTTCTCTGCCTCTGTTCCATCCTGAGAGGTTAAAACACCATCCAAAACCTGGTTACACACATAAATGGTTCTATACAGCTTATCCCAATCGGAGTCGCTTTGGCTTTCAGAAGTATACTTTGGAGCCCAGGTGTACACATTACCTAAAATGTCCCCAAGGGAGTTTTGCCTTGTCGCATCTGAGATGTCTATATCATCACCTGACAGAATCGGGTAAGAATAAGTTCCTTCCAGAACACCATTATTATTCATGGTATTTCTATAGTCGGAAGTATATTTTAATGTCCTGACTGAAAGCTGATCAATCTCCACATATTTTCTGCAGCTTGCCAAAGTAATTGCTAAGGCAAACAATATAATTGAATATCTATTTTTCATGTTGGTTAAAGCGTTGCGTTGATTCCAAAAACATAACTTGGCGTAGGTGTTGTACTACCAAAATTTCCTGTATTGATATATTCAGGGTCAAGACCATCCTTGTTTGCGCGCCAGACAATTCCCAGGTTTTGCACATTTGCCGATAGTGACAAAGATTTCACAAAGTTGCGGGGCAGGAAGCGTTGCGGAACGATATAAGCAAGTGAAATCTGCTGAAAACGGATGTTATCCGCTTTACGAACCAATGCATCTGAGAAACGGTAGCGGTTAATGCTGTTAAAGTTTACGTCTGTTAATCCCGGAATGACATCTGGTTTGGCTTCATCACCTGGTTGTCTCCAGCGATTATCCAGTTCTTCCTGACGACCAAGAACGCCCGAATATGTGCCTGCAAAATTTGGATAATTGGTCACTGCATTTTTTAAGAAAATGTGACCAAAATAGCCTGTAAACCTCACTCCTAATTCTAACTGGCCGTAGCTGAAGTTATGGTTGAAACCTGCTGTATAAGGCGCGTACCTTCTACCTACATAAACCAAATCTTCTTTCGTAAATGCATTGGTAAGGTTGGTTGTGTTGTTGATGATTTTGTTGTTGCGATCATAAATTTGAGATTGTCCCTTATTGTCAAGCCCTGCAAAACGGTAAACATAGGTTGCCCCCAGAGGCATTCCCTCAATCGTTGCAGCTGTTCCTGCTATACTACTGGCATTATTGGCATATCGTTGATCAGTAACCTTATTGTTATTATAGCCAAAATTCAATATAGATTTCCAGCTAAACTTTCCAGCCCTGATAATTTCACCGTTTAAACTGAATTCATAACCATTGCCATTTAAGGTTCCACTATTGAAATTAAGGTTCGACCATCCGTATGTTGGGTTGAAGGCAAAGTTCCCTAAAATGCGTGTTGTTCTTTTTAAATATACATCAAAGCTTCCATTCAACCTGCCCTTAAAAAATCCAAAGTCCACGCCCAGGTTGGCCATTTTTGTGGTTTCCCAACCCAAATCAGAATTGGCAGGTAAATCAATATTGCCTACTGGCTGGTTGGTTCGTGGATCGGTACCTGTTATTGCTAGTATAGGCACATTTGTACCAGTCAATGGTGCTACACCAGCTGTACCTAAGGTTGCACGAACGCTAAGTACATTCAGCCAATCTGTATTCTTTATAAATTCTTCTTTGTTCGCATTCCACCTCAGACCAACTGACCAAAATGGCACGGCTCTTTTACGCCTGTCAACTCCCAGCAATGTGGCATCGTCAAACCGGACGCTACCTGTAACAAAGTATTTCTCGTGATAACTGTATGATGCATTACTATAATAAGATAAATAACGCTTACGGTAAGCAATTAGGCTACTTAAATTAGAACCCAAAGACTGGCCATACCCATAAATATCCGGATATTGTTGCGTTGGATTAACGGTTGCAACTGTACGTGTATCTGCGTTAAATCCGTACCTGGTTTCAGATGTATTATCCGAATTGGTTTCCCTGATTTCGGCACCTGCAATTACATTGAACTGGTGTTTACCGCCAATATTAAAGTCGGAGTTTAGCTGACCTCTTATAGACGTTTCTGTTGACGTATTCCCATAGGTAATGTAGCGTCCACCCGCAAAAGATGGTGGAACTGCCCGACCATTAACAAGCGGGGTAAAGTTATTTGTAAGCAGTCTGCCTGCATAACTATTTGCATCATCCAGCGTATAGGAGCTACCAAACTGCCGCTGATTGGATATGGAAACATCAGCGTTTAACCATTTTGCAATTTTACCGTTTAAACCTGCACTCATCCTGAGCACATTATTTTTCGCGATAGAATTTGAAAGATTCAACTCATCTAATGTATTGTAAGTAAAGGGCAGATAGCCCTGGCCTACTAATTTATTTGCCAAAGCATCGGTAATGGTAACATTTCTGCCAATACTATTGCCATTTGCATCCTGCAATAAATCATACGGGCGTAATGCTGTAGTGCTAATGGATAGCGCATTTGTTGCAGCTGCATTGTATTGCGATTTGGAGTATTGGTAATTAAACAATGCCCTCAGGGTAACTTTTTTATTAAAAAGATCGGTTGAGGTATTCGCATTTACGAAAGCATTTTCACCATAATTGCTTTTAAAAACCGGTATATCTTTTGTATAGTTTCCTGATATGTAGTAGGTACTCGATTCCGATCCCCCTGAATAAGAAAGATTATACTGATGATTAACTGCATTTTGCAATAATTTATCTTCAATCTGTTTCATACCATCTCTTGATGCAATTTCGGCTAATGCGGCATCGCGCTGTGCCACAGTCGCCGTACCACGTTTAACCCTGAACATCCACTCCGTTGCTTCACTGTTGTTGGGGGTGTAAATGGCATTACTCGGATCTTGTGCGATTGTTGCAACGGGATCAACTAGTATTCCTTTATCCACCATTTCCTGCTCTAAATTGATGTATTGCGCACTGTTCATCCAATGTAAATCGGCAATGGATGGATTTTTTGAAATGCCAAAAGTATAACCGACGTTCAATGAAGGCGCAATTTTTTTTCCTTTCTTAGTCTCTATAACAATCACGCCATTTGCTGCTCTCGAACCCCATATAGAAGCTGCTGAAGCATCTTTAAGGAAGGTAATCTGCTCAATATCTGCGATGTTTATGTTACTGATAATTGAATTACCAAAAGTATTGCCGGCCACCTGTTTGGTGAGGGTCGCGGCATCACTTGGATTCATCAAAGGAAACCCGTCTACCACGATCAATGGAACACCGTTGCCCCCTGAATAATTATTTACACCGCGAATCTGTACACTGTTATTTTTAACATCAAATTTAACACCGGCAACCTGACCTTCCAGGCGAGCCATTATGTTTACAGCGGGGTTAGCTGCCAGTTCTTTAGCAGTAATGACTGCATAAGCGCCTGCTGCACGCTCCTTGCTTATTTTTTGATATCCGTTGGAAACCACCGACACTTCCTCCAGCGCGGATGAAGATTGTTTGAGCGTAATATAATAAGTAACCGTTTTCCGGTCAACGAAAATCTCCTCGCCCTTAAAGCCGAGGTAACTAATTTGCAGGATATAACCATTGGCAGGCACATCGTTAATCACCAGGTCTCCGTTTTTGTCGGTGGTGTACATCTTATTGATGGTTTTGTTATAAATGTTCGCTCCCGGAAGTGGCCTGCCTGAGGAATCCCTTACCGAAACCTTTACATCAACGGCTTTTATAATGTCAACCAATTTTTCCGTCACACTTTTTTCTTTAATTACGATGGTTTTACCATCCAGCGAAAAAGTAAGGGCCTGGTTATTTAATGATTTTTGTACAGCCTCGAATACACTAACCTGATTTACATTGATGGAAACAGGCTTGGCATCGAGAACGATACTGAGGTCGTAAATGATATTGTAACCGCTTTGTTTACGTATCTCTTTAAGTACACGTTCCAATGGTACATTTTTCTCAACAATGGAGACTTTTTGTGCCCTGGTTGATGCACTGATTTGCATAAACGTTAACAAAAGAATCGCAGCAGTTAGTCGCATAACGAGTAGCAGTTTTCGGAGCTGCCGGTTAAGCAACCCTTGTGAAGTAAAATTTTTATACATTTGTTTGTTTGGTTATTGCATTCGGCCCGGGCTTCTAAATCAGGACCTTATGCGGTTATTAGTTGATTATTTGTAGTCGACTGCCAATTAGCCAGGGGTGCCGCCAAGCACTTCTGGTTTTTTTTGGAATCGTTTTTAATTTATTTAGAAACGATTACCCTCCTTCCTTCAAGTTTAAAGTGTACTTTTCCTGTTAACTGAATATGATTGAGGACTTCAGATATATTGGTGCCTCTCGACATCCAACCGCCAAGCATTAAATGTTCTGGTGCAGTTTCTTCATATACGATTTCCACATCATACCATCTAGCTACCTTTCTCATCGCACTATGTAAATCTTCTCTAAATACAAACTCTCCATTTTTCCAGGCAACTGCCATTTCGGTATCTGCCTGTTGTACCTGGATGTTTTCATTACTTAACCTCGCCAGTTGCCCGGGTTTAAGTAATGTAGTTTTGTTGTTATTCAATGCAACCTTTACACTCCCCATTAATAAAGTAGTATTAATAAATGGTTCATCAGCGTAGGCATTGATATTGAAATGCGTACCCAATACCTCCACTTTTTCTGATGGTGTTTGGTTTTTGACTACGGTTACGGAGAATGGTACTCGTCCTTTAGGTCCTTCCAAATGCGCAATTTCAAAATACCCCTCACCTGTTAAGGTCACGCTTCTGCCATTTGAAGCAAAAACTGTCGGATATTTTAAAGACGACCCCGCATTTAACCAAACTTTTGACCCATCAGGCAGGATTACCGTGTATTGCCCGCCAATAGGCGTATTAATGGTATTAAAACCAATACTTTTACCTTTTGTATTTAAAGCCTTATAAACCAAAGTTCCATCTGCAGCTTTGGTAATTTCAATGCCAGCTTCAGTAGCAATTTTTCCAACAGCATCTTTATTTAAATCGATTACCCTACCATCAGATAAAGTTAATATCGCCTTATCAGTACCAGCAGGCAGATCATACTTTTTTGCAATCACAAACCGATCTGGACTGGTGTTGTTATTTTTAAGCATCAGGTAACCTATGCCAGCTATCAATAATACGCTTGCAGCAATCCCTATCGAAATTATTCTTTTATATGGTCTCTTCAGCTTTTGAACTTTAGGTAATTCCGCTTCAGTTTGCGAAACATCGGAAATAATCTTATTCCAGATTTTCGCTCCTAACTTTTCGTATTCTATTGGCAGATCAACCGGGTTATTTTCTTCAGCTTTTAACAAATACCAGGTTTCGAGCTGGGCTTTTTGTTTTTCATTAAGTTTATTATGCAGATAGTCTCTGATAAATCCACTTATAGTTTGTTTGTTCATGTTTATTATAGGAAGTATAATAGTATGACAGGTAGCTCAGGGCAATGTTGTATTCAATATTAAAAAAAAGTTACTTTTTTATTAAATTTTCTGGGAGAAGCGCTAAAATGCGATAAAAAAGAACGGCAAATGATGACCAAATTTAGTTCGCAACGTAGTAATAGCTTTATTCATCTGCGTTTTAACAGTAAGTTCAGAAATATCCATAATGCCTGCAATTTCTTTATAGGAAAGGTTTTGTTTTCGCTTTAATTCGAAAACTTCGCGCATTCTGGGAGGAAGTTTTTCAATTTCCTCTTCAATAAGTTTGGCTAAAATCTTTTCTCTGATGAGGTGGTCGGTAATTTCCTGCGCCTGATCCAAAAATTGGCCAAGATCTGTCAAATAAGCATGGTGTACCTGGTTTTTACTGAAAAAATTCAGAATCGCATTTCTGGTAGAAACATAAAGATAGGCACCAATTGAAGTGTCAGACGGTAAGTGAGGCGCTTTCTGCCAAAGCCTGGTAAATACTTCCTGAACTACATCCTCACTCTCGTTCTCATCTTTGAGCATCCGTAAGGCATGTTTATAGAGTAATGGCCAGTATCTGCTGTAAATTTCTGAAAAAGCCCTGTTATCCCGATCTATTAATAGCGAAAGTAACTTGTCGTCATCATATGTGGCATAGTCCTGGTCCATTGATGAGTAAAAATAGAACTTATTTATTGTAAATAGAAATGGGTAAAGCACACCAATAACAATATAATAATGATTCGGATAATCTTGTTTCTTAATTGAATATTATTCTGAATAAATAGCCCAGTTTGTTCAACTTTAAGCATCCGCATTTATCCATTGAAATATTTAATGTGAGGTGAGTGTGGGTCTTTTTAATCTGGAAATAATAATGTTATGGAGGAATACTAAAAGAAACCCTCTTTTACCCTATAAGTTTAAGGATTCTTACATTTAGTGCAATTTTGTAAGGTTTATTTGTTAATAGAGAATTGTTATGCAAACAACACTATCTCCCGGGACAATAAAATAAGCATATAGATATACGATTGATATAAGCAGCTTAACAAATGAAAATTATTGTTAACATTAAATCATTGTAAGAACATCCTTTATTTAATATTAAAAATTTATTATAGTCTGCTTTCTATAAATAATAATGAAACTTTTAATATCAATTACGTTTCAATTGACGTTAATGGGTTATGAAACTTCAAAAAATTTTACTCGTCACCTTACTCATCATTGGCAGCGACCGCCTGTTTGCACAATCAACTTTTCCATCCTCTACCATGAACCCATTGGAAAGTAATAGAAAAAAAATAGATTCCTTAGATCAGCAACTCATTGAATTATTGGGACAGCGCGAACTTATAGTGAAAGAAATAGGGATTTATAAAGCAAAGAACCACATCCCACCCTTACAGGCCGCACGTTTTCAGCAGGTGCTGGATAGAAATATAGCAGCGGGTAAAAAGCATGATTTATCGCCGGATTTTGTAACTGAAGTTTTCAATGCCATTCACAAAGAAAGTTTAAGAAAAGAAGAGGAAATAAAATCAGGCCATTCCGGATAATAAGTGCGTTCAGCTTCATGATTTTATTGAATATCATGGTTTGTTCCTCAGGAATTTCCGGTCTAAACCATCCTAGATCCAGATACTACCGCAGATGGTTGAACGCTTACAAAGAGAAAATCGATATATTGAAAACTGCTGTTCTAAGGTTTGGAAATCTTCTAATGCGGATTCAATATTCTGGATAGGCGAATGGAACTTTTTCCAGGCGTTAAGTATTTTACAATAAATCGGACACCCTGGAAAGGCGAGAGTTATAGATCTGCTGCTTGATTTTTAAAAATAACAAATTAAAAATGAGACAGTTAAACCTTGTTATAATAAAAAAGGGAGAATTTTTCAATTCTCCCTTTTCAGTGCACTTGTAGGGATTCGAACCCCAAACCTTCTCATCCGTAGTGAGATGCTCTATCCAATTGAGCTACAAATGCGTTTCCGTATCGTTAACGGACTGCAAAGGTATAATTTGATATTTTAATTTCCAACTAAATTTTAAAAAAATCTCAAAATAATTCTTTGCAAATTTTCCCTTATGCCTTTAAAGCATCATTAATTGCTTTGAAATCAGGCAAATCCTTTGCATTTTCCAAAACTTCGGCATAAGCAATTTTTCCTTCTGCATCAATCACAAAGGCTGCCCGCTTAGAAACACCTTTTAATCCGAACGCAAATTCATCATAAAAAGCACCATATGCTGCTGATACTTCTTTGTTGAAATCAGATAATAATGGGAACTGGTAACTTTGCTCTTCTTTAAATTTACCTAACGAGAAAGGAGAATCTACAGAAATACCGATTACCTGTGCATCTATTCCCTCATAATAACTGAAATTATCACGCATGGTACATAACTGTTCTGTACAGGTTCCGGTAAAAGCCATCGGAAAAAAGTGAATAATTACTTTTTTGCCTTTAAAGCCAGAAAGCGAAACTTCTGTTAAATCAGAACTGTATAATTTAAAATCTGGGGCGGTATCGCCAACTTGTAATGCCATTGTATTTTTTATTTAAGGTATAATGTAAAGTATTTTATTGTTTAATGATGTTAAGACTCCCGACTTAAGACTGCCGACCCAGGACTACCCCGCCATCTGTTGTTCCAAAACTAACAATCCTTCCTCAAAAGAATGCGGATTGTATCCTAAATCTTTTATGGCCTTATCCAGCACAAATCCTGTTTTTTCAGGTCGTTTAGCCGGTTGGTTTAAACTGGCTGAACTGATTTCATTAATAAACGAATGATCCAGTTTCCAATAATCGGCAACTTTTCTTACTAAATCGGCAATGCTCATGTAATCTTCGCCAGAGATATGGTAAATCCCTCTGGCATCTCGCTCAACAGCTAACAGGCAGGCCTCAGCCAAATCTTCAGCTAGGGTTGGCATTCGCCACTGGTCGTTCACGACATTGATGGGCGATGCTTTTTCTAAGGCGGCCTTAGCCCACAGCACAATATTGCTCCGGCTCATATCATGGCTAATGCCATATACCAATATGGTCCTTAAAATGGCATAATTTGCTTTTGAATTTCTGATCAGCACCTCAGCCATCACTTTCGATTCGCCATAATAACTAACCGGATTTACGGCATCTTCCTCTCTATAAGGTCCGTTTTTGCCATCAAAAACAAAATCGGTACTCAAATGGATCAACTGGATATTTTTTTCTTCACAGACAGACAATAAGGTGGCGACCGAATCAACATTTAACCGATTACAAAGATCCTTATTGGCTTCGCAGGCATCTACATTCGTCAATGCAGCAGTATGGATAACCGAATCAGGGCGATATTTTTCAATAACCGCTTTTACCTGTTCAGGGTTTAAGATATCCATTTCCGCATATTCATATCCTGCCTTAACAGGATAACGGTTTGCCCCTACTGAAGTAGTGATCAGCTTTACCCGCCCTTCAGCCAGTACTTTTTCTGTTATTTTTTGCCCCAAAAGCCCGTTGCTACCGGTAACCAGTATTCTTTTCATCCTTTATATTAAATTGATATTTGTCATTTACGACTAATTGTAATAGGTTTATGATAAAATTCCAAACTAATCCATTCGAGAACCAAATATAACGATGAAACCCATCTTAACTGCTCTATTATTTCTGTTTAGCCTTAAAGCGATTGCTCAGGATTCAACATTGACTCAACCTCACCTCAAAAAAAACAGTATTTATGCCGAACTTCTAGGAAATGGCGGTGTATATTCAGTCAATTACGACAGGATATTTCAAGTAAGTAATCAAATAAAAATTGTACCCAGAGTTGGTTTTTCAACCCTCGAAGATGTTTTGATTTTTCCACTGGAGGTAAACCTGCTCTTAAGCAAAAGCAACACATCTAAAAATTTCTTCGAAACAGGCATTGGTTTAACCATATTAAAACCGTTAAATGGTTTCTCCGGACAATTACTTACCATTAACGGATATGATTATAATTTTGATAACAAAGCCGTTAATACCCCGGTAATGATAAGGGCTGGTTTCAGACATCAAAAACCCACAGGAGGATTGATGTACAGAACCGGCGCACTCCTGATAACAGGGGATGAAACCCTATTAACCATAGGTATTGGACTGGGTTATACTTTTTAATGTTTTCATTGCGATTTAATGATTTAAAAATAAAAGGTTTTTGAGCGAATTTTTCGCTTAAATATGATAACATTTCGTGTGTTAAAAAATTTTGTAATATATATTTAAAATTCAGCAAGAATAACTTAACTTTGCCAACCGAATTGGAGCCCCTATAAACAGCTTTAATTCATTGACTGTAATAAATTTACTCACAACAGATATGCCTAACTTAGGAAAAATAGCACAAATTATCGGCCCTGTGGTTGACGTTAGCTTTGCTGATGATGCCCATCTACCTAAAATTTTTGATGCGTTAGAGATAACGAAAGAAAATGGACAAAAAATTGTTTTAGAAGTTCAACAGCACTTAGGTGAAGACCGTGTACGTGCAATTTCGATGGACTCTACCGATGGTTTGGTTCGTGGTATGCAAGTAGTTGATACTGGCGCTGCGATTAAAATGCCAGTTGGCGACCAGATTAAAGGTCGTTTATTTAATGTAGTTGGAGAAGCAATTGACGGTATCAACACAGTTGATAAAACAGATGGTCGTCCTATCCATGCAACCCCTCCTAAGTTCGAAGATTTATCTACTGAAACTGAGGTGCTTTTTACAGGTATCAAAGTAATCGATTTATTAGAGCCTTACGCTAAAGGTGGTAAAATCGGTTTGTTCGGTGGTGCTGGTGTAGGTAAAACGGTATTGATTATGGAGTTGGTTAACAACATCGCTAAAGCTTATGCTGGTTTATCAGTATTCGCAGGTGTTGGTGAGCGTACCCGTGAAGGTAACGATTTACTTCGTGAGTTTATCGAGTCTGGTGTAATCAACTATGGTGACGAATTCTTACATTCAATGGAAAAAGGTGGATGGGATTTGAAAGCTGTTGATACTGAAAAATTAAAAGAATCTAAAGCAACATTGGTTTTCGGTCAAATGAACGAGCCTCCTGGCGCACGTGCACGTGTAGCATTATCAGGATTAACGGTTGCAGAATATTTCCGTGATGGTGATGGCGAAGGCGCTGGAAAAGACATCCTTTTCTTCGTTGATAACATCTTCCGTTTTACCCAGGCAGGTTCTGAGGTATCGGCTTTATTAGGCCGTATGCCATCAGCCGTAGGTTACCAACCAACATTGGCAACGGAGATGGGTTTAATGCAGGAACGTATTACTTCAACAAAACGTGGATCAATTACATCAGTACAAGCGGTATATGTACCTGCGGATGATTTAACTGACCCGGCTCCGGCAACTACTTTTGCCCACTTAGATGCAACTACAGTACTTTCGCGTAAAATTGCCGAGTTAGGTATTTACCCTGCGGTAGATCCATTGGATTCTACATCACGTATTCTTTCTCCAGCGGTTTTAGGTGATGAACACTATAACACTGCACAACGTGTTAAAGAAACTTTACAACGTTATAAAGAATTACAGGATATCATCGCCATCTTAGGTATGGACGAATTATCTGAAGAAGATAAATTAGTAGTATCAAGAGCACGTCGTGTTCAACGTTTCTTATCTCAACCTTTCCACGTAGCTGAGCAGTTTACAGGTTTAAAAGGCGTATTGGTTGACATTAAAGATACCATTAAAGGTTTTAACATGATCATGGATGGTGAAGTTGATGAGTATCCTGAAGCTGCATTTAACTTGGTTGGTAGCATTGAAGATGCCATCGAAAAAGGTAAAAAATTATTAGCAGAAGCGAACTAAGAGAGACGTGAGACACTAGATATGAGATATGAGAGAGACTTGGTCTCAAATCTTATATCTCAAATCTCAAATCTATTCAAAATGAATTTAGAAATATTAACTCCAGATAAAAAAGTTTTCGAAGGTGAAGTAACAGCAGTTACGGTTCCTGGTACTTTAGGTTCTTTTCAGATTTTAAGAGACCATGCGGCGATCATCTCAACTTTGGAAGATGGAGAAGTTATTATTAAAGCGAACAAAGCTGACGAGCAACGCTTTTTTATCAAAGGTGGTGTGGTTGAAGCTATCCATAATAAAATTGTGGTTTTAGCCGAAGGTATCGCTTAATCAAAATAATCAACTCATTTGGAAAGCCTTCTGATTTTAAAATCAGAAGGCTTTTTTTTGTTTTTCATATATCCAAAAACAACTGCTTATCTTTGGCGTTAGTCAGCACTCGAAATCATGATATTGTCATTTGGATCCAAAGACACAGAAAAAATATGGAATGGTATCAGGGTTCTTAAAATGCCGCTAGAAATCCAAACTATTGGGCGCAAAAATTGAGGATGATTAGTCATTCACAAAAACATTCATGACTTAACGATAACTCCATCCAATAAGTTGGAAAAGAAAGGCAATCAAAATGAACTAAATGAAAACAGAAGGCGTTCGAAAATATTAAACCATTTGCAATTGCCACGTAATTCTATCTTTATTACTTAATAAGCTGCCAACAGAAGCACAATGCTTTATTTTTATTAATAAGCGAGTATGTGCAAACTTGCTAACTGTACGACTTTCTGATTATAAATTTATAATCGTTATTAACCAATAAGCAACAAGCTGATTCAGGTATGCATTAATTTCCTACTTGGAATCATCAATAAATACCTCAATTTACCCTCAAAATTTTCAATTTTTAACGCACTTTTACTCATTTCAGGCAGAAAAATAGAAATTTTATAATGCAAGCATAACAAATAGACTATATACCGTTTTGATATTTAGTCTACATCAATCGGCATTAAATAACTAATTCAATCCCTATAAAGAATAATATTCCGATAAAAAAACAAATTAAAGAATAATATTCCGAATTAACTTTTTTTTGATTTCTCTTGCATATTAATGAACCAAAAACTAAATTGGTTTTATAAACAATAAGATAATCATGACGATTGAAAATCACACCTTTAACCCAAAAGCATTAGCCGCTACGGTTGTTAGCGTGGTGTTGTTTCCTGTCATTTTACTTAACCTTCTACTCCTAAATATTTTAGGCAGGAAGCGGACGCAGTTTAAATAGATTTAAAAAAACTAAATATACTTAAAGCGTCCCGATACAAACGGGACGCTTTTTTTAAATAACAAAACACAGTATTATGAAATACTATAATTCTAATACGATTATTTACCTTAATGGGGCTTTTGAAAAGGCGGTAAACAGTAGTACCGATCTTTACGGACAATCGTTGCATTACGGTTATGCTGCCTTCGAGGGTATTAGAGCCTATAAAACGCACAATGGTAACCGCATTTTCAAAGCTGCAGCCCATTTCGACCGCCTGGAGCGTTCCTGCCAATTGGCAAACATTCCTTTTCCATGGGATAAACAGGAATTAATTGCTGCAACCTATAAATTGCTTCAGTTAAACAAGCTGAAAGATGCCTATATCCGCCCCTTGGTGTTTTGCCACCCTAACATGAAATTAAATGAACCAAGTGGAGTTTCAATCTTAATATGCGCTTGGGAATGGGATGCCTATTCGGGTAACAAATTATTAAAATTAACTGTTTCTGATTACGAAAGACCAAATCCAAAATCGGTTCCGATGGAAGCGAAACTGAGTGGAAACTATGTTAATTCTATTTTAGCTACTACAGCAGCAAATATTAATGGTTACGACGAAGCTTTACTTTTAGATATGCATGGCTTTGTCGCTGAAGCCTCCGGAGCAAATATTTTCCTCGAGAAAGATGGCAAATTATATACCCCATCGCCAGGCAATATTTTACCTGGTATTACCAGAGCAACAGTTAAAGAATTGTGCAATGTTTTGGATATAGAATGTATCGAGAAAAAACTCACCATAGAAGACCTTAAAAATGCCGATAGTGCTTTTTTATGTGGAACAGCAACCGAAATAGCAGGCATTGCTTCTATCGATGATATTGTTTATCGCCCGTTATGGAGAGAATCTGTTGGTTATACCATACAACGTGCCTATAAAAACCTGGTGCTTGAAAAAGTAAATTACGAAGTGATCATTTAAAGTGGGTTAATAGTTTATGGTCAAATGGCTCATACCAGATGAGTATACATGCTATTAAAAGATGAGCCAAAAGAAATTGAAACAACAACGCGCAATTAAAAAAAGATGACTGAAGAAATCAATCAAAATTATCCAAAATCCTATCAGCAAATAAATGCTGCCACTAAGGCGTCTGGATTTGATATGGCTTCTGACGTGTTAACCTGCTCTTTACTTAAAACACTCGCCGCGTCTAAACCTTCGGGTAAATTTTTGGAACTTGGCACCGGAACAGGCTTATCTACTTCGTGGATATTGGATGGCCTGGATAAGGATAGCACGTTGATATCAATAGATAACGACGCTAAATTTTTAGCCATTGCGAAAGATTATCTTGGCCATGATGATCGTTTAAGCTTAGTTAATATTGATGGCGCAGTTTGGTTCGAAGAAAATGAAGGCAAAAAATTCGATTACATATTTGCAGATACCTGGCATGGAAAATACCTGCTTTTAGACGAAGCAATTGCTATGCTCAACAAAGGCGGCCTTTATATCATTGATGATATGTTGCCTCAACAAAATTGGCCTGATGGTCATCAGGAAAAAGCAATTAAGTTGATTAAGGATTTAGAATCCCGTGATGATTTGCATTTAACCAAACAAGTTTGGGCAACAGGAATTGTAATCGGGGTAAAAAAATAAGAGAAATACAGTAAAATAGTTCTTTGCATTTTTAAAGAAGTTAGTATGTTTGTAGTTCAGTCAACGACATGAATACAAATACAAACATCATTAGCAACTTAATTATTGTCATTTCTAAAAAAAGAGGTGGAAATCGTTGCGTATAATATAAAATATACAGTATCGAAACCGCCTCCTAAAAGAGGCGGTTTTTTTTTGCCTCAAAATATGATAACTAACAGAACCAGAATATACATTTTAAACAATGAGCGAATTAAACAAGTACAGTAAAACATTTACACAAGATCCAACCCAACCTGCTGCTCAGGCTATGCTTTATGGAATCGGTTTAACCGATGCTGATATGGCAAAAGCACAGGTAGGTATTGCAAGTATGGGCTACGATGGCAACACTTGCAACATGCACTTAAACGACCTTGCAAAAGACGTCAAAGCAGGGGTTTGGAAAAATGATTTAGTGGGCTTGGTTTTTAACACCATTGGCGTAAGTGATGGAATGAGCAACGGTACAGATGGTATGCGTTATTCATTGGTTAGTCGCGATGTAATTGCCGATAGTATTGAAACCATTTGCGGCGGGCAGTATTACGATGGCATCATTTCTATTCCTGGATGTGATAAAAATATGCCAGGCGCCATTATGGCCATGGCGCGTTTAGATCGTCCCTCCATTATGGTTTATGGCGGTACAATTGCTCCAGGCCATTACAAAGGTGAAGAATTAAATATTGTTTCGGCATTCGAGGCATTGGGACAAAAAATCTGTGGTAATCTTTCTGATGAAGATTATCAGGGCATCATCAAACATACCTGCCCTGGTGCAGGCGCATGTGGCGGGATGTATACCGCCAATACCATGGCATCAGCCATTGAGGCCTTGGGTATGAGCTTACCTTATTCATCTTCAAATCCAGCCATAAGCCCGGAGAAAAAACAAGAATGTTTAGATGCAGGTAAATACATCAAAATATTATTAGAAAAAGATATCAAGCCATCAGATATCATGACGCGCAAAGCATTCGAAAATGCTATTCGTTCAATCATTATATTAGGTGGAAGTACCAATGCCGTATTGCACTTTATTGCGATGGGTAAAGCTATCGGAGTAGAAATTACACAGGATGATTTCCAACGCATGAGCGATGTAACACCGGTACTTGCCGATTTTAAACCTAGCGGAAAATACCTGATGCAGGATTTACACCAATATGGCGGTATCCCTGCGGTATTAAAATATTTGCTGAATGAGGGTTTACTTCATGGCGATTGCTTAACCGTTACCGGTAAAACAGTGGCTGAAAATCTTGCTGATGTAAAATCCATTATGGATTACGATCAGAAAATCATTCAAAAACTAAACGAACCCATCAAAGCAACAGGTCACCTACAAATTCTTTATGGAAACCTGGCCGAAAAAGGTTCTGTAGCAAAAATCAGCGGTAAAGAAGGTGAAAAATTTGAAGGTCCGGCGCGTGTTTTTGATGGTGAGCACGATTTAATTGCTGGTATTTCGAGTGGTCGTGTTCAACCAGGTGATGTTATCGTAATTAAAAATTCTGGTCCGGTTGGTGCACCTGGTATGCCAGAGATGTTAAAACCAACTTCAGCCATCATTGGTGCCGGCTTAGGTAAATCGGTAGCTTTAATTACTGATGGCCGGTTTTCTGGTGGTACACATGGTTTCGTTGTTGGTCACATCACACCTGAATCTTACAAAGGTGGTTTAATCGGCCTTGTCGAAGATGAAGACCGCATTTTGATCGACGCGGTAAACAACATCATCAGTTTACAGGTGAGTGAAGAAGTAATTGCCGAACGCAGAAAAAAATATGTACAACCGGCATTGAAAGTAACAAAAGGTGTTTTATATAAATATGCTAAAACAGTTTCAGACGCAGCAAGTGGTTGCGTAACTGACGAATACTAAAATCAAAAAATCATCCCTGGATTAGTTGATTACTAAATAAACAGATTATGCAAATAATTAAGAGTATTCAAAATAGGATTTATGAAATCCGGGGAGAAAGAGCAATGCTCGATTTTGATCTGGCAGTACTTTATGAAGTGGAAACCAGAGTATTAAATCAAGCGGTAAAGCGCAACATCAAACGTTTTCCAGATGATTTTATGTTTCAGCTCACCAGACATGAGTTTGAGGGCATCATGACTCAAATTGAAAACCTAAATCTGGGTATGTCATCACAATTTGTGATGACATACCCAACCAAAAGACCAAACTCAGCTTTGCCATATGCCTTTACAGAGCAAGGCGTTGCAATGCTAAGTGGCATTTTAAAAAGTGACAAGGCCATCAACATGAATATTGCCATTATGAGGGCTTTTGTTGATGTCCGTAAAATATTGCTGAAACAAAGCAACATTAACGAACAGTTAACCGAGATTAATGAACGGATTGGGGAACATGATGTTCAGCTGAACGAACTTTATGATGCCATGGAAAACCTGATTGATGAGAAAATTGCTCAGATAAAGTGGAAAGACAGGGAAAGAATAGGGTTTAAAATTAAAGAATAATAGAACCGCAAAAACATAACTATGGAAACTGCACAAGAAACAATGCAACAAACCGGGGCGAAAGCAGAAACCTCAAAAACCTTATTTAAAGGTACAGGCTCTCAGGTGTTGTTGAATGGATTAATTGAAGAGGGTGTAACCACCATTTTTGGTTATCCTGGAGGAGCAATCATGCCTATTTATGATGCTCTTTATGATTATGCCGATAAATTAGAACATATATTAGTTCGCCATGAGCAAGGTGGTATTCATGCTGCTCAAGGTTTTGCACGTGCAAGCGGCAAAGTGGGGGTTTGTTTCGCCACCAGCGGACCGGGCGCAACCAACCTGGTTACTGGTTTAGCAGATGCACAAATAGATAGTACACCATTGGTTTGCATTACAGGACAGGTTTTTGCTCACTTATTGGGAACAGATGCCTTCCAGGAGACTGATGTGATTAATATTACTACTCCTGTTACCAAATGGAACTACCAGGTTACCGATGCCAAAGAGATCCAGGAAGTACTGGCTAAAGCTTTTTACATTGCTAAAAGCGGCAGACCAGGTCCTGTATTGATCGATATCACCAAAAATGCACAGTTACAGCTTGAGGAATTCCCTGAATATGTAAAATGCAACCACATTCGCAGTTACCGCCCAAAACCAAAAGTTAGGGTTGAATATATTGAGCAAGCTGCTGAAGTGATTAATGAAGCTAAAAAACCTTTTGTATTGTTTGGTCAAGGCGTTATTTTAGGAAAAGCTGAAAAAGAGTTTAAAGCCTTTATTGAAAAAGCTGGTATCCCTGCTGCCTGGACGATTATGGGCGATGGTGCCATTCCAACAGCTCACCCGCTAAACGTAGGCATGTTGGGCATGCACGGTAATTATGGTCCAAACGTTTTAACAAATGAGGCTGATGTAATTATTGCCATTGGTATGCGTTTCGACGACCGCGTAACCGGCCGTTTAGATAAATATGCTAAACAGGCTAAAATTGTTCATTTAGACATCGATCCTGCCGAAATTGACAAAAACGTTAAGGCTGAAGTGGGCGTTTGGGGCGATTGCAAAGAAACCCTACCCCTATTAACCAACTTGGTAAACGAAAACACACACGAAGACTGGTTAGCGAAATTCAGACAATATAACCAGGAAGAAATAGACCAGGTTATTACACCTGAGCTTTACCCTGTCGGTGATGAAATGACCATGGGCGAAGTATTGCGCAATATTAACGAAATCTGTGGTGGCGAAGCTGTAATTGTTACCGATGTTGGCCAACACCAGATGGTGGCCTGTCGTTATGCTAAATTTAACAATACCCGCAGCAACATTACTTCTGGTGGTTTAGGAACCATGGGTTTTGGTTTACCGGCCGCAATTGGTGCTAAATATGGTGCCCCAGATAAAACGGTTATCGCCATTATTGGTGATGGTGGTTTCCAGATGACCCCTCAGGAACTGGGTACTATTATGCAGTTTGGTGCAGCTGTTAAAATTCTGATCCTGAACAACCGTTTCTTAGGGATGGTTCGCCAGTGGCAACAATTATTTCATGATAAACGTTATTCATTTGTTAACATCACCAGCCCTGATTTTGTGGCTTTAGCAAAGTCATACTACATCGAGGCGGCTAAAGTTGATGAACGTGTAAACCTAAGACAGGCCTTAGAAACCATGATCAATCATGAAGGTTCTTACCTGCTTGAAGTTATGGTCGGCAGAGAAAATAATGTTTTCCCGATGGTGCCACAAGGAATGAGCGTAAGTGAAATCAGATTGAAATAAGCGGATAAGGTGAAAGCTGGCGTAATCGTCACCTCGACTGTAGCGCAGCGAAACGGAGAGATCTTCCTTTAGCCACATTTAAAGACTTCTTCACAAGACCGAAATGAAGAATAGATAAAAGAAATTATCATGAGTACTGAAAATACATTAGAACATAAAACAGCAAAAGCCGATTTTGACGGTAAGCAGGAGTATACCATTACGGTTTATGCTGAAAACCGCATCGGTTTATTAAACAGGATTGCGATTATTTTCTCGAAAAGGAAAATCAATATCGAAAGCCTTAACACCTCCCCTTCGGAAATTGATGGCATCCACCGTTTCAATATCGTGATTCAGGAAAGCTACGAAGTAGTACGGAAACTGGCCCGCCAGATTGAGAAGCAGATCGAAGTATTAAAGGTTTATTTTAATACCAACGATGAGATTATCTGGCAGGAACTGGCTCTTTATAAGGTTTCTACTGATGAAATTGCAGAAAAAGTAACCGTAGAGCGTCTGTTAAGACAATATGGTGCCAGCGCAGTCGTAATCCGTAAAGATTATACTGTTTTCGCCGTAACCGGTCACCGCGAAGAAACAGATGCTTTGGTAAAAGCTTTAGAGCCGTATGAGCTAATTGAATTTGTTCGCTCAGCAAGAGTAGCCATCATTAAAGATAGCAGTGGTTTTCACGAAAAATTAAAAGAGTTTGAAGCATTTGAACCAGGGGAAGAATTAGTAGAAAACGAGTTTTTAGATAAAGGAGAGAAAATTTTTACGATGTAGTAGAAAGGCGGAAGGGAAAAGTACAATACTTTGCGGCCTTTGCGAAAAAACTTCATGCCCTTTGCGGTTAAACTAAAAAATATGAAATGCAATAAAACCATACCGATTTTAAGAATATTCGATTACGATAAAGCAATCGAATTTTATGTAAACTGGCTTGGATTTAAAATAGACTGGGAATACCCCTTGGAAAAGAATTCCCCGGTTTATATCCAGGTTTCATTGAACGGTCTTGAACTTCATTTAAGCGAACACCATGGAGATAGTGCCCCTGGTGCGCACGTTTATGTTGACTGTGTAGGTTTAAAGGAATTTCATAAAGAAATAACAGCAAAGAATTACAAATATAACAGACCAGGCTTAGAAGAAACTTTTCATGGAACCTGGGCGGTAACCGTAAACGACCCGTTCTTTAACCAAATTACTTTTAACGAAGAGCGAAACGAAGCTGAAAATACAGAGATTAAAGAAAAAATATGAACGAAGTATTTGATTTTATCATAAACTCAAGAACGGCCTTCATTAAGCTGGTTGATAGCTTAACGATCGAACAGTTGAATAAAATTCCCGATGGTTACAATAACAACATCATCTGGAACTTTGGCCATATCGTGGTGAGCACGCAAACGCTTTGTTATGTTAGAACAGGTATTTTGCAAGATGCTGCTTCGGTAAAATTTAACGAGTTTTATAAAAAGGATACAAAGCCATCTTACCTGGTAACAGAACAGGAAGTAGCCGAATTTAAAGTCATCGCAATTGAAAGCATAGAAAAAATAAAAGCGGACTATGAAGCAGGAAAATTCGGCAGCATTACTCCTTTTACAACTGCAACTTATGGCGTGCAATTGAACAGTATAGAAGAAGTATTGATTACAACCATCGGTCATGATAACGTGCATTACGGATATGCATCAGCGCTGAAAAAGCATTTGTAAAATGGAAGATGGAAATAGATAAAAATCTGCGTTATCAAACCATCTGTGTAAATCAAACCGAAGGAAAAAAATAGAAATATAAAACGATAATTAAATAGAAATTAACCAATAAAAACAATGGCAAATTATTTTAACACATTACCTCTTAGAGAAAAATTAAACCAATTGGGTGTTTGCGACTTCATGGACAGTTCTGAATTTTTAGATGGCGTTAGCGCATTAAAAGGTAAAAAACTGGTAATTGTAGGTTGTGGCGCACAAGGCTTAAACCAAGGGTTAAATTTAAGAGATAGTGGTTTAGATGTAAGCTACACTTTACGTAAGGAAGCAATTGAAGGCAAACGCGATTCTTGGAAAAATGCAACTGAAAATAATTTCACCGTTGGCACCTACGAAGAACTTATCCCAAATGCAGACGTTGTAATCAACCTTACTCCAGATAAACAACACACAGCAGTTGTAAATGCAATTATGCCTTTAATGAAAGAGGGCGCTACTTTGTTATATTCTCATGGTTTTAATATCGTGGAAGAAGGCATGCAGATCCGTAAAGATTTAACTGTGATTATGGTTGCACCTAAATGCCCGGGTAGTGAAGTTAGAGCAGAATATGTCCGTGGTTTTGGTGTTCCTACTTTAATTGCAGTTCACCCTGAAAACGATCCGCAAGGTAAAGGATTGGCACAGGCAAAAGCATATTGCGCTGGTACAGGCGGTCACAGAGCTGGTGTATTAAAATCATCTTTTGTAGCTGAGGTAAAATCAGATTTAATGGGTGAGCAAACCATTCTTTGCGGTTTATTGCAAACAGGTTCTATCCTGTCATTCGATAAAATGGTAGAAAAAGGAATCGATGCAGGTTATGCTTCTAAATTGGTTCAATACGGAGTTGAGGTAATTACCGAAGCCTTAAAACAAGGTGGTATTACGGCTATGATGGATAGATTAAGCAATGTAGCTAAAATTAAAGCTTTCGAAATTTCAGAAGAATTGAAAGATATCATGCGTCCATTGTTTCAAAAACACCAGGATGATATTATGAGTGGCGAATTTAGCCGTACCATGATGGAAGATTGGGCAAACGGTGATCAAAACCTTTTAAAGTGGAGAGCTGAAACTGGAGAGACTGCATTCGAAAAAACACCTGCGGGCGATGTTAAAATCGGTGAGCAGGAATATTTCGATAACTATACTTTAATGGTGGCTTTTGTCCGTGCCGGTGTTGAATTGGCTTTCGAAACCATGGTACAAGCTGGTATCAAACCAGAGTCGGCTTATTACGAATCCTTACACGAAACACCACTTATTGCCAACACCATTGCGCGTAAGAAATTGTTCGAAATGAACCGTGTAATTTCTGATACCGCTGAATACGGCTGTTACTTATTCGACCAGGCTTGCAAACCACTTTTAGGTGATTTCATAAAAAAAGTAGATACCGATTTAGTTGGTAAAAACTTTAACGAGGGCAAAGACGGCGCTGTAGATAACAGACAATTGATCGAGGTGAACGAAGCAATCCGCTCCCATCAGGTTGAGCAAATTGGTGCTACATTACGTAAAGCCATGACGGCTATGAAAGCCATTAAAACTGCATAGTAAACTTACAAACTCGCAGGTTTTTAAAACCTGCGAGGTTTAAATAATTATATAAAAAGATGTCAAAAACATTAGTAGAAAAAATTTGGGATGCTCACGTTGTAAAAAGTGAAGAAGGATTTCCTGATATTTTATACATTGATACACACTTAATACACGAGGTTACCTCACCGCAGGCATTTGATGGCTTACGTAAAAGAGGATTGCCTGTTTTTCGTCCGAAACAAACGGTGGCCACTGCCGATCATAATGTGCCTACGTTAAATCAATTACTGCCGATTAAAGAAGAGCTTTCACGCTATCAGGTAGATATGCTCACTAAAAACTGTGCGGAATTCGGGATAGAATTGTACGGATTAGGCCATCCTTTTCAGGGTATTGTACATGTTATCGGTCCAGAATTAGGCATTACCTTACCAGGCAAAACAATGGTTTGCGGCGATAGTCATACCTCAACACATGGTGCTTTTGGTGCCATTGCATTTGGTATCGGTACCTCGCAGGTAGAGCAGGTTTTCGCTACGCAATGTTTACTGCAATCGAAACCTAAAACCATGAAAATTGAAGTAAACGGCGAGCTTGAAAAAGGTGTTGGTGCAAAAGACATTATCTTATACATTATCGCACAGATTTCTGCTGCCGGTGGTACCGGTTATTTCATCGAATATGCAGGTTCGGCAATCGAATCGTTAAGTATGGAAGCCCGCATGACCATCTGTAATATGAGTATCGAAATGGGTGCACGTGGTGGATTAATTGCACCAGATCAAACTACATTCGATTACATTAAAGGAAGAGAATTTGCTCCGGCTGGCGAAGAGTGGGATAAAGCTTTAGCTTACTGGAAAACATTATATAGCGATGCTGATGCAAAATTTGATAGCGTGTTAACTTTCGATGCTGCAGATATTGCCCCAATGATTACTTACGGTACCAACCCAGGCATGGGAATGGGTATTCAGGAACATATTCCGGCAACCACAGCACAACCAGAAACGGAAAAGGTATCTTACAAAAAAGCTTTGGATTACATGGGTTTCGACGATGATTCATCATTGATCGGAAAACCTGTTGATTATGTTTTCATTGGAAGCTGTACCAACTCACGCATTGAAGATTTACGTGAAGTGGCCAATTTTGTTAAAGATAAACGCAAAGCGGATAACGTTACGGTTTGGATTGTTCCAGGCTCAAAACAGGTAGAACAACAAGCTAAAAACGAAGGTCTGGATAAAATTTTCGAAGCCGCCGGTTTCCAGTTACGCGAACCGGGATGCAGTGCCTGTTTAGGCATGAATGAAGATAAAATCCCGGCAGGTAAATATTGTGTGTCCACTTCAAACAGAAACTTTGAGGGTAGACAAGGACAAAATGCACGTACCTTATTGGCCAGTCCACTTACAGCCGCAGCTGCAGCCGTAACCGGAAAAATTACCGATGTGAGGGAAATGCTCGAAAAGGTTTAACCCCAAAATCCCCTAAAGGGGACCTAATTGCGATGAAGAATGATATAGCCAATATACAATCAAAAGCCCCCTCAAGGGGGTTGGGGGTTCTAGAAGTTGCCATATTAAATGTAAAAGCCGGCTTATCGGCTGATTTTGAAAAAGCTTTCAGCGAAGCGCAAAAAATCATTTCTGATGGGGAAGGTTACATTTCACATCAGCTTCAAAAATGTGTAGAGGTAGAAGATAAATATATTCTGCTGGTAAACTGGGAAACACTGGAGGCACATACTGAAGGATTCAGAGGATCAGCAGCGTACCAGGATTGGAAAAAGTTATTGCATCACTTTTACGATCCTTTTCCAACAGTAGAGCACTTTACTAAGGTAGAAGGCTGAAAGTTTATAATAAATATTAAATCAATGAATCACCCCAATCGGTGAAATCATTTAAATCTGTGTAATCATCATTAATAATGAAAAAATTCACAAAATTAACATCGGCAGTAGTGCCTTTAAACATAGAAAACATTGATACCGACCAGATTATACCTGCCAGGTTTCTAAAAGCGACTACCCGCGAAGGTTTCGGTGAAAACTTATTCCGCGATTGGCGCTACAATGGAGATAATACACCAAAACCAGAATTTGTATTGAACAACCCCACCTATAGCGGTCAGGTTTTAGTTGCAGGCAAAAACTTTGGTTGTGGTAGTAGTCGCGAGCATGCCGCCTGGGCTATTCAGGATGCTGGCTTTGATGCGGTAATCAGCAGCTTTTTTGCCGATATTTTTAAAGGCAATGCCCTGAACAACGGCTTGTTACCTATCCAGGTAAGCGATACCTTCCTGGCACAAATTTTCAAAGCGGTTGACAGCAATCCAAAATCAGCCCTAGAAGTTGATCTGGAAAATCAAACCGTTACCATTGTAGAAACTGGTGCTAAAGAATCTTTCGAGATTAATCCTTACAAAAAATCGTGCCTGATAAATGGTTACGATGATATCGATTTCATCTTAAACCAAAAACAATTAATTGAAGAATTTGAACAAGCCAGGTAATGGATAAACCATTCGTTTACATACAGGATTTAAATTTGGGTTACCGCAACAAAGCGGTACTTAAGGATTTGTATTGGGAAATGAATATTGGTGAAAACTATGCTATAGGAGGCAAAAGCGGAACCGGAAAAACATCTTTGGCCAAATCCATTGCAGGCCTCGTCTCTTACCAGGGAAGCATAGAAATTAATTTTGATCAGCTGCGTGAACTTCCTCAAGAGGTACTTTATGTGGAAAGCTGGTACCAGTTTAAAAATTTAGAAGGTGTAGCCAATTTTTATTATCAGCAACGGTACACCAGTTTACAGGCTAATGATACTTTAACCGTTCATGCAGAATTGGTGAGTTATGGCAAAGAAAAAGACCTTCAATTCGATCAGGTTGAACCGATTTTAGAAGCTTTGGGCTTTGCAACATTTGCCAGTTCGCAATTAATCGAATTATCCAGCGGCGAACATAAAAAATTACAACTGGTAAAAGCACTTTGGTTAAAACCGCAATTGTTAATTATCGATCAACCTTATACAGGTTTAGATACTGCTTCGCGTAAAAACCTGAACATTCTATTGGATCAGGTAGCTGAAGAAGGCGTGCAATTGATATTGATCAGTAATGATAGCGAATTACCAAATTCCATTCATTCTTTTGTTGAAATAAGAGAGGGGAAATTGGTTGAAGCAGACACTTTAGAAAATTCAACTACCGAAATCCATTTAAGAGAAATTCCGGAATTTTTAAAAGCATCACCTCTTTACAGTTCTCAGGATATCGTTAAAATGGTTGATGTAAACATCAGCTATGGTGAAAAACAGGTATTAAAAAACATCAATTGGGAAATTAAAGCTGGAGAAAAATGGCTTCTACAGGGGCATAATGGTTCAGGAAAATCAACCTTACTAAGCCTGATCAACGGTGATCATCCACAATCTTACGCCAACGAACTTTATTTATTTGGCAACAGACGTGGAAGCGGCGAAAGCATTTGGGACATTAAACAACATATCGGTTTAATATCACCTGAGTTTCATTGGTATTTCGATACCACGGCTACTGTTTGGCAAAGCATTGCCTCTGGTTTTTACGATACTGTAGGTTTATTCCAGCAGTTGCCTTATACCAAAAGCACCCAGGTAGATGAACTGATAGCATACTTTGGCCTCACTGAAAGTAAAAATGAATTATTAACCGCGCTCCCACTTGGCAAACAACGGCTGGTATTGCTAGCGCGGACGATTATAAAAAACCCGGAGCTTTTAATTCTGGACGAACCCTGCCAGGGCTTAGACCAACAGCAGACAAAACATTTTAACCAATTGGTTGATGAATTGAGCAGCAATGGGATGACCTTAATTTACGTTGGCCATTTTGAATCGCAGCTGCCAACCTGCATAGAAAAAAGAATATTGTTAGAAAAAGGCGGGGTAAAAGTCGTCGAAAGTTTAAATACAGAAATATTAAGCTGATGCAAAATTAACCAGATTAAAAGGATGGACCCAGATTAAATTTAATGGTTTGTAAAGATACAACCATAGCAGAAATTAATCTTGAAAATTCATGGTAAAACTGTAACAGCAAAAGAGAAGTCAACAATGAAGAAGAACATTTTAGTAATACCTGGAGATGGTATCGGACCCGAAGTTACCACTTGGGGAAAAGCAGCATTAGAAAAAATTGCTGAGATTTTTGGTCACGAATTCGTATTTGAAGAGGCTTTAATGGGCCATGCAGCGATTGAAGTTACGGGTGAGCCTCTGCCGGATGAAACTTTAGAAAGTGCCAGAAAAAGCGATGCCATCCTTTTTGGAGCGATTGGCCACGCTAAATACGATAACGACCCCAGTTTAAAAGTTAGACCAGAACAAGGATTGTTAAAAATCCGCAAAGAACTGGGCCTATTTGCCAATCTCCGCCCGATATTACTATTTGATGAACTTCTTCAGGCATCAAGCATTAAACCCGAAATTTTAAGGGGAACGGATATTTTGTTCTTCCGCGAGTTAACCGGCGATGTTTACTTTGGTGAGAAAACACGTTCTGAAGACAGAAATACGGCTTCTGACTTAATGATTTACCATCGTTATGAAGTTGAGCGTATTGCGCACAAAGCTTATCAGGCGGCTCAACAGCGCAACAAACGGTTATGCTCAGTAGATAAAGCCAATGTTTTGGAAAGCTCACGCCTATGGCGTGAAACCGTTCAGGAAATTGCCAAACAATATCCTGATGTAGAAACGGAGCATATGTTTATCGATAACGCGGCCATGCAACTGATCAAAAATCCGAAAAAGTTCGATGTAGTATTAACCGCCAACTTATTTGGGGATATTTTAACCGATGAAGCTTCGCAAATTGCAGGTTCGATGGGGATGCTGGCTTCGGCTTCTGTTGGCGAGAGCACTGGTTTCTTCGAACCCATCCATGGTTCTGCGCACGATATTGCCGGTAAAGATTTAGCTAATCCGCTAGCCTCTATCCTATCGGCAGCACTGATGCTGGAAATTGGTTTCGGACTAAAAGAAGAAGCCAAATTATTGGTTGACACCATAGACCAGGTATTAAAAGAAGGCTTTAGAACGCACGATATTGCCGACCAAAGCACTAACCGTTTTAAAGTTTTGGGTACCGCCGAAATGGGTAAACTGGTACTTAAATTCTTATCTCAAAAATTAATCAACTCCTAAACGCAAGATTATGATTCACGACCCAAACAAAGTTTATATTTTCGACACGACGTTACGTGACGGTGAGCAGGTTCCAGGCTGCCAGTTAGATACAAACCAAAAAATAGAAATCGCAAAATCGCTCGAGCTTTTAGGTGTTGATGTGATTGAGGCTGGTTTCCCGGTATCAAGCCCAGGCGATTTCAACAGTGTAATTGAATTATCAAAAGCAGTTACCAACCCGATTATCTGTGCTTTAACGCGTGCAAATAAAAACGATATCGATGTTGCTGCAGATGCTCTGCGTTATGCCAAAAGGCCACGTATTCATACCGGTATCGGCTCATCTGATTTCCACATCAAGCATAAATTTAACAGTACCCGCGAAGAAATTTTAGAACGCGCTGTTGAAGCCGTAAGGTATTCGAAAAAATTCGTGGAAGATGTGGAGTTCTACGCAGAAGATGCCGGCCGTGCCGATATTGAATTTTTGGCCAAAATGGTTGAAGCGGTAATTGCTGCCGGCGCTACTGTGGTAAATATTCCAGATACCAATGGGTATTGTTTGCCAGATCAATATGGTTCTAAAATCCTTTATTTAAAAGAAAACGTAAAAAATATCGATAAAGCCATTATCTCGGTGCATTGCCACAATGATTTAGGCTTAGCTACGGCAAATTCTATTGCCGGCTTACAAAATGGTGCCCGCCAGGTAGAATGTACCATTAACGGCATTGGTGAGCGTGCAGGCAATACATCAATGGAAGAAGTGGTCATGATTTTGAAAACGCACAAAGTTCTAGGTTTGAATACCCAGATCGATACCACCCGTTTTTACGAAATGAGCCATATGGTGCGAAACCAGATGAATATGCCGGTACAACCCAACAAAGCGATTGTTGGCGGAAACGCATTTTCGCACAGTTCGGGTATCCATCAAGATGGCTTCTTAAAAAACCGCGAAAACTACGAGATTATTAAACCGGAAGATGTTGGTTTTCCTGATGCGACTATTGTTTTAACAGCAAGAAGCGGTCGCCATGCTTTAAAACATCATTTAGAGCGATTAGGGCATCAATTGGAAAAAGAACACTTAGATATTGTTTACAAACAGTTTTTAATTTTAGCCGATAGCAAACAAGGCATTAACGACCAGGACTTAAATCAATTGGTTGCGTTGCATTTGGCCTAAAAGCTGAAAGGTTAAAGACTAAAGCTTAAAGCGACAAACGAACGGCCTAAAGGCTCAGGGTTTGGCGTTGAGCGGTAAGCGTCTAACTTTATTGCACTGAATAAGCTTCTTAAACCTGATCCGATAGCTATCGGATGAAATGAGCATGAAGCGCAGCGGAATAAAATGTAAAGCAGGACAGCCGCAACCGATGAAATACCGAACCCTGCTTTACAAAAAATATAAGAGAAGACCAGTCTAGATACCTGATTCTCTCTACTTGATACTAAAAAAATGAATACGACAACACCACATACATTAGATTTTAAATCTGCATCAGAAAGACTCAAAAACGTGGTAAAACGTACCCCACTTGAGTTTAATGCCGGACTTTCTTCTTTCTATAATGCCAATATTTATTTAAAAAGGGAAGATTTGCAGATTGTACGTTCTTATAAACTTCGTGGTGCTTACAATAAAATCAGTTCCTTGCCTCAGGAATTGTTGATAAACGGAGTGGTTTGTGCAAGTGCCGGAAACCATGCACAAGGTGTGGCTTACTCTTGCAAAAAACTGGGCATTAAAGGGGTAATATTTATGCCCGAAATTACCCCCAAACAAAAAGTAAAACAAACTTATATGTTCGGTGGCGAAAATGTGGAAGTAATTTTAGTTGGCGATACTTTTGACGATTGTTTAAAAGAAGCTTTGGCTTATAGTGCCGAAAAATCGGCCACTTTTATCCCTCCATTTGATGATGAAAAAGTAATAGAGGGACAAGCTACCGTAGGCGTAGAAATTTTTGAAGATCTGCCAGATTTAGACATGGTGGTAATGCCTGTAGGCGGTGGTGGCCTGGCATCAGGCGTGAGTGCTTATTTGAAAACTGTAAAACCAGAGGTAAAACTGGTTGGTGTGGAACCCCTGGGTGCACCATCCATGGTTACAGCTATGGAACATGGTGGCCCGTATACATTAGATGAAATAGACCGTTTTGTGGATGGTGCTGCTGTAAAAAGGATCGGCCATATTACTTACGGGTACTGTAAGGACCTGCTTGATCAGATGCATTTAATTCCTGAAGGAAAAATCTGTACTACTATCTTAAAACTATATAATGAGGATGCCATTGTGGTAGAACCTGCCGGCGCACTATCTGTGGCTGCATTAGATCAGCTTAAAGACCAAATTGTGGGTAAAACAATAGTTTGTATTGTTAGCGGCGGAAACAACGATATAGAGCGCATGCAGGAGATCAAAGAGAAGTCTTTACTTTTCGAAGGTTTGAAACATTACTTTATTGTTCGTTTCCCACAAAGACCAGGTGCTTTAAAATTATTTGTAAATGAGGTTTTAGGTCCGAAGGACGATATTACCCGTTTTGAATTTATTAAAAAAACCAACAGGGAAAATGGTCCGGCGCTGGTGGGCATAGAACTTTCTAACAAAAACGATTACGCCAGTTTATTGCAGCGCATGAAAGATTTTAAATTCGAAATTATTGAACTAAACCAGGATCAGACTTTGTTTGAGTATTTGGTTTAAGGGTCTAACATTTAACCCCAAAGGGCGTAAAGTTTTTCGCAAACAGAATTAAGCCTAGTCCGTCATTTCGAGCGGAGTGCAACAAAGTAGCTGCGCTTCAGTCGAGATGACGCTTTTTTTTAAGCAAAAAATAAAAAAATGAACTTCAAAGATTTAACCAACAAAACCTTAATTTCCGATCAAGATATCAGCTGGGAAGATTTAGGGGCTGGCGTAAAACGCAAAATCATGGCTTACGATAACAACCTGATGTTAGTTAAAGTAGCATTTGAAAAAGATGCCATTGGTACCATTCACAATCACCCACATTTGCAGATGAGTTATGTAGCCAAAGGCAGTTTTGAAGTAAGCATGTAAGGGGGTTAAAACCAAATGTTCCATTATCAATATATAAAAAAGTGCAAAATTTGTGCGATTCTAAAGCCTAAACGTATATTTAGGCAAAAAGCAAAATAAAACGACTTGTTCTATTTTCTTGTATTTAGTTGGATTTATCTTGTAATCTTTAAATAGGTTTTAAAAGATTATTAAAGTTATCTTGTATAAGCCTTAAAAATGTGCGCTATTTAGATAAGTTTTGAAGTTGTTCTGCCATTAAAGTTACTTTAGCCTCCAGATCATTAAACCGTCCGTATAGTTCGCCTGGCTCTGGGAAATCGAACAAAACACCAGCCCGTAAATACCATAATTCCAAAACATCAGATTGATCTAAAATTATATTCGGGTAATCTCTTTTATTTTGATTGTCAGATATTAAAATAAGCTTTCCAGTATCGTGAACGCGGTTTAATACTCTTTTAATTACAATCCCTTCAGACTTTGTAACTACGATATAGATGCGTCTATCGCGTATATCTTCAATGCTTTCAGTCCATCTGCCAACAGCAATAGATGAATTTGGAAGCGTTGGCATACTATGGCCTTTTACTTCAAATGCACGATGTGTACCACCTCGCACGCCTGGCATTTTAATAGTTGGAAGGTTACCAATATATTCAGGATCGCCGTAGCCATTTAAGTAGCCAGCCGCCGCTTTTGCTCCTACAAGCGTTACCAAGTCTTCATTATTTTCACTAATTGCGATAACCTTTGGTAAGCCTAAATTGGTAGTTGGGGGGGCAGTTGGGGGGGCAAAATTGCCAGAAGTTGGGGGGGCATTTCCATCCGATTCTATGCCAGTAAGTATTGTTATTGCATTATTATCTTCAGGGGTATTCGCTTTTTCTGTGTTGCCATTATTTGGGGCAGCCAGCATATCACCATTTCCAGTAATTAGCCAAATTAGATTTAAGTCTAAATATTCAGTCGCAAGCTTCTGAAGTATCGAACTTCCTATTTCACCCTTCCTATTATTAGAATTTTGTATATAAGCATTGGCCACACCTAACGCCTTTTCAGCCTTACTCGGAGAAATATTATTGTACTTAAGATATTCGAGAAGCCTATCTATAGGGCGTTTTGAAGCCATTAGTTAAATAAAATAGATTATTGTATAAATAAATTTGTTTTATATAGATTATTGTCTAATATTTGTGTCGCAAAGAAACACTTTTGCAACGAAGATATGAAAAATCAAAACCAAATGTACCAAAAACAAAAAAAGGCTGAAATCAATATACCAGCCTCGGTTACGGCTGAAATCGTTGGTTGTAGCGAAAGTTTAGTAAAGCAGGTACGTACGGGAGACCGTAACGCATCAAAAGGCGCTGGCGCTAAAGTGGCTGTTGTTGATGATTTATTGACTACTGGCACAAATGCACTGATTCAACACATTAAAGAGGTTGTAAAACTAGGGTAATGCAGTATTTAAACACAAATATCCTTTGTTTGAGTTACGATGAATATATCGCATACTTTGGGCTTGAAAGCTACAAAAGCGATAAGAAACGTAACCTGATGACCGTTCACGGCATTGGAGGCAATGGCCGTAAAGTGTTTATTGAATTTGAAAGCTTGCAGCCAAAGCGTAAAGAAGTCATAGTAAAAAAGATAGGTAGCCCCTACGAATACATGGCAAAACAGCCGATACTAGACTTAATTGACTGGGATTACATGGCTCAATCTTTCTACTCCGATTTTGTACTCCCTAACGGCGACAAATTACCAAATACCAATATTAACGCGAAGGGTAAAGAGCAAATCAACTATGTTGAGCGCTATACTAAAGCCGCCAGCTGGTTAAATATGATAGACCGTTTAACAAATGATAAAAGGGCTTTAAAACAGCTTTTAAATCTATCGGTAATGGATTTTTGGGATACGGTTAGTGAGCTGATTTTAAAGGAGGGTGTTAAACTTCCAAGTGCGCCAAAAAGACTTAAAGAAAAAGTTAAAGAATATAAAGCTTTTGCTGATACGGAAGATCGTTATGCATCATTAGTGGATTTAAGCAAGTTTGGCAATAGTCATTCTACTAAAATCAAAGATGAAGAAAGCGAAGCATTGCTTTTAAAAATGCTTAGTGATCCACGCAAACAAGATAATACTGTTATTGCTGCTGCCTATAACCTTTGGGCTAAGAAAGCAGATAAACCAACCATAAGCGTTGGGGCTGTTGGCTATTTCGCCCGTAATAATGAGCATATTATTGCGCCTTTAAGGGATGGTTTAAAGAAAGCCGCTAATACTTACACCAAAGATATACAGCGTAAACGTGCTACTGCACCACTGCTATTTATTAACGCCGATGATAACTGTTTAGATTTATTCTTTGAAGTTGAGAAGCTGAAGGCTGATGGTAAAGTACAAAAAAGCAAGCATTACCGCCCGATGTTATACGTGATCATTGACACTTACAATGATTATGTCTTAGGTTATGCCGTTGGTGATACTGTTACTCATGAACTTGTTTATTCAGCATTTAGAAATGCTATTAACCATATCGCTGAACTTACTGGCGGCTATTATCTTCCACATCAGTTACAAACTGATAGATGGGGATTAGATGTAAAACATAAAAATGAATTAGGTCAGTTTTATAAAAAAGTTGCCCGTTTTACGCCTCAATCTCATGGCGTGCCGCAAGGTAAATACATTGAAAGATCATTTGGCGTAGAGTGGCACCAAGTATTAAAGGTAATGCCAACTAATAACTATGCAGGTCAGAATATTACCGCTAAAGAGCGGTTGAGCGCTGAATACATTGTAGAAGCAAGCAAAAACTATCCAAGCATTGACAGAATGCCGGAAGTTGTAGCCAGTTTCATCAACGTTATGCGCATGAAAGCTAACCCTAAAACGGGTATTAGCCGCCAATCTGAATGGCTAAATGCTTTCCATGCATCTGAAAAAAGCCAGCAAAAGGCCATTGATGTTAGCTTAAAACTTCAATTATTTGGTAAAAAGTACGAACACGATGCAACAATTACCAAAAGCGGCTTAAAACCAGTTATAGGCGGCGAAAAGATCACTTTAAACATTCCGCCCGAAGTAATCTGGCAAAACAACGGTAAAAAGGTGGATATCATTTATGATCCTCAAAACCTTAACGAAATGATGGTAACGGATGGTAAAGGCTTAAGCTTTATCGCTCCAAAATACGACTTCGTACCATCCAATTTCGCTGACTATAAAGAAGGTGACCATGCCAGAATACAGGGGCTGTTTGACGAAAAGAAAAACATTAACCGCTTGATGGCAGAAACCATTCAAAACCGACTAAAATCTTTACCAAACATCAACGTAGAAGGCTTAATGCAAGGCGGGGTATTGCTTAAGGATTTGAAAAACGAAGCGGAGCGTGAATACTTAGAAAACCTTTACCAGCCGCAAGAAATCGAAGCGCCAACAGTGGTGCTACCTGAAGCTAAGAAAAAAATTAAAGCATCTAAGAAAGTTTTAGCTATTGCTGAAGCGGAAACTGAAGATGTAGATATAAGAGATTTTTATTAATAAAAAAGCCGCCACGGTGGGCGTGGCAGCTAAACTTTTAAAATGTGTATTATGAATACGGTAACAAAAGAACAAATTAAAAATGAATTAGCCAATTACGTGGCTAAAATCGGTAGCCAGAATGCAGCAAGCAAAAGGTTAACCAATGTTTCAAACGCTACGATTAGCAATATTCTGGCTGATAAATGGGATAATATCGGTGAAACGATGTGGTTATCCATTCAAAAGCAAGTAACTGTTTCTTTAGATGGCTGGCAGGTTGTTACAAACGTTCGCAGGGTAAAACAATTGCATCAGCTATACTCTGATGCCAAAGATTTTAGCGAAGTGTTTTGTGTAGTTGCGCCAGCTGGTAGCGGAAAATCTCAACCTGCTACATTATTTACTGAACACCCGAATGTTTACCGCGTGGTGTGTAAAGAGCATTTTAGCCGCAAAACTTTCTTAGTTGAATTACTTACCGCAATGGGTAAAGACGGTAGCGGCTACACCATTCATGAATTAATGAATGAGGTTTTAAATTCTATTCTAAAAGCCGAAAAACCGCTAATTATTCTGGATGAAGTTGATAAGCTGAATGATCAGGTATTGTACTTCTTTATAAGCATCTATAATACTACTGAAGATAAATGCGGCATCGTGCTTCAGGCTACAGATTTCTTTAAAAAACGAATTACTAGAGGTGTTAGCGCTAACCGTAAAGGGTACAAAGAAATTTATAGCCGTTTCGGTAGAAACTTCGTTGAGTTGCCGAATAATACTGATAGAGATTTAGCCGAAATCATTAAGGCCAACGGCGTGAAAGAAGAAGGCGAAATAATCAGGATCACTAACCAAAGCGAGGGCGATATACGCCGTATAAAACGCCTTGTTAAGGCTTTTCTAAGAAAGGAGGCTGCATAATGGAACTTCAGGTAGGAAAAAGGTATTTAACTCGAAACGGTAGGGAGACTGGAGTTTTAATATTTGAAGAATGCTCATTCGGGTATTCCTTTAAAGACCCTACGAGGGTAGACTGTGAAGGTAAAAAGCAATGCTGGAAAAAAGATGGCTTTGCAATTTCACACAGAATAGAGACAGAAAACGATATCATTTCACCACTAGAATACACTCAAACTAAAATACCTTTTTAAATATGAACGCACAAAAATTTATAACCGAAGCTAACAAACAAAGAGTTTGCCAGCTGTTGGGTTGGTCATTAGATGACTACACCCAATACCAAGAAAATAAAGGGCTTGAGTATTTACGCGAAGTGGTTTGCTGTGATTTGTGGAGCGTTAACAACGTGGCTAAAGCCCCGCTTTTCTGGAAATGGTGGGTTAACCATTGGAACGCAAGGGATGCCGAATTTGTAGCTGATGCCAGTAGCTGGCCTTTAGACTGGCTACGCCGCAAATACAACGATTTGAATGCGGTGGATGGCTTTACGTTCTGGCCTCATAAAATCATCATGGAGCAAAGCTACGCGTACATGATTGGCGATGTAAATAAGGAATCTGTACGGGTATGAAAGGCACTGATGTTATTGCAATTGTAGAAAAGCAAACGGGCTTTACAGTAGCGCAAATGAAGGCTACACGTAAGGATGAAGTAATTAAGCCCCGTTATCTTTTAACGCTCCTATTGCACGAAGAAGGCTGGAGTGCTGGCAGGATAGCCGAATTATTTACCCGCAATAGAACAGGTACAGGGCAAGCCCTTAAAAATGCAGATAGGCTGTTAGGTAACGACAAATCATTTAAAGAAAACTATTTGGCATGCGTAGCCAAAATAACGGAAATAGAAGATGCGATTTAAAGCAAATCAGGAACAATTGGAAGGGGTGGTAAAGATGTTGGGTTTGATGCTGGATAGCTTCCCCGCTGAAACGATTGAGCAGGAGGTTTTTGAGGAAATTGTAAATAAGGTTTTCATCAGGCTTCAGGCTAAATCACTTCAGATATACTGCAATAATAATAGTTGGGCTTTTTCGCTCAACGCAATCGAAGCTAAATGCATCCATATTTTTTGCAAAAACACCTATATGGATGATGTAAACTACCACTACGAATCACACCAATTAAGAAAAGTATTCAACGAAATAGATAAAGTTTATGGAAGAATTAAACCAAAAAATAGCCCAAATAGAGGCATGGTTACGGGATCACCCGTATATAGACTGGATAGCCCGTCACGATAAGATCACAGAATTAGCAGAATTAAAAGAACAGTTAAAAACAGAAGAATATGAACACAGCAACATTAAGTAAACCAGCAAACGAATTATCAGCAGCAGAATTAAAAGCCCTATTGGCTGATAGAGAAAGTGAAGAACAAAGCCAGCGTATCCAAAAACGTAAAGATTACGAAATACTTAGGGATGGTACTGTAAATGAATTGGTAGGCGGTGCGCTGCATTTTAACGGCGCTTTAAAGGCTTTTAAAACCAATGCTTACAATGATCTTGAAGCAATGTATAAGCTGCTTCAGGAACACAGTTCACGCCACGAGAAAGGCAAAGGTACTTTCACTATTGAAAACAGTGAAAGCACAATGAAGGTGCAGTTTAAAAGGCACGATGCAACTATGTTCGATGAACGTGCTACGCAAGCGGAAAAATACATTCTGGAGTTTTTAACAGATGAATTTGGTGATGACAGCGAATCTGATCCACGCAACAAATTAATTAAAAAATTGCTGGAGCGTAAGAAGGGTAAAGTAGATAAAGACAATGTATTGCTTTTAGCTGGAATGAAGGATGATTTTGCTAATGCAAATTGGCATAAGGGAATTGAACTTTATTTAGAAAGTATCGTGCCAGCGCATACTAAATATTACGCTCAATTCTACTACCGTGATAGCGTTGATGATGCCTGGTTATCTATCGTTTTAGACTTTGCCAAACTATAAGGATATGGCAAAATTATTTCAAGTCAAATTAAGATTGTTCGAGCCAGATAAGCCCAACGTAAGATTTAAGCCAGCGCTAACAACAGCGCTGGTTAAAGCGAAAACAAAAGCGGAAGCTGAACAAAAAGCAAAAGATCAGTTACTAGTCATTGTTCGAAAACAGTTTACTACGGCTGATGCGAAAATAGTTAACAGCATTAGCATTCCCTTTACCCACTACTTTAAATAGCCCGATTGGCAATCTCCACGGTTCGAGACCGTGGCGGGTGCAAACTTTTAATAAAACAATTATGAACACAAAAACACCAATCAACGTACACGATAGTGGAAAAGGTATGTTTAATACCCGCAGTGGGCTGCTGGTAGATTTTAACAACCCTAAAGCTGAAATGATTATCAGCGAAGATATTGCACACGCACTAAGTAGGATTTGCCGTTTCGGCGGTCACACTTTAGGACATTACAGCGTTGCTGCACATAGCTTGCTGGTTGCCGCTTTAGCGCCTGAAGGTATGAAGCTGGAAGCGCTAATGCATGATGCAGCTGAAGCGTACGTAGGCGATGTAATAAAGCCGCTTAAGAATCTGTTAGGCGAAGTATATGAAAGCATAGAACATGCATTTGAATCGGTAATTATCGAAAAGTATTATTTAGATGGTCAGCTTTTAAAAGAAATTAAAAAATATGATCGTTGTGCTTTAGAAATGGAACATGCCGCTTATATCAAAGATGATCTTTCGGCCTACCATCATATTCATTCACTAATAGTGTCAGAGATAGGCGGCAATTTTCAGCAGTACCAGCTACCAGAAATATTCATGTGCCAGTTAGATAAATATCAACAGCAGCGGCTTAGAAACATGGAAGCGCCTGATAACATCTATTTTATTTAAAACCCATTTAAAACTCTTTAAAATGAAGCAAACAATAATCTGTTTAATTCTTGCAGCCGCTTTAGTTGGTTGCAAGAAAGAAGTAATTACCCCGTGTGATTGCAAGTGTGCTAAAGATAGCGTGCATCTATCCATAAAAGATAAGCTGATAATGAAATGAAAAGGAATGAGTTAACTACAGCGGGCGCTTTAGCAATTGGCGATACTTTCTATAAAGCCAGCGATAAAACTAAAAAGGTTTTTGAACGGATAACAGGCGAAGCCAAAGTAACTGATTTTGCAACGTACAACGTTACCGCTCGCAAGCATGGAAGTAAGTTTCCTGAAGCAATGAAAAGTAATACAGCCGTGGTGTTCTTGCGCCATATCGGCTAAAAACCCGATAATCTAAAATATCGGCTAATTACACGATAATATGAAAAGAGTATTCAATTTTTCAGGGGGGGCAACATCGGCACTCATGACAATATTAGGTAAGCCTACGCCAGATGATATAGTGTTGTTTACAGATACTAAGTGGGAAAGTCCTGAAACGTATAAGTTTATAGATGAATTTGAACTGTACGAAGGAATAAAGGTTCATCGTGTCGCTTATACGCATAGGAAAAGCCCAGGTATGGAAGGGTTTCCTGCATATCTTAATCACAAAGTGTATTTACCTAATAGAGAAAGAAGGATTTGTACAGAGGATTTGAAGGTTAGAACGGCAAAACGATACTTACGGACTTTAGGTGTTAGAAAATTTGAAAACCTTATAGGGTTTAGATTTGACGAAAAGCATAGAGTTGATAGAAATCAAAAAAGATTTGTTAATGTTTTCAATAAATTTCCACTGTATGATATGGGTGTCACAAAAGAAATGGTGGATCAGTACTGGCTGACTAAGCCGTATAGATTACAAATCCCAAGAATTTTAGGAAACTGTGATTTGTGTTTTCTGAAAGGGAAAAATGCAATTATAACAATATTGCAGCATCATCCAGAACTGGCTTCCAAATGGATAGATGCTGAAAATAACAATCACAAAAAAGGGCATAGCGCAACATTTATAAAAGGTATTTCATATAAAGAAATGCTTCATATCGCAAACTCACAAAGAACATTATTTGATATTGATTTAGCAGAGCCAGCATTTAGCTGCTCATGCAGTAACACTTAAATTTATTATGAAACCATTAGGAATAAAACAATTTCATCAGAAAACATTTAGCCTTTTAGATTTAAAAGGCAGCAAGTTCGCAGGGGTTTTGGGTAATGTTACCCGCCACTTTACATGCGTTATTTACGGGTACAGCGGCAATGGCAAAACAGAGTTCTGTGTACAGTTGGCTAAAGAACTGGCTAAGCATGGGCGGGTAGCATGGTTGAGTTACGAACAACGCCACGGCTTCGATTTGCAGACTGCTACACGCCGTAATAACATGGAAGAACAAAGCGGGAACTTTATCCCTATTGATCCGCTGGCTAACATTGAAAAGGGTGTAAGCTTGTTAGAGGATTTATATAATTACCTATCAAAGAAAGCAAGCCCTGAATATATTTTTATTGATAGTCTGGATTATACAGGTTTCACGTTTGATGATTACAAGCTTTTGAAAGAAAAGTTTGATGGTAAAAAGACTTTCATATTCATTACTCATGCCGATAAATCTGGCAATCTTAAGAAGTCCGTTAGCCGTGATGTTTTGTTTGATGGCGGTATGGGTATCCGCGTAAAAGATTTCATTGCTGAAGCTGAAAAGAATAGATACGGGGGCTTTGAGCCGCATATCGTGTACGAACAAAAAGCTAGGGAGCGCAATCCGGCATTCTTTACCATGAGGCTAAAAGGCCAAACAGCCCTGCCATTAGCGGGGGGTGCTGATGCTGTACCCGCCCCTAAAGATGGGGGTAATTTGCCAATACCCCCCCACTGAAAGTGTAGGGGTAAAAGCCAAACAGCCCCCTAAAGTAGATGGGCTAAAATTGTCAAAAACACCTATAGCGGTATGTTAAAGTACATTTTAACCAGTCCTAAGTTCACAGGAAGTGTAACTTTTGGCTATGATGGCGGTGGTTTCCTCGTTTACTTCCTAAATGAAACGGAAATGACACCCGTTCAAAAAGAGTGGTTACTTAGAAAATTGCCTTTAGGCGATGGCAGTTTAAAGGAAATTAGCAAGCTGATTGAAGGCAATTTAAAAGAAGTGCCAGCAGATTTAAGTTTTGAAACCTTTTGGGATAAGTACGATAAGAAGATAAACCGAAAGCGTACAGAGCCGATGTGGAAGAAAATGAGCGATGCTGAACGGATGGCGGCGATAATGAATATAAAGCCTTACGATAGTTATATACAACGCACGGGGATAGGGAAAGCACACCCTGAAAACTATTTAAAGAAAGAATATTTTAATGTTGAATGGCATAGAGAAAAGTAAAATGAAAAACACATATAAGAATAAAGTAAAATTCAGTTCCAGATATATCTATCAATCTGTTTATGTAAATCCTGTTCTAGGGGATGAAGCATGTATGTTCACAGAAGCGAATTTAATTGACATTGATAATAACGATTATTTACTTCTAAAATCACTTTCGTTCATAACAGATGAAGATTTAGAACTATTGCTGCCAATTGTTCAACCCACTTCTTACATGGGTTCTCTTACGAGGCCAAACATGGTAAAACAAATATTTAGGGAGTATTTAAATAAAAGCAGTTCCTTGCACGGTTTACAGTGGTGGCATATATCTGATTTTCTATGCTCCAGAGGCTACGCCATTCCTTACATGGGATTAAGCGTTGAAAAACAAATTGAATATGGATGGATAAAAATTTCGGCAACTACGGAAACCCGTAATGTTCAGAATTAACAACTATTTAGATTTGCAGCATGAAGAAAGATTTAACCGGATGGATTGAGATTAAAATAGAAAGCGATCTACCTTCACTAAACATAGATGTTTATTTGTGCTATAATGAACGTGATAATTTTCAGTTCAGAATGCCAAAATCAGCAGGGTTGATAGCTAAGATGTTTAAAGCAAAAGAAGTAACTCATTATAAAATGAACGATGGAAAAGATAACGACACCCCAACTAGTTAAGATTAAAATATTGATGAATCAACAGGGATTAATAGAATTTAGCCCTGAATTAGCCAAATCATTTAGCGATGGCCGTACAACAAGTGTTAGAGAGATGTACGGCCATGAAGCGTGGCTACTTATAAAGCATTTGGATGATGGAGGTAAAGAGCCAACGGCAAAAGAAAAGATGCAGCGTAAGATATTAAGCATGGCACATGAACAAGGCTGGAAGTTGCCTGGTGGTAAAATAAATATGGCTAAGGTGAATGGCTGGTGTATGAAGTACGGTGTGCCAGTTCATAAGCCGTTTAACGATTACAGTGAACTTGAATTACCTGCATTAGTTACCCAATTTGAAAAAATGTATGCAAAGCATTTGAGTTCAATTTAATATCTTCACAGCATGAAAAAGCTTACTTTATTTTTGATCTCAATTCCTTTTCTAAGTTTCTCGCAAACTTTTAAGTCAGATGATAGTATTGAAAGTGCTTACAAAGATCAGCCAGCGCATACTTTAGATACCGTTGTTATTTCAAGTTTAACGAAACAGCAGTTGTATAGTAACACGCTCAATTACCTTACTACTTCTTTTAAAGATTCCCGTTCGGTAGTTGAAATGAAAGATTCTGATTTAGGTGAAGTTTCTTTTAACGGTGTAATTGAATCTGATATCACTAATTTATATTTCAAATGTAAAGTGTATAATAAGGATAACAAGTTTAAGGTAGTTCTTTCAGCTTTAGAGTATAGTAAACCTATTGAGGGCTTAAACCTTTCAAAACGTCAGCTAAGGATTGCTAATAAAAACTTTGATCCAGAACAAAATAAAGTAGCAAGGCAAATAGCAACATCATTGATAAAAGATATAGCCTACCGGATCAACAAAAAGCCCGAAAATGATTTTTAATTTAAGCCCCAATTGGGGCTTTTTTTATGTTCAAAATCCATTTTGTAAAATGGATAACTAGATGTTATTTTTGTGCAACCAAGCACTATTAATGATACGCGGCTCACAAACACTGACCTCTATTTTTCCACCTGCATTCGAAGCCAAAAACAAGGGCAAAAGAAACGTATATGCATTAGATCGGGATGCATGTATGAGTTATCGTTTTTACTATTACTATCATCTGGAGCGTAAAAGATTTGATGATGCTATCTTAGATATGGAACGAGAGTTTTTTATAAGTGGCCGTACGATTGCAGACAGATTAACTGAAAACAACGACCTATTGAAAGATATCGCTAGAAACGCGCCAAGCCGTAAACAATTAAAACAACGATACCCACACTTTAACTGGAATTAGATAAATGAAAAGCCCCGAAATTTCGGGGCTTTTTTTAATCAATCTGTTTGGTGAATCCTGTTTTAAAAACAAACCTCATTACATCTAAATCCGCTCTTTGTTCTTCAATGCTGCTGATGCACTCCCAACGGTTCATTTCATTATCTCCAAAGCCTTGAAATAAAGCCTCTACTTCTTCAATTGTGTCATAATACTGCAAAGCTAAGTTAAGGCGCTGTGTGTCGCTTAAATTGCTGCTATCGGCAAATCTTTCGTGTGCTATACGAATGGTAACATTGCATTCGCATAGCTGTAAAGTTTCTGCAAGGTTTTTGCGCCGTGGTAGTGATATAGAAATCAATGCGCAAGGAAAGCGAACTGCTGGCCTTTCAGTCGTATCTATTTGCGCCCTGTCTTTATCTACGAATTTGATTGAAGGCATTTCCTTGAAACGCTCCAATGTTTTTAAATATATCTTTTTCATTTAACGTGTTTTTAAGTGGTTTTTAGCCCTTGCTTCAATCAGCGCAAGAAGAGCCTTGCTTTTGCCCATAAATTGCCGCTTAGGCATCATGTAATCCATTTTGCGGCTGAATCCCTGTATCTGTACTCTTTTGCCTTTTCCCATAAAGTTAGAGTTGTGGTGTGGCCTGACATATTGCACCCCTCGCATCCTTAAGCCTTCATTGTGTGTGCGGGCATAAGGAACTTTCGCGCTGCCAGCGTTAATGCGTACGCGTGACGATGTTACTAGCGATGGCCTTACGCTCATCATCAGATTATTGCTACGCATCATTAGAGAGCCTTTTTTAGGTTCGCGTTTCGGGTTCTTGTATGGTTTCCATGCTTCGCCATCCCAATTTTTCTGAATGAATCTTTCTTTGAAATGCTCTGTAGCGGTTTCGGCAACAATGTTTGGGAAACTTTGCAGCCGCCCGTTCAAGCTTAAGAAAAAGGCATTCAATTTGCTGTCAAAGTCTTTCATTTGCTTTTAATTCAATTAGTTGTATATTTGTATATGCTATTTGTGGTGAAAGCAACCGTAATACGGCATCTGCTGAAAAATGCAGGGGTAGCAAATCATTAAAAGCCATGTTTTAATTAACATGGCTTTATTTTTTTACTGGCAATCCACGGCGATGGCGGTACAGGTCGTTTAGCTTTTTGTTCTTGTTTGTTAAATCTTCTAGCGCCAGATTGTACCATGTTCTAATTTCCAGATCGCCCGTATTTGTCAGTTCTGCAATGACCTTTATAATGGCGTTTTTAAAGAATTTTAAATACACGTAGCTATCAAACTTGCTACCCTCATCATTTACCCAAACTTCATCAGGTGCTTTCAAAACATCTTCAACTGCTGTTAAATACTTATGTCTGTCACCATAAATATCATTGTCGGCTGTATGGCCTTGAAGCCTGTTTTTTTCTAAAATAAGTTCACGGCCTTTATAGTCTTTAAGCATCATTTTGCGTGTGCTTATTTTATGCTTGCGGTAGAAGTCCTGTATAACATCTCTGCTTTCTGCTTCTTTAAATTCAGTTTTGGCCGCGGCTTGCATTTCCTGTATCGGCTTTAAATTCCAATCATCGTAATACATCTGGCCAACATTTTTCAGTACCTTTTCAGGTGTGCTGCTGTATTGCTGACTATCTGTAAAAACCTCTTTTGTGTTTGCTCTATTGATGCCAAAACCACTTTTTTTAGCCTTCGCCCATTCTTCAGTTTCAAAATAGGCTTTAACCATGTTCTGGCTTTCTTCCAATTCTCCAGCGCTTAGTTCGCTTTCCATCACCGGAACGATGTAACAGCGGCAACCCCATCCATTAGGCGGGAAAATCTTATCCCAAACAGGATCATCCCACGCGAAAACAAGCCCGTGTAATAATCTATGTTCAGGCCGTACCCTGCTATCCTTTACCGTCAGATAGCGCCAGTATTTGAATGTTTTTCTTTGCTCCAGTAATCTGTAATAAGTGGCAGCGCTTTCGGCAACTGCATTAGCTGTATTCCATTCGGTTTGCAAATATTCTTTATTAGGCTGAACTAATACGCCGTTTTCGTAGCTGCTGAACTTCTTTTTAAGCGTTCTAAAGAAATCATCAAAGCTTTTGCTATTCCTGTATATTTCGTTCACTTCAGTAGACTGATAAGCAGCTTTGCCAGCAGAGAAACGAAACAAGTTCGTTTCCCATGCTGTATGCATTTTAGGATCAGTAATCCCGTAATCAAAACCAATATCGGTAAGCTTAACGCCTTCTTTATTTTTCCAGCCTTCTTCAAAGCCATTGATTACATTTTCTGCATTCCAGTAAAACAGATTGCTATACAAGTATGCTTTACCTTGTGCTTTGTCTATTGCTTCAGCCAAAGATTTTATATCGAACTCTTTAGGTTTAAAGCTTAAGTTAAGCGTGTGGGTTTCTCCACACTGGCAGGTTTTCGCCCCGATCATCGCTGTCGGGGCGGATTGAAAAAGCTTTACTAACATCCTTTTCCAAAAGGTAGGGCTAACGCTTAGTTCTTTTTTGTTGTTCTGTGGGGTTTTAGCTTTCTTTACTTTTGAAGGTGTAGGGGTATCGTCTTTTTCTTCAGCCTCTTTATCTTCAAAAAGTGCGTTTGCGCTATCTTGAATGGCTTTTTTTAGCTGATTGTAATTTTTAGGCCGTGGCATCCCGTATTTTTCATAAAAGAAATCATCATCAAAAGGAATCTTCAGTTCCTTTGCCATTTTAAAATGCAGATCAAATTCTTCTTTTAGGCTTAATCCGGTTCTACTCTTTAAAATGAAAGTGCCGCCTTTGGTATCAAAGCCAGCAGCCTTTAAAACAGTTATAAAACGGCTGTTTAAATTTCTTCTTACAAAATTTAAATCTGTTTCATGTTTCCTGTTATCGGAGTTCTGGTGTATTTGTGCTTGTGCGTAGCCGCTGCTTTTACTGCTGTCTGTAGTTTCGGTGCTGCCTAATAAAACCTTACTGATGTAAGCATCCATTTTGCTGATAAAACTATCCTGTAGCTGGCCGCTGGCATTACCCGTATTTTGATGGATTTCTAATTTTGTTCCATCAGGCCGGATAATCACGCCACCCCCGCCCATTTCCTGAAATGTCTTAGCCAGTTCTAATCGCTGGTTTTCATCGAATCCATCCCAAGTGGCATCAATGATACCGCGGCCAAAAATCTCAATAAATTCAGCCCAATCACTTGTAGTGCCACGTTTTAAAATAGCATACATGGCCGCGGAAAGCAGTAAGCCTAAATCATTGCTTTTGCCAAACTCCATTATTGTTTTAGCGTAAATACCCTCACGGATATTAATGCCGTCAGTACTCATAGGATCATAAGCAATCATGCCAGCTTCCGGCCTCATGTGCTTAGGTGGTACTTCGTAAAGTGAAAATTCGTTTTGTTCGTTATCATTAATAAAAAACGTAGGTTCAGCCATGCTGTAACCCCATGCTTTACTTTTGATAATTACGGTAAGTAAATCTTCGAAACCAACACAATCAATTAGTTCGTTAATTTCGTCAACGGGATTTCCGTCTCTGTCTGTAAAAATCCATTCAGCTGTAGTAATTGCTTCAACACGTTTGCCCCAAACGGCAATTACCTGACCATCTGTAGTGCTGATATCATGATACAAATCGTATAACGTCACCCTTCGCGGCGCTGATCCTTCAGCCGATCTGGTTGCGTTTCTCCAGTTGGTTAAATCGAGACTTCTACGGTTATGTGGCTGTACGCTTAAGCGGTTCATTACTGCTGGTGGTGTTGGAACTCCAGCGGTAGGCTTAATAATTCTTTTGTTTTTATTTTTCTTGTTGCTCATCTGGCTTAAGTGTTAAAAGTAATTGCCTCTTTTGGTTCTGCTGGTTACGCTGAATACGCCGCCACTAAAATCTTCTTCAGCTAACGGCCATCCTTTCGGAACGGTTCTGCCACTTTGTATTTTGCCTAATTCAGCAATAGCGGCCTTATAGCGTTTTTCAGCTATTTCAAAATCAACATTTACATTACAGATATTTATAAAGTGCCATTTGGACATATCTTTAATGTAGGTTCGAAGGTTGGCGTACTTAATTTTATCCTCACTGATGAAAATAATATCGGTGTTGAAGCGGCTTAGGTAGCCTGAAGCTTCAGCCATTGCGGTGGCAATGGCATCGTTTAGTATTTCATCATCGTTGTCGCTAATCGCATCTATACTACCTTCGTACATGTGCGTTAAAAAATCTTGTTTAGTTATAAAATCCATGTTGTTAAATTCTTCTGCTGCCTTTACGGCTTGCGTTAATGGTTTGAATATTACTGGTGTTGTTCATTGCTTTGTTGTTGACTACGAATATTGCGCCCTCTACTGCATCCGGTGCATCATCATGCGCCCTGCTGGTTGGGCTTAGTGCTAAAAATTGCCCTTCAGTATTTTTCATGTGTTGGGTTTCTTTTTCCGCTTCATTAAAAATCAATTCGCCATTTCGGTTAAGTGGTTCTAATGTGCTTTCTATCCGGTGGTATTTATCCGGCTTATCCCTATCATCAGGTTTCGGGTGTAAGGTCATGCCGTGGCGTAAATTGGCTGCTGTTATGTCCAGTTTCAACATATCATCAATCCACGGCCATTCTATATAGAAGTACACCGGAACTTCACCTTTTACATAATCCAAAATCTCATAATTCCAATCCAGCATTTGGGCTGTAGTGGTTTGGTCGCAATAGATTTTAATTACATGGTATTCGTTTTTCCAGCGCCCAACTAACATGGTGGCCTTGAAATCCCCTTTCTTTTTATAGGATGGATCAGTATAGGCAACTAAATATCTATAGTCTTTAAGCTTGCGCATTTTGCCGTATCGAAGGCTTTTAAATACGCGACCTTCAGTAACGGGGTTGTTGTAGTATTCACCTTGTATAGCCTTATAACTAAGGTTTCTCAAAGCGGTATCTATCATTTCTTCCGTGTTTTTTTGTGGCCACGTAGATTTGCCGTTTTTATCCCGAATATTTACAATCTTATAATAGTCGGCGGCTTTCATTGCCCGAACGGTGCAGCAATCTTCAGCAATAATATTTCCACACCACAGAATTAATAGGGGTACAGATATAGATCGTGTTGGGATTAAAGCCTTTTCAAACCAGTCATATTTTTGTGTGACGGTGTCGGGGTTCCGGCAATCTTCATCTGTATCAAAATCATCAACAATAATCCCGTCTGGTCTTACTTCATCATTACGGCTACCTCTGGGGCTTTGTCCTGCTCCAATGGCTCTAAATGCCACACCTTTAAGGGTGATGAATTCGCCTTCACTCCAATTGCCATAGCTTTTCTGTATGCCGTAATCAGCAATTAAACGGGCGTTGTTTTCTAAAATTGATTTATATGGCCGCAAAAGTCTTACTGCATTATCATAGCTGTTTGAGCCTAAAAACCAATTTTTCTTTTTGCCTGTTACGGATAGCTTAATAGCTGCCATCATGGCTCTGCCAGATTTTGATAATTCCCTAGCCCATGGTGTTACCTCAAACCATTCGGGGTTATTCATTATCCGCCTTGTGCTGGCTTTGTGCCAATCAGTCGGTTCAGAGGTGTAGAAATTGGCAAAGTATTCTTTAAACCAAGCTTCATCATCGGCTTCAAGTTTTTCAATGCGATTACGTTTATCTAACTCTGAATTATCCTGTCTTACTGGATTGGTTCTATTTCCATCTTCTACGAACTTATCCCAATCGAAAAGCGCGTGTTTTTCGGCTGACGTCAAAATCATCGCAGTAGTGATTTAATAAATATGTCAGCCCATTTCGTGATAATTTTAGCTTCTTCAGCATTTTCAGGCCGTACGAATCTTATCAAATCCATACAGGCGGCAATAATTTCTGGCTTGCTTGCGGTGACTTCCAAAGCTTTAATGTCATTTACCAGCATACGGCGAACTAGAGCTGTTTTGTGGTCGGCAAACCTTGCGCCTTCCTTTTGGCCTTTAATCACTTCCTGAATCTCTGTTAACTCATCCAGTAAATCGCTCATGCGTTCTTCCCTCGTTAAAAGGAAGTTTTTTTTAAGGCTAGCCCATTTGCCTTCTGTAACCCATTTGCTGATAGTGTTGCCACTGGTTCCTACACGTTCAGCCAGGGCTTTTTGATTGGTGATGTTTTCGTGTAGGTACAGTACTTTGGCGTGCTCCTTAAGCCGTTCCAGTTCCTCTTTTGTAAGTCGTTTTTTTGCCATAACACTTCAAAAATGCACGCTATATATAGGCTAAAAAAACTGGGTTGCGCTATCACGTCACCTATTGCCGCAATAACGTAAACATGGCGCTGTGATGCTGCAAACCGATTTTTTTGCCTGTTTTTGTAGAAGTACGTTTGTGCCAACAAAAAGAAAAAGCGGCAAATGAAAAGAGCAAGCAAGCGTATTATTCTTACCAGTGAAAATGTTAACCGCCACGGCTTTCGTGTACTAACTGATGGGATTGATTTAACGCAATTTGAAAACAACCCCGTGATGTTGTGGATGCACAATAGGGCGTGGGGTAATAAGGAAAACGATATCCTGCCTTTAGGTAATGTAGTTGAACTTAAAAGGGAAACTGATCCGGTATTAGGAAAGATTATAACTGGTTTGCCTGTCTTTGATGATACTGATGATTTTGCTATGCGTATTTGCAATAAATACGAAAACGGAACTATCCGCATGGCATCAGTAGGATTAAACCCGACCGAATGGAGTGAAGACCCCGAATTGCTACTGCAAGGCCAAAGAGCGGCCACACTAACAAAATCTATTCTGGAAGAATTAAGCCTTTGCGATATCGGTAGCAATGATAACGCTTTGCAGATAGCCCTTTATGATGATAATCATAAACTGGTTCAACTTTCATTTGAAGGCGAAAACGCCACCGTGCCACTAATTAAACACCCACTTATAACATTAGAAATGAACAAAATTGAATTAACATCTGCTAAAGCAGCAGTACTGTTGGGCTTAAAGGAAATTGGCACTACAGATGAATTTGAAACGAAGGTAGCGGAAGTTGTGCAGCTGGCGCAAAACCAAAAAACCCAAATCGAAACCTTAACCCGTGAAAAATCGGAGTTGCAGAAAAAAGTCGATGATGAAGCGGCTATTCAGCTAACTGTAAAAATTGAAACCTTAGTTCAGGGGGCTGTTGAGAGCCGCAAAATTACTGCTGACGAAAAGCCGCTATATGTTGAGTTGGCAACGGCAAATTATGGCAATGTAGAAAAGTTGCTTAACGCTAAAAGCGGTACGCCTACAGCCGCGGAAATCCTGAAAAACAAAGAAGGTGAAACGGTAAACCTTTACGCTGGTAAAACATGGGATCAGCTGGACAGAGAAGGGCTTTTGGTAAAGCTAAAAGCTGCTGATTTCTCCCTGTTTAAATCTCTTTTCAAAACTGAATTTAACAAAGAATACAAAGGCTAAGCCGCTTTTGGTTTAGCTGGATTTACAAACAACAAAAACTTAAAAAACCATTAATAAAATAAAAAATGAAAAACTTAAAATTAAAACCTTTAAACCTGCTTTACAATGTTCTGGTATTTGCAGTATTGTTTGCCTTCATGCAAATCAATTTACTTTATGCCGTTCCTGCTGGCCTTATTACTGGTTTCGCGTTAGGGTTTTGCAAACCAAAATTAGTTGCTCTTTTTATGGCGGTTCAGGTTGAAATCTGGGAAAAGGATATTGAATCAAACCTGAAGCAAGATAACATGTTTCTTTCCACATTTAAGCAAGCGGAAAAGGCGAATATACAAGGCCGTACCGTTCATATCCCACAAGCTGGAAAAGGTGGAAACGTGGTTAAGAATAGAACTCAATTACCTGCTGAAGTTAAAAGACGTACGGATACGGTAGTAAGTTATCAAATCAATGAGTTTACCAGTGATCCGATGTTAATCACCAACGCTGAAGATGCAGAACTTTCATATGACAAACGTTCTGACGTTTTAGAAGATGAGCGTAGAAACTTAGCTGAAGATGTTGCTGAAGATGTATTACAGTCAATCGTTCACGCACAAGTTGGCGTAAGTGCTGATCTGCCAGCATCGTCAATCATTGTAACCAGCGGCGCTGATGTGCAAGCTACTGCTATGGATGCTACAGGAACACGTAAAGCGTATGCTTTAGGTAATCTACAGACCGCCAGAACATTTTTTATTAAGCAAAAGATGTGGACAGAAGGCAGAATGTTTGCTTTGTTGTCGGCTGAAGCTGCTGCACAAATCTTTCCAGCTGATAGCTTAATCGCTGCCACTTACATGGCTTCGGTATCTGAAGCTGAAAGACGTGCTGGAGTGATGTACAAAGCTTACGGATTTACCATCATGGTACGTTCAACCGTTTACACTCTTACTGGTGCTGGAGCATTCAAGCCGTTCGGCGCTGAAGGTGCTGCAACTGATTGCGAAGGTATTGTATTCTACAATGGTAACGCGGTTGAGTTCGCTATGGGAGATGTTGAGTTTTTCGCTAACGAGAAAGAAGCAACCTTTTACGGTGATGTGTATTCGTTCTTAGTGCGTTGTGGCGCAAGGGCTAGAAGGGCTGCTTACGAAGGTATTTTAATCTTCAAACAGGGCGCTTAAAAATAAAGGTTAATCAATCTAATAGCGGGGCGGCTTAGTGCCACCCGCTTAACCTAAAAAATCCAATGAAGTTTTTAAATAAGATGCTTGCTACGTTCGATTATCATAGCTGGCCAGAATTTGGACAAAGTTTGTTGCCATCTTCAAAATACGGGTGGACGGTGCTAAGTGCTGGTTTTAGCCTTTCAGTATTCCCGTTCGTAGATAGGGTTTTCGGGTTGGATGCCTATGCGTTCGCTGTCTTAATCCTGGTCTTTATTGCGGAATTGACTAGCGGCCTGATTGCTGCCAGTATTCGTAAGGAAGCAATTAGCAGCATGAAGCTAAGCCGCTTTTCCTTTAAGGTTTTTTATTATCTGGTGCTGATCGCGTTGCCTTACGTAATGGCTGAAAGCTTCAAATCGCATGGAAGAACGGCGGCTGCTTTTATGTTCGATTGGCTGCATTTGTTTTTACTGGCTCAAATCATTCTCGAAAACGTAGTAAGTATTCTTGAAAACTTAGCCGTGATCAGCGGTAAGGATAAAACGCACTGGATCGCAAAAATTCAACAAAAATTCAACAATCTAATATCATGAACAGAGCAGAAAAAATAATCTCCATAGCTAAAAGCTACATTGGCATAAAAGAAAAAACAGGTAACAAAGGTTTCTGGAATGCAGCCTTTGAAAAGTTAATGATTGCGGTAGGCTGGTATGTTGGTGCTGCATGGTGTGCCTTCTTTACAAAAAACGCTTACCTGCAAGCATATTCCGATAACAAAGCCTTCGTTGCTGTGATTAAAAATTGTTTCACTGGTGGCGCTGTTGACACCTTTAACCGTGTGAAAGCAAACGGCACATTCGCGACCGGATCAACCCCCAAAAATGGCGCTATAGTTGTTTTTAGGATGGGTAATACTTCGCGTGGTCATCACGGAATTGTAGTTAATTCTGCTTATGCCACTAACACCATGCAAACGGTCGAAGGTAATACCAATTCTGCTGGCAGTCGTGAAGGTGATACGGTAGCAATTAAGCTTAGAACAATCACCCGCGACTTTAAAGCTGATGGCCTGAATGTCGTTGGATATATCTATCCATTTGAAGTATAGCCATGAAAGATATGCAAGTTAAATGCTGGCAATTATTAGCCTTTCTTGTTTTCGGCCTATTGGCGCTATCTAGTTGCAGGGTTCGGGAAAAAAGCCTAAGCACGCAAATATCAAACTCTTTACTTGTGGATAGTAATAGCCTGCATTATAGCAAGGCAAAGCTTGTAACCTCTTTTTACGGCGATGTGCTTACAGGTACTTATAATCCCGATAGTTTGGATGCTGATAGCGCTGTTTTTGAAAGTGCCGGAATAAAGGTCACGTTTAAAAAAAGGGCAAAAGGCAAAGGTTTTGATTTCGCGGCCAAAGCTAAGCCCGTGGCGCGATCAGAGTTGACGGCGTTAGACAGCAATACAACAAAGGTTAACAAACAACAGCATTCAAGTTTTAACCAGCAAAGTGATTTAAAAGTTAAATCCCCCCAATGGGCAAAGTGGCTACCCTTAATATTTATAGTGGCAATTATTTTACTGGTTTATTGGGCTTACAAAAAGTTTATATGAAAAAAGAATATTTAGAAAGAGCCAAAGAGTTCTTTGAGAAAAACACTGAAACAAAAGCGGTTTATTTCACCAGTGACGGCAATATGTTCAAGGCTGAACACTACGCTTCAAACTGGTCGGTTGGTTTAGCTGATAAGGCTGTTACGCCAGTAACAAGGGCTTCAATCCTGATATCAGAAACCATAACAAAAGCCTTAGCAAACAAAGCAGCTGCTGGCTTGAATGGCGACACTGAAGTTCAGAATCCAGTTGTTCCGGCAAGTGATGTTCAAAACCCGATTGCTCCAGTAATTGAGGTTCAGGATCCGATTGTTCCAGTGGCTCCAAAATCTGAATTATCAGAAGTTGATGAAAAAGCCGAATTGGTTAAGCGCTATATCGAATTATACGATACAAAGCCAAATCACCTTACTGGTATCGAAAAATTAAAATTAAAAATCGCAGAGAAAGAAGCTGAATTAAGATTAGCTGAAGGCGCTGGCAAATAACCCAATCAATCAATTTAAAAAAAAAGCCTCTAATGTCATTTTAAAGGCTTTTAAAACCCATTTAAAACACAAGTAAAAACAATATGGCAACTACTTATTCACATGGTTTAAAAGTTGACGGCGTACTTATCGGCGCTATTGCTAATGATGGCGGTGCAGGCACCGTATTAACCAGTCCGGGCAAAGTTAGAGAGGACACAATTAACGTAAATCCTGTAACCAACACCGATACAGAATTTTTTGCACAAGGTGAAACCAGCCCTGCAATTATCGTTACTAAAAAAGGCGTTAAAGAAGGTCAGTTTGATTTATTGACTTTTGATCCTGAAGTTATTGCAGATTTAACAGGTGGTACTACTACTGGTGTTGGCGCGAACATGCTTTATCATGAATCTAACGAGCCAACGGATGTGCGCAAAACTTTGAAATTCATTGATTCGCAGGGTAACGAATGGCTTTACCCACACGTAAAACTTAACGCTGATTTAGTAGGGATGTTCCGTACTGGTGATGTGAACGTAGTTCGTGTTCAGTTTAAAGTTTTAGCGCCAACTAAGGCAGGTGTAGCGCCTTTTACTTACGGTAAACCAGCAGCATAATGAATGATGTAGCTATCGAACTCGAAGCAGCCGATACGCTATTAGACAGCGGCGTTCCATTTCCAATACGAGCGCCGCTGTTTTTGCGAATATTCGGCAAAAAAACAGTTATCCTGATGCTTCATAATCCTTTCTTAGATACAGCCGTTAGGGCTGGCCGGATATATCTTCAGGTTCAACAAATGGGCATTGAGGTTGACACTGTTACTGAAGCGATTAAACTACGCGAAAAATCAGCGGTGCTAGTTTCCAGAATAGTAGCATTAATTGTGTTAAGAAGCCCGTTGATGGGGTGGCTATTTGGCCGCTTATTGGCTCGCTACTTAAGGAGAAATGCAAAAGAGAAAACACTTTACAATATATCCAGAGTGATCGTAAGTAGCGGCATTTCGGATTTTTTGAATACTATCAGATTGACCAGTCACCTACGGATGACGAAACCGAATCTGAGTCCGATGGAAAAGAGGAGTTAAAGGCCACTGGCCTAAATAGCCTTTCAGGTATAATTTTCATGATAGCGGAAAAAACCGGATGGACTGAAAAATATATCATGCAAAAAGTAACATGGGAAAGTTTACGCCGAATGCTGGCCGATGCTCCAGCCATGAAAAAAGTCAAACCAAAACCAAAAGTAATGGAAGGCGATGAACTCGCTAAAATCTTAGGAATGTAACCAATGAACAACGATTTAGAATTAGGTATTGATTTTGTTTTTAACACGCCTGAAGCGGAAGCTGAATCTAAGCGTATAGAAACCAGCATTAGCAGCATTGGCAAATCCGCTGATGGTGCTGCTGCTAAATTAAAAAGCAGCGTTAGTAAACTTGCAGCACCGACTAAAGAGCAAATTGGTTTAATGGAGCGGCTAAAGATTAAGCTGGCCGAATATCAGGAAAAAGCAAACAAAGCCACAAGTGTAAGGAGTATTGAACTTGCGAACGCGCAAATACAGGAATTTCAACAGGAAATTGCCCGTTTAACTAACGTGGGTAAGGCTGGCTTTGATGATTTGGGCAGAAATATCACCAAGTCATTTGAGCGGCCTACTGGCGAACTTAACAGGGCAAAAGAAGCCTTAAAGCTTTACCAAAGGTATGCGGGCGAAACATTCAACCCGCAACTGTTGGCGAAGTATAACGCGAAGATTGAACAAACCACCGCAAAAATCAAACAGCTTAAAAGTTTAGGCACCAGCGTTGATGTTTCGGGCGGTTCTTCGCCTCGAACATTAGGCCGTAAAGAAACACTTCAGGAACTGGCAAAAAGCTATGTCGCTAAAGCCAATGGTTCGAACGACTTAACGGAAATCGCACGTTATAACAAGAAATTAGAAGAAACCCGTGCGGAAATCGAAAAAACATCAAACGCTGGTAAGACTGGTTTTGATGAATTTGGTAATTCAATCGCTGAAAGTGGTGGTAATCTGTTGACCAAAGTTTTTCCTGCTTTAAATAAAGTAGCAATGATATTGCCAGGCATTGGCGTTGCTGGTTTATTGGCCTTTGCCATTGATCCTATTATGGAATATCTTTCTGCCTTGTGGGAGGGTAAAGACGCGTTGGATACTTTAAAGATTTCCGCGGAAAACCTTAATGATGTAAGGAAGAAATCATCTGAAGCATTATATACGGAGCAAAGCAATTTACAGGTTCTTTTGGATGTAGCCAGAAATGAAAATGTATCTAAGGATTTAAGGGCTGAAGCTTTAAGAAAAATCAACCGGATATCCCCTGAATACTTAGGTAATATCACTTTAGAAACTATCAAAACTAAAGAAGCAACAGCAGCTATTAATTTGTACGTAGATGCCTTGAAAAGGCAGTCTGTTGAAAAAGCGATATCCGATAAAAGACAGGATTTAGTTAAGTCTCGTATTGACCTAAAGCAGGATTATGAAGATGCCACCGAAAAAGTTAACAGCTTAGCTGATCAGGTAAAAAACCAGCGGTTCAAAAATAAAGCATCAGATGAAGAAACGGCTGTTGAGGCAAAATACAGAGAGGCTAAAGATGCTTTGCAGAAACAATACGGAAAAGATAAATCTATCCTTAAGCAAATAGATGATTTGGATGCTTTTGCTAAAAAGCAATATGAAAACTTTAGTAAGAAGCCTATTAAGTCAGGCCGAAAAGATAAAGGCTATTTTCAACAGATTGTTGATGATGCGCAATTTCAATTAGACAATCTGGATAAATCTAATGCCGATTTCAAAACTAAGAAAGCCGCTTTAGAAGTGAAAATAAAGGAGACCAGTAAGGAAATAGAAGACTTTGAAATTAAAGAGGATAAGCCGAAAAAGGAAAAAAAGGCTAAATCAGAAACGGGGATCATTAACCAGCAACGTTCGTTACAACAAAAAATAACTGATGTAAATAACGAATATGCCAGAAAAGCAAAAACTGGTGATGAAGCCGAACTGCAAGCGGTTAGGGATAAGTTCGCGAAACTTTCAAAAGAAATCGAGGCGTTCAATGCTAATCCAAAAAACAAGTATAAAGTTGACTATTCAGAATTAGCAACTACCATGCGGAATGCTATTGATGATTTGAGGTATAAAATAGATACCGAAAAAGCTACGATAGCTTACGAAAAGCAAAAGCAGCTATTTGAAGATTACGAAAACTATAAAACCAATTTCGGTAAACAGGCCGCTGATAAGCGTTTCGGTACTGAAGTAAAAAGCAGCGCTGATCTGTTGAAGCAAAAGCAAGCGGAATACGTAAAGTTAGCTTTGAAATCCGCTGTTGGCGGGGGCTTAACTGGTGGTGAGCAATCACGTATGGATAATGGCGAAAAGCAAATCAAAGAATTACAGGCAGTTGAGGCTAAACGCTATCAGGATGCTTACAATGCGGCCTTGACGTATAATCAAAAGGTAGAACGTATAAACGAAGAATATCGCGGTAAAGCTGCTGATTTAGGTAAGAATATTACAGATGATCAGAAAAAAGTTCTAAACGAGCAAAGGGATAATGCCATAAATGCGGCAAAAGATGAAGCCTTAACCAAAACCGCCATTTATAAAAAGATGGCACAAGAAACTTTAGAACTCACTAAAAAAGAGGCTAAAGATCAGGTTGGTGTATTAAAAAAATTGCTGGCAGATGGATCAGTTACAGGCGATATTAAAACCCGAATTGAAAAGGAGGTAAATAGCCTCGAAGTGTTCTTAAAAGTTGGTGTTGATGCCGCAAATTTAAACATCCTAAAGGATAAGCTTAAAGGTAAAGTAGAAGAACTCAATGCTAGTGATGGTGCCGGAAACAGCCTGCTTTCACCTAATGAGACTAAGCGAATACTTAAAGATATAGCCACTATTCAGGCAAAGATAAAAAGCATTGATACCAACGGTAATGGTGTGGTTAGTTGGGGTGATAAGGTATCTAAAAACTTTGAATATCTAAAAGGTGATGCCGCAAGCGTTGCAGGTGGTGTATCTAAAGATTTAGGCGCGGTGTCTGGATCGTTCGGCCAGCTTTCTGAAGCTGTTGGAGGTGTGAACACTGAAACTGGTTATACGCTTGATACAATAGGTAGGCTGGCTGCTGTTGGTTCTGATGCTGCTGGTGCATTTGCAAGCTTTGCCAGTGGTGATATAGTTGGCGGCGTTACCAAAGCTATCAGCGCTGTTGCTGGCCTTTTCTCAATAGGGAAAAAGGTTAAAGAAATGAATGCAGCCGCCCGTAAAGAGGTTGAAGATTTTTATATCAATGCAATAGCTGGAGAACGTGAATATCAGGATTTATTAAAAGAACGCCAATTGCAAACCGTTCGTAACAATAAAGCCGCTTTACAGGGTATTCGTGATGAATTGGCATTAAGAAAATCGCAGGATGCAGAATATGCAAAGGAATCCGCGGAAATCATGGCAAAGCTTCAGGGGCAATCTTTTATTCAAAGTGAAAGCTATACGCACGGTACATGGTTTAGAAAAGCGAAAGTTGAAAAAACGTATAGCAGCCTTCAGGGTATGAATTTCGAACAGCTTAGTTCGTTACTGGCGCAAGGCAAATTAGAAGGTGAAGCTAAGGCATTAGTTGAGCGGTTAAAAGAACTGGAGCAAAAGGGTTTTGATGCACAGCAAGCGCTTGCTGATCTGGCTAAGGAAACGCAAGAAATATTTACTGGTACAACTAGAGACAGTTTAACTGATACGCTTTTAGATATGTTTAAATCTGGTAAAACAGGCGTTCAGGATTTAGCTGACTTTTTTAAGAAAACGATGGATGGTGCGGCCTTATCGATATTCAAAAATAAAGTGCTTTCTGATCTGATGAATAAGTTTTATGATGAGTTTGCTAAAAAGGCCGAAAGCGGTGATGAACTTACAAACGCTGAAACTGAAGAATTGCAAAAGCTTTTTACCTCATTGACTGATGAAGCTAAAACTAAATTCGAACAGTTCAAAAAAGTAGCTGGCTCTGATCTGGGTTCGTTAGGTGGAGATACCGGATTAACGGGGCAAATTACCAAGTCAATTACTGAACAAACTGGTTCGGAATTAGTAGGGTTGCAACGCTCCATGTATGACATTACAAAACAAGGCGTAGTAGTGGCAAAGGATAGCTTAGCATCAATCAAACAGCAAACGCTATATCAATACCAGATTGAGATAAATACGCGGGAAACGGCCACGCAAGTTAAAAATGCGGTTTCGGAATTGAAAACCATAAACAGCAATATGAAGGGTTCTGGTTCTACAGCATACGATAGGGGGTTTATATGAAAAACTACTATTTAAATGGTAAGAATCTAAAAACTGCCTACGGTATTACCGCCCTTCAGGCCGAAGGAAGTAATCTTGCTATTTCGGGTGCATGGGATTTTCCGGTACGTACGGGCAAATGCTTCCATGATTGGGGCGATGATGATGGAATAGAACCTTATGTGTCTCCTGAAGAAATACGCTTTGCAGGGCGTGATATCGTTTTCGTTGGCATGGTGTCAGCCGCTAACGAGAAAGAAGCGCTGGTAAGCTGTTATAAGCTTTACGATGATATTGGCGGGTTTAATTCCTTAGTTCCTTTTGAAGCTGAAGGGTTAGGCCAGTGGATGGTTTTGATTAAGTCCGAAATAAAGGCTGAATACGTGGGTTCAGGTCACTGCAAAATCACCATTACATTACGTGAGCCTGTTTGTGATTTATCTGGAGCGATGCCAACTAATAAACCCGAATATAATGCAGTTGCAGATCACTTGAATAATCCGATCTATATCAATAACCAGTCTTTGCAAATAGGCTCAATTAATTTCGATGGGTACGGTATTGATGGTATAATGTTTCGCCACTTAGGTTTGATCATATTGGCGTTTACAGGCCATTTCGGAAGGCCAGCGCCAAAAGATGGTGAATACACTTCTTATCAAAATGAAGGCTTTAAGATAACCCGCCACGGCGCAAGGGAAATAACAATGAAAGCTTTGATTGTTCAGCCCGATTATCAGTCTTTTAAAACGGCTTTAAAAGGCTTTTATAAACTTTTTTCAAAAGAGGGCTTACGATACATCACAAAGGAAAATGATTTTTTGCGTGACTTCTTTGTGAAAGATGGCTTTGCGGTCAGTAATGTAAATATCGAAGCTAAAAGGGTTGTGGCTACTTTAGAAATGAAGCTTACTGAAGCTAAAGCGTGGCAAAACTGGAGCATCTTAACTGATGCTAATAACAATGGAATAGTAACTGAATTAGGAAATATTATAATAACATAAAAATGGAAACTCCACAAAGATTTTGGCAAGGAATGACGAAAGCGGCTAACGTTAGTGCGCTTGATAAAATTATGATCGGCATTAATGCTGATGGATCAACAAAGTACGGAGACATTAACCAACTAGCCAATTTAATTAGTGCTGTTGGCGGTGCTTCATTTAAAGGAAATATTACCCCTGCATCTAGTCCGGTTGTTTCTCAAACGCCCGTTTTTTATGTCGCTACAAAAGGCGTTTATGCGAATTTTGGCGGCAAAGAAGTAACTGGTGCAGCTGCGATAATTGGTCAGGTTGGTAATGAGTTTACGGTAACTAATTTCGATGTTGATTTATCTGATTTGGCTAAAAAAACAGCTTTATTACCTGACTTCATAACTAGTAAAGAAATTGCATTTAATGCAAAAGAGGTGAATATTTTACAGGCAATTAAACAATTAAGTATTCAGCCCATTTCTGATGAAAAAGAGCATGACTGGATTGTGTTACTGGTAACTACCCAGCCATCAACACCAGGGCTAGAATACAACTATCATTACAGCATAATAATAAGAAATAAAACGGCTGGCGCGAATTGGGATATTGTTAAGCATGTAGCTAATTTGGATGATATAAACGGGGTTAAATATTATAGCGGTGAAATTTATTATCCTTACGCTAACGGTGTATTAAAATACAGTGTAGCCATTGATTGGGCATTACTGCCATCTAATTTTGAGTTTAATTCAAATGAATCAAAAATTTCTATAAAAACGGGAACACAGGATTCGTATGCTGACTTGTTAAATGTTTTGGCGTTGGATAAAATTCCTTTATACCTAAAAGAAAAAGCTAAATCCGATTATTCGAAGGATGCGCTTAAGGTTATAAGAGCGCTGTCAATTTGCGACATAACGGTAAATCCCGCCTCTCAAAATGATGACTGGAGGTTGTCACTTATTGCGACTAACACAACAGCGCCGTTAGATAATGCATATAATTTTACCATTCAGATCAAAAATGTAACCAGTGGAGAAGTTTTTAATGTGGTTCAGTACTTGCAGCCAATGGTGAACATTATGAATGTGCAAGGTCAAAACACTTATCAAGGGCGTTGTTTGGGTAGTAATGGAGTTAATTACATTGATTATAATGTTGCGGTAAACTGGCTAATTTTAGGTGCATATTTTCAATATTATCCGGGTTTTTCTGAATTAAAATTAAATGTTGGAAATCTAACAAGTGTATCAGGGGTAAGATCAGGCTATTATGAAAGTAACATCAGGTTTCCTCAATCCAAAATAAATAAAGAATTAGTAGGAGTTTTCGGAAATTCAATAGTTGAGAAAACATTTGATATCTACGAAGCGATAATGAAAAACGGTGGATTTTGGAAAAACAATGCAATTAGTTCTAGTTGCGCCCGTAAAGCTGATCCTACCGTAGATAAAAAACTCCCTTGGCCGATAGTATTAAGGAGTATGGGGCATACAATTGCTGAAAAGGTTTATATTCTTGAACATTGGGATGCGGACTATAGGTCAAATTGCACGCTTAATCCTCCAATGAGAGCTGATTTTGAGGCTTCAACAATTGTTGCGGGTATGACTGATGCGCAATTTTACATAAACTGCAGTTACGAAAATGTATTGATACCTTACCTAGATGGTAGAAAGCCATTGCTGAACAGGTTTATTTTTAATCATGGATTTAACGATGAGAAGCCTTTTTTTGACTTTGAAACGGAATTAGCGTTTATTAGTCAGCCAAATGATCCCTTTGATCTTTCGACTTATCAAGGGGCTATGAATTTTTATATATCAAAAATTTTGGAAGCAAACCCGTATGCAAGAATTGGTTTACTAGGTCATTATGAAAATCAGTTAAGACCACGCGTTTCAAAAGGGCAACTAGCTTTGGCAGAACATTGGGGAATCCCTATTTTAAAGACGTGGGAAAAAACAGGGTGGTCACAAAACAGGATACCTGGAACGCAAAAGTATTGGAATGATCCGACTTCAGGACGAATCCCATTTAAAGATTTAGATGGAACTGATTCTACAAAGGATTTTACCGTTTTAAATTGGTGGTTGCCCGACAATATTCACCCAGCCACTTCGGCTCAAGCGCAATATTTGCTAAGAGACATTTACGCAGATTGGTTGAGTAATCTTTATTAAAATGGAACTTAAGATAAAAAGGAAAGGCAATATTGTTGCTGCTGTTGAAATTGATGAAAACACCGTGTTTAATCAGGAATGGATGGGGGTTGAAAAGATTACTTCAACCTTCATTTTATCCAGCCCTGTTGATATTCGGGTTAACGATTATGTTGAGTTTTTAGGCGAAAAATACACTATTAAAAATGGCGTGCCTTGTGATCAATCTAATGGCTCAACATTTAAGTATAATCTTGAGTTCTTTAGCCCAACATATTATTTGTACAACGTGCCAATGATGCATTTAGATCGCGTTAAGTTTTCGTATGTAGGTACGCCGTTGGAAGTGCTTTCTTTAATTATCGATAATTTAAATAGTGAAGAAGCTGGATGGAGCATCGGGGATTGTTCTTTGATTTCAGAGCCTGAAACCTTCAATTTCGATCAGCAAAGTTGTAGAACGGCATTAACAACTTTGGCCGAAACATTTAAATTAGAATATAAAGTTAAAGGCAAAAAGATTTATTTGCTGGAAAAATTGGGCGAAACGCAAAACATTGTTTTGAAGTATGGCCGTGGGCATGGCCTTATCAATGCGGCACGTCAGGCGGTTGACAGGGAATATGCAACTGTTTGGCGTTTTTATGGTGGCTCAACAAATTTGCCGGAAGGCTACCGAAATGGCATGGATAGGATTGCTTTAGATTCGCCCTATTTATTAAACGATGATATTTATGGCCGTAAACATGGAAGTGTGATCTTTGAGGATGTTTTTCCGCGCCGTACAGGTTCGGTAACGTCAATTGACGGGTTAAATGCGATTATCGATAATACTTTATATTTTGATTTAAATATTCAGTCAATAAGTGATGGAGGCGCTAGAATCGTTTTTAAATCCGGTGAATTAAGCGGGGGCGAATTTGTAATTAAATCCTATAACCCAACAACTAAAAAAATAACCTTTGGAGATAAGAAGGATGAAACAACAGGTTATATCACCCCAAATGCAAGCTTTTCCGCAGCTGTAGGCGATAAATATACTTTGATCGGTATAATTATGCCGCAAACATATGTTGATGCCGCTGAAGCGGAGGTATTGGCGTTAGGGACTGAACACGCAAAAGCAAATAGTTTCCCGCCAGTGGCCTTCCCTTTAAATATTGACGAAAAGTTTATTCGTGATATGCAGCTGACTTATAAAATAGTTGCTGGTGATTATGTTTACGTTATTTCTGAAGCTTTGGGTATCAATACCAAAATAAGAATGCAGTCAATTTCTTATCCTTTGGTTAATCCTGCCAATATTGTTGGTGTGGTGTCTGATGTTGCGCAATATTCAATAGTTGAAAAACTTAAAAAAGATGTTATTCAGAATAAAAAGGAAACGGCAAAAAGCGTGGCAGTTGCGCTATACGCCCGTCAATTGGCTGATGAAGTAAGCAATGCAGCTATTTTAAATCAATTCAAGCATACTTATGTTGGCGATCAGGCTATTTTAACAGGTGCTTTCGTTGCTGGCAATCCTGAAGCTGGTGCGGTAGCAGGTATCAATGGTGCGGAAAACGATCCTGAAACTATTCGTTTTTGGGCTGGTTCATCATTTGCAGATAAAGAAAACGCACCTTTTAGGGTTTCCCAAAACGGTGATGTAGTTATGCGTAACGCGACACTTCAATCATCCGCAGCAGGAAAGCGTATTGAAATAAATAGTGACGAAAATAATTTAAGGTTTTTTGGCGCTGATGGTAACATGTTAATTGACTTTGATGATGATAGTGCGCTCGAAGGTGTTTCAATTACTCCTAATGATCCGCCGTTGCCTCCTACGCTTCATTTTACTTATGGTCCAGGTATAAGGGTTGGTAATTTTGAAAATGGCTTGGGCGGTTCGTCAATTAGTCGTAAAGGCTTCTTTTCGAATGGAGTAATTGAGTGTAGGGATATCGCAACTAAACAAGTTGTTTTTAAGGTTGAAAACGGTAATATCATGCTTTCTGGTAACATTGTTATGGCTGGCGCTATAGAGATATCAAATACTACTTCAGGCGGTATAACGATGGGTACAGAGCCGGGGTTAAGCACAAGTTATGATGTTCGTGTCGGTGGTGATTCTTTCGTTAGATTAAAGTGGGTTAAAGGCGTTTTGGTTGGAATAACTCCTTTGTAGCTTGAAAATAAAAAACCGCAATACCTCGTCAAGTATTGCGGTTAAACCGTAGCAGGTATTCACTTCTAATTTTTGAACTGCTAAATTAAAATATTCTTTTGAAATAAAATTACGGGTTTCCGGAACTGCTGTTAATATTTCTATTTAAAAGTACTTCGCTTTATTACTTGCTTAAGTATATTTAAAAAAAAATATTCCCTTACATCGATTCTTTTAGGGTTTTAAATATTTATTTTTATAAAGCAGCATAATAATCAACTACTTTCTATTTCTCTTTTTATTCTTTTAAGTTCTTTTTAAAAGGTTTTAAAATAGTTTTAATCTACCCGTTTAAAATAGGACATTTGGTTTTGATTTTTTCAAAAAAAAATGGAACATTTAGTTTTGGCGATCTTACATGGGTGATGACAAGAAAATCTTAAACGAAGGAGATGTTTTTTTCGCGCCATCAAATGTATTTCATGGTGTGGTATGTTTGGAAGCTGGATTATTGATTGATGTTTTTAACCCACACCGGGAAGATTTTTTGAAATAATACGGAGGTCAGGAGTCGGGGAGTTTGGGTGTATATTAATAAATGCCGTCATTTCGAGCGGAGTGCAACGCAGTTGAGAAATCTATCTATAAAGAGCCTTTTTAATTTAGATCTCTCCATTTCGCTGCGCTTCAGTCGAGATGACGACCGTTCAACGTGGCGGTCGCTTCGCCCCCCTCCATCTTAAGCCCTACTCAAACGTAAAACGCACATTCTTATAACCCAAACCTTCAATAATTGGCTTAAGCACAGCTGTAGCATTGGTTTTAGTCTGCGGTAAAATGCTCGATTTTTTAACTTCAGCGGTAATTTGCCTTTCGGCGGCTTTATATGCTTCATCTACCAAACCGGCTTCGCGGAAAAAAGCCATCTTGGTATCGTAAACACGTGAGTTTTTATGGTCGATTTTTACATAACAGATTTCAGGCTGTGGTAAATTTACTACAGCAGTGTCCGCATCAATGTTAATATCTTCTTTGGTAATTTTAGTCAGATCGATACAACCTACCGCTTCTGCCTTAACAATCAATAAAACACTGGCTTCGGGTAAAAAATCTGTTTTATTTTTATGTTCTAAAACATCACTAATCTGGTATCTTACCAGTTCTAATTTACCTATAGCCTCAATTTTCTCTACCAGGAGCTGATGTTTGCTTTCTACAGTGGTATTGATACTGAACTTTTTGGAGATAAAAAAGTAAGCTGCAACCAAAAGAATTAACCAGGGCAAAAGACGGAAAAAGAGCTTCATATTTTAAAAATTTCGGGTATAACATGTGTGTATTTAATCTGTCGCACAATAATTAATCCATTTATTTACATTAAATATTTTTTTGGCAAAAGATTTGTAATACCAATATCACACACACAAATAAACAAATCAACATGAAAAAATTTACCATCTTAATGCTTTGCATTGCCACACTAGGTCTGGCTTCGTGCAAGAAAGATCCAATTGTTAATCAAACTACACCGAACCGAACAATTATATTTGATAAACCGGCTAATAGCTGGAGGCTGTTAGCGGGAACAACAAATACTTATTATGTTGATTTAGTCGCTAATGAAATTGATAATATTAATGTTCAAGATGAAGGTGTTCTCGTTTATATTGCTACAGACGGAACCAATTCTACAGGATACTTTCAAATTCCTAATCAAGCCCAAAGTTATGATTATGATATATATACCGGTTCAATCCGTATTTATTCTTATGGGCCACCACCAACAAATACAATTCGGATAAAAGTTGTTTTAGTGGCTGCAGAAAATGTAACATAGAAAAATATTAAAATACTAAAAAAGGACCATGTTTAGCTAAACATGGTCCTTTTTTCGCCTTATTTCTGATCAGAAAAAGCAGAGAAATTATACCTATGATTAAAACTCCAGGTATCTGCTAATATTCAACTGAACGTGGTCGTTTTTTTGATGCTCGCCCCTATTTAATTGTAAAGCGCGTACATTCACACCGTTTCTTTCCAACAGCAGTTCCTCGTAAAAACCTTTATAGTATACATCTTTTACTTCAAAACGCCTGCTGCTCCAGTTGTTGCCGATTTCAGCCCATTCAGGATAAAAAACCACGTGATCTTTTTGTGTTTTCAAACCGATTTTTTCCGCATCATCTCGCGTTAAAACTACAGCATTACCTAAAATTTGTGCAGTATAAATGTGTTTTGGTTGCTGGTAAATTTCAGCCGGCTTTCCCGTCTGCAAAAGTTCTCCATTCCGCAAAATCAATAACTGATCGGCCAGAAACAAACCATCGGCCGGATCGTGCGACACCAATATCACCGTTACACCCGTTTCGGCAGCTATACGTTTGATATCGGCACGAAGCTGGTTTTTTAACAGGGCGTCAACCTGACTAAAAGGCTCATCTAAAAGCAAAACCTGCGTATCCGAAACCATGGCTTTAGCAATAGCCACGCGCTGTTGCTCACCTCCACTTAATTCGATGATTTTCTTGTTCTGTAGCAGTGAAATCCGTAAATGCTCCATCATGGCCAAAGTTTTTTCGGCTTTGGTTTTTAGGTCAGTATTGGATAATTGCGAGGCAATATTATCATAAACTTTCGCATAAATGTTAAGCGAAAAGTCCTGTGTAACCATTTTCATCTGCTTGTGTCCAGGAATCAACTGCTCATCTGGCCCCTTAACACGCTTATCTTCGAAATAGATTTCGCCTTCATCGGTTTTTAATAAACCATAGATGGATTTTAATAGGGTCGATTTTCCACTACCGCTTTCGCCAATAATGGCCACCACATCGCCGCTGTTGATATCGAAACTTACATTTTTAATGCCACCAGCCTGTTCTGCCTGATATTGCTTGGTTAAATTTTTAACACTGATTAAGGTATTGCTCACAGGGTAAAGATAAGAAAAAGGTGGAGGGTTTTGAGGCTGAAGGTGTAAGGTTAAAACATGTATAATTGTTAGTATTGTATTTTGATCAGTTTTTTCCCCCTTTTCCTAACGCGATCGTCACCCTGATCCGATAGCTATCGGATTTATTTCAGGGTCTTTCATGCTAAAAAGATGCTGAAATAAATTCAGCATGACGATCGATCTGGACTAGGCTTTTTTAAAAAACTTTTTAACAAATAATTATCGAATTCAGGCTTATAAACAAAAAATCCTGTTCCGCCTAACCGAAACAGGATCTGTTCACTTGTGTTTGTTTTATGCTGCTAAGTTATCTCATCTAAATAGATTAACCTGTCCCTTTAAGGGATTTAGGAGTTAGTTTAACCCAAAAGTAACCCCGAAGCTCATATTCTTTAAGCCAGCTTGCTGTGTAGTGGTAAACATATCGTTAAAGTAATACTTGGTAAACAAACCTAAACCGCCATAACCAAACCTAACGGTACCACCGTAACGAACTGATTGAAAGTGGTAGCTATCATATTGTTTCTCTTTGCCGCGTTCTTCGCTAATCTGTTTAATTTTTCCGTTTAATAAAAAGCTAACCTCCGGACCTAATACTAGGTAAAACCTTTTGCCATTTTTGTTTTCTGCAGTGCGGAATTCAAAGTTTAATGGAATGTGTACATAGCTGCTCGAGAAACGGTTTTTAGAAAAATGTACCGGCGATTGGTCAGTGTAGACAAACTCATTTGAGTTTTTAGCAATGGTGATGTCTTTCCTCAAACGGATTAAAGTCCAGTCAAACCCACCCGCTACATAAACCTTAAAGTTTGAATTAAAACGGTATCCAAACTGTAAAACATCAAAAGAGAATGTACTGGTTTTGCCACCTTTGTAATCTAAGAAATCGTTATTTGGAGATAAATTAAAGCTGCCATTATCAATTAACCTGGAGAAACCCAAATCTACCCGGGTAAAGGTAATTCCGCCTACAAAACGGCCCCTTTTAACTGAATCTGTAGATTTGGTTTTAATGATTATGCCATGCCCTTCACTATAATCCGTTTTCTTTTTGGTACTATCTTGTTGAGCAAAAGCACCAGGAGCCATAACACCGGCAAGCCCGCTTACCATAAGTGTTGTATAAATTAGACGTTTCATATGAGTGTGTTGTTGAGTTATTAAATGAGTGAATTATTGAATGTTGAATACTGTTAACTAAAAACTGTTAATTGTAAACTGGAAACTGTTTACTTCTTACTGCGTTTACCAAATTTAAAAGGCCCGATATTAATTGATGACAGGGATGAATCGTCATCATCAGTACGGAACTGAATCAGTTTATCTTTTCTTTTATCCATTTTGTTAACGATAAGGTTTACCACATCGCCCACATTACGGATGCCCTTATTACTTTGTTCATTATCATTAACAGGCTCGTCTGTTTTAACCGGTGTTGCAACAGTTGCAGTGACAATCTCTTCCTTCGGGTGCAGAATCGCCTCTTCTATTTTCGTTCTGATATCTTTTTTAGGTTCCTCCACTTTCGCTACAACGGTTTCCTGTTTTAGCGTTTCAGGTGCGGTAATCATGCTATGCCTTTCCTTTAACGTAATGGGCTTCGCTTCATTTTTAACCTTTGTTCTGGCAATAGCGCTAACCACCTCAGGTCTAACCGGTAAAACCGGCTCCATATTTTCAACTACCCCAGCTGTTGTATCTTTAACAATTGGTTCTTTTACTTCAAGTTTAGTTTTTTCTATAGTATTATTTGCCAATTGTTTATCCTCATTGGTTGTATTTTGTTGTTGATAAAGCAAAATCCCAATCGTGGCGATCAGTAAAACCGCTGCAGCTGACAACCAATATATTGGTATCATTCTTTTTTTCTTTGGTGTGATTTCGCTTTCTATATTGCTCCACAAATCTCGCGAAGGTGATACTTCCGCATCAGTAAAAGCATCTTTAAATAACTGATCAAAATCCTTATCCCGTATAGGTTGCATAACCAAATCCCTCCATTTTTATAATTTCTTCTTTTAATATTGCTCTTGCTCTCGATAATTGCGATTTGCTCGCCCCTTCTGAAATGCCTAATGTTTCGCTAATTTCCTTATGAGAGTAGCCCTCAATTACATACATGTTAAAAACCATCCGGTAACCATCTGCTAATTTTTGTATCACTTTCATCAGGTCTTGCATGCCTAAACGGCTAAAATCAAACCCGGTTGATGGTTGCTCGTAAGCTTCATCTATTTCCACTACGTTTAAGCTGCGTAAATTCTTTCGGTAACTCTCAATAGCCGTATTCACCATTACTCTTCTAATCCAGCCTTCAAAAGAACCCTCACCCCGGTATTCCTTAATTTTCTGAAAAACTTTAATGTAGCCCATCTGCAATACATCTTCAGCTTCCATTCTATCTTTGGCGTACCGCATACAAACCGCCAACATCTTCGATGCCGTTTGCTTGTAAAGCAACTCTTGCATCTTCCGGTCGCCAGCCTTGCAGCCTTCCATCAAATCGTTTATTGTATAGCTTCGCGTCAATTTCATTGTGTGTTTGTATATAGAAGATGGCAGATTACAAACAATGGTTGCATGGAGAGAGAGAAAAAGTTAAATAAAATTAAATTCAGAAATAAACATATTGATTATCAAACATTTACAGTTAAAATAATTTTCAAGAAAGATATAGATTTTTTATTTGAAAATGAACATACAGCATTCCATCGGGAGCAGCAGTCCCGCTATTCGCTTCAAAGCCTCGGTTCGTTCCTCACCTTCGTGTTTTTCGCTGCTATCGCCTGCCTGCAACGGGCAGGAGTTTAGGAGGCAGTGGCAATGCTTAAAATAACTAAACCCATAGCTTTTTTAACCTATGGGTTTGAAATGGATGAATTTCAACCCTAAACCCTAAACCTCTTACCCTCTACCTTCCATCCTTTTTCTACCTTCCACCTTGCCTCACTTTAAACAACTTGAAATCCTGTTTATAGGTCAAAAAGAAGGAGTGGTTAAACTGAAGTTGTTTATCGGTATGATCAAGATCGATATGTGGTTCGAAACGAACATCAAGGTATAAATGCGGAATCAATTCTTTTTGATACGCATATCGCAACGAAACAATATTCCGCGAACTTTGTCTTAAGCCTGGACTATACAGGTTATCAGAAACAGATTCATACAGAGGCATACCTTTAATCGAAATAAAGTTATTGCCTTTCCAGTAAGAAGCTACCAAACTGCCCCATTTACTTTCTACACCTGCATTTAACCATAAACCAAAACCACCTTGGTAGGCCCTTCTTTTATCAGGAGAAAAATCTTTGTAAACAGCGACATAGTTATCCGTATAGACCTGTTTAATATTGCTATTAATGTCTTTATGCAACTTTATACCCGTTGCACCATTAAACATGGTGGTAATCGGGATTTCTTTTAGCACATCTATCTGCCCGCCTTGATGGAAAGCTAAAAACTGTGCGGGAATGCTCAATTTCCACTCGTCATTTTTGATCAAAAAACTCTCCGTAGATAATCCACCGATAATTTCCTCTTTGGTCGGATCACCCTTATAAATCATTTTCTGCCAGGCAATCCAGGCATCTAAAGTAAATCGCTTACGCTCAACCAATAATTGTGTTCCATATTCAATCGGTGTAGTTAAAATCCTTTCGAAATCGTATAAAGGCTCGATATACTTATGCTGGATATTTCCTTCTAGACTACCAAAAATTAAGGTGAGATTACGCTTATGGTATTTTACACTAAACAATGGTTTGGCATCAGAAATTCCGTTCCGCCCGAAATCTTTCCTGATGAAAGCACCAGCGGTGATGGCCAGGTTTGGATGTGCATAATACACCAACTGAGGCTGTAGCTGTGTTCCATATAAGGTATAACCATCATGAAAATCGTTGGTATATTCATAATTACGAACGTAGTTTAAGTTGTAGAAGTTAAAATGAACTTCGTTAGTTAAGCTGCTATCAGGACGGATCCTGTTTTCGAAAGCCGATTGATTAAACTGTGCCGAAGCAAAATAAGAACTAAATAAGAAAGTTATTAGTAGTAAGGACTTTTTCAGGTCCGGGGTTGTAAACATGAGCTTGGATTTTATCGCCCAAATTTAGAATAGTTTTTGATTTATTTAACCGCAAAGTACGCGAAGTTTACGCAAAGGAAACAAAGTTAATAGGGGTTGACCACCAGTGCACAATGAGCAGTGTTTTAACACTATTAATTACTAGCAATATTTTTTATGCCTCAGCAACTTTTTGATTTAAAGATTATTGACCACGCTTTTTACGATAGTTTTTATAGAGTTTAACGGCAATCATTATCGCCATCGCAACGCCCATAATGCCGATTAAACCATAAATCCAGTTAATGGCACTTTGAAGGATCACCACAAATACAATGGCAATCATAAAAATGGTAGCTAGCTCACGCCATAATCTTAACTGAAAGCTAGTTAGCTTGTATTGATTATTTTTAAGCTGTTTAACAATATTTTGGCAGATGAAATGATAGATGAGTAAGCCAACCACAAAGCCCAGCTTAACCCACATCCAATCGGCTTGAAGCAAACCTGAATTTAAAGTCAGCATAGATACCCCCGCCAAAACAGAAATAATCATAGCTGGGGTAGCAATAATTTTCCATAAAGTAGCTTCCATTTTAACGAACTGTTTTTGGAGGATACTTTTTTCAGGTTCGGGTTTATCGTTTGCTTCTGTGTGGTAGATAAAAAGACTTAAAATATAAAATAAACCAGCCATCCAGCTGATTACAAATACGATATGCACTGCAAGAAAATAGCGGTAATATGGTAATAAGGTTTCTATCATTTTTTGATTTTATCCAAAATATATTTATCAATCCAGTTTGGGATATTGCTAAGTTGCAAATCTAAGGTACCATCACAAATTTGACCGACATAATCCTGCGTTTCAGAATTATCCCAAAGATAAGTCTTATCTACATTTTTTATCATTTCGATTAATAAATCCATTGTTAAAAAATAGCGCTTCTCAATTTTATCTTGATTAACCAAATGTCCTCCTTTTAAAACCCTGTCCTTTACTCGCTCAACATTCATTTTCGGGGTTTCTGTACCTATAAAATAAAGATAGATCTTATAATTATTTTGATGAGCAAAATCAATAAGATCTAATTTTGAAGGATGAGAAAATACAGTTTCAAAACTAAAGGATTTTTTGCTTTTGATTAAAGAGTACCGTATAAAATCAGCGATAATGGCAAAATGGTAAGAATTGTAAATTACTTGTGCTAATGTGTTTCTAACAATTACATTTTCTTTAACTACCAGATTCCAACTGGCAGCATTAAAACCAGCTTTTACAAAAAGTCCACTTTGAAAGCAAAATGATTCAAAATCAGTATTAGTAATGTTAATTTCGAAATCAGATAAGTTTATAAAGTTTTTCCTTTTAAAATCTTCTTCCAGCAAATCTGCATTGATAAATATTCTTGTTGAGAAATAACTTGATTTAATAGAATCAAATAAAGTTGTTTTACCTGAGCCATTTGGTCCTGCAAAAATTCTCAATTTAGACTTCCGAGGCATTAAAAAAGCTTAATTCTTTTTTCAGAAACTTTTCTTCTTTTAAAATTACCTTCAGCTATTTTAACTGTTTCTCCGTTATTAAATATCCGGTAAATCCCGTCGGCTTTTACTTCGGTTCTACCCAAATTTAAAGCATCAACAACTCTTAATACATCTTCCATTTTCTTATTAACTGCCTTAATTAATTGCTTAATTGGCAATTCATCCTCGTCTTCTAATAATTTAACAGTCATAATATTTGAGTTATAAAGCTAATATACGAAAATCAAATGATTTGATTAATACCTAAACTCCTTTACTACCTCAATTGCATACTTCACATGATCGAAAGGAATATCAGGCATAATACCATGACCTAAATTAAAGATAAAACCTTCGGTACCGCGCATGCGCTCAAACAATCTGTGAATCTGGGCTTTAATTACTGCTTTATCCGCATATAAAATATGTGGATCTAAATTCCCCTGAACAGCGATACCAGCTGGCAAAGCATTCTTAATGTTCAATAAATCAGCATTCCAGTCAACCGAAATTACATCTGGTTTAGCTTCGGCCATCATTGGGGCAAAAACCGAACTTCCTTTACAGAAAGAAATTACGGGAATATCTTTTCTATTTAAGTTGGCAATGATTTCCTGGATATAACGGTGCGAAAATTCCTGATAATCGTTCCATGATAAAGCCAGGGCCCAGCTATCGAAAATCTGAACCGCGTTAACACCAGCAGCAATCTGAAGGTTCAGGTAATCGGCTGTTACTTTTGCAATTTTAGCCAAAAGTTTGTGTGCTAATTCTGGTTGGTTGTGTATAAAGAGTTTGGTTAATTTAAAATCTTTAGAAGAGCCTCCCTCAATTAAATAGCTCATTACCGTAAACGGTGCACCAGCAAAGCCGATTAACGGAATACTTCCATTTAAACGTTGCTGGATCACTTTAATCGCATCGGCAACATATTGTAAGTTGTCTAAACAATCTACATTTAGGTTTTCAATGTCCTGGGCAGTACGCACAGGGTTTGCAAATTTAGGGCCAACGCCTTGAGTAAAGCTTAAATCGCCTCCCATAGCCTCGCCGGTTACCAAAATATCACAGAATAAAATCGCAGCATCAATATCCAATAAATCAACAGGTAACATCGTTACATCGGCTGCAATTTCAGGAGTTTTACACATATCTAAAAAAGAGTATTTGTTTTTAATTTCCCAATATTGTGGCATAAAACGACCTGCCTGACGCATCATCCATACTGGTGGGCGCTCGGTTTGTTTTGAAAATGCTGCGTCTAAAAATAAATTATTCTTCATGATTTGTATTTGGTATCTGACTATGCGTCATGCTGAATTTATTTCAGCATCTTTTTTCAGTTAGATCCTGAACTAAATCCGATAGTTATCGGATCAGGATGACGGGCGGCCTAATTTAATTTTGCAAAGGTATAAATAAAAAAAAAACGAAGTACCTTTTTATTCCTAAACTGGTGCTTCGTTATTCAAAATGACAATATTAGTATTATAACTTACTTATTTCTTTTTCAATTTTGACAATAATATCTTTCGAACGTTGGGTTTCAGCAAGTTCTTTGGCCTTCCTGGTATAGGCTTCTGCTCTTTCTCTATCTTTTTTCCGCAAAGCGAGATTAGCCAGATGGATCAGTACATACGATTTTTCATTCTTACCTCCTACGGGAAAACGGCTGGCCAGCTGAAAGTGATATTCGGCCTTATCATAGTTTTCCTCTTTCAATGCCATATTCCCCTGCATAAATTCGTAATAACCCCTGCGGCTTTTGGCCAAACGCTCTGGTTGAGTTACTTCAGCCAGCAAGGCTTTGGCTTTGCCAAAGTCGTTATTTTTGAAATGTTTCGAAGCCATCAAAACCGAACCATGTCTAAAATGGCTCCAAATCACAAAGGCTATTAATAGTGCCGAAAGTGCTGCTAACTGGTATTGATCGTAAAAAACACAAACTAAGCCAGCAAGCAAAAAAATTGCCATTAAAGCATACCTGCCCTTATTATTGTACATTAATGACTATCTGTAAATTTGTAGCCTACACCACGGATAGAGTGGAAATAAACCGGATTTTTCTGATCTGGCTCAAAATACTTACGGAACGTTAAAATAAAATTATCGATTGTTCTGGTTGATGGATAAACATCATAGTTCCAAACTGTTTCTAAAATCTGCTCTCTTGAAACCGCATCGTTTTTACGTTCGATTAATAGTTTCAACAACATGGTTTCCTTTTTAGTTAACGGCGTGATGGTACCATCATCATGTTTTAATTCGAAAGAATTGAAATATATTGTTTTATCACCGATTTTATAAGAGTTTAATTCTTTTAAATCATCAGATTTTAAGCTGCGTTTAACCAGAATACCAACACGAAGAATTAATTCTTCCAAGTTGAATGGTTTAACCAAATAATCATCAGCACCTTTTTTCAAACCTAAAACACGGTCTTCAGAAGTGTTTTTAGCTGTTAAAAACATAATTGGAACTTCTGCATTTTCTAAACGTATGGTTTCGCAAACCTGGAAACCATCCATCTCCGGCAACATTACATCTAAGATAATTAGATTAAAGCGTTCTTCTTTAAAAATTTTAAGAGCGGTTTTGCCATCTTTAACGGCGTGAACTTTATAACCCTCAAGTTCGAGGTTTAATTTGATAGCATCTAACAAGTGATCCTCGTCTTCTACCAATAGAATTCTTAATTTTTGTGACATAATTGAGATTAACTAAATGTTACTTCAAAAATACTTCCCTGAGGCAAATTGTCTTTTACTGTAATATCTGCATCATGGTATTGTAAAACCTCTTTCACAATAAACAAGCCTAAACCTGTTCCTTTCGCTTTTCTGACATTCTCGTTACCAACGCGGTAAAACTTATCAAATATCAACATTTTTTCGGCATCTGAAATACCTGGTCCTTTATCAATTACGCTGAACTGAATATGTCCATCTACTTTGTTTAAATGCACATTTATCTCATCACACGGACTCGAATATTTAACCGCATTTTCAATCAGATTGGTTACCACTGACGATAAGGCAAATTTGTCACCCATAATCTGCAAATTTGGCTGAATGTGGGCAGTAATTAATTGTTCGTTGCCACACGAGTGGACCTGAAGCCTATCAGTGATCTTATATACCAGTTCAGAAAAGTTGAACTCCTCTTTCGGAAAGGTATATGAACGGTTTTCGATTTTAGTGGCCAACAACATATTTTCGACCAGATCATCCAAACGTTCTATATCTTTCAATGAATTATTTAACAGTGAAATTTGCCGGGCTTTATCCAAATCTCTTTTAACAATGGTTTGGATAGAAAGTTTAATGGCCGCTAAAGGAGATTTTAACTCATGCGTAATCGACATTAAAAAGTTTTGTTGCTGTTCACGCAATTTATCTTCACGTTTTAAGGATTGATGGAGAAAGTAGCCGCCGATACAAAGTAAGAATAAAAATACCGACCCCTCACCCATAATCATCGTCATGCGGCTGGGCTGTAAGCGCACCACCAAAGTACCCCACGAAATGAGTTGTACCAGCGCGTAAAGCAATAAGGCGTAAAATATGATAATGGACTTCTTCATTTCCTTTGGGTTGATAACATAAGTTTTAATTAGTAAGTTGTCGTACAAGGCACTTCGACTCCGCTCCGTGTGACAATCGGTTGATAAATAGATTCGTTGTCATGCTCAGCGGAGTCGAAGCATTACTTCTTAAAAACCAAATCCAACGCTTCAAAAATAGCACGTTTAGCTTTCTCCAATTCGATCTTGGTGTGAGCTGAAGATACGAAACCAACTTCATATCCCGATGGACCTAAATATATTCCTCTATTTAATAATTCACGGTGCATAACCTTAAATTTCTCCATGCTGCCGGCATCAATATCGTCAGCCGATTGGATTTTATCCTTATCGGTAAAGGCAAACCAGAAGATAGAGCCAATGGTAAACACTTTAAACTTATAATTACGTGCAGTTGCAAAACGCTGAATGCTGGCTACAAATTCTTGTGCCTTATTATTTAAATCTTTATAAAAGCCAGATTTGCTCAGCTCGGTTAAGGTGGCAATTCCTGCCGCCATGGCTACAGGATTACCCGATAAAGTTCCGGCCTGGTACACGCCTCCATCAGGAGAAATGTGCGCCATAATTTCAGCACGGGCACCATACATACCAACAGGTAATCCGCCGCCGATAATTTTGCCATAAGTAACAATATCAGGCGTAATACCATAGTGTGCGGCAGCACCTTCAAAACCAACCCTGAATCCGGTAATAACCTCATCAAAAATCAAAAGTGAACCATTATCGGTACAGATTTTACGCAAGAAATGAATGTATTCTTCATCCTGCATAATTAAACCGTTGTTCGCTGGAATACCTTCTATAATTACCGCTGCAATCTGATCTTTAAATTGGGTAAATGCCTGCTCAATCGCGGTCTTATCATTCAATGGAACCACAATGGTTTCTTCTGCAAAAGATTTAGGCACACCTGCTGAAGAAGTTTCGCCAAAAGTAACCAGGCCCGAACCTGCTTTAACCAAAAGCGAGTCGCTATGTCCGTGGTAACAACCCTCGAACTTTAAAATCTTATCACGACCAGTGAAACCACGGGCCAAACGTATGGCCGACATTACCGCTTCGGTACCAGAACTGGTAAAACGGATTTTCTCTACAAAACGGTTATTTTTGATAATCAGCTCTGCCAATTCATTTTCTAAGGCTGTTGGTGCACCAAAACTCATTCCGTTTTGCATCACTTCGGTAACTTTCTCACGGATTTTAGGATTATTATGTCCCAAAATTAGTGGACCCCAGCTACCGCAGAAATCGATAAACTGATTACCATCGGCATCCCAGATATAACAGCCATCACCTTTTTCGATAAAAAGCGGCGTACCATAAACAGACTTGAAAGCTCTTACAGGTGAATTTACGCCACCAGGGAAATATGTTTTTGATTTTTCATACAATTCGGCAGATTTTACCCTCGAAATATCAGGTTTACTCCCTGTATTTACCGGAATATCGGCTTCGTTGCCTGAAAACATTTTCTTTAATGAATCTAACATTTTTTAAAGGTTGAAGGTTAGAAGGTAGAGGGTGCAAGGCTTAGGGCGCATAAACCCTCTATCCTTGAAAATCTCTATCTTATACCATGAATTATTAGGGTTAAAGACTAAAAGGCAGAAATTGAAAGATTTTGGACACATAAACCCTCAACCTTAAAACCTTCTGCCATCTACCTTAAAGCCAGTTGTTATTTAAAATATCTTTAATATGGTAAGTGGTAATGATACTGGCACCCGCTCTGGCAAAGGCATGCATGGTTTCCATAACCACTTTTTGTTCGTCAATCCAACCGCGCTCTGCCGCCGCTTTTACCATGGAGTATTCGCCGGATACGTTGTAAACTGCAATAGGTAAATTGGTATCCTGTTTTAACCGTTGGATAATGTCCAGATAAGCTAATCCTGGTTTCACCATTAACACATCAGCGCCTTCCTGCTCGTCTAAAGCCGCTTCGCGTAAAGCTTCTAATGGATTTCTAAAGTCCATTTGATACGCCTTTCTATCGCCTTTGCTTGGTGCGCAATCTGCGGCCTCTCTAAAAGGGCCGTAATAGGCTGAAGCAAATTTTGTGGCATGGCTCATAATCGCTGCATTTACAAAACCATTTTCATCCAGAAGGTTACGCATAGCTTCAATCCGTCCATCCATCATATCAGATGGGGCGAACATATCGGCACCAGCTTCAGCGTGAGTTAGTGCCATTTTAGCAATTACTTCAACTGTTTTATCGTTTTGAACGTAATCGTTTTCTAAAATACCACAATGACCGTGGGTGGTATAAGAACATACGCACACATCGGTAATTACATATAAATCATCGCCAAATTCTTTTTTTAACTCACGTACAGCCGTTGGCACTAAAGAATGATCGTGGTAAGCCGATTTAGCATCTGCAGATTTCTCATCACCAACACCAAAAAGCATTATTTTATTGAGCCCCTTTTTCATTCCCGCTTCTACATCTTTTACTAAAGTATCAACCGAATAATGGTTTACACCGGGCATGGCATCAATGGCATGGGTAATATTACTGCCCGGCACCACAAAATAAGGGTACACAAACATATCTTTCGATAACCGGGTTTCGGCTACCATCTCTCTCACTAACGGATTTTTCCGTAATCTTCGCGGACGGTTTAACATATTTATTTACTAATTTTTAGTATCAAGATTTAGTATCGAGTATCAAGACCTGAATATCTTTTAATTTTTTCGTTACGGAGTAATTGCATAAGTTTTTAGATTTATTAGCAAGATTACAGTGTGGGGTATCAAGACGTAATTATTTTACACCTTCAACCTTTCAACCCTCCACCTTAAACCCTATCCCCCTAAACCCTCTACCTCATCTCTATTCCAAACACCGCTTCTGCCAACCCAATTTCATCAGGAGAATAAGGCAAAGCATATTTTACGCCCATTTCATCAAATTTCTTCCCTGTAGAGTTTCCTATGGCAATTACCTGCTGGCCTGGTTCCAATAAATTATCTGCGAAATACGCATCAACATTTGATGGACTGGTAAAAATGAGTATATCGGCATAACTTTGATCTATATCTTCTTCTATCACCGTTTCATAAATCGGTAAATCGATTACTTTAGCATCAGCTGGTAATGATTTTTGAATAGATTGCAGGGAATCCTGCGCTCTTGGAAATAATATTTGCTGACCACCAACCAGTTTTGCAAAATCTTCTGCAACTTCCGTAATATCTCCACTTTCACCAACAAAATCAGCAATATGTCCAAATTTACGCAAGGCATCTTCCGAGCCTCTACCCACAACACCAAATTTGGTTTTCTTTGGCAGTACCGGTTTTAAGTTGAAAAAATATTCTACGCTATTACGGCTACTGAAGAAAACCCAATCCACATGCTTTAAAATAAACTGATCTAAAACAGTTACGATCGGGAACGTACGGATTAATGAACGTCCTTCTATTTCAATGTTATTATTTTCTAATGCCCTACGGAAATAACTGTGCTCACCAATTTCGCGTGAGATGAAAACCTTTGCCGGTTTCTTTCTTTCCATATTAAACTTGGCTACAATTTTCTCTGCCAGTCCCTCAGTACTTTCTGCACGTAAAAATAAACGTTCAGGAAAATGATCTGCGGTTTCGGCCTTTGAAGTCCAAATTTCGAATTTTCCATTTTCCTTTTTGCAATAACAGCCTAAAGGCATGTGGCAACCACCTTCGAAAAGATTTAAAACCTTACGTTCTACAGTTACAGTTTCGGCTGTCGCCGGATCGTGCAATTTTTGTAGTGAATCAAAAAGCTCGGCATCATTTTCCCTGATTTGAATCGCTAAAGCACCTTGCGCAGGTGCAGGGATAAACTCAGTGGTTTCCAATTCTTCTACATGTAAATCGGTCACATCAAGGTTTAAACGTTTAACACCAGCTTTGGCAATCAAAATGGCATCATAATCTTCATCACGGAGCTTTTGAATCCTGGTAGGTACGTTTCCACGTAAATCTACAATCTCTAAATCGGGGCGTAAGCCCAATAATTGAGCTTTGCGACGGTTAGAGGAAGTGCCTACCATTGCACCCTTTTTTAGTGAAAGCTTCTGTGTAACATCTACACAGTCTTTTAAAATCAAAAGATATTCACTTGCTTCCTCTCGCGGTGGTAAAGCAGCGATGGTTAATCCTTCGGGATGCGCAGTAGGTAAATCTTTAAGGCAATGTACAGCCAGGTCAATTGTTCCTCCTAAAAGTTCTTCTTCCAATTCTTTGGTGAAAAAGCCTTTGCCTTCGAGTTTATCTAATCTTAAGTTCAGGATTTTATCACCCTGAGTTTTAATGATTTTGATTTCTGCATCAATTCCGATGGCGGCCAATTCATCTTTGATATGATTTGCTTGCCATAAAGCCAGGTCGCTACCGCGTGTTCCAATGGTTAATTTCTTCACTATTAAGATTAAATGAGCTACAAATTTAATTTAAATAGTGGTTTATCCCATGAATTGTTTAAAAATGAGACAGTGAGGTTACAGAAAGGAGAATTTAAAGGATTTCTATGACATTAGGGTACTCGGTGCTGCGTTACTTTGTCATTCTGAAATAGAGGAATTAATGCGTACACTCTTTAAAAATACCGTCATTTCGAGCGGAGTGCAACGCAGTCGAGAAATCTGCCTCGGGATAGGTCTCTCCACGCCTGTACGGGCAGGGGTTCCACTGTGTTTCGCAGATGACGCCTTGTATTAAAGTAGATGATAGAAAAAAGGAAATTAAGCTTTTGTGTTCTTTGTGGTAAAACCTTAAGGTTGGTTAACCAGAATTTCTTTTGCCATTACCATAGGCACGCTGATATATTTTTTCTCCATGTAGTTCATCACGCGTTCTAAAACTTCGCGGGAGGCTTCATCCATCTGACTGATTTCTTCAGCAAAAACACCATGTATGGCTGTATTTTTGATTTCTTTAATCTTTCTTGGCACTTCCTGCATCGCCAGTTCGATACGGCGTTGTTTTAAAACAGAGAAAAATTCGGTAATGTTATTGCTGATAATTTCTTCCGCATGCACCAGTTCGTTATAACGTTCCTGGATATTTTTGCGTGCTACCTCTTTTAATGATTCTACCTCAATGTAATGTACAGGATTGTTATGGATCACTGCAGGCATAACGTCATTCGGAATAGCCAAATCTACGATCACTTTTTTGCCCTGATCACCATTTAACAGCTTAGCGTATAGCGCTTCATTAATAATTGCTTCGGTAGAACCTGTACAGGTAATGATCACATCAAACCCTTCATTAAAATCTTCAAGTGCGGCTAACGGATAAGCTTTACCACCCAACTCTGCTGCCAAAGATTCAGCTTTAGAGAACGTACGGTTGAAAATGGAGAAATTGGAGTATTTATGTTTATTAAGATATTTTGCAATGTTCTGATTGGTTTCGCCAGCACCTATAATTAAGATACGCGAGTTGCCACACATGTTCAGTTCTTTTAGCTTACGGTAAGCCAATGAAACAACAGAAACCGGATTTTTGGAGATGTTGGTATGGGTATAAACTTCTTTTGCCGTTTTCACCACACGTTCCATAATCATACGCATATAATCGCCGGTAAATCCAGCATCGCGACAGTTTTCGTAAGCTTTACGGATTTGGGCAAGGATTTCCTTTTCTCCAACAACCAAACTCTCTAAAGAACATGACGTTCTAAGCAAATGGTTAAAAGCTTCTTCGTTTTCGTAAACCGTAACATTATCCAGAAAACGCTCCATAAATTCAGGAGGCAGCCCCATGTCTAAAACAGTAAGAAATCTGGTTACAAATTCTTTGTCGGTTTTCTCTTTGGTCAGGAAAACAAACTCTACACGGTTACAGGTTCCGACATAAAAGATTTCGCTAACGGGAAGCTCTGCTTGAACATTCTTCAACCTGCTATCTAAACTCTGGTCACAAATAACTAATTTCCCTAAAGATTTCAGGTCGATGTGATGATGCGTAAAAGCTATTACTTTTAAATATTCCAAGTGCTTCCGTTATTAACTATTATCGGGATACAAAAGTAACATGGTGAAGGCATGTGACTGTCATTAACCTGTAATTTACATCAATTTAGAACGGTTTTAAATAGCAGACCTAAAGTTTAAAACAATATATTGATCCATGATGAACAGCCCAATTTATAAATTTTTCCTTTGGCTTTATGCCCTTTTCTACGTTCTGGCTGGATATAACCACTTTTTATCCACTCAAGTATATTACGTCATCATTCCAAAATGGTTGCCTGCACCTGAGTTTTTAATTTATTTTTCGGGAATATTAGAAATTGTTTTAGGGCTTTCATTGTTGTTTGATAGAACCAGAAAGTTTGCCGCGCTACTCATTATTTTGATGTTGATTGCCTTTATACCTGCGCATATCTACATGATCCGGAAAGCACCGTTTATGCTGGGACAAATAACGGTTACGCCATTAATGGCGTGGCTGAGGTTGCCTTTTCAGTTAGTTTTTATTGGCTCGGCATGGTATTATTATAGAAATCCTATCAATTAAAAATTTGTCATTTCGACCGAAGCGGAGAAATTCTATACAATAGTCTAAGAATAGATTTCTCCCCGCCTGTACGGGCAGGCCTGTCCGCACAGGCGGGCATTTCGTTTCACTACAGTCGAAATGACGCCATCACTCAAAAAACATACAACAAAATCAAATTTCGTAGGTTTATATTTTACATCAATCCTTTAAATTATGATTACACAAAGTAATTTTAGCCTTAGCGGTGCAGACGGAAAATTAATTATTGGCGACATCACCTTTGATGAAAAAAATCCTAATACCCCCATTGTACTCTTTGTACATGGCTTTAAAGGTTTTAAAGATTGGGGTGCCCATAACTTAGTAGCCAGGTATTTTGCCAGCAATGGTTACCGTTACGTTAAGTTTAATTTATCGCATAGTGGCGTACCGGTTGATGACCCAAAAGATGTTACCGATATGGAAGCTTTTGCCAGCAACACGGTATCGAAAGAACTTTTTGATGTAAATGCAGTATTGGATTTTATGGAGAAAGCATATGGCGCAAACACTAAAGTAAATTTAATTGGCCATAGCCGTGGCGGTGGTTTGTCCATCATCGAAGCAGCAAACGATTTAAGGATCAATAAACTGATTACCTGGAGCGCCATTGCCGATTTTAATAGCCTTTGGAAAAAGGAACAAGAGGCAGAATGGAAAAAAACCGGGAAGATTTTTGTTACCAATGCCCGTACTAAAGAACAGATGCCATTAAATGTTACCTTATTGGAAGACCTGGAAGAAAATGCGGCAACATTAAATATTATAGATGCCGCAAAGCGCATCAATATTCCATGGTTAATTATCCATGGTGATGATGATATAAATGTTCCTTTCGAAACCGCGCAAACCTTGGCAGAAGCCAATCCGGGCAGCAGGCTGGTTAAAATGGAAGGTGCAAACCATGTTTATGGGGCAACACAGCCTTACACTAATGAAACTTTACCACCGCTATTATTTAAAGTTTGTGAAAAGGTGCTGACTTTCTTAGGAGAATAGGCTATTGTCCTGCTTGGTAGAACGAAGAATCCGTAGATAGAGGAATGCTGTTAAATTTTATAACCAGGCGCTCTTTAGCAGATTCTTCGCTGTGCTCAGAATGAAATCAAATTCTAATCATCCCCTCTCCTTACAAAATTCCGCATATCGCTGCCGCTGGGGCTTTGGAAAATCTCGAGATCGAAGTAGGGTACCGCAGCCAAGAGATGGTCAAAAATATCGGCAGCCACTTCTTCAAAACGTTTTAATCCTTTCTCTTTCGAGAATACGTAAATTTCAATCGGTAATCCGTTTTCTGTAGCCTGCAACTGGCGCACCATAAAGGTGAGTTCTTTATTAATATGTGGATTGCTTTCGAGGTATTTTTCGGCATAAACCCTAAAAGTGCCTATATTGGTCATGTGCCTACCATTCACAAGGTTATTGGGGTTTACCGTATTTTCGGCATTATACCGTTCAATAAATTGCTGCGTTTCTTTCAGGTAATCTTTAAGAAAGTCAATGCTTTGCAGTCTTCCTATCAACTCATCATCGCAGAATTTAATACTGGAAATTTTAATATTGATGTGCCGCTTAATCCTACGCCCCTCACTTTCTTCCATTGCCCGCCAATTCTTAAACGACTCACTAACAATGGCATAACTTGGCACAATGGTTACCGTTTTATCCCAGTTCCGCACTTTAATGGTGGTTAAATTAATTTCAGTTACCTCCCCATCCGCGCCGTATTTTTCAACAGTGATCCAATCGCCTACCCTAACCAGATCGACAGCACTCATTTGTACCGATGCCACAAAACCTAAAATCGGATCCCTGAAAATCAGAATAAAAACAGCTGTAACTGCACCAAAACCGCCGAAAACGTATACAGGTGACTCACCCAGAATAATCGAAAGAATAAGTACGAAACCAACAATGTAGAATACAATTTTGGCTACCTGTTTATAACTTCTGATGGGTTTATCGGCATATTGCTTTGATGACTCCATGATGGAAACCACCGCATTCAAAAATGCATTTACGGCAAACATCACGGCCAGAACCATATAGATTCTGGCAAAAATCAAAGCATAGAAATGCCAGTTTTTAAAATAGACAAAAAGGTATGGAACAACATTATAGATAATGTAGGCTCCAAAAATTAACGCAAAAGCCCTAAAAACACGAAATTCGAATAATGCCTTTTGCCAGTCGGATTTGGTTTTGGCACTTTTTACCATCACAATAAAAACCTGACGTGTTACAAAAATGGTGACAAACAGGAATAAAATAACTGTAACAAGCCCGATAAAAAAATAGGAATAAATAAGTTCGTTACCTGCAAGGCCTCTACCAGCCAACCAGTTTCTAAGTTCGTTAAAAAGGTATTGAAACTCCGGGATTTTCATCAAGGCAATTTAGGATTTATTGGTTAGAAAATTTAATGGTGTTCCATTCTTTGTCGTGCTAGATATATCATTAACCACAGATAAAAAGGCTGCACACAGATAAAATCCGTGTTTATCTGACTCCTCGGTCTAATTTATATAAAAGCGGTTTGTGGGGACACAAACCACGGCTCGCATTATTAACGATTAAACCTTTTCTACCCAGTTCCCATCACCTTTGATGATATCGATCAATTCATCCAAAGCATAAGCGGTGGTTACATTTTTCTTTACTACTTCTTTACCTCGGTATAAGGTAATTTTATCTGGGCCGGTACCTACATAACCGTAATCTGCATCAGCCATTTCTCCAGGACCATTAACGATGCATCCCATGATACCAATTTTTATCCCTTTTAAATGGTCGGTTCGCGAACGGATCAGCTGTGTAGTTTCCTGCAAGTCGAAAAGCGTTCGGCCACAGCTTGGGCACGAGATATATTCGGTTTTACTAATCCGTGTACGGGTAGCCTGTAAAATCCCAAAACTGGTCGAATTGATCAAGGAAAGGTTTTGTCCTTCCGCATCAATCCATACACCATCGCCAAAACCATCGGTAAGCAATGCACCAAGATCAGTAGCGGCATAAAGCATCAGATGATCGGCATCTGCATCCTGGTAAGTTCGCTTTATAATTACAGGAACCTGAATGTTTTTCTCCTGTAACAATACAAAAAATGCTCTTTGTTCAGCCATTCCATGAGTTGAACTGGTTTCAAGGATTAAAACAACTGTGTTATCCAATTGTGCAATTGTTGTATCGTTAAATTGTTTTGAATCCATCTGAACAAAGTTCAATACTTCATCCAGAACTTCACTTTCAATAAATTCTTCCAAAGAAAATAAGGGATGACAATTGTTCTTATCTTTTAATTTTAGCCAGGTTGCATAATTATAAACCTGCTTTAAATTTCCAGGAAATGAAAAAGATGGCAAATGATCTCCTAAAAAGGCTAAATCACATGCCTGATCGGCTAAATTGTATTTATCTAAACCAGCACTATAGTTATAACCTACCGAACTTAAAAAGTAAGGATCTTTTAAATTTTCTTTCGAAACATCAATCATTACTACCGGATGGTGATGCCCACCAATGTGCTGTACTGGAGTGGTGATGCGGCGGTTGTATTCGTAAGGGCTGTAAGTTGGGCGCGGAGCGTGGAGCGTAGAGCGTAGCTGAATTGACTCCGGACTTTGGACTTCGGACTTCGGACTTCTTAAAGCATATCGGTCTGCCAAAGCTTTTGCTACAGGCGCTTCAAATTCAGGATCTTCGGTTAAAGAAACACGGATGGTATCACCTAAACCGTCTTCCAATAAAGTTCCAATGCCAACTGCTGATTTAATACGACCGTCTTCACCATCGCCTGCTTCAGTAACACCTAGGTGCAAAGGATAATTCATACCTTCTTTGGCCATGGTTTCTACCAGCAAACGGTAAGCTTGTACCATTACCTGAGTATTGCTGGCTTTCATGGAGATCACCAGATTATAATAGTTCTGGTCTTCGCACATGCGGATAAATTCCATTGCCGATTCGACCATGCCACGCGGTGTATCGCCATAATGGCTCATAATCCGGTCGGAAAGGGAGCCATGGTTGGTGCCAATGCGCATCGCAGTGCCATACTCTTTACAGATTTTCACCAAAGGGATAAACTTTTTATAAATCCGGCTTAACTCTGCATTGTAAGCATCCTGCGTATATTCTATATTCTCAAATTTCTTTTTATCTGCGTAATTACCTGGATTAACACGCACTTTTTCTACAATCCTTGCGGCCATTTCGGCTGCATTTGGTGTAAAATGGATATCGGCAATTAACGGCACATTGTAGCCACGGAAACGTAGTTCTTTTTTAATATTGGCCAGATTTTCGGCTTCTTTAATACTTGGAGCAGTAATACGGACATATTCGCAACCGGATTCTACCATGCGGATCGTCTGTTCTACCGTACCTAACGTATCCATGGTATCGGTAGTCGTCATAGACTGGATCCGAATAGGATTATGGCCTCCCAAGGCTATATCGCCGATATTTACTTCGCGGGTTAAATACCTCGAATAAGTGGTTAAACTGTTGCAATATCCGCCAGCTAAATCATGTTTTGCCAATATATTTTCCATCTGTTTGCAAAGATAAGGATTGTTGGAATGTTTTAATGTTGTAATGTTGTAATTAAAATCGACCCGGTGCTTCAGGGGAAATGAAGTTTTTTGAAAACTGAAAAGTAGTAATGCTTGGCAAATACAGGGGTTTGGCATGTTTGCACCGACCCAGGTTTCGTAAACGGGATGGCAGCGGCATCCTTTGGCTGTCAGCCTGAGCGGCGAAGGTCAGACAAGATACAGCGTACAGCCCGGGTGACGCAGATAGTTGCACTAATCTTGCTTTCCTATAAATATCAGAGCCTATTTTTTTTTCCGAGAGCAAAATTGGCATTCTCCTTTTGAAGAGCAAGGTCAGTAATAATGGGTTGAGTTCGGTCCTGCTGTTTGTTGCAATCCTTTTGGAAGAAATCTTTATTGAAACAAACCCGTTTAATCCAAAAGGGATTTCCACTCCCATCAGGTCTATATTTTAACGTTAAGTGGGTTTGGCATCATTGCACTGACCTAGGTTTCATAAACGGGATGGAAGCGGCATCCTTTGGCGGTCAGCCTGAGCGGAGTTGGGGCCCTGCAAAAGATATAGCGCACAGCCCGACTAACCATAACAAATGCATTGACCCTGCTTTTCTAACTTATATTAACCTGTCTTTTATTACCAAAGTATTAGCCGCAATATCGTGCCAGCACTGGTTTTTCTTATTCAAAAAGCTGTAGAGATAGCCAAAAAAAACAGGAATTACAGATAATATTTTTGAGAAATTTCTAACAAGCGAAACACCAAAAGAAACCTGGCTACCTTCTAAATCGGTTACTTTAATATTGAGGAGTTTTTTACCAATGGTTGCCTGGCTTTTAGTTGCTTCGGTAATACTGCCATAAACCAACTTGACTAAAAATATTACCGGAAAAGGAACTAAAAAAGCCATAATCCGCTGGTCTTTCCCTTCTATAAAAATATAACTCGTTAAAATAATTAGGGTATAGAAACCGAAGATAATAAAGTGATCAATCACTGAAGCCAATAATCTTTGATCAAAAGCGGCAAAATACTGGGGCGCTGTTTTTTGATAGGTAAAACCCAAAAGCTCACGCAGTTCGGGTATCGCGTGAGCTTCTTTATAATCGTCCATTCCAGGTTTGCGGATAAAAGTATTCGCACCGATGTTTAAATCTTTAAGTTCGTTTAAACTATACGGCCCCGTTGGCTTTCCATTAATTACAACTGTATATTGATCAGGATTCATTAGATTGGATCAGGATTGTTCGGAGTTTAGATCAGCGTTTACAAGGTTAGATCGAATAGGGCCTTAAACCTTCCACCATCAAACCTTTATCCTTTCTAATATCTGCTCACTTCAAAGTTACTCAATCCGCCATCTAAATTGATAAAGATTTTTTTGGTTGAGGTTTTATAGTTCGAAGTTTCGTAAACACCATCACTCAATTTTTCAAAACCATCAAAATCCTTTGCAGATAAGCCAGTTTTGGTTTTAATCCGGCATCCAGAATTGGTAGGCACCTTAATTTTTACGTCGGCCACACCAGATTTTACAATTACATCGGTGATTGGCAATAAATCTCCGAATTGAATATCCAGAGCTGCAGCCCCACCATCAAAGCGGAAAGTACGCACTTTGTAATCGGTAAAATCAAAGTTCGCTTCGCCAGCGCCCAGTTTCATCAAAATATCCCAGTTGGCTTCTTTATTCAATTTAAAATTAACATCGTTACCACCATCACCAAAATTCCATTTATTCTTTTTATCGTCCATCTGGAAAGTAAGTACGGTTGCACTATCGGTAAGTAATTTCTTTAAAGAAAAGTTACCATGTTTCTTTTTTACATCAGCATTGATCAACTGATTGGTCTCTCCCTCTAGATTAAATGAAATGCCACCTCCGGAAATATTTAATACTGTTTTTTTCGCATTATCTGCCGCCACAAATGGCTCAGATAAACTTAAGTGATTATATGATGTGTCGTTATCATTGTCATCGTCATCATCATTATTGTGTTCAATATTAATGTCGACATCTTTTTTAAATTGACGCCCCCACCAACTGCCGCGTTCAGGAACCTGTTGACCTTTATAAAAAAGGAAAGAAAGGGCTACCACCAAAACACCAATAGAGATGATGCTACCTGTTTGCGAATTATTTTTATTAAACAGGATATTTAGACCTGCAATAATTAAAAATACCGGCCAGAAGCTCCAAACATTACGCCAATAAAAAGTAATTACACCAAAGTTTTCGAGTAGAAGTACACCGCCAATAAAAAGCAGGATGATACCCCATATTAATCTATCTAATTTCATTTTATTTATACTTAAGGGTGAGCAGGTGTTGAATGATCATCTTTGTTTACGGATGTTGTAGGTTCACTTTCTACAATCGTTTCAGGAAAATCAGCTGTTTTTTGTTGTTCAGCTTCCTGTTGGTGCTGAAAAGCCGCCCAGTCATTTTTTCTTTTTGATTTGGCTATAATACTTATACCTAAAGCAATAAATATTAACGGCCACATGTATCTGAATAGGTTACGGATACTAAACCAATCAGGTATAAAATCCATTTCGCGCATCAGGAAAAAACATCCGATTACCAGCAATACCAATCCGCCGATGGTGCGGCCAGTATCATTAGATTTGTTGAATTTACTAAAATCGGGCTGTGTTTCGAAAGGTGTTTTAGGTGTGCCGTCCACAGGTTGTGTCCAATTCTGATTTCCCTGATTAGCAGGTCCGGCAAAAGGATCGGCGTTTCCAAACGGCTGTGCATTTGGATTTTTATTGCCAAAGTAATCATTAAATTTAGAGAACCTTGCTGCCGGATCGTTGTTCACCGGAACAATAATCCACATGATAACATAGGCAATTAAGCCACCTCCTGCCATAAATATGGCCGATAATGCAAACAATAACCTAATTATGGTAACCTCCACCTGCATGTAATCTGCAAGTCCCGAAGCTACACCGGCAATCATCTTATCGTGTTCGTTTCTAAAAAGCTTCTTTTCCATAACGTTGTCCATTTTGTGTTTAAAAATCAAGCGGAGTAATTAAAACCTCGTCTACATTTACCCCTTTACTTAAGTTTAAAATGGTAAATAAAGTTTCTGCAATATCTTCAGGCTGTACAAATTTTTCATCCGGAATCGTTGTGCCTTCCCAGGATGAAGTTTTAGTGGAGCCTGGCAAAAATGCTGTCACTTTAACATGGTGAGGTGCTAACTCTTGCCGCAATACATGATTAAGACTCAACATCGCTGCTTTTGTTACACTATAACTGCCTCCGTTTTTTACGGGTGCTTTACTGGCCACCGAACAGATATTGAATATATGGCCCCGTTTAGCTGAGCGCATTTTTTTTCCAAAGAATTTACTCAAATAATAGGTGGCATTGGTATTTAAATGTTGCTGTTTTTCGAAGGTTTCGTCATCTTCGTCAAGTATACTGCCGGGTGAAAAGACCCCTACGTTGTTGACTAAAACATCTACATGATCAAAATTTATAGCAGTTGAATTTAAAAAAGCATACACTTCTTCTTTAACCGAAAAATCTGCTACATGGGTAAAAACAACATTTCCATAAGGGCTTAATTCCTCCCGAAGCTTATTGAGGTCATCTGCGCCCCTTGCTACCAAAACTAAATCGTACCCATTTTGGGCAAATTTAATTGCAATAGCTTTTCCAATTCCCTTACTTGCACCTGTTATTACAGCTTTCATTATTTATGGTTTAATTTTTGTTGACAAAAAACCATAATTATATTCAAAACCACGAATATTTTTGTAATTAGCAAAGCGCTCCAACTTTTTTATCGTTTCTTTGTAGTAGTATAGAATGATCATTTAAATTAAGCAAATACATACGGAATGAATTTTACCAATTTCGGCAGATACATCCTGCTACTCAAGTCTGTATTCAGAAAGCCGGAAAAACTGAAAATTTACCTGAAAGAAATCGCCAAACAAATGGATTATGTTGGTGTGGGCTCTTTAGGTTTAATTGCTATTATTTCTACTTTTATCGGTGCAGTAATGACTTTACAAATTGCTTTCCAGTTGGTTAGTGATTTTATCCCCAAAACCATTATTGGTTCTGTAAACCGCGACTCCAGTATCTTGGAGTTAAGCCCAACGATTAGTGCAATTGTACTCGCAGGAAAAATAGGGTCGGCCATTTCATCAGAAATTGGTTCGATGCGGGTTACTGAACAGATTGACGCTTTAGAAATAATGGGCATAAACGCACCTGGCTACCTTATCCTTCCTAAAATTATTTCAGGCATAACCATGGTACCCATGCTGGTGATCATTTCTATGTTTTTAAGTATTACTGGTGGTTATATTGGCGGTTCAATCTCTGGGGCCGTTACGCCAGCAGAATATATGCAAGGTATTACAACTGATTTTAATCCTTATACCATCGTAGTAGCACTGGTAAAAGCCTTTGTATTTGGGTTCATCATTACATCAGTTCCGGCGTATGAAGGTTTTTATGTTCGTGGTGGTGCTTTAGAAGTTTCGCAGGCCAGTACAAGAGCAGTTGTAATTAGCTGTATCTCTATTCTTGTTTGCGATTATTTAGTTACTCAACTTTTATTGTAATGATCGAAATTAAAGATATTTATAAATCTTTCTCCGGAAACGACGTATTACAAGGTATTTCCGGAAAGTTTGAAGAAGGTGTTACCAACTTAATTATTGGTGGTTCGGGATCGGGAAAAACAACCCTGCTGAAATGTATGGTAGGTTTGCACCAGCCAGATTCTGGCTCGGTACTGTATGATGGGCGCGATTTTACGCCAATGACCTACGAGCAGCGCATTGAGGTACGTAAAGAAATCGGCATGTTATTTCAAGGCTCTGCCCTGTTCGATAGTATGACCGTTGAAGAAAACATCATGTTTCCTTTAAACATGTTCACCGATCAAAGCAGAAAAGAAAAGCTGGAAAGAGTTGATTTTTGTTTAGAACGGGTGAACCTGGCGGGTAAAAACAAATTATTCCCGGCAGAATTATCTGGTGGTATGAAAAAACGTGTAGGTATTGCACGTGCCATTTCGATGAACCCGAAATATTTATTTTGCGATGAGCCTAACTCGGGTTTAGATCCGAAAACTTCCATCGTAATTGATGAACTGATTCAGGAACTTACTGAAGAATATAAAACCACAACTATTGTAGTAACACATGATATGAACTCGGTTATGGGTATTGGCGATTATATTTTATTCTTACATGAAGGAAAAAAATTCTGGGAAGGTAGTAATAAAGAAATTGCACATACCGATATTAAAGAATTAAACGATTTTGTATTTGCCAGCCGCTTCATGAAAGCCGCAAAAGATAAGTTTTAAGAAAATTCTTATATTTGTTTATTATGACTTCGGCTACCAAAAATATCATTCACAAATTGGAAACCTTACCAGAAAGCATGGTAAATGAGGTAGAAGATTTTATTGATTTTTTAAAAGCCAAGCATTCAAAAAGTTTCCCTAAATCAGCAGGTGAAAAAGCAAATGTTGTTGAAGAACCAAAAAGCTTATATGGTGCAGCGAAAGGTACAATTCTTTATATTTCTGATGATTTTAACGAGCCATTAGACGAGCTAAAGGATTATATGTAATGCGTTTTTTATTAGACACACACATATTTCTTTTTTTTATTAATGGAGATAATGCTATTTCAAAAAAGGTTATAGAAATCATAAACAATACCGATACTGAAAAACTTATCAGTATTGTTAGTATTTGGGAAATCACAATTAAGCTAAATATTGGAAAACTGAAGTTAAAAGACGATATAAACTCCATTTATCAATTGCTCGACCATTATCAGGTAAAAATTCTTCAGCCTTCTAAATACGATTTTACTACTTATTCTAAATTACCATTAATACATAAAGACCCTTTTGATAGGCTTATTATTTCACAAGCAATAGCTAATGATTTAACGCTGATAACTGATGATCAATATATCAAAAGCTACCCAAATTTAAAGTTATTTAATACATGATACAATTACTTGCCCCAACCCATTGGAAAGATTATGAACTGATTGATTGCGGAGATTTTGAAAAATTAGAACGTTTTGGAAATGTAACCCTTATCCGTCCTGAGCCTCAGGCGGTATGGAAAAAAACATACTCTGAACAGGATTGGAAAAAAACGGCCAACATCACTTTTAGGGGCCGTTCGGCTACTTCGGGCGAATGGGTAAAGAAAAATCAATCTATTCCTGATCGCTGGCATGTAGAATATAAAAATGATGAAGTGGCTATTAAACTTCGTTTAGGTTTAACTTCTTTTAAACACGTGGGCGTATTCCCTGAGCAGGCAGTAAACTGGGATTTCATCTCTTCTTCGATTAAAAAATTTAAAACACCACAGCCTAAAGTTCTAAATCTTTTCGCCTACACCGGTGCTGCATCGCTAATTGCCAACGCGGCAGGTGCAGAAACTACCCACGTAGATTCGATTAAGCAAGTAGTTACCTGGGCAAATGAAAACCAGGAACTTTCAGGATTGAAAGATACCCGCTGGATGGTTGAGGATGCCTTAAAATTTGTAAAGAAAGAATTAAAAAGGGGCAAAAAATACAATGGTATTATTCTAGACCCACCAGCTTATGGCCACGGTCCTAATGGCGAAAAGTGGAAACTCGAAGATCATATCCAGGAAATGATGCAGGATGTAGTACAATTATTAGATGAAAAAGAACATTTCCTTATCCTAAATACCTACTCACTTGGTTTTTCTTCAGTAATTGTTGAAAATTTAATCCGTACTTCTTTTCCTGCTGTTAAAAATCTTGAGACGGGAGAACTGTTTCTACAGGCTACATCAGGCATTAAATTGCCATTAGGTGTTTTCGGTAAATTCTGTAATGTGTAAATGTTGATTACTTTATTTTAAACTATCAGATTTCCGAACTACTTTCATCGGTCCGGAAAAAGACTAAATTTTAATTATTAAATATCTATGAAATTCCCTCAATTAGCAGGCACCGTAATACTTGGTTTTGCTGCAATCAGCTTATTTGCCAACTGCAATTCAGACAGTAAAGGCGGAAGCGGCATTGGCAAAATCTTCTCATCTGATACCACTAAAAAGAAAACCGATTCAACCGTTAATGTAATGAAACCGGTTGATCCAAAACTTTATGATTCGTTGATGAAAAAATTGGCAAACGGAGATACTACCGGAAAGTGGCCAGTTAAAAAACAACCTTATCCTTTAGCCGGAGCTATTTTACCTTTCAAACGTATTGTTGTTTATTATGGAAACCTGCATTCAAAAAAAATGGGTGCACTCGGCGAGTATGCACCTAAAGAAATGTGGCAACGCCTGAATGCTGAAGTTAAACATTGGGAAAAAGCTGATCCTTCTACCCCGGTACAACCTGGATTGCATTACATTGCTGCAGTAGCGAGTGGAACTCCTGGAAAAGACGGAAAATATATCAACAGGATGGGTAACAAACAGATCGATTCTGTTTTAAAAATTGCTAAAATGCAACCTAATACCATCGTATTTTTGGATCTTCAGGTCGCTTTAAGCACGATAAAAGCGGAGTTACCTCATATCGAAAAATATCTTGAACTGCCTTATGTACATTTAGGTATAGATCCGGAATTTTCGATGAAAGACGGTTCATTGCCTGGTAAAAAAATCGGCACTTATGATGCTGTCGATGTAAATTATGTAACGCAATACCTTGCAGATATTGTTAAAAAGCATAATTTACCTCCAAAAGTATTTGTATTGCACCGTTTTACAAAAAAGATGGTAACCAATTCAGCTAACATTAAACTACGTCCTGAAGTACAGGTAGTAGTGCACATGGATGGATGGGGCGAACCCGATTTAAAAATTGGCACCTACCGCCACTTTATACAAAACGAACCGGTACAATTTACAGGCTTTAAACTTTTCTATAAAAATGACCTGAAAAAAGAACCTAAGCGTTTAATGACGCCAGAAGAACTGCTAAAGCTAAAACCAAAACCGATATATATCCAATATCAATAATAAAAAAGCCTGTAATTGCGATTACAGGCTTTTTTATTATTTATTTATAACAGATTGATATAAAACGCCGTACAATCAAAACAATTAGGAAAAATCAACCATTAATCCTATTTTAATATCAAAAAAATGTCTTTTTTTAAATATGATCTAAAAGTTGGAATAGATTTTATATAGTGTAGGATATGCAAATAGCAACATTTGGCGGGGGCTGTTTTTGGTGCACCGAAGCCGTTTTTCAGACTTTAAATGGCGTAAGCCAGGTTACATCGGGCTACATGGGCGGAGATTTAAAGCATCCCACCTATATGGAAATATGCAATGGCGATACCGGCCATGCAGAAGTGGTTCAGATCTCATTTGATGAAAACCTGATCTCATTTTCTGAACTTTTATTGGTATTCTTTAAAACCCATAATCCAACAACTTTAAACAGACAGGGTAATGATGTGGGTACACAGTACCGCTCGGTAGTTTTTTATGAAAATGAAGAGCAGAAAGAGCAGACACAGAAAATGATAGCAGATTTAACGAAACAGCATATTTTCGATAAGCCCATTGCTACAGAAGTTTCACCGGCAGCTGAATTTTATGAAGCAGAAGATTATCATCAAAACTATTATGGACATAACCCGTCAAAACCATATTGCGCTTTTGTAATACAACCTAAACTAAATAAATTTGTTGCAGATTTTAAAGATAAAGTTAAATCGGCGCTTTTGGAATAATTAGCTTTCGAAAGTAAGTAAGGCATGCTGGCTGGCTGTATAAATATCCCTCCAAACCCTGTTAATCTCAGATTCTTTTTTTGCAGCCGCTAAACCACAGTATGGGAATAAGGTTGCTGCTAATCTCCAACAGGCACGCGCCAATTTACGGCTGTTAGAACTTACCGCCATTAATTTGTCACCTGTAATTTCACCATTACTGATTAACTGATTCCAAGATTCATCAAAAGCATGGTAGAATTTGGTTCGAAGGGTTAACAGTTCATCTTTACAGCGCTTAAGTTCATTATTAAAAAATAAAATCTGCGCTTCGCTATATCTTCCTAATCCAGATCGGGCATAAAAAGATTGTTCTACCAGTTTAATAAAATGATTGGTCATTCCTAAACTATTTACCGTTAAGGTAGCTTCTGCGAGCTGTAAAAAGGGATAATCAAAACCGTAATCAGCCACTTCAATTTGCTGATTAATTTTAAAGGCCCGATTTTCATTAACGTTTAAATCGCAAACTTCAAAAGCATGGCTTCCTGTAGCTATTAAGCCAAAGTAAGACCAGCCCGGCAAAATATTCACTTCCTCTTTTTTAAGAATGAATGACTTAACTTCTGGCGATCCATTTTCGTCCAGAATATCATCACCGTTTTCGTTTTTAAGCGTACAGTTAGCAGTAAAGATAGTAGCATGCAATGCACCGCTGGCATAACTCCATTTACCACTAAGCAGATAACCTTGCTGTGTTTTAACAGCCACTCCGCCAACGGCGCCACTCCCTGCAAAACAAACTTTACGATCAGCAAAGATCTCAGTAGCCAATTCGGGGTTTAAAAAACCGGCAAACCAACCTGCGCCGGCACAAAGTGTAACCGTCCATCCTAAACTTCCATCAGCTTCTGCCAATTCTTCTTCTAACCTTAAAATTTCTGGAAGCTTTTTGCCAGGCCCACCGTAAGCCTTGGGTACAAAAAGTTTAAACCAATTTTCCTGATAGGCCAGTTCCAAAATTTCTGGGTGTAACTTACCCATTTCTTCAGAAAGTGCGGCATAAGCTTTAACTTTTTCCTGCCAGGTAGTTGCCAATGTTTCACTCATTATTTTTTATGTAGAAGTTATTAAGCCAACTTGAGTTTATTTTCATTAATGATCTTTTTCCATTCAAAAAAACCAAATACGGCTACAATGAACAAAAACGTTGTTAAACAGGCCATCAGTGGCAGCTTTTTATGAAAAAGCAATGGAATGGCCACAATGTTGGATATGTTCAGAAATATCCAGTTTTCTACTTTGCGTTTAGCCAACAACCACATGCCTGCCCATGCAAATGCAGAAACAAAGGCATCAGCGATTGGAACATCAGATTTGGTAAAGAAAATATCAATTTTAGCAACTACAAAATGCTCAGGTAAATTTATTAGAGCGGTGTAGAAAATCCCGAATCCTATTACGGAAATTGAAACAGCTATAACTATTTCTTTTCTTGTTGACCATCGGACTTCCTTATGGTGATGATTTTCCTGATTTTTCCAAATTAACCAACCATACACGCTCATTACCAAATAATAAATATTCAATACAATTTCTGCATATAAATTTGCGCTGTATAGTAAAGTCATTACCAATAAAATAGATATGATACCGGTTGGATATAGCCAGATGCTATTCTTCTTCGCCAACAAAACTTCAGTTACACCGAAACCCACGGCCAACCATTCGATTAATGAAGTGTTTAAAATCTGCTCCTGAAAAAGCTTAAACCAGTCTTGAAAATTCATTTACAATAATTTGCCTTGCGGCCGGTAAAAATAATTAGATACCGTTTTCGGGGCGAAACAGTTTGTAAATTTAACCTCTTCCTACGGCGGCATTATCCGCATCAGGTTCATTTAAGGTTGAGGGGTGGAGGGTTGTAAGGTCGAGGGGGAAACCCGCTGCCTTCTACCTATCTGCCTTTTGCCTTAAAATGGGTATAATCTCAGCAAGTTGGACGCAACAGAAATTGCAATACCAAAAAGCACCCCTTTGAGCAAGGCAAATATAGGCTTTAAAATGAAATGTTTTGATTGAAATGTGAAGAGTTGTCAACTTTCTTACCGTTGGCTATGAAAGTTGACCACTCTTAAATCTATTTAGAACAGGCCTAATTGCCCTTTATCATCAATATCGATATCATCTGGATTGGTGATTTCGAAATCTACCTTTTTAACGGTTTTTTCGGCTGTTTCGGGCTTATCCCCGGTCTTAACATCTTCTTTTTTAACTTTTTCAGTTTCTGATTTCGGTTTTTCTGTTGCAGGTTTTTCTACTGCAACAGGCTTTTCTTTTGTCTCTGGCTTATCAACATTGACGATGGGCGCTTCTGCACGTTCAAACTTTGGTTTTGGCGGCGTTGCAACAGGCTCATTAATTACGGTTGGTTCAGTTACTGCATTATCGGCTTCTGGTTCTTCATTCGCAGCTTCTTCTTCAGGTATTGACTCGCCATCGCCATTTTCTTCTTCCGAAGTGGTTCCTTCTGCTTCTTCAACAACTATTTCCGGCTCTTCCAATACCACTTTCTGAACATCATGCGGCGATAACCTATTGCCGTTCGCCTTCAATCCTTTAACATCAATTAGTTCTGCCAGGGTCAAGTCTAATGTTTCAGGAATTTGTGTTTTGCCTTTTAACACATCAACAATAACTTTTGCTGCCGGATTTGAAGTCAGGTATAGCAACTTCGATTTCTGCTCTTCACTGATAAAAATGGTTTTTTTGCCATTAGCTTGCAGTTCGAATACAAAACGTTTGATAAAATAGTTTTGCGCTTTCCCTTCAAAATGTACTGCAGCAAAAATCTGTTCAGGATTAAACTTCTGGATCAAGATTAATCCATCATCAAAGTGATTACTTAGTTCGAAAGAGCTTAATTCATAATATCCATCTTTATGTACCTGTAAAATACGATCATCGCCATCAAATTCACCGAGGTACTTACCACGACCATCAACATTCAGGCGTTTTAACAAATCATCGTACCAAATTTTTAGTCCTGATAAGGTAGAAACACCTTTACTCTTCAGAATAATTTTTTTAACCGGATATTTGGATACGATATTTCCTTGCGATCCCCGTCCTTTAATGGCCACTTCGGCAAAATCAAGATCAAACTGCAGCTTACGCAATTTAGAATGCGGCTTTAAGGATACATTTATCACTTCGGCCTCTCCGTTTGGATTAGCGGTAAAGTATAAAACCTTCGATCCTTTTGATCCCTTGGTTAAATCATATTCCTTATCGCGTGTAACCCCAACTACGGCAAACCTTTTAATGTATGAAGTACCGCTTGCTCCATCTTTATAAACCATGTTATAAATGGTACGCTCGTCGTTTTTCTTGAATACCTGCACATGGATAATGCCTTTACCCACAAAAGTTTTATCGGCCACTTTGGTAATCATGCATTTTCCATCCTCACGGAAAACGATTATTTCATCAATGTCTGAACAATCGGCCACAAATTCATCCTTACGTAAGCCTGAGCCCACAAAACCATCGTCACGGTTTACATATAGTTTTACGTTGGCCAGGGCAACTTTAGATGCCTCAACCCGATCGAACAAACGGATTTCGGTTTTACGTTCACGTCCTTTTCCGTATTTATCTTTCAGTTTCTGGTACCAGGCAATGGCGTAATCGGTAAGATGTTTCAGGTGATTTTTAACAACTTTAATCTCATCTTCCAGGTTTTTCATCTGCTCATCGGCTTTTTTCACATCAAAACGCGTGATGCTACTCATCGGCTTATCAATCAGCTTCTTAAAGTCTTCAGGTAATATTTCGCGGTAAAGCGATGGTTTAAACGGATCGAATAAAACGTGTAAAACCTCAACTACGGTTTCAAAATTGGATGAGTTTTCATATTCAGGATTTTTGTACATACCCTCCTGAATAAATATTTTAAGCAATGAACTAAAGAAGATTTTCTCCTGTAATTCGTGCAGACGGATTTCGAGTTCTTTCTTAAGTAAACTCTTGGTGTGTCTGGTATTTTCGATCAGGATATCGTTCACACTTAGAAAAAGTGGCTTATCACCCTGAATAATACAGGTATTGGGTGAGATCGATACTTCACAGGCCGTAAAGGCATAAAGCGCATCAATGGTTACATCGGGCGATATACCAGGTGCCAGATGCACTACAATTTCTACATTGGCCGCCGTGTTATCTTCAATCTTCTTGATCTTGATTTTGCCCTTATCGTTCGCCGATAAAATACTATCAATCACAGAGCCTGTTGTGGTACTGAAGGGTACCTCTGTGATGACCAGCGTTTTCTTATCCTTCTCGGTTATTTTGGCACGCACACGGATTTTACCGCCACGCTGACCTTCGTTATAGTTCGAAAAATCGGCCATACCACCCGTAAAAAAATCGGGTAGGATATTTGGGCGTACATCGCGCAATGCTTCTATCGATGCATCAAGCAATTCAATAAAATTATGCGGCATTACCTTGGTAGCCAAACCTACCGCAATACCTTCTGCACCTTGTGCAAGCAACAAAGGAAATTTAACCGGTAAAGTAATCGGTTCATTGTTACGCCCGTCATAACTTAACTGCCATTCGGTAGTATCAGGATTGAATACTACTTCGTTGGCAAATTTTGATAAACGCGCCTCAATATACCTTGGCGCTGCAGCGCTGTCGCCAGTAACCGGATCGCCCCAATTACCCTGCATGTCGATCAATAAATCCTTTTGCCCAATCTGCACCATCGCATCGCCAATGGAAGCATCACCATGCGGATGGTATTTCATGGTGTTACCAATTACGTTTGCGGCTTTATTGAAACGCCCGTCATCCATCTCTTTAAGAGAGTGCATAATGCGTCGTTGAACGGGCTTTAAACCATCATTGATATGCGGAACTGCCCTATCGAGAATTACATAAGACGCATAATCGAGAAACCAGTTTTCGTATAAACCGTTGATTGGGGTTATGGTATGTTTGTGCTCTTCGTTTACGTTTTGATCTAATTCTTCACTCATTTATTTACAGAAATTGGCAGCCGTAAATATAATAAAAATGATGGCACAGCGTGAAGAGAGGTTATTCACATTTTGCAAAGCGCATCTATCCCATCGACTGATGCCTCACCTACCGAAGTTCAGACTTGCTTGTTGATTTTGGAAAGCAGGGTTCTGTAAGTTCTATTTATCTATCGGCTGATGTCTCACCTGCAGAAATCTAAATATATTTTATTGATTTGGAAAGCAGGGTTCTGTAAGTATTATGAAGTGTTAATCCGGCTTTCCGATACGATCTTTTTTTGCCCATGCCATACACCCGGCCCCAAAAAAAGGATCTCCTCTTCAATCCGGTTTAGAAAAGTAGGGTTGTACTACTATTTAAGGTTGCATGGCGCATAAAAACCATCACAATTGACATTCTTAAAAGTTAAACTGTTGAGCTTATATTACCTTAAATATCCTATGTGGTAAAAGTAAAGCAAATAAAAGATCCTTCTACCCATCGGCTGGTGTCTTATCTATTGGCTGGTGTCTCACCTGCTGAAATTTAAATGTATTTTATTGATTTGGAAAGCAGGGTCTGTAGGTTTTGTTATTGTTACTTCCGGCTTTCCGATACGATCTTTTTACCTACAGCCCACCCCACCCAAAAAAGGATCTTCTCTGCAATCCGGTTTAGAAAAAAGGTTTTGTGGAACTATTTAGGGTGGCATAGTGCATAGAAAAATCGGTCGTCATTGCAAGAAGGAACGACGAAGCAATGTTTAATGCCTTTGTGCCCCTACTTTAATGATTGCTTCACCCGATGAAAATCGGTTTCGCAATGACAATCTCCATATCCATTATTCCTCCCCCAACAGCACACCTGAAACATTCCAGGCACTGGAGCTGCCACCCTCAGGTTTTCCCATGGGTATAGTTACTTTTATGGTATGTGTACCAGCCTTTAAATCACCTAAACTAATCCAATTTGGGTTAGTAACCATACCCGGACACCAATTAGAACGGCTTAAATCTGATGAAGAAAGTCCATTTTCAAAATTACCTGAGGCTGGGTTTGATAAACGGTATGATCCGCAATCCTGTCGCCATGGCGTGAAAGCAAAAGCTTTTTTTTCATCTAACCAAATCGTATTTTTCCGTGGCACAAACTCATCGCCATTGCTCCAGCCGCCATGTCCGGTGGTAATATAACGCAGTTTCGCATCCTTTACATCTTTTGTTAAAGTAAAAGAAACTTCCAAACCTTTTTCGCTGCTAAACATGGTGGCATATTCTTGTCCGGCCATTTCCATTACATTAGTCGAATTAAATAAAGGTAAAACCACATTCTTAGTTTCTTTTGACCGATCCCCGTTATGCAGGGTAATATTTAATGAAACCTGATGTCCACCTTTATCATAATTACCAATAAAAACAGCTACCCAGGCTTCTTTTCCGTTCACTAAAGGAAATAACTCCGAAACATCCTGACGGTAATAAACTTTCTCCGCCCAGTTTTTATCCTTTAATTTTAAGGTATTGTATTTACCCACGCCGAAAGGGGTAAAAAAGCGCATTAATTCAATTACCGGATTATAATCTGCCATAGCTACCACACCCTGATACTGTTTCCCGTTCCCATTATCATAAACAGGTAGCGCCTTAACCGAATTTTTGAGCGCATCCATCAAACTGATCTTTTTATCAGTTGGGATAATAAATACCGAACCTGTCCTGTCGTAAGCATCACCATTTGATTGTTCCGTTAAGTCGACAAATACATTTGGATTGGTTAATTGAGGAAATTTAACTTTTCTTGCGATTACGGTTCCGCCTGCAAAGCGAAAAATAGAATCGTTTGATTGAGGTTTATCAATAAAATTAATCGTTTCTTTATTAAAAACATTTAAAGTGGTAAATCTACTTTTCCAAAGCAAATCTTTATAAGTTAATCCATCGGTAAGCTTAGCGCTTATTCTTTGTATATCTACCGGCTGCGCTTTTTTAACTTCTTCAATTTTCGTAGCCGTGATATAACTATTCCCGTTGCGAACCTGTTCTAAAACCAGCCCTAAACTTTGCCCTAAACTCGTTGGTGCAGCTTTTATACCAGCGCTAGTCGTATACCATAAATCGATACGGTTAGAATTTACCACCGTTGTTGCTTTTTTACAAGTGTAGCCTAAAATTACTTTTGTTTCCTGGCCAAATTTAAATACCTGCTTAGCAATTGAAGTGCTATCGGCAGTGGCGATCTGATTATTAAGTGCTAAATCGGACACCTGAAATAAAATTTGCCCGGGCTTTGTTACAATTGTCTGTTCGTAAGGATATTTTGCCTTATGATCAAGAACGGACGCATTACTGATTAAGTTCTGCTTTGCAGAAGCAATAACCACTGCTGGGTTTCGATCTTCTTTTGGTTTTCCATCAGCCGAGCGGAAATAAGTTATTTTGTAAACGGCATTACCCTTAAGTAAACCCTGCGCATGCAGGTTAAAAGATATAAAAGCAAAGAAAATCAGGGTGTAGAGGTATTTCATTGTAGTTAAAAAACCAAATATAGAGAATAGTTTATATAGTGTAGGTTAGTGCGGCACCAACCGATAGACTAAGGTAGAAATCGTCATCTCCAAGCAACGCGGAGTGGAGAGATCTAACAAGATAGATTTCTCCATTCCGCTCGAAATGTCAACAATCCAGAGAAGAAATACTTCTGCGACTATCGCTCCAACCTATCCTCAACAAAAGCAAAGGGTATTAAACTCTTTACACTAGGCACTTTTAAAACTTCTCCATTTAAACAATAAAAAATTACCTCAATCGGTGCATTTTGTTTACGCTCAAATTCTACCATTACCTGTAAGCAGCCTCCGCAAGAAGTTACTGGCTTTAAAATCTCAAAATTATCGGTCTGCGCAGTAATCGCCATGCTTTCTATCACGGCGTCAGGATAAGTAGAGCCAATACTAAAAAGCGCAACACGCTCTGCACAAAGCCCTGATGGATAGGCTAAATTTTCCTGGTTGCTGCCCAAAACAATTTCGCCCGAGGCCAGTCTGATAGCTGTACCCACCCTGAATTTAGAATAGGGAGAATAAGAAGTACGGAGCGCCTGTTCTGAACGTTCGCAAAGCGTTCTATCGGGTAAGGTTAATTCTGAAATATCGGCATACCGTTCAAAAGTTATATTAAGATTTATTGAATTCATTTTGAAGTAATTATATAACCGCCATTGTTAAATTTTTATGGCGGGCGAACAATTTAGTTTATTTTTTGTATTATTTAGTAAACCTGCCTTAAAATTAATTTTACTGGCATGCTTCAAGCATTTATCAAAATACCAAACACGCTTAGCTTTGAATAAATACGTACGCAAAAGTCTTAAAATTTTATTGTGGGTAATTGCCTCCATCATCATCCTGGTGGTTAGTGTAGCCCTGTCCCTAAATATTCCAGCTGTTCAAAATTTTGTCAAAGGGAAAGCCATCAACTATCTTAAAAACAAAACTAAAACGGAAGTGAGTTTGGAAAGCATCAAAATTGCTTTGCCCAAAGATGTGGTTTTGAACAAATTCTACATCGAAGACCGAAAAGGCGACACCTTATTATATGCCGAAAAACTTGCGGTAGACATTAGTTTATTTAAGCTGTTAAAAAACACGGTCGAAATCAATAACATTGAACTAAAAAATGTGCGTGCCAATGTGAAGCGCATTACTCCAGATACCACCTTCAATTTTTCTTTCCTGGTTGATGCTTTTGCAAGCGACCAGAAAAAACCAGAAGAGAAAGTAAAAAAGGATACCACTTCTACGCTAAAATTCTCTGTTGATAAAGTTTCTTTCGAAGATATTGGCATTAATTACCGGGATGATGTTGCCGGTAATGATGTGAAATTATATTTAGGTGCTTTTAAAACCAAAATCAAAGATTTCGACCTGGCCAATCAGCACTATATTATTAAAGAGTTAAGCCTGGTGAATACTTCGTTGCGTTACTTACAGCAAAAACCATTGGTTAAATTGGCGCAGCATATTACCAACAGCGTAGATAGTACTGAAAAAAAACAGGGTAAACTCCCATTAATTGAAGTGCAGAATTTTGTTTTCAGCAATGTAAAGGTTAACTACGACGATCAGATTTCGACTACCAAAGCAGTTGCTGATGTAAACGATCTGGGACTGGTAAACCTTAAAGTGGATTTAACTAACAGTAAATATTCGGTAGATGATGCCCATTTAAACAAATCCAATATTCTTTTCGCCTTTAAGCCTGCTGCAAGTAACAATTTAGAGAAAGTTAAAGATACTGTCGTTGCCGAAAAATCGCCTTTGGGTTTAATCATCAAAAATATCAGTTTAGCCGATAACGCTGTACAATTCGATAACCTGGGCGCAAAACCTGCTCCTAAAGGCATGGACTTTAACCACCTAAAAATAAATCAATTAAACTTAGGTGCCAGCGATATAAGCTATAGTGCAGCAGGAATAAAAGCCAATGTTAAAAATGGCTCATTAAAGGAAAAAAGTGGCTTTGTTCTGGATGAATTACGTGGCGATGCAGTGTACAATGATAAACAGATCAAGCTGAGCAATTTCATCCTGAAAACACCAAATACTGCCATTGAGAACGCTACGGAGTTAAATTTTACCTCAATGGAGGATTTGACCAAACATCCTGAACGTGTAAAATTGAATATTGCCCTTAAAAATACCACTATTGGCTTAAAAGATGCCGGATACTTTAGTAATGCTGTACCAGCAAATTATCGTAACGAAAAAATAAAAATCAATGCTGATGTTAATGGCTATCTGAACGACCTGAATATTCCTAAACTGCAAATTAGCGGCTTAAAAAATACACAGATTGATATCAGTGGAAAAGCAAAAGGTTTACCTGATGTTAAAAAAACCTTTCTCGATTTAAACATCAAAAAACTCCATGTTACCAAAGGTGATATTTTAGTGGCGGTGCCTAAAAAATCGCTTCCACCTTCAATTGAGCTGCCAAACGTAATTGATGCGAAAGGTAATTTTCAAGGTTCAATGACCGATTTTAACACCAACCTGAATATTAATACCGATATGGGTGGCGCTGTGGTAGTTGCGAGCATGAATGGCCCTAAAGGTAAAGAAAGTTATAAGGCAGATGTCAGTTTAAATAACTTCAACGTAGGCAGGTTGTTAAAAATGCAACCTAAATTAGGCCGCGTTTCAGTTAAGGCCAATGTGGCGGGTAAAGGGCTTGATCCTAAAAAAATAAATGCAAGGTTTAATGCCAAAGTATTAAATGCTTATTACAATAAATACACCTACCGCAATTTAGTTCTTGCAGGTGATTACAGCAACCAGCGCATCAACATCAAAAGTAGCATGCCCGATAGCAATGCCAACTTTAATTTAAATGCGAAAGTAAATCTTGCAGGTAAATATCCATCGATAAAAGCCGATCTGAATTTAAAACAGGTAAACCTTCAGGCTTTAAACTTTAGTCCAACGCTTTTGAGTGCTGCCGGAGTAGTTAAAGTAGACCTGGCTACTGCCGATGCTGATTATTTGAACGGATCGGTTGATGTTACCAGATTACAACTCGTAAAAGATAAACAAAGAATTAGTGTTGATACGATTTCGATCCGTGCAAAATCTACCGCAACCGAAAACGAGCTCACACTTAAATCGGAAATACTTTCCGCAAAAATCGACGGAAAATACCAGCTTACAAAAGTGGGCAGTGCAATCATTAACGAAATCAATAAATATTATGCGTTTGGTACGGTTACAAAGGTTCCCGATCAGCGTTTAAGATTTTTTGTTCAGATTTATGATTCTAAATTATTAAAGAACTTTGTGCCTGAATTAACGGTATTTAAACCATCTCAGTTTTACGGATTGATTGATACGCAAAAAGATAGCCTGCAGATTAAAGGTAATTTTCCTCAGATAGTTTATGGAGATTTTAAAGTAGACACCACGGTTTTAAACATCAATAACGATAACAATAAATTAGACTACAGTTTAACTGTTAAAGCTCTTCAAAGTCCATCTGTTGCGCTTTTCAATACCGAAGTAAGTGGCGATGCTGACAATAACAATTTAGGTGTTAACATTTTCTTGCGGGATAGGCAGAAAAAAGACAAATATGTTATTGGCGGTAATTTCCAATCGATCAATAAAGACTTTAAATTCTCTTTAGATCCGCAGAAACTATTGCTCGATTATCAAAAATGGGTGGTTTCGCAAGATAACTATATCCAGTTCGGTGCGTCCGGCATATTGGTTAATCAGTTTCAGATCAGCAACAATGGGCAGTCATTATCCATCAACAGCAATCCTACTCAACCCAATGCACCTTTAGCTGTCGCATTTAAAGATTTCCAACTGGAAACCTTAACTAAATTTGCCGAAACCGATACGACTTTGGTTGGTGGCCGTTTAAACGGAACCGCAAATGTTAAAGATTTGGCCAGCTCACCAAAATTTGAAGCAAATCTAACCGTCGATCAGTTGCGTTACCAGAAAGATCAGCTGGGTACCTTACGTTTAGCAGTAAACAACAATACTGAAAATGCCTTCGAGGTAAATGTAGCCTTAACTGGTGTACATGAACTAAGGGTAAATGGATTTTATTATACCGCACCGAAAAGTGCTTTAGATCTTACCGTGAATATCGATAAGATTGAAATGAAAAATATTGAGAGTTTATCTGCAGGTCAGCTTAAAAACGGAACAGGTACCCTAACAGGTGCACTAAGTGTTAAAGGGGAATTAACCGCGCCAAAAATATTAGGCGATTTAACTTTCAACAACGCAGGGATCAGAGTGGCATACGTAAATTCATATTTCCGCTTGCCTAACGAGAAGATTTCTTTTACAAATGAGGGAATCAGTTTTAATAATTTTACGCTGATCGATTCCTTAAATCAGAAAGCCATCATTGATGGAAAAGTTTACACCAGTAATTTCAAAGATTACCGTTTCGGTTTAGACATCAAAATGAACAACTTCAGGGCAATCAATTCGACCGCAGCGGATAATGACCTCATTTATGGAACAGTATTTTTAACCAGCGATATTAAAGTGCGTGGCGATTTGAACCAGCCTGATGTGAACATGAACGTTAAGGTTAACAAAGGCACAAAATTCTTCTTTGCCTTGCCGTCAAACGATCCTTCAGTTATAGATCAGGAAGGGATTGTGCAGTTTATTGATGCTGATGCGCCACCATTTAATGGTCAGAAGGCATTAAAGGTAGATAGTGTTAGTAAATCCGCCATGAAAGGGATTAACCTGGTTGCAGCCATCACCATCGATCCTGAAGCAGAACTGAATGTGGTGGTAGATCCATCAAATGGCGATGCCCTGAATATCAAAGGTGAAGCTGATCTTAACGCAACGATGGATCCCAGCGGTAAAATCAGCTTAACAGGCCGATACGAAATTATCGATGGTTCTTACAACCTATCGGTTGGTCCGCTTGGCAAAAAAGCTTTTAAACTGGTTAAAGGAAGTACCATTGTGTGGACCGGTGAACCTACCTCGGCGAATGTAAATTTAACTGCATTATATGAGGTGAATGCGGCACCTATCGACCTGATCAATGAACCGGATAATATCCAGGCCAAAACTAAATTGCCTTTCCAGGTTTATTTAATGATGAAAGGGGAGCTATTAAAACCGATCATTTCATTCAAACTTGATTTGCCAGAAAACGAACGAGGGGCATTAAATGGAACGGTTTACACCAAATTAATCAACGTAAACCGCGATGAGAGTGAATTAAACAAACAGGTTTTTGCCCTGTTGGCATTGAACAGATTTATCGCCAATAATCCTTTCCAAAGTTTGGCAGGCGGTGGCGGCGGGGTTTCTACCCTGGCAAGATCGAGTGTGAGTAAATTATTAACGGAACAGTTAAATAACCTGGCTTCCGATCTAATTCAGGGTGTAGAATTGAATTTTGGCGTAAATTCGTCAGAAGATTATTCTACCGGATCACTTCAGCAGAAAACTGATCTCGAAATTGGTTTATCTAAAAAATTATTAAATGATAGGCTAACAGTAACAGTAGGTAGCTCTTTTGCATTGGAAGGGCCGCAGGCACCAGGCGAAAAATCGACAGATATCGGCGGAAACGTAAACGTTGAATATGCTTTATCAGCCGATGGAAGATATAGATTAAGGGCTTACCGACGCAACCAAAACGACGTAATTGTACAGGGACAGATTATCGAAACCGGTTTGGGTTTCACCCTCGTAGTAGATTACAATAAATTCAGAGAGATTTTCCAGAAAAAACGCAACAGAAGAAACATTGAACAAAAACCTAAAAATGAGACAACTAATTAGACCAATTTTATTTGTACTGGCCTGCTTAGTTTGGGCTGCGTGTAGCTCTACCAAATCCTTAAAGCCTGGCCAACATTTATATACAGGTGCTGAAGTAAAGATCAATCCGGATTCATCAGGCAAAATTGATGATGAAAAACAGGTGAAGCGCGATTTAGAAAGCAAAACAAGGCCGCGCCCCAATAGTTCTATTTTAGGCATAAAGTTTAAACTTGGTATTTATAACCTGGCTGGAGAACCCAAAAAACCGAAAGGTTTTAGAAATTGGTTACGCAAGCAGGGAGAAGCCCCTGTACTTCTTAACGAAGTTAAATTGAAATATAATAATGATGTGCTGACCAGCTATCTAATTAGCGAAGGTTATTTACAGGCCACTGTTACCGGCGATACAGTAGTGAAAGATAAAAAAGGTAAAGCCGTTTATACTGCAGAGACTGGTAACCGATATAAAATCAATAAAGTTACTTTCCCGCCTGACACCGGGGCTTTAACCAAAATCATTAATCAGAATAAAAATAAAACTTTAATAAAGGCAGGCGATTATTACGACCTCGACAATTATAAAAATGAGCGCATCAGGATCGATAATGACCTTAAAGAAAAGGGTTATTTTTATTTCAGTCCGGATTACCTGATTATGCAGGTTGATAGCACCATTGGTAAGAACCTGGTAAATGTAACTATTAAAGTTAAAGACATTGCACCTTATGCCGGATTAAAACCTTACACCATTAAAGATATCAACATTTATCCAAGCTATAGTCTGCGCAGAGATACTATATTAAGAAAGCTAAAACCGCTTGAATATCACGATTTCAGTATTTATGATGATCGCAATACTTTTAAACCAAGGTTATTTGATCGTTTGGTTTTCTTTCAAAAGGGCGAACGTTACAACCGTAAAGATCATAATCAATCGTTAAACAGAATGGTAAATATCGGCGCTTTCAGGGATGTAAGGGCTGAATTTTTACCAGTTGATAGTTTTAAAAATAATGAGTTAGACCTAAATATTTACCTTACCCCATTAAAGAAAAACTCTTTAAGCTTTTCGGTTACAGGTACAAGTAAATCGAACAATTTTGTGGGATCAGAAGTAAAAGTTACCCAAACCACCAGAAATCTGTTCAGAGGTGCCGAGCAATTAGATGTTAGTGTTAGCGGTGGTTTCGAAACACAGGTTAGGGGAACGTCTTTAGGCCGCAACTCCTTATCATTTACAGCTGAAGGAAAACTAACCTTCCCAAGGTTTATTGTACCATTTTACAAGCCTAACAGTACAACTGCCTTTATCCCAAAAACTATTGCATCGCTTTCTTATCAGATGCTTAACCGTGGGTCAGAATACACCTTACATGCCATAAAAGGTGAATATGGCTACAATTTTAAGGAAAACCAGTACAAAGAGCATAACTTCAACCCCATCTCAGTGAGTTATATTTCAACAGGTTTTCCAGATTCTAATAGAAGGGATAGCTTATTTAGAGTAAATCCATTGTTAAGAAGCACTCTTGAAAACCAATTCATTATTGGTAGTAATTACAACTTTACCTATACCAACCAGATGGAAACCAATCGACGTAACAATGTTTATTTTTACGGTGGTTTAGAAACTGGTGGTAATGTTTGGGGATTATTTACACCAACAAACGATAAAGGACAAAAAACTTTATTTAATACACCATTAACTCAATTTATCCGGGCAGAGGCCGATTTAAGAGATTATTATAAAATTAACCGCAACCTGATCTGGGCAAACCGATTAAATTTGGGTTATGGTTACGCTTATGGCAATAGTACATCATTACCATTTGTAAGACAGTTTTTTGCTGGTGGTAGTAACGATATCAGGGCCTTTCCGGCACGTACCTTAGGTCCGGGTACGTATAAAGTTCCTGATAACGCAATTTTTGCCGATCAGGGTGGTGATATCAAGTTAATGCTTAATTCAGAACTTCGGTTTAAGCTTGTGAGTGTGCTTTACGGCGCCTTGTTTGTAGATGCCGGAAATATCTGGCTCAGGAAAGAAGATCTTGGAGAGCCAGGTAAGCCAGAAACGGCCAGACTGGGATCAGGCTTTAAATTAAAAAATGCTTTTAATGAATTAGCGGTAGGTACAGGCGCCGGTTTACGTGTAGATGCAACAATCTTTGTAGTGCGTTTAGATGTGGCCTTCCCGGTGCGCAAACCGTATCTGCCTGAAGGACAAAGATGGGTATTTGATGATATTGCCTTTGGCAACAAAGATTGGCGCAGACAGAATTTAATTTTTAACATAGGCATAGGCTATCCGTTTTAATTTTCCGATGAAAGTAATCAACAAGATCAAAAATTTCTTTATAGCACTTTATCACCTTTTTATTGCTGCCGGAAAAGGTTTTGTAGAAGATCGGGTAACTAAATTAAGTGCTTCACTTGCCTATTACACCATTTTTTCGCTTACGCCACTAATTATTATCCTACTTTCGGCAGCCACTTTATTTTTTGGCGACGCAAGAAACCAAAAAACAAGAGTTCAGTTCTATGGTCAGGTTACCGAAATGGTTGGCAAAGATGCAGCCGCACAAATTCAGGGTTTTGTAGAACATGCCAATAAATCGGGGCAATCTACCATTGGTTTAATCATCGGTATAGGTACACTGATCATCGGATCTACGGCCATTTTTATCGAAATACAAGACAGCATCAACATGATCTGGAAAGTTAAGGCAGTACCTAAAAAAGGCTGGCTAAAAATGCTTTCTAACCGGTTATTGTCTTTTTCTTTAATTGTATCCATGGGCTTTTTATTGCTGGTATCGCTGGTGGTTAATAGTATAGTGGTGGGTTTGGGTTCCAAATTGGGCAACTTGCTTTCACAAAGTGAAATAGATGAAGTTATTCCGGTTGCAAATGACACCATGGCCTTATTGATTTATATTTTGAATAATGTAATTACCCTGGCTGCAGTAACGGCCGTTTTTGCGGTTATTTTTAAGGTCTTGCCCGATGTGATCATCCGTTGGAAATCTGCCATCATCGGTGCTTTATTTACGGCTATCCTCTTCAGTTTAGGTAAATACCTGATTGGGATTTATATCGAAAAAGGCAATCCAGGTTCTGCCTTTGGTGCTGCCAGTTCCATCATCGTTATTTTATTGTGGATTTATTATACCTCGATTATCCTCTACTTCGGTGCTGAATTTACACAAGCCTATGCCGAAAAATATGATAATGGCATCGTCCCTAGTAAATATGCCGTATTTACAAAAATCACCATTGTAGAAAAAAAGGTAGATGTATTGCCTCCTCAGCATCCGGAGAATACGGTAAATGCACCTAAAGAATAATTACCAGCATAGTCGTCATCCTGAACTTGTTTCAGGATCTTTAAAAAAAACGGTTATCGCTATCAAATGCAGTTCTCAAAAAAGCTAAATAATTGATTAATAAAAACCTAAAAGATCTCTCCCCGCCTGTTCGCACAGTCGCTCCATTCGGTCGAGATGATGTTTTTTTATTAGAATTATTCAATGGATAGCGGAGCCATTAACTAAAGGAAGTCAAGTTTTTTTAAAAAAAACTTGACTTCCTGCATCTTATCATTAATTTATTTGTATAAAATCAATTAATGACAGATAAATTTTATTAGTTAATATTCCTCAAGATATCATCATTCCCAACTTGATCCAATAACCACCGGATGGGAACCCCGAAGTGCTTATGAATGCCACTGATAAAAGCAAACCCTTATGAATAATCTTGATACAATCGCTTTAAGATTCCCGCATTCGCGAGAATGACGACCGCACTAGTGGAGTCTGTCAATGGTAACGTAGCCGAAAGATCTTTCGCTTAAGCCACTTCTTCTGTAATCACTTTAGGTTCTTCGGTTACCTCATCCTTCTCTATCCTCAGATTACGAATAATATGCTGCTGCCTGTCTGGCGTGTTTTTTCCCATATAATATTCTAACAGGCTTTTAATGGTTTGATCTTTTAAAATAACAGGATCTAATCTGATGTCTTTTCCAATAAACAAACCGAATTCATCCGGAGAAATTTCACCCAGTCCTTTAAATCGGGTTATTTCTGGTTTATTGCCCAGTTTTGCAATGGCGTTTTTGCGTTCTTCATCACTGTAACAATAAATGGTCTCTTTTTTATTCCGAACCCTGAAAAGCGGTGTCTGCAAAATATAAACATGACCTGCTTTTACCAGATCAGGGAAAAATTGCAGGAAAAAAGTCATCATGAGCAAACGGATGTGCATGCCATCCACGTCGGCATCAGTAGCAATCACGATATTGTTATAATGCAAGCCATCCAAACCATCTTCAATATTTAAAGCGTGCTGTAGCAGGTTAAATTCTTCATTTTCGTACACCACCTTTTTGGTCAGCTCGTAACAGTTAAGCGGTTTCCCTTTCAAACTAAATACCGCCTGGGTATCTACATCTCGCGATTTGGTAATCGAACCCGATGCCGAATCACCTTCTGTAATAAACAAGGTGGTTTCATATCGTTTCTCGTGCGTAGTATTAAAATGAACCTTACAATCGCGCAATTTTTTATTGTGTAAAGAGGCTTTTTTAGCCCTGTCGTTGGCTAGTTTTTTAATGCCTGCAATATCCTTACGCTCCCGCTCCGATTGCATAATCCTTTTTAACAAGGCATCGGCAACATCAGGGTTTTTGTGCAGATAATCATCCAGTTCTTTTTTAACAAAATCGTTAATGAAAGTAGCTACAGATGGTCCTTCCGGCCCCATATTCTGCGAACCCAGTTTAGTTTTGGTCTGCGATTCGAAAACAGGTTCCTGTACACGTACAGAAATGGCTGCAATAATGGATGAACGCACATCAGCAGCATCAAACTCCTTTTTGAAAAACTCGCGAATAGTTTTCACCACCGCTGCTCTAAAAGCTGCCTGATGGGTTCCACCTTGGGTAGTATGCTGGCCATTCACGAAAGAGTGGTAATCCTCACCATATTGCTGCCCATGGGTCATGGCAATTTCGATATCAGGTCCAATCATGTGGATAATCGGATATCTGATTTCCTCGGGTTTATTAAATTTAGAAAGCAGGTCGTAAAGGCCTCTTTCTGAAAAATATTTCTGGTTATTAAAATTTATCGTTAAACCTGTATTTAAGAAAACATAGTTCCAAACCATGCTTTCCACAAAATCTGGTATATAATGATAATTCCTGAAAATCGTTTCGTCTGGATAAAAAGTAATGGCGGTGCCGTTACGTTGCGTGGTATCGATTACTGGATTTTCGGTTACAATCTCACCTTTAGAAAACTCTACTTTTTTAGTTTTTCCATCGCGGTACGATTGAACGGTAAAACTGGTCGACAATGCATTTACTGCTTTTGTACCTACACCATTTAAACCTACCGATTTCTGGAAAGCATTGCTATCATATTTACCACCGGTATTGATTTTGCTTACACAATCAATTACTTTGCCCAATGGAATACCCCGGCCATAATCGCGAACATTTACTTTTTGCTCAGATAGTGTAATTTCGATGGTTTTTCCGGTCCCCATTACAAACTCATCGATAGAGTTATCTACAATTTCCTTTAACAAAACATAAATACCATCATCCTGTGCAGAGCCATCACCAAGTTTACCGATATACATACCCGGGCGTAACCTGATGTGCTCTTTCCAATCCAATGAGCGTATACTGTCGTCGTTATAAATTACTTCTGCCATAATGTGTTCATCTGTTCTTCAATGAAAAACCCTGCATTTTTTTTGATTTGCAAAGTGATGAAGAATTTGTAGAAATAACCCTGATGATTGAAATAAAAATATTTTCAAATAAGTTCCTCAGAATTATTATACAATAATAGATTTATTCTGTGAGGCAAACAAAAGAAAATTTCAACATAAGGATGGAAGAAGTATATTCTCGTTCAATAGTTCATTCGTTATTCGTTAAATAGTTGGTTGATCGCTTAATGATTGACATTTCATGTTTTGACGGTCAATAGTAAGAAGGTTGATCATTTATGTTTTTATATATTCAATTGGTTATTAACCATGAACCAATAAACAAATCACATCGAAAATATTTCAGCTTTAAAACATGCTGGCATTTCGCAATGATGCCTGGGAAAACTGTCCGTTCACTAACGCACTAATGACCAGTGAATCAAAAAACCATAAACCATCATTCATCTACATCTTTACATAATTTCCCTATCTTCATCCTTTTATTTAATATCCTTATTAATGCAACCGAAAAAACAGCTTTCGCTATTCGATTTATCCATGATTGTGGTGAGTTTAGTTATTGGAATGGGTGTTTTCCGTACACCTGTAAATGTAGCTGCGAAAGCTCAAATTCCCGAATTGTTTTACCTGGCCTGGTTTATCGGCGGTTTTGTAGCTTTTTGCGGGGCATTAACTTATGCCGAAATCGGATCTCGCTTTCCGGTAACCGGCGGCTATTACAAAATCTTCTCGGTGGCTTACCATCCTTCCATTGCCTTTGCCATTAACTGCATTGTGATTATTTCAAGCGCGGCATCTGTAGCGGCGATATCTATTATTGGAGCAGAGTACCTGAGCAAGATTATTTTGCCACCAGCTATACAAACCGAAACGTCAAGGGTGGCTATAGCCATCACTACTATTCTGGTATTCTATTTAATTAATTTGCTAGGTTTAAAAGCAAGTGCAAAAACGCAAAATATATTAACGGTAATTAAAATCGGGATGATTTTAACGTTGATCTGTGCGGTATTTTTTGGCGGACAAACAGAAAGTGTTACGCCCGTTTTTAAAACAGCCCCGGGTGCTTTACCAACCTGGTCTGATTATGGAAAAGCTTTAGGCCTATGTTTAATTGCTGTTTCATTTTCTTACGCAGGTTATGCACAAACCATAAACTTTGGTGGCGAAGTTAAAGAAGCCAAAAAAGTAATTCCACGTTCCATTATTATTGGTTTAACCATTATTGTGATTCTCTACCTTGTCATCAATTATGTTTATGTAAAGGTAATTGGTTTCGAAGAGTTAAAATCGGCAGAAAGTATAGCGGCGATATTAGCTTCAAAAATATTTGGCCCGGCAGGATTTAGTGCACTTTCTGTCATCATATTTTTCTCGGTAATGGGTTATGTAAATGTAAACCTGTTGAGCAACCCAAGGGCCATGTTTGCCATGGGCGAAGAAGGTGCCCTGCCAAAAATATTTAGCAGGATGAATAAAAAAACAGGAGTAATTTCCATTAGCTTAACAGCTTTTACCTTGGTTGCGGTAGTAATTATTTTCTATGCCAAAACCTTCGATAAAATTTTAAACTATACCATTTTCCTGGAAAGCATTAGTATGGCCAGTTCGGCAGCCACAATTTTTATTCTTCGAAAAAGAACAGCGCATCTTGATAAAAAAAACATCTATACTGTTCCTTTATATCCTATATTGCCTATCATATTTATTGCTGCTTATACTTTTGTTGCCTTCAGCATTTACGCTGATGATCAAAATGCAGCACTTAATGGTTTATACATTTTTGCTGGCTTTCTGGCGATTTATTTTGTGAGCAGCTGGTTTAAGAAAAAAAAGTTTTAATATTTTGACTTGAAAAGCAGTTACATTGCTGGTCGGTTTCGATAGTCCCGCCATACGCTACAATCTTTTTGTCATTGTCATCCTGAGCCTGTCGAAGGAGCTACAAAAAGTATTTCTGCTACTGTCGGGTTTAAGATAGAAAGGCAGACCTAAGTAAAATAAACCTGATTGGAATGAACATGAAGCGCAACGAAATAAAATGGAAAGCAGGACTGATCTGACCTATAAACACAGAAACCCGCTTTTCAAAAAATAAAGATTTTAATTTTAAAATTTTAATGAACAAAACACTCTCCTTAAAACAAGAAATTGCTTACGCTGCCGGTATGATTGGCTGGAGCACGATGACCAACATTATCATCGTCATGCTTCCCTATTTCTACCTTCCCCCAAGTAACGCTGGCTTACCACCTTTGGTACCACAGCTTGTTTTATTGGGTGCCTTTAACATCCTTTCTATCATTGCTGCCTCGGGCAGGTTGGTAGATGCCATTTACGATCCTTTCATCGCCTCAAGAAGCGATGCAAGCACCAATAAAAACGGCCGCAGAATGCCTTTTATGAAATGGGCTATTGTACCGGCCATGATTTTCTGCGGACTGGTTTTTTATCCCATCCAAAAAACAGAAAGCTTGCATAACGCCTGGTGGCTCACCATTACCCTTTGTTTGTTTTTTATATCGGTTACCACCTATATTATTCCCTACAATGCTTTACTGGCCGAAGTAACCAATACACCGAGACAAAAAGTTAAACTATCCAGTTACCAGCAGGTAGGCTTCGTTATCGGCATTATTTTATCGGCCTGTACCAACAACTTTGCCGATCTGGTTGAGGCTAATTTTCATTTGGATAACCGCAGCGAAGCCATTCAGGCGGCTATATGGGGTTTGTGTATCCTATCCGGATTGGTGATGTTATTACCGGTTTTTTTCATCAACGAAAAAGAATTTACGGTAGCCAAACCTACGCACGTTCCGTTATGGCCGGCTATAAAAAACACATTTAAAAACAGTAATTTTAAATACTACCTGATATCTGATTTTGCCTTTTATACTGCACTAAGTATTATATCAAGTGGTTTATTATTCTTTTGTACGGTTTTATTGGGTTTGCCAGAATCAGAAGGTGGCAAATTTATGGGTGCGATGGTAATAGCTTCCTTGTTATTTTATCCACTGGTAAATTTTGGTTCTGTTAAAATTGGTAAAAAGCCTTTCGTATTGCTTGCCTTTGGCGTTTTGTGCTTAATTTTCGTTACTATTTTCTTTTTAGGTAAACTACCAATTGGGCCATATACACAAATATATATTCTGGTATTATCAGCCTCTTTTCCATTGGCAGCACTTGGCATTTTACCTACTGCGATTTTAGCCGATATTGCCCAAAAAGACACTTTAAAAACAGGCGAAAACCACGAAGGTATGTTCTTCGCTGTAAAATATCTTTTTGTAAAACTTGGTCAAACCCTGGGGATTGCCATTTTCGCTATGCTTACCATTTATGGTAAAGATCCGGGTAATGATTATGGATTAAGGTTAAATGGTGTGGTAGGTTTCGGGCTTTGCTTAATAGCGCTGTTGTTTTTCAGCAGATTTAAAGAGGAGAAATAATTTTAAGAAAAGCAAAGACCCCTCTTTAGAATATCCAGATTTTTATGAAAAGCAATTTCTGTGCATCTTGGGTCACTGTAGTACCCGCCCTTAGTTAAATCCCGATAAGGTAACCTTCTGAGTTAAACGCTCGCTATTCGGGATAATGCTGTCGGTCGCCTGCCTGCAACGCCCAGGGGTTTATTTTACTCATCGCAGTAGCCATATTTCAAACGCCTAAAAACTGCTTCTAAGCAAGATGTTTTTTCCAATCGGCAGAGACTGGGAATGAGCGGCAGAAGGATAATTACCTATTATCAAAAAGATAGCTTCACAACTATACAAGTTCCTTCTAAAGTTTAAAATAACAAAATCAAGGCTTAAAAACAGGTAAAAAAACATCAACGGAGCAATGTTGATGTTCATCGCTCCGCTAATGTTTCCATTTATAATTAGCCTAATATCCAGGACTTTGTTTCAATGTACCTTTACTTCTGTCAATCTGATCTTGAGGTAAAGGAAAATGATCATCCCTGGCTTCAATGGTAATTCCATTTAAGTAGTTAAAGTATCCACCTTCAAAAGCAAAATAGCTCTCAAGCGTTTGTTTGGCTACTCCCCAACGCACAAGGTCGAAAAACCGGTGGCCTTCCAATGCCAATTCCAACCTGCGTTCGAAACGTACCGCATTTCTGGCATAAGTATCATCCGGAAATGCCAGGTACTGACTAACTTTATATGCAGCTGCTGGTGTTCCGTTTACCGTTTGTGGCGTTATTTTAGATGCACGTGCCCTTACTGCATTTACAAGAGTTAATGCCCTGTTTAGATCTCCTTTTTCTACCGCACATTCTGCTGCCATTAAATAAACATCACCTAAACGAATTAAATTCACATTTAATCCACTTACGTTGGTAGAGCCAGGCGCTGTTCCGCTAGTTAGCTGAGCAATATCGATGGTATTTTTAACTCCAATAAAGGGACCCCCATTACTGGAATCGCGAATCCAGGTATCGCCTTCCATTAAACCCCAATCACGGTAAGGAACGCCCCTTCTTCCTATTGTAGATTCAATCCTAGGATCTAGCGGTAAAGTTTTATCTACCATATAATTATCCTTGGCTGCTCCAGTCAGTCCTAGATCAGATTTATATGGATTATCTCTATAGCTACCATCCAATAATGGTAAACCTAAAGCATTAACTTTAAAAGAGTTGGCTAAATCAATAGAAGGCTGAAAAAAGCCGCAACAGTTAATTGGTGCATTACCATATGGAAAATTAAGCATATCGCCCACGTTTCCATTTTCCCCTCCTGTTCCGTCTGTTCCAACCGAATGTTGAACAGACATAATCGTTTCCGGACCGTCCTCTTTGGTAATATCGAAGTTATCACCATAAGGCATTGTCGTGAGATCTGGTTTTGCCAAAATTACGGCATTCAACAAATCGTAAGCTTCAGAATATTTCTTTTGATATAAAAATACTTTTCCAAGATAAGCCTGTGCAGCATATTTATCAACTCTTCCTTTTTGGTTTTTAGGTTTTGTGGTACTCAAATTGGCTACAGCAAACTGAAGATCATCTACAATGTTTGGATAAATATCCTTATCATTTGGAACAAAAGCACCATTGCTAGTTTCTGTAACATAAGGTACTGATTTAAATACGCGTACTAAAAAGAAATAATAATGCGCACGCAGCAATCTGGCTTCGCCCTGAATTTCTTTTGCACGGGCATCGCTAAATTTAGCAGAACCTACACCGGCCTGCAAACTGGCCAAAACTCTGAGTGTACTGTTACAGCGCTGGATTCCTTCAAAACAACGGTCCCAAAGATTTGATAAATTATCATTCGTACTGGTTGGAGAATGCTGTTCAATGGCATTCATTGGTGGCTGATCGCCCGTGCTACTTCCTTTATGTGCATTGTCTGAAGCTACTTCGCCAAATAACCACTGGCTTGGTGCTGCGCCGTAATTGCCCCAGGTACCATTTACATTGCCATTTAACAGGCCATATGCACCTATCAAAAGCCCTTCAACTCCATCCTGGCTCATTAGCTGCTCTTCCGAGAGTTGGCCTTGAGGCTGAACTGCCAAAAATTCCTTCTTGCATGAAAATGTAATACAAATTAATAAGGACAGAAGAATATATTTTATGTGTTTCATCTTGATATCTTTTAATAATTAAAATCCAACATTAATACCGATTAAAAATTGACGGGGCGACGGGTAAACACCTTGATCTACTCCCGGAGCAGTAAAAGTATCTACGATCTGACTAATCTCGGGATCCAGGCCTGTGTATTTTGTAATGGTAAATAAGTTACTCGCACTAACATATACTCTCAATTTATTGATACCAGAATTTTGACCAAAAGCTTTAGCCGTTGGGATAGAATAGCCAATTTGTAAATTTTTCAACCTCAAAAAGCTTCCTTTTTGGATGTAATAGCTTGAAGAAGCAAACTCCAGATCTGAAGCTCCTGCATAAGAAGACGGGATCAGACTGGAGGTATTGGTTGGGCTCCATGCATTAAGTAACCTTACACTTTTCGCACCATCAAAGGAAGGGAAATCGGTAAAATAACGTGTGGCTTCAAAAATGTCATTTCCCTGTACACCATATAGGAAAGCAGAAATATCGAAGTTTTTGTAAGATGCATTTAAGTTTATACCATAGGTAAAATCAGGATTCGGATCTCCAATGATGGTACGGTCTTTCGGATCAATAATACCATCACCGTTAACATCCTGATAACGTAAACCGCCAACCCTTGCACCTGAATAAGAAGGATTATTTTGAATATCAGCTGTACTCTGATAAATTCCTGCTGTTTTATATCCAAAAAATGAGCCAAGAGGTGAACCTTCCTGTAATACACTGGTTTGTAGACTCCTGTAATTACCATATACCTGATTAAAAATACCAGGTGCCAGCTTTACAATCTTATTTTCATTTTTCGAGAAGTTTAAACCAATATCAAATTTAAAAGGGCTATCGGCATTTCTTCCATAATGATAAGCTACATTAAATTCAATCCCTTTATTGCTCATATCGCCAATATTTACGAAAGGCGAACTCCCTAAACCAACTACACTTGATGGTAAAGGCACAGGGTAAAGCATATCAGTTGTTTTTTTGTTATACCAATCAACCGATCCATCAACGGCTCCACCTAATAAGGTAAAATCAAGACCAATATTTAGCGATTTTACTGCTTCCCATTTTATATCAGGGTTTTGATAAGCATTTTGGCGCACACCTGTAGTAAGGCCATTGCCACCACCAACAGCATAGGCTGAGTTTACAATAGAACTTTCGTACCTATTCATGTAATTATATGGCGGTATCCGCTGGTTACCGGTTTCGCCGTATCCGGCACGAAGTTTTAAATCGGTAAGCCATTTAACACTTTTCATAAATTCCTCTTCAGATACTCGCCATCCCGCACTAACCGCTGGGAAATTACCATATTTATTAGCTGCTCCAAAGTTAGATGAACCATCCCGGCGGATAGTAACACTAGCCAGGTAGCGATCTTTAAACGAATAATCGAGTTTACCAAATACGGAGAATAATGATCCTACAGCTCCTGTACTAGAGTTGCTAATGTTTGAAGAACCAGTAGTTAGGTAATAATAATCAGGATTACCTAAGAGAAAGAAATCATTCCGGCCTCCATTTAATTGTCTGGATCTCGATCTAATTGCCTCGGTACCGATTAATGCATTTATTTTGTGTTCTTCGTTGAATACTTTACTATAATTTAAGGTATTTGTCCAGGTCCATTCTGTATTATATCCTTGATACTCATTTAAATTATTTGAGTTATTACCCTCAGAAAATTCGAGGTTTGGATAACGCATAGATAAACCATTATAATTTTCATAACGTATGCCAAAATTAGTTTTTAATACTAACCCGGGAATGATATCACCTTCGCCAAAAATATTACCAAAAAAGAAATTGTTTCTATTAATATTATCTTTTGCTCTATATAGAAACGCAAGCGGGTTTTCTGCATTACCTAACTGACTACCACGACTACCCGCAAAGTTTCCGGCAATATCATAAACAGGAATAATTGTAGGGATCCTGTATGCCCAGCCTAAAGCACTTCCTTGGTCCTGGTATCCACCGGGAGTATTCGGATTAACCCCAAATCCGTAACCTTCGGTATAACTATATTGGGCATTCTCTCCAAAACGTACACGTTTATTAAACGCAGATATACCGGTATTGGATCTAAAACTATAACGTTTAAAATCCGTATACTTTATCGTTCCTTTTTGATTCAGATATCCGGCGCTAACTGCATAAGTCGCATTTTCTCCGCCACCTGAAGCACTAAGCTGATAATTTTGAACCGGCGCAGCCTCCGTAATTTCCCTAAACCAATTGGTACCTTCTTTATTGGCCCTAGTAATTTGATAAAATAAATTTGGATCACGGCTGTAATTATATTTGGCAGGGTCTGCGTCTGCAGCCGTAACGTCCTGACCAAGTTTTAAACCTGCCACTAAATATTCGGGTAATACAGGCGTAGAACCTGTACCATAGTTTTTACCGGCAGCAATTGGTTTACCCGCATTGGTGTATCCATCAAATACATACTGTGCATATTGCTGAGGATTCATCATTTCAGGAAAGCTGCTTCGTCTTGGCACTTGTGTGCCATAGTAAGAATCAAGTGTAATTTTTGGCGCACCAGATATCCCTTTTTTTGTAGTAATAATAACCACACCATTATTTGCCCGCGCCCCATAAATAGATGCTGAAGAAGCATCTTTTAATACCTGCATGCTTTCAATATCATTTTGGTTGAGCCAGGATAACTTTCCTTCAAAAGGTACACCATCAATCACATAAAGCGGGTCGTTATTATTAATGGTACTGTTCCCTCTGATTCTAATTTGTGGTGTAGAGCCCGGGGCACCGTCATTTACAATCTGTACCCCTGTAGCTTTACCTTGAAGCGCCTCTATAGCACTTGCGGCAGGTTGGGCTTTGAGTAAATCCATACTTACTACCGCAACGGCACCGGTTAAGTCTTTTTTCCTTTGAGCTGAATAACCGGTTACCACCACTTCGGTTAAATTATTGTTTTCGGCCTGTAAAACAACAGTAATATTGGTTTGTGAGCCCACTGTTACTTCTTTACCCCCATATCCTATAAAAGAAATCACTAATACATCACCAGGTTTTGCGCTTAAAGAAAATGTGCCGTTAGTGTCTGTGGTGGTGCCACCAGTCCCGTTCTTAATTTTGATTGTTGCACCAACAACAGGTAATTTGTCATCACTTGCAATAACTTTACCAGTGATTTTTGTCTGGGCCATTGCACCAAGTGCAAATAACATCCCCAAACACAAGAGAAGAAACCCTCTCCTGATACAGAATAAATTTTGTTTCATAGGTTTATATTGATTAGTTAATAATGCGTAATTATACTCCGATGCATTTTAGCCTGACAAGCCAAACAGCACCAGTTTATTTCAATCAGTTTATGATGAAGTATGTATTAGGTGGTTTTGCCTGGTTGCACGATTTTTAAAAAAAAGACAGGCATGAAAGAAGAATGGATTTCTCCTGTGAGTAAGTAGTTTTTTTCTCATAAGTAGTTGGTTAGACAGGTTTTTTTAGTTATTTTAATTTATAGTTTACATAATGGTTTATTCAAAGTAACTAGTTCATTAGTGTAAAGTATACACTTAATTAAAAATAAAGATACATATAAAAATAATTATACTACAAATTATGCATTTATAAAATACTAATTAAAAATAATAGCAAGTAACAGTACCATCAGACATGTGTTTATCACGGTGATTGAGATCAGATTTATAAGAAAATATGTTAGTCGTACATTTTTTTGTATCTTTGCCGCCGAAGCAGGAATAAGGGCTTGCCATTCTGAATGGCATATTCTCTCCGCAAGTTAGTCCTTCAACAAATGATTGTTCTAGCTTCTTCAATAAATATTATACAAAAACATACATGTTATTCAAAGAATTAAACCTCATTGAGCCTATTTTAAAGGCCCTTGAGACCGAAGGTTATACACAACCCACACCCATACAGGAGCGATCCATTCCAACCATACTAAAAGGCAAAGATTTACTAGGCTGCGCACAAACCGGTACCGGAAAAACAGCTGCCTTTGCCATCCCAATGCTGCAATTACTGCACGAAAAACACATCAATACCAAAGCCAACAAAAACATTAAAGCCTTGGTTTTAACGCCAACGCGCGAACTGGCCATACAAATTGAGGATAGTTTCAAAGCTTACGGAAGCAATTTAAATTTGCGTCGTTTGGTAATTTTTGGCGGCGTAAATCAACACTCACAGGTAGAAGCCCTGAGGAAAGGTGTTGATATTTTAGTGGCAACACCAGGCCGTTTATTAGACTTGATGAACCAGGGCTTCATCAGTTTAAATACCATCGAACTTTTCGTATTAGATGAAGCGGACCGTATGCTTGATATGGGCTTTATTCACGATGTGAAAAAAGTAGTAGCTAAATTACCAGCTAAACGCCAGACTTTATTTTTCTCGGCAACCATGCCAGATGAAATTCAAAAATTGGCCAATACCATTTTATCTAGTCCGACGAAAGTAGAGGTTACCCCTATTTCTTCTACAGCAGAAACCATTGTTCAGTCTGTTTATTTTGTAGATAAACCAGATAAAAAGAAATTATTGATCCATCTTCTGGAAGATAAAAATATCCAGACCGCCCTGGTTTTTACCCGTACCAAACATGGTGCAGACCGGATTGTGAAGGATTTAGCCCATGCCGGGATCAAAGCTGCCGCGATCCATGGTAATAAATCGCAAAATGCAAGACAAAGGGCATTAACTGATTTTAAAGACAGAAAAATCCGTGTTTTGGTTGCTACCGATATTGCTGCACGTGGTATTGATATTGATCAGCTATCACATGTTTTCAATTTCGAATTGCCGAATATTCCTGAATCTTATGTTCACCGGATTGGCCGTACAGGCCGCGCAGGCGCAAATGGTATTGCCATTTCGTTCTGTGATGCTGAAGAGAACGAGTACTTATTGGATATTCAGAAACTGATTAAAATTACATTGCCAGTGGTAGATGACCACCCTTACCCTTTAAGCTGGGAAAGTATGTTAGCTAAAAACCAGGTTAAACGCAAACCACAGGCGCAATCGAAAGGTGGAAGCGGTGCTAAAAAAGGTGATGGCAACATGAGCGGCAAACCACGTAATGCAAGCAATAACAGGAGATTTGGTGGAAACAGGAAAAGAGGAGAAAGATAATCCTGGTCGTCATTCTGAACTTGTTTCAGAATCCATTTTGCAAAGATGCTGAAATAAATTCAGCATGACGTATTGCGGGAATGACGAAACCTTTATCAAACAAAAAACCCGATCTGCAAAACGCAAATCGGGTTTTTATATTTCTAGCTCAGGCAAGCGAAAGTAAAGCTTTCAGCTTTACTCTTTTAGCTTTGGACTCCTTAAACCACTACATTAATAATCTTTCCTTTAACAAAAATGATTTTTTTAGTTGGCTTTCCATCTAAAAATTTCTGGAATTGCTCATCTGCCAATAAAATGTTTTCTACCTCTGGCTGTGCTAAAGTTAAGCTCAAATTCAGGTTCATTTTCATTTTACCATTAATGGAAACCGGATAAGCAAACTCATCTTCTACTAGATACTCCGGATTGAATGTTGGGAAAGCTGTATAGGATAAAGTTCCGGCTTCGTTACCCAATAATACCCAAAGCTCTTCGCAGATATGTGGTGCGTAAGGCGAAAGGATAATCACCATATCTTTCAAAATCTGGCGGTTTTTACATTTCAGATCCGTTAATTCATTTACCGCAATCATAAAACTTGATACAGAAGTATTGAATGAGAAACGCTCGATATCGTCCTGCACCTTTTTAATGATTTTGTGTAATGATTTCAATTCTGCCTTAGTCGGCTCAATATCAGAAACGGTGAATTCCCATGCCTCGTTGTGGAATAATCTCCAGAATTTACGTAAGAATTTAAATACGCCTTCAATACCATTCGTGTTCCAGGGCTTGCTCTGTTCCAACGGACCTAAGAACATTTCGTACATGCGTAAAGTATCAGCACCGTAACGTTCAATCAAATCATCTGGATTAACCACGTTGAATTTTGATTTCGACATTTTTTCTACTTCAACGCCGCAAATGTATTTTCCGCCTTCCAAAATAAATTCGGCATTAGCATACTCTTCTCTCCACGCTTTGAATTTTGTCAGGTCTAAAGTATCGTTTTCAACAATATTCACATCAACGTGCAATGCAGAGGTTTTATATTCTTTTCTTAAGCCAGCAGATACATAAGTATTGGTTGGTTTTCCGTTTTCGTCGTTAACACGGTAAACAAAGTTACTTCTTCCCTGAATCATGCCCTGGTTGATCAGTTTTTTGAAAGGCTCTTCTTCTTTGGTGTAACCCAAATCTTTCAAAAATTTGTTCCAGAAACGGCTGTACAATAAATGGCCGGTGGCATGTTCAGAACCACCAATGTACAAATCCACATCTTTCCAATATTCTACCGCTTCTTTTGAGGCAAAATCGCTATCGTTATTTGCATCCATATAACGGTACCAGTACCAGCTGCTTCCTGCCCAACCTGGCATGGTACTTAATTCATAATGTCCGCCATCTTTTGGCAACCAGTTTTCAGCTCTCGCCAATGGCGGTTCTCCGGTATCAGTCGGTAAATATTTATCAATTTCAGGAAGCAACAATGGCAATTCTTCTTCTTTTACCAAATAAGGCAATCCATCTTTAAAATAAACCGGAATCGGCTCACCCCAATAACGCTGGCGACCAAAAATCGCATCACGCTGACGGAAGTTTACCTTCGCCCTGCCAGCACCACGTTCTTCCAGCCAATTATTCAAAAAAGCAACAGCCTCTTTATATTCCATTCCGTTAATGAAACCAGAGTTGATGTATTTTCCTTCTTTTGTTGGGTCTGCCTGTATATCAATATCTTTCTGTGCATCTAAAATCTGCACAATTGGCAAATTAAAATGTGTAGCAAATAACCAGTCGCGTTGATCGCCGCTAGGAACACCCATTACTGCACCTGTTCCATAGCCTGCCAATACGTAATCGGCAATCCAAAGTTGCACGCGCTCGCCACTTACCGGATTAACTACATATGTACCCGTAAAAGCACCAGATACCGTTTTGGTATCGGCCATACGGTCTAATTCTGATTTCTTTTTGGTTAAAGCAATATAATCTTCAACAGCTTGTTTTTGTTCAGGAGTGGTCAATTCGGCCACCCATTCGTGTTCCGGAGCCAATACCAGGTATGAGACACCAAAAATAGTATCCACACGCGTGGTGAAAACCTCAATATATTTTTCAGTTTTCGGTGCTAAGTTTTCAGTTTCTTCAACTGCCAACTGCAAACTGTCGACTGCAAACTTTACAGATGCCCCTACACTTCTACCGATCCAATTGCGTTGCATTTCTTTAATCGGCTCTGGCCAATCGATCGTATCCAAACCTTGTAAAAGGCGATCGGAGTAGGCTGTAATGCGCATGCTCCACTGCATCATTTTCTTTTGCTCAACCGGGAAACCGCCACGCTCAGAAAAACCGTCTTTCACTTCATCATTCGCTAAAACTGTTCCCAATGCCGGACACCAGTTTACCGTACTCTCGCGAAGATAGGTTAAGCGGTATTTTAGTAATTCGATCTGTCTTTCTTCTTCGGTAAAGGTTGCCCAGTCACTTGGCAAAAACACCCTGGTATCTTCATCACAAACCGCTTTTACATCGGCTGTGCCGGAAGCATTAAATTTTTCGATCAGTGTGCTAATATCTTCGGCCCTATCATTTTCGATATTGTACCAGGAGTTGAACAACTGCATAAAAATCCATTGCGTCCATTTATAATACGATGGCTCACTGGTACGTACTTCTCTGCTCCAATCGAAAGAAAAACCAATCTGGTCTAACTGACGGCGATAGGTCGCAATATTAGCCTCAGTAGTAATGGCTGGATGTTGCCCCGTTTGTATGGCGTATTGCTCTGCTGGTAACCCGAAAGAATCGTATCCCATGGGGTGCAATACGTTAAAGCCTTTTAGGCGTTTATATCTTGAAAAAATATCTGATGCAATGTAACCCAGCGGGTGCCCAACGTGTAAGCCTGCTCCTGATGGGTAAGGGAACATATCTAACACATAATATTTTGGTTTCTCAGAATTGCTTTCGGCTTTAAACGTTTGATGATCTGCCCAAAATTTTTGCCACTTTTGTTCTATTTCTTTGAATTGGTAATCCATTGCAAGTTTTAAATTTTTAAAGGGGCGAAAATACGGAAATTAAGGGGCTTTAAAAAGTAGATTCAGGATAATATTTTGACGATAGATGCGCAGAATGAGAATAAGTTAAGGCTAAAATCCAGACTTTTTGTGTGTAATCAGATGTTTCTATTTAACTATCGGAGCAGATAAGTGAAATCTTAATTATGTTTTGTGTCAATTGGTAATAACTGACACCATAGTTAAACTGATCTATGTGTGCCCTAATCTAGCAGTTTCATGCAAAATAATCTTCGTTTAGCGTCGGTTGTTACCAACCGACGCCACAAAAAAGCGCCATTGATCTTAAAACCAATGGCGCAGCAAATAATCGGGGGATTAAGTTCTTATCTTGATAAAGAATATACTTTAGTTACGTTTGTTTTATCAATTTTAGCGGTAAACTCTAATTTGTTTGCCGTAATACTGTTTATCTTACAATAATTTAAACCATCGTTAATATCCATGCTAAACTGATCAGAATATATGATCACATAAGTTCCGATGGTTCTGTTACCTGATAAACTCAACTCTACCTGGTCATCATCATTTGGCTTAAAGTCAATATAATCACTTGTGGTACCATAGTTTACTGTGCCGTTTATCTTTTTTGGGTCTTTTAATGTTTCTTCAGCAGTGTAGCCAGAAGTTACAATCTTATTTAAGGTCCACTTACCTAACATTTGCGCTTTTAAAGATGTACTGTCTTTTTTGCACGACATAAAAGTTGAAGCGATAAGTAAGAATAGGCTCAGCGCGGTAATTTGTCTTTTCATAGTTAAATTTAGTTTTAAGATATCCATAATTAACGCCGTTTTAACAAATTTCGTACCGCCTTTAGAAAAAGAATCAGATTTGCACAAGAATTTAATCTCCAAACTAAAAGCCAATCGCTTACGTTAGTATTCATTTAGCAATCATTAATTGGTGTTTATCAGGTATAATTTATATTTTCGCAGAAACAAAAATGAAATACATGGAAGAATTCGAAGTAAGTGATGCATCTAAAAAAACCAAAACCGTTTATATCTCTACTATCATTAGTATTGCATTGGTTTTATTAATGCTGGGGCTACTTGGTTTAGTACTTGTACATGCCAAAAACCTCTCTAACTACGTTAAGGAAAACATTGTTTTAAACATTATTGTCGATGAAGGTGCAAAAGAAGCCGATGTTTTGGCTTTCCAAAAAGAGCTCAACGCCAATCCGGCAGTAAAGCAGACTCAATATGTTAATAAAGAACTCGCGGCCAGAAATTTAACCCAGGATTTAGGTGAGGATTTTGTTAATTTCTTAGGTTACAATCCCCTAACTTCTACCTTCGATGTATACTTAAAAGCAGAATATGCAAACAATAAAAGTATCGATGCCTTAAAAACCAGTATTTCTAAAAACCCTGTAGTTAAAGAAGTGGTTTATCAAAGTTCTTTAATTGATATGGTAAACAAAAATATCAACACCATAGGTTTAATTATTTTAGCCTTTGCGGCACTACTATTAATTATTTCTATAGCACTGATTAACAATACGATAAGGTTGGCAATTTACTCACAGCGTTTTTTAATTAAAAGTATGCAGCTGGTTGGTGCAACGAAAAACTTTATTCGACGTCCTTTCTTATTGTATGCGGCCTTACATGGCTTAATTGCTGCATTTATAGCCATTATTATTTTATTGGCCACTTTAATTTATGCCCGCAAAGAGGTACCTGAAATTATTATTTTAAATAATTATCAGGAATTTGGCTTTGTGTTTATAGGCCTTTTAATTGTGGGTATTTTTATAACAGGCATTAGCACATGGTTTGCAGTAAGCAGATATTTACGTTTAAAATCTTATCATCTTTATAGATAATGGCAGAAAAAAAAACAGGTCCGGTGGTAAAGGACGTTAAAAGCGAATTGGTTTTCACCAAAAAAAACTATCAGTTATTGTTAATCAGCATTGCAATCGTAGCAGTTGGTTTTATCCTGATGATGGGCACCACTGGTGATATTTATGATTTCAGAAGAACTTTGCTGGCGCCATTGGTGGTATTAGCTGGTTTTGCTTTTGGTATTTATGCCATTTTAAAAAAATAAATTTATCCGATTAGGATCATATTAAAATGCTTAATTAATTGGTTGAGCGTTTTTTTTATTTCCTTTCTTTCCTAAAAAATATGAACGCTTTTGAAGCTATTGTCCTTGCCATTGTTGAAGGATTAACTGAATTTTTACCAGTATCAAGCACTGGCCACATGATCATTGCTTCATCGTTTATGGGCATTGCATCAGAACCATTTGTAAAACTTTTCACCATTGTAATCCAACTCGGTGCAATACTCTCTGTTGTTGTACTTTATTTTAAACGATTCTTTAAATCAATAAACTTCTATATTAAATTGCTTGTGGCCTTTATTCCGGCAGCGGTATTCGGTTTGTTATTGAGTAAAAAAATCGACGAATTATTAGAAAGCCCTATGGCTGTTGGTATCTCTTTACTCGTTGGTGGTATTATCTTATTGTTTGTAGACAAATGGTTTAATAAACCAACAATCGAGGAAGAAGAGCAAATAACCTATTTAACAGCGCTTAAGATCGGCTTTTTCCAGTGTATTGCCATGTTACCAGGCGTATCCCGTTCTGGTGCAACTATTGTGGGTGGCATGAGTCAGAAATTAAGCAGAAAAATAGCTGCAGAATTTTCATTTTTCCTGGCAGTGCCAACGATGTTTGCAGCAACTGCCAAAAAACTGTACGATTTTTACAAGGAAGGGCATACCATTACCCACGATCAAACCAATATGTTGATTATTGGAAATGTTGTTGCATTTATTGTGGCACTCCTGGCGATAAAAAGTTTCATCGGATACCTGAACAAGCATGGTTTCAAAGTTTTTGGATGGTACAGAATAGCTGCAGGCCTTATCATTATTATCCTGTTGCTGAGCGGCCACAACTTACAGATCATATAATTCATTTAAATATTTTAATCACAGATAAAATAGACACATACAGGTAATATCATCCGTGTTTATCTGAGTACATCTGCGGTTAAAAAAACTTAGGCAAACCGCATTGAATCCTTATCTTTGCGCAAAAAAGATTTGTGAGTACCGAAAATTCAAAATTCAAAGATTTCAATTTTGCTGAAGGCGAATTGCTTTTAATCAACAAGCCATACAAATGGACTTCATTTGACGTGGTTGGCAAAATCCGTAATTCTTTAAAACCGCTAAAACTAAAGGTTGGCCACGCGGGCACTTTAGATCCTCTTGCTACGGGACTGTTGATTATCTGTACCGGTAAACTGACTAAGCAGATTGATACTTTTCAGGCTGAGGAAAAAGAATATACCGGCACCATGATTTTAGGAGCTACTACCCCATCATTCGATATGGAAACGGAGGTTGATGAAACATTCGAAATCAGCCACATTACCGAAGAAGAAATTTATGCGGCCTGCAAACCATTTATTGGAGATATAGAACAATATCCACCTGCCCACTCTGCAGTAAAGGTAAATGGCGAACGTTTATATGTAAAAGCAAGATTAGGCGAAGAGGTTGAGTTAAGGAAACGTTTTGTCAGTGTTCCGGAATTTGAAATTACCCGAATCGAACTGCCAGAAATCGATTTCAGGATTGTATGTAGCAAAGGCACTTACATCCGTTCATTAATATCCGATTTTGGTAAAACGCTAAACAATGGTGCTTATCTTTCTAAACTTACCCGTACCCGAAGCGGAAACTTTTTACTAAAAGATGCATTTGAGGTATTAGATCTTGTTAGTTATATTCGCAGTAAGAAAGAAGAAGCTAAAACTGAAGCAGGAGTATGAACCATATCAAAAACAGGCATACCAGGTTAATAAAAGAAATTCTTTTAATTATAGCAGGTGTAACTTCGGCATGTTTTGGGTTAAAAAGCTTTTTAATGCCCAGCCACTTTATTGATGGCGGCGTTACCGGCATCTCCCTGTTAGTAAGCACCTTAACAGGGTGGAATTTATCTTACCTTATCGCCATCATCAACATTCCGTTTGTTATTTTAGGTTATAGGCAGATTGGTAAGGGCTTTGCCTTTAAAACTGCTATTGCCATTGCCGCACTCTCACTCGCACTAATTATCCTGCCCTTTCAGCCCATAACACACGATAAGTTACTGATTGCATTTTTTGGGGGTTTGTTTTTAGGTGGCGGAATCGGGTTGGCCATGCGCGGTGGCTGTGTAATTGATGGCACAGAAGTTTTAGCACTCTATATCAGTAAAAACAGCATTTTAACCGTCGGGAATATTATCCTGATTTTAAATATCATTATTTTCGCTTTCGCTGCTTATTTCTTAAACATCGAAACTGCACTTTATGCCATTCTAACCTATTTATCCGCCTCAAGCACTATCGATTTTATCGTAAATGGATTAGAGCAGTATACAGGCGTAACGGTAATTTCAGACCATCAGGAAGCCATAAAAACGTTCATTATTAACGAAATGAAACGTGGTGTAACCATTTATAAAGGCGAAGGTGGCTACGGAGAAAAAAAAGATATCGATATTATTTTTACCGTTGTGACCAAACTAGAGATGAGCAAACTACAAACGGCTATCAGGCAGATTGATCCGGATGCCTTTGTAATCCAACAACAGATTGCAGATTTAAAAGGCGGGGTGGTAAAACGCCATGCTTTACATTAATAACAGAAATTTGGGCATTCCCCTAAGCTATGCGAAGGGTCGGGATGGAAGCGATATCCCTTATGCAAAACCCACACCAATAAAATAGATTTTACCATTGAAGATATACAATAACCTTTCGGATTTTAAAAAATTAGATAATGCCATTGTTACGATTGGCACTTTTGATGGTGTGCATTTCGGACATCAAAAAATCATCAAACAACTGGTGCAAAAGGCGAAGGCAGATAACGGAGAAAGTGTTATATTAACTTTTTTCCCGCATCCGAGAATGATTATCGATCCTGAAAACCAGGATTTGAAAATGATTAACACTATTAATGAAAAAGCAGCAATTTTAAAGGGTTTAGGTGTAGATCATCTGATTATTACCCCATTTACCCGTGATTTTTCCAACCAGCTGCCAGAAGATTATATTAAAAATATCCTGGTTGATCATATAGGTACCAAACACATTATTATTGGCTATGATCATCGTTTTGGTAAAGACCGCTCTGGCAATTTAAACGTTTTAAAAGCTGCCGGCATACATTTCGGTTTTACCGTTGAAGAAATTATGGAACAGGATATTCATGATGTGGCAGTAAGTTCAACCAAGATCCGCGAGGCACTTTTGGCCGGTGATGTTGGGTTGGCTAACGATTACCTCGGCTACCCTTTTTCTATTTTTGGCAGGGTAATTAAAGGCGATAAAATAGGCAGAACGATTGGCTTCCCAACAGCAAATATCTTCGTAGAAGAAACTTATAAACTAATCCCAAGCGATGGTATTTATGCCGTTACTGTTGAAATGAGTCCTGAATTTAATGAAGAATTGGGATCGACAAGCGGACATCCGACTTCGGACTCCGGACTCCTGACTTATAAAGGTATGGCCTATATCGGGCAACGACCAACCATTAATGGGATGACACGAAATATTGAGGTTAATATTTTTGATTTTAACCAGGAAATTTATGGACAGGATATTAAGATGAATTTCCTGAAATTTCTTCGTCACGATGTAAAATTTACCGGATTAGAAGCACTGACCGTTCAATTGCAAAAAGATAAAGAAGCTACTCTAGCATATTTTAGCAGCTAGTCTTTTAGCGGATATAAGGTTAAATCAGCAATAAATTTAAAATCTCTTATATTATAGGAAAACAACTTTAGTTTGGTTTCAAGAGCTGTAGCGGCAATCAATGCGTCAGCTAAGGCGAGTCCGTGACTTAATTTATAGTCTTGTATTAAACTAATTGCAGTTAAGTTTATCCTTTCATTAATTAATATAATACTAAATCTGCTTAGCTTTTTATTGATAATATAAAGATCAGGCTTATTTGTCGCCCCAAACAGCAATTAAATTTTAGTAATGGATGAAATGATAATATTATCTAAGCCGATATCTCTTTCAAGAAGAGTAGCAGTAGATGCGCTACGGCTGTTATTTTTATCAAAATAATCTATCAATACATCCGTATCACAAATTATTTTCTCCGTTGCCATGCAATTTCTCTAAGTTGTTTAGCGCTTAAATTCTTATTGGTAAATACATCATGTAGTTCGGAAATATCTATTGATTTATCGCCCGCTATTATTGGAATACCATTGATATCTCCACGACTTTCTATCACGGCCTTAGCGTTCTGATCGGCAATAGAAAAATTCAGATATTTACCTAATTCTCTCAATGCTGCTAAAGTTTTATTACTCTTATATTTAATGGTCACTTCTTTCATTGGATCTAGATTTTCAATATCTTTTAAAACCTGCTCTATACAAATTTACTGAATATTTCCCTTTCAAAAAAGCCTTATTTTCGTTATATTAGCAGCAATGAGGCTTTTTTACATCATTTTCTTTCTATCTATCTCCACTAATTTTGCGGTCTTCGCATTGCATGATCAAAGAAATAATGCCTCATTAAAAAATACTAAAATCAGTTTTATTTCCTGTAAAAAAATCACCAAAAACCATTTCGATTTCAATCAGGATAACGAAAGCCTGCAAAAAGATTTGATTAATGTTTCCGTTGTCAAAATATCTTCGAACGCTTTTTTACTGATCAGTCTTTTACTATTCCTTCTTTTTAAGAACAAAAACATCAATACCAAAGTTGTAATCAAAAGATTAAAGTATAATTATTGGTGTTTGTTTAAGATGCTCTATCCGAAACACGTGTTTTGGTAGGTAATTTTATCTTATTAAATTTTAATACTGTCGGGATGTACATGATGTCCGGAGATAGATTATTTACATCATTAATCATTTTTTATAGATGCACTTACCTGATTTAATAGCCGATTTAGGCTTAATACTTGCTGCCGCAGGCATAACCACACTTATATTTAAAAAAATTAAGCAGCCCCTTGTTTTGGGCTATATATTGGCCGGCTTATTGGTTGGCTCACATTTAGATTTTTTCCCATCTGTTACCGATACCAAAAGCATCAACATTTGGGGCGAAATTGGGGTTATTTTCCTTTTATTTAGCTTAGGGCTGGAATTTAGTTTTAAAAAACTGTTTAAAGTTGGAGGTTCAGCTTCTATTACTGCCATTGTAAAAGTTTTATTTATCATCCTGGCCGGCTATCTCGTAGGGAAAGCCATGGGCTGGAAAGATATGGACAGCCTCTTTTTGGGTGGAATCCTATCCATCTCATCAACCATGATTACCATTAAGGCTTTTGAAGAACTAGGCTTAAAACACAAAAAATTTGCAGGCTTAGTATTTGGAGTATTAATCGTTGAAGATTTAGTGGCCATCCTTCTCCTGGTATTGTTCTCTACACTCGCAGTTAGTCAGCAATCGGCTGGTACAGAAATGCTATACTCCATCCTTAAACTGGCTTTCTTTTTAGTACTTTGGTTCTTAGGCGGAATATTCGTAGTTCCTTCTTTTCTCAAAGCAACCAAAAAATTAATGAATGATGAAACCATGTTGGTGGTATCATTGGCTTTGTGTTTGGTAATGGTTTTACTGGCTGATAAAGTTGGTTTCTCTCCTGCCCTTGGTGCATTTATTATGGGTTCCATTTTAGCCGAAACTACACAGGCCGAGCGGATAGAACATTTAACCAAATCAGTAAAAGACTTATTCGCTGCGGTATTTTTTGTTTCAGTTGGTATGCTGATTGATCCTGCTATGCTGGTTAAATATGCTGTTCCTATTTTGGTCGCTACTGTGGTTATCATTTTCGGAAAAATCATTTTTACCATTTTAGGTGCATTATTGTCCGGACAGCCATTAAAAACTTCAGTACAATCGGGTATGAGTTTGGCACAAATTGGTGAGTTTTCATTCATCATTGCCTCATTGGGATTAACCCTAAAAGTAACCAGCGATTTTCTTTATCCTATCGCGGTAGCAGCAGCTGCAGTTACAACATTTACCTCCCCCTATTTAATTAAGCTCTCCGAACCTTTTTATCAGTATCTGAACCGAATTTTACCAAAAAAATGGCTTGATGGTATCGAAAGATATAGCTCGGGTACCGAAGGGATTACCACTTTAAGCGATTGGAAGGTTTTATTGCGGTCGTATATCTTTAATACGATTATCCACTCAGTAATTATCATTGCGATAATCTTTTTGGCGTACCGTTATGTACAACCGTTTATTATGAACAACATTGCCAACAGTTTAGCTTCCATTATCATTAGCGTGGTCGTATCTTTTATACTGATGTCGCCATTTTTATGGGCCTTATCTATCCGAAGGATCCAACGTACAGCATATGCTCACCTCTGGTTGAACAAAAAATATACCCGTGGACCATTGATTGCGATCGAATTTTTCAGGATTGCATTGGGGATTTTCTTTGTGGGATTTTTGATGTACGAGTTTTTTGATACCTGGGTGGCCGCAGTGATTGCACTTGGATTGATCGTATTGGGCATGGTAATCTTCTCAAGAAAACTTCAATCATTTTATGATAAGCTGGAAAGAAGATTCATGTTGAACTTAAATGCTAGAGAAAATCAGAAGCCGGATATTTTACCCTGGGATACCCACTTAACAGAGCTCAGGGTTTCTCCTGAATCGGAGGTAGTTGGTAAAACATTGACGGAATTAATGATCAGGGAAAAATATGGGGTAAATATTGCTTTAATAGAACGGGGAAGAAACAACATTCCAACTCCGGGAAGAGATGAACGACTTTATCCGAATGATAAGTTATTGCTGATCGGTGCCGATGATCAATTAGCTGCGGTTAAAGCACTTTTAGAAATTGATACGCCTGAAATTGCAGAAGAAGACAACTTCCCGAATAAGGAAATGACGCTGCAAAAAGTAGTTGTTCATGCCGAATCGCCTGTTTATGGCTTGAGTATCAGAAATGCCGGTATCCGCGAAAAAGCACAGGCTTTAATTGTGGGTATTGAAAGAGGGGCCAACCGCATCTTAAACCCATCGTCAGATTTTGTATTCGATAAGGGTGATGTAATCTGGATTGTAGGGAACAATAAGAAAATTAAAGAGGTTATATAGATTAGTCAGGAGTCATTAGTCCGAAGTCGGAGGTTAAGTTATCTATTTTTTGAATCTTGTCAACGGACCTCGGACTTCCGACCAAAAAGCATATCTTCGTGTATAACCTAACCTATGAAAGTTGACAGAGAAAAGAGTGAGTTTCTTGATGATATGATTGAGCAATGGCAAAGCGATGGCTTAATTGATAATGAAACAGGCAATAAACTCCGTAAAAGTTATGAAGCCAAGAACTTCGATTGGTTACGCCTGGCACAGTATGCTTTTTGGGTAGCTTTGGCTTGTGGGTTTATTGCACTGGGATCGCTCCTCATTGATAATTCCATTTTAAACTATTTGAAACGGGTTTACAATACGCCAAATATTGTTATTGCCATTGTTTCAGGCGCGTTGGCGGGATGGCTTTACATTTTAGGTTTTCGGCGCAAAAAGAAACTGGCGCATCTAAAGTTTAGCAATGAGGCTATTGTATTTTCAGCCATTTTACTCACGGCAAATGCCGTCGCTTATTTTGGAAAGGCCTTAGATAATGGTTCAGGCAATTTCTCTATCCTGATTTTAATATCTGTTTTTATTTATGGGACTTTAGGTTATATTTTCAATTCGCGTTTAATCTGGATTTTTGCCCTAATCTCCTTAGGCGCTTGGTTTGGCACAGAAACAGGTTATTTAAGCCGTTGGAATTACTATTTCTTTGGGATGAACTATCCCTTGCGTTTTGTCGTTTTCGGCGCTTTATTAACCGCAGCATCGTTCATGATGAAGGCTTTCCCCAAAACAAAAAATTTCTTTCAGGTTACCTATATAGCTGGGATGGTTTATTTGTTTATATCACTTTGGGCCTTATCGGTGTTTGGCAATTTTGCGAGTCTTGAAGAATGGTATCAGGTTAGGCAATTAAGTTTGTTTTACTGGGCATTAATTTCTGCAGCCATTTGTGTAGCCAGTACGCTATTTGGCTTAAAATACCATGATGATATTGCCCGCGAATTTGGAATCACTTTTCTATTTATCAATCTCTATACACGATATTTTGAATATTTTTGGGACAGTTGGCATAAAGCCCTATTCTTTTCTGTACTTGCAGCCTCGTTTTGGCTGATTGGCAGAAAAGCAGAGAAAATCTGGAATGTGGAGTTTTTGAAGTAATCTTAAAAACTAATTCATTTGATAAAATGCTAATTTATACATTCTATTGATGTAAAAATGCAAGTTGAAAAGCAAAATTTATATACTAAAGTAATTGAACTGCTTAACCGAGCGAGGCAAAATGTAGTACAAACCATTAATAATACAATGGCTATGACCTACTTCGAAATCGGCAAGATGATTGTTGAAGAGGAACAGGACGGCAAAGAAAAAGCTGAATATGGCAAACAAATTTTGAGAGAGCTTTCAGAAAGGCTAGTTTCAGAGTTTGGCAAAGGTTTTTCTGAAACAAATTTAAAACAAATGAGGTATTTTTACCTTACCTATTCAATTCGTCAGACAGTGTCTGACGAATTCGAAAATAATGAAATTCTAGAAACATCTCCTAAAACTTCAGATTCAATTCAGCAGACAATGCCTGCGCAATTCAAACTTACATGGTCTCACTACCTTAAGTTAATGAGAATAACCGATGTAAACGAACGTAATTTTTATGAAATAGAAGCAATAAAAAATAACTGGAGTCTGAGGGAGCTACAACGTCAATTCGATTCAGCATTATATACGCGCCTGGCGTTAAGTAAAAATAAAGAAGAAGTATTATCTCTTGGTCAAAAAGGGCAGATTATTGAAAAAAGCAAGGACTTAATAAAAGACCCTTATGTACTAGAATTTTTAGGCTTGCCTGAACAAAATTTTTATTCAGAAAGTGAGTTAGAGCAAAAATTAATTGATAAACTGGAACATTTTTTATTGGAATTAGGTAATGGGTTCACCTTTGTAGCCCGTCAAAAAAGAATAACTTTTGAAGAAAGGCATTTCAAAATAGACTTAGTTTTCTACAACCGTATTTTAAAATGTTTTGTACTTATTGATTTAAAAATCGGAGAACTCAAACATCAGGATATTGGCCAGATGCAGATGTATGTAAACTATTTTGACAGAGAAGTAAAACTTGAGGATGAAAACAAAACCATCGGTATTATCCTTTGCCAGGATAAAAGTGAATCTGTGGTAAGATATACACTTCCTGAAAACAATGAACAAATTTTTGCAAGTAAGTATTTAACTGTTTTACCTAGCGAAAAGGATTTCATCAAAATCATCGAGAATTAATTCAAATGAAAATATTTCAACAAGCCTTAGCCCTTAGAGAACGTAGAAGAGGTTTCCATATCATTACCAATGAGGTTGAAGATGCACTGGCACAAATTAATGAGATTAATATTGGAATTTGCCAGGTTTTTATACAACATACTTCTGCTTCCCTTACGATTAACGAAAATGCCGATCCAACTGTACGTATAGATTTTGAGATGTTTTTTAATAAAACGGTTAAGGAAAACGACCCCAATTATGAGCACGACTATGAAGGATCTGACGATATGCCTGCACATTTAAAATCTGCACTTTTGGGTAGCTCCGTAACTATCCCGATCAGAAATGGCAGGTTGGCACTTGGTACCTGGCAAGGTATTTACCTTTGTGAACATCGCAATCATGGCGGACAAAGAAGGTTGATTATTACTGCCTGGGGAGAATAAATTTATGCTTTCTCCACTTCTTCTTTAATTTCTGGGTGATTATCCTGAATAGATTTACCATCGGATTCTACTTCAATTTCTTTTGTAGTAACGGCATAATGTGAAGGATAAATCTCTGATCCGAAAGCAACTGCATAAGCCTTGGTAAATTCTGCACCAAAATATAAAATGATTGAAGAATAGTAAGTCCATAACAGCACAACCACTAATGAGCCTGTTGCACCATAAGTTCCCCCAACATTGCTTTGCCCAATATAAATTGAAATGGCAAATTTACCGATCATAAACAATATAGCAGTAACTATTGCTCCCGCAATTACATCACGCCATTTGATAATCGCATCTGGCAATACCTTAAATATTACACCAAATATCAATGAAATAACCGCCAGGGTTACAATCTGGTTGACGATGTAAAATACAATAACAGATACTTCTGCAAATCTGGCCTGTAAACGACCGCTAAAAGCATCTAATACCGAAGTAACAGCTAGTGAAACTAATAGTACGAACCCCAGGCTAATAATCACCGAAAAAGACAAAAAACGGTTCTGCAACATTTTCACCCAGCCTCTTTTAGGTTTGGGTTTTAATCCCCAAATGGTATTGATAGAATCCTGAATATCGCCAAAAACAGTAGTTGAACCGATTAGCAGGGTAATGATACCAATAATTAAAGCAATAGTGCTTTTTCCATCCAAATAAGCATTTTTGATCAACTGTTGTAAGGAACCAGCCGATTCCCTACCTAAAAACCCTTCGAGTTGAGCATAAACCTGTCCTTCTGCTATTTCTCTTCCTAAAAATATGCCACACAAAGAAATAATTACCACCAGTAATGGCGCCATTGAAAACACGGTATAATAGGCTAACGAGCCACTAAGTTTCGTTACCTTATGATTATTAAATCCTGTAAACGACGCTTTCAAAACGCCCCATATTCCTTTTAAAGTGATTTTCCGCTTTTCCATAACTATTTTTAGATGAGATACTCTAAATTTAAACCGCTTGTTTTTTGAATTGTTTGTGAATTCTTAACAAAGAAGAATATTAAGAAAACTGGACGCACAAAAAAAGCTCCTGGTTTTGACAGGAGCCTTACTTCGTGCGATAATTATATTATTTGGACTTAATCCATGATGCAAGATCGTTCACCAATGTTTCGGATACGCTTACCGCTGCCTGATACTGAGCCATAGTACCCTTTTCAGTTTGGGAACTTAACAGGTGGTTTAAATCCGGATAAAATTTAAGTAGCACATTTTTCTTTTTACCTAAAGCATCATTCCATAAATCAAAATCTACTTTACCTACCTGAAAATCATTACCCCCCTGCAGTATATAAATTTTAGGTTTCGAAAGGCTTTTAGCTACAGTAACCTGATTGTAGCTATTTAAATCTGCCCAGTATTTTGCCGGCAATCCTAAAATGATAGAATCCGGCTTTATCGTAGTTCCCAACTGCGAAATTCTGCTTTTATCAATTTCCACAGCAGCATCTGCCAATTGTTTCTTAAAAGCAGCGGTTGTGTCATTAGCCTGATCGAACATATATTTATTCTGATCAACAATAATATCGGTTAATTTTCTTGCAGGTGTTGCCGCCAAAATAATCCCTGCCAAATCTGGTGTTATGGTTGCTATTCTAGGAGCTAACATTCCACCTAAACTATGACCGAATACATAAACAGCTTTTGGATTGGCTCCAGCGACTGTTTTTGCAAGCGTTATAGCTGCAGCTGCATCATCCAGCACCTCTTCTTTTACGGTGAAAGCTTTGTTAAATTCGTTAGGATAGATTAAAGTTCTTTTTACGTATCGAACGGAGGCAATTCCCTTAGAAGCTAAGCCGCCGGCAATATCTTTAAAAGGCTTATTCGCACCAATGGTTTCATCCATATCGGCAGGTCCGGAGCCATGCACAAAAACCACAATAGGAAAGTTTTTAACATTTTTTGGCGTGGTAATAATAGCCGCTAATTGTTTTCCTGCCGGACCAATATATACTGATTTTTCTTGGTATAAACTGGTATCTACATAGGTCGGTTTTAGATAAGAGGAAGTTTTTCTGGAGGGTGCCAGAAATATTCCGACAATTTTCTGTTGTTTATTAAAACCTAAAATAAAGTTCTGATCACCGTTGGCAAACTTACCTTCAACCGTTACAGCAAAAAAATCGCCCTGCGCTTTACTTTGAATGGCATCCAATGATTCTGCCTTTCCATATTTGGTTCCAATGTCACCCCAAAGTTTCTGTAAATTTTCTTCTGTTAATTTCGTTTTTAAAGTATCGTCAAAGAAAGCATGTGCATCTTTAAATTTTTCTTCCTGTAGCAGTTTAAAAAAGTCGTTTGCGCCGTTGAACAGCTGGATCACATTCTGAGAAAATGCAGTGGTTGTAAATAATAAAGCAATTATGAATAAAAGGCTCTTTTTCATTCGTATATTTTGTTTAATGGTAATGAGGCATCATGATTATCCTTGTCAGAATTTAAAAATCATGATCGTTTCATGTATTGTGTTTGGTTGTTTACAATACCCAAAGTTAACAATATTTGGTTCTGAAAAGCCTTTAACTAAACAAGCCGTTTGGTTTTAACTAATTTTAACATTTGACATCAGTTTCTTCCATAAAATACACGGGATAAACATCATGATAACGCAATAACAGGAGGAATTAAAAGCGAAATGCCATCACCAATAAATACCCTGGAGGCAAATGCACCAATAAAATTAATGGCAAAGCCTGCATAAGCCCATTCCTTAACCGTCTTAAATTTATTTTGAAGAATGTCAACTGCCCCTAGCAGCTTTGCAATTCCCACCATGATCAGCAGTACATCGGATACCCCAGATGTTAATACCCCCTTACCAACCTCCTGTTGTGTTATTCCACCAAAACCATCCATAATCATTATTTAAGCGAAAATAACGGTTGCAATCCAATACCAAATTGTTACTGTTTCATATTCATCTGCTTTTGTATACCGACACCAAATCGTTTAGGGATATTTTAAAACAATAACAGGTTTAACACCTATTGAGTATCGGAATAAATACCATAAAGCTATTCCTGTTTTACAGGTTTAACCACATTTTTTAAAAAAACAAAAAAAAATAAGGCTGCACACAATATATTCTATTTACAGCGTTTATGTATGTGAGAGCGTTAATTTAGATGACGGGGATACTGCCTGAGGGTGGAATCCCCGTTTCTTTTTTAAGCAGAGGGCTAGATGCACGGAGCAGCGCCAATGGCGATCAGATCCTCAAGCTCCTCGTGCGCTGCTTACTAAGCACAAAAAAGGGACATTGTTCAAAAATGTCCCTTTTTAAGATATATGATGGAGTTAAGAATTTTAGCTTTCTTTATCGGTAAAATCAACTGGTTTCTTCTCAAAATACTGATCGAAGTTTTGAACTTTTTTAGGCTTTAAGATTATATATAAGCCTAAGCTGATCAATACCATTGGAATGCTAATCCTAAACAGATCAAAATCAAATAGGTTTATCGCTTTAAAAGTAAATAAGCCTCCAATAATAGTCAATGCTAACCAACCGCTTCCTTTAAAGTCTTTACGGTAACCCATCCACAAACCAATACCTAACATAATGGTGTGCCATCTCAAGATCCAATATGGAACATCTATTCCTGAGTTTCTTAATAAGAATACCGAACCGATGGCAATGATTAAAATGCCTAGACCAACTTGTTTATCTGCGTGATTTTTTTTGATTAAATTTTCCATGACCGTTTGTTTTATGAATCAAATGTATCACGAATACCAATGCTGGAGAATGGTTTTTCCCTTAGTTATGATGTTTTATCGGTGAGTGAAATAAAACTGTCGGTAAAAATTTTTGGGAAATTTGCAAGAAGGGAATTTTTATCGGTGAAATTTTTGATAAGTCTGAAGCCGGCAGTCGGGAGTCCGAAGTAGATAGGTCAATTTAAAAAATGTATGAATGAAAAAATTTCCAATAAACCAATGACTAATGAACAGCTTAACTAATGTTATTCAAAAATTATAATATCTGCCCCATCACTCATGATTACTTTTGAAGTCATATTAACGAATAAGCCATGCGCCAGTAATCCGTTAATCTGATTTAGATCAGAAGCTAATTTAGCGGGATCATCAATAAGTCCAAAATCAGCATCTATAATCACGTTTCCATTGTCGGTAATAAATGTTTGGCTTTCTACAGTTCTTAATATACCCTTTCCGCTAAGTTTGGTAATTTGATCAAATACATATTGATAAGCTAACGGAACTACCTCAACAGGGACTGTAAAAGCGCCTAATTCTTTAACTTTTTTTGAAGCATCGGTAATGATGATTGCATTTTTACTCAATGAAGCAATTATTTTCTCTCTAAAAAGTGCTCCGCCCCCGCCTTTAATCAGATCAAGCGATGCTGTAAATTCATCAGCACCATCAATACTGATATCAATTTGGCTTAGGCGTCCAAGGTCGAGAATTTCAATGCCTAACGATTTCGCAAGTTCTTCTGTTCGAATAGAACTTGCAGCTGCTTTGATTTGAAGTCCGGTTTTGACAAGTTTCCCCAATTCAATAATAGCAAAGGTTGTGGTAGAACCCGTGCCTAAGCCAACTACATCGCCATCTTTCACAAATTTTACCGCAGCCTGGGCAGCTGCTAATTTCTCTGCATCTTGTTGAGTTTTATCTGTAGTAGCCATAAAGTAAAAATAGGTTTAATTGATAAACATCCAAAAATGAAAAAAATTTTACAGCTGATGCAATAAATCGTTTTTATAGCGTTTATGTATATGAGAGCGTTAATTTAGATGATGGGGATTCTGCAATAGTGGAATCCCCATTTCTTTTTTAGGCGTTATAACCACACTGTCAATCCTGAGGGATAATTTATTTTATAAAAATCAATATAAATGGACAGATGGATAAAGAAAGTGAATGGTCTTGAAGTATCGTCATTTCGATCGCAGTGCCTGCCCGTACTGGCGGGGACAAATCTTTTTACATAGTTCAAAGATTTCTCCATTTCGCTGCGCTTCAGTCGAAATGACGACAACGAGCAACAACCTAGCGCACAATTAAATCGAAAAAAAATTGCTCCAAACACAATAAATCGTTTTTACAGCGTTTATGTATATGAGAGCGTTAATTTAGATGATGGGGATTCTGCAATAGTGGAATCCCCATTTCTTTTTTAGGCGTTATAACCACACTGTCAATCCTAAGGGATAATTTATTTTATAAAAATCAATATAAATGGACAGATGGATAAAGAAAGTGAATGGTCTTGAAGTATCGTCATTTCGATCGCAGTGCCTGCCCGTACTGGCGGGGAGAAATCTTTTTACATAGTTCAAAGATTTCTCCATTTCGCTACGCTTCAGTCGAAATGACGGCGTTTTTTTTAATCTGTCATTGATAGCGTAGTCGAAGGATCTTTTCATTTAATAGACCCTGAAATAAATTTAATCGTAGCTTTCCGCTTCGCTACAGGTCAGGGTGACGCTTCAATTAAAAATTTCTCCTCATCTCCTCCCACACCAACACACCTCATTTTCTTATAAAACAAAAAACGGCTGGCATTTCTACCAACCGTTCCCTAACAATCAACTTATTTATTTAAAGAGTTTATCCAGGCTGCAATTTTTAAAGCTTCTGCTTTGGTTACTTGCGGCATTGGTGGCATTTCTGTTGAATAACCCGGCCAGTTTTGTGGTTGCGGATTGTGGATCAACTGAAATATTTTCTCAGGTGAATATTTACGTTTTGCAATTTCTGCGAATGGCGGGCCAATCTGTCTTTTGGTTTGGTTATGGCAAGCCAGACAAGTATTTTTAGTTAGCAAACCTTCAACCTCTTTAAAAGTAGGTGCTTTCGCACTAGCCACGGGCTTAGCTGGTGTTGCAGTTCCTTTCGCTTCTGGTGCTTTTCCTGTTGTTGCCTTTGGTACGGCAGTTTTCCTGGCAGGCGTATTTACAGGCATTGCTGAGTTTTTGGTACTCAGTTCGCTGGCAGAAAGTTTATTTCCATCAGGAATTTGATTCAAGGTGTAATAAGCCACCGGATGAACTAGAGAATAAAAGCCATCTTGGGATCTTAAACCATCTAATGTTAAAGTATGGATATAATATTGGCGAAGGTTTTTAACCACAATCCTGGCTTTTAAACCATCTGCAGAAACTTTAACCCCTGAAATTTTTAACTTTTCTGTGTTTACAGGAGGCGAACCATACACCGGGTGGTATTTGTAAATAAAACTTTCTGCATCGTATGAAGCCAGATCTTCAGCCGATTTACGATCAACAGGCATCGTAAATTCCACTTCAAAACCATCTGGCATTGCCCTAACGGCTTTCATTTCGAAAGGGGTTTTATTGTTATAAACCAGTCTTTCTAAACCTTCGTTAGCGTCACCGGCCGATCCCCAACCACGGTTGGTTTCACCAACAAATAAGGAGCCGTCAGTTCCCCACTCCAATCTCAATACCCCAGAACGGAAACCCTTACGGAAAAGGAAGGCGGCACCTTGTTCTTCACCTTTTACAGTCTCCATAAAAATTCTCGAAATAATACTCATCCCCTGATCGCCAACCAAAATCTGTCCGGCAAATGGCCCGAAGGTATTGGCCGGAATTTTAACAGGCTCTGCAGAAGAAATACCCAAAATACCATAAGGCAACCAAACGGATGGCAAACGCAATTCAGGAAACACTTTTTTCATTTCGAATAAGGTTTTAAATGTTTCGTTTACCCTATTCTCTGGTTTAATGTATCTTCCCTGTTCATTTTTGGTTCTACGCTCATCTATTTGTGAGTAAAAGAAATCTGACTGCAGTTTAACCGGAGAGTTAGGCAGGTTAGTCCACCTTAAACTGGCCGGGTGCCCCATAAAATCACCTTTATTTACCTTCCATAAACCACCTGACCCAACCCAGTCGCCCTGGTTTTCGGTATAATAAAACTGGCCATCGATACTTCCAATCCCGGCTGGCGAACGAAAACCCGCAGCATATGGGCTCATTTTGCCATCTTCGGTTATATTCATCGCCCAACCACGCATGGGTACACGGCTTTCGGCACGCCACCATTCTTCGTCGCCAAAGGCCACATTTGCGGTTACCATAAAGCTTCCGTCAGGCATTAATTTCGGACCAAAACTATATTCGTGGTAGTGACCGCTTAAAGGCCAGGCATAAACAGTTTCGTAAACATCGGCTTTGCCATCCTGGTCTTTATCTACCAATTTGGTTAATTCGCCACGCTGCGCCACATATATTGCACCATTTTTATACGCAATACCCAAAATTTCGTGCAAACCATAGGCAAATCTGCGCCAGTAAGGTTTTGCACTGGTAGGATTTTCTACGATATAAACCTCTCCCCTACGGGTTGAAACGCCTAAATCGCCATTTGGCAGGGTAACCAGACCACCAACTTCTAAAATCGGGCCTTCGGGCACGCGTACTTTATTTATTTTGAAAAAATCTTCTTCTTTCGGTGTTTCTTGTGCAAAAACGGTGGTAAGACTAAAACTTAACGCCAGTAATGCTAATTTTTTAAATGTATTTCTCATGATGATCACGACTAAAACAAAATGGTATAATTCAACTTACTTCCAATGGCTGCAATGATTTCCCATTTGCCATCAATATTTCTAATTACTGGCTTTCCAGAACCTTCGCCAAGCTGTATATAATATGCTTTATCGTCAATTAAATACAAGCCCTTACCCGCCTCTTCAATGTTTGAAGCAGTAGCTAAAAGGAAGTACAGGTCTTTCGAAGCTTTATCCACAGTAATTTCCCTGCTTAAACCTTGTCCGTTTTCCATCACTTTAACCGCATCGGTAACATTTGTGCCGTTAATGATGTATTTAAACTCCGGACGGTCTTGTTTATCCATTACGTACCCCTTTGTTCTGAAACCTGTACCAGCCGTATCGGTAACCCACTTGGCCTGGTCATTTGCCAACTTTGAAATCGCCAGAAAAGGCTTTTTGGTAAAACGGGTAACACTGCCCAAAGCGCGTGAGGTTCCGTTTCCACGGCCATCCCACATGGGCGTAGCATCAATAAAATCGCCATGCCATCCCTGTAATAAGGTACCGTTATCCAAATCGTAGCTGTAGGCAACTTTTTCAGGTCCGCCTACCGAAATAGCATGTACGGAACGTACTCTTGGTGCTACGTCTACAAAACTTCTGATCATATTGTTGCTTGCTGCTTCAATATATATCGGATCTGCACCACCGTTTTGGTTTGTTGCTGGAATTTCTGATAGTTCAGTGATCTGAATATTTCTGAACGCTACAGATCCATGATCGCCTTGCAAACGTAAAGGTCCTTTTGCTTTTTCAGCACCCGCTGCACCTCTTGTCGCGCCAAATAATTCAACATTTTCGTGAATCAGCACGCCGTTTAGCTCTGCACTGACAATTTTAGCATTTTGTGTTTTTTTTCCTGAAGCATCGAATTTAGGCGCCTGGAAAATAATTTTAATATGTTGCCATAAACCTGGTGCCTTGCTTGCATTCTGGCGGGGCGCAACACCACCAAATCCTTTCTCGGCTTCTGGTTTGCTATCATCCCAGCGCTGATAGATCCCACCATTATTTGAAGAACTTGGGTTTTTAATTCCCCATGCATCGTCAATCTGGATTTCATAATTACCTTGAAGATAAATCCCTGAATTTGTTCCTTTTGCAGTTAAATAATCCAGTTCTATTGCTACATCACCATATTCATTGATGGTGTATAAATCGGACCCTGCTTTTTTTGCTGTAGATTGGTTAACTAAAATGCCTTCACCTTTGGTTGTTTTTAAAACATTTTCGGCGTTAAGGTCGGCCACTACGTTTTGTGCCAGCGACCACGAATTGGAAGGATTTTTAAAGGCTGAAAGATCTTTGAGATCAATACGCTGGCCAAATGCCAACAAGGTTCCGCAAAGCCAGAAAATGGCTGTAAAACCCATCTTTGAGATGTTCATATATTTGATTATTAGTTCTAGCTTAAAGCTAAATTTGGTTTAAAATCCATCGGATAATTGCTTTACCCGATGGATCATTTTTATCTATTTTTCTGTTGATAATGAATAAGGAAAGTCAGCTGGATTCGACCCTCTGGTTTTGTTCGGCGTTGCCGTCATGTTGAAGTTTAATACCGCACCTTTCTGCATACCACTGTGGCTGATCCAGTTTTTAGAATATGGCTTACCATTCATTTGTAACGACTGAACATAACGGTTGTTATCGCTATTGGCTGGTGCATTAATCACTACCGTTTTGCCATTTTCCAAAGTGATGGTTACCTTTTTAAACAAAGGCGCACCCAAAACATATTGGTCAACAGCTGGGGTTACCGGGTAGAAACCCATTGCAGAAAAAACGTACCAGGCAGAAGTTTGCCCGTTATCTTCATCACCACAATAACCATCTGGCGTAGCTTTATACATTCTGTTCATGGTTTCGCGTACCCAATATTGTGTTTTATAAGGCGCACCGCCGTAGTTATACAGGTAAATCATGTGCTGGATAGGTTGGTTACCATGTGCATATTGGCCCATGTTTGCAATCTGCATTTCTCGGATTTCGTGAATTACCCCACGGTAAGCACTCTCATCAAATACCGGAGGCATAGAAAAGACCGAATCTAACTTGGTTACAAATTTATGGTGACCACCCATTAGCTTGGCTAAGCCATCAATATCCTGAAAAACCGACCAGGTATAATGCCAGCTGTTACCTTCAGTAAATGCACCGCCCCATTTAAACGGACTAAACGGACTTTGGAAAGTTCCGTCCTGGTTCTTACCACGCATTAAGCCTGAAGCCGGATCGAAAAGATTTTTGTAGTTCATAGCTCTTTTCTTATAGATATCGATTTCTGAAGCGGGTTTACCTAAAGCTCTTCCCAATTGGTAAATGGTAAAATCATCATAGGCATACTCTAATGTTTTAGCTGCATTTTCATTCTTTTTCACATCAAAAGGTACATAACCCAATTCATTGTAATATTTAACCCCATCGCGGCCAACAGCTTCCATCGGGCCTTCATTATTGGCACCATGTTTTACCGCCTGCCACAAGGTTTCGATATCGTAACCGCGCATGCCTTTAATGTATGCATCAGACACTACAGAAGCTGAGTTATTACCCACCATAATGTTGGCATAACCCGGACTGCTCCACTCTGGCAACCAACCACCTTCTTTATAATCGTTGATTAGACCTTGTTGCATCTCTTTATTAATAGAAGGATAAACCAGGTTTAAGAAAGGATATAATGCCCTAAAGGTATCCCAAAAACCAGTACCAGCGAACATATAACCTGGCAAAACCTGTCCGTTGTAAGGACTCCAGTGCACGATCTGATTTTGTGCATCAATTTCATATAATTTATTCGGGAAGAATAAGGTGCGGTACATGGCAGAATAAAATGTCCGGGTTTGATCAATCGTCCCACCTTCAACTGCAATCTTACTTAAGGTTTTGTTCCAGGTAGCTCTACCTTTTGCTTTTGTAGCATCAAAACCATCGTTAGCCAATTCTCTTTTCAGGTTTAAATCGGCCTGCTCAAAGCTGATGAATGAAGAAGCCACTTTTGCAGTTACCTGCTCACCTTTTTGCGTAGCAAAACCAATAACGGCACCGGCATGGTCAACCGTTAATTCTAAATCTTTTTCGTTAAGTTTTTTATCATCCCAGGTTTTAGCCAGTTTGAAATCTTTATTGAAATAGATTACGAAGTAGTTTTTGAAATTTTTAGGCAGCGGCCCGCGGGCATATTTAGTGGTATAACCAATAATTTTTCTTTCAGCCGGAATGATTTTAATATAAGAGCCTTTGTTCTGGGCGTCTACCACTACATAGGCACTATCTGTTTTAGGGAAAGTAAACCTAAACTGGGCAGCACGTTCTGTAGGCGTGATTTCGGTAGTTACATCAGCATCGGCCAAATAAACACTGTAATAATAAGGCTTGGCTACCTCTGCTTTATGGCTGAACCAGCTTGCGCGGTCATCATCTGTGAATTTTAATTTACCAGTAACCGGCATGATAGAAAAAGCACCATAATCGTTCATCCAGGGTGAAGGCTGGTGTGTTTGTTTAAAACCGCGGATTTTGTCGGCATCGTAAACATAAGCCCACCCATCGCCATTTTTACCGGTTTGTGGTGTCCACATGTTCATTCCCCAAGGCAAACCAATTGCCGGGTAAGTATTTCCGTTAGATAAGGATGGCTTAGAGGCCGTTCCCATTAGCGGGTTTATCCAATCTACCGGATCAGTAATTTTGCCTATTGTTTGCGCGAAACTGGTTGATGCCGCAACACTCAATAAGGCGATAAATAATCTTTTCATTTGTTGTGTTTGTGTTTTATATGCTTGTATTTATTATTTAAACTTTAGAATTTTTAACATAATCTGCCCAAAGTGCATCTAAATCTTTACCTGTTAATTTTACCCAGATATCTTTGGTATAGGTATGATCTCTTAAAGAAGCATCAACGGTTTTAATAATGCCAGGTTTTACACTTTTCTCCATCCAGGCGAAAAAACCAGCGGTAATGCGGTAACTGTTTTTATAACTATGTTCTGGCTTTAAAGCAGGCAGCGACCATTTAGCGCCTTCATTATCTACACCAAATTTATAACGGGCGTAATCGGCAATGCCTTCTGTTAACCAGCCCGGGCCAACGCTACGACCATAATCCTGCACAATGTGCATGACCTCATGGGTTACTACATCAATATCTTCTGGATGTTTCACCATCCACATCGAACTAAAGGTTACTTTTCCATCGGCAGTTGCCGCCACTCCTTTGTAGGCCGTATCTATAAAAAACTTTACTTCTTTGATCGTAGAAGGATTATATTCTTTGGCCAGTTTTGGATAAACTTCAAAAAAGGTTTTGATCAAACGTTTCTTCAATTGGGGATCTAATTCCTTAAAATTGCTTTCGAACGATAAGGTATAACCGCTCTTTTTGATGATTTCCTGAGCCCTTAGCGGCATAGACAGCATGGAGAGGAGTACTGCAAAAATCGAAATGGCGAATATTCTTTTCATTATTCAGGGGTTATGGCTTTGGTTAGCATGTTTGGTTCTGCAAAATAAATATAATATATGTAAAACGTTTTACTATATCAGCAAAATTTTATATGCTATCTTTTTTTAAAAACAAATGGGCGTATTCTTTTCAACCAATAAGGCAAAAAGCTAAATTAAAATTTCAATAGACAGGCAAATAACACTTTAACACGATACTAAAACGTTTAAGTAACAATAATAAGCATATTACTACATAAGCAAAAATTTAATTCAGGTATTTTGTTATTATAATGGGTTAAGTGTACGGCAAAGCAATACTGCAGCGATTGGAAATAAAAATATTACATTCTTATCGGGCGAGTAAAACAATAGATTTGATTTTAAATGGTATGAAGCAATCTTGGAGTGCCCGCCAATAGCGGTTGTGCTCAGATTGCTTCATTTAGTGGGATAAGATTTATCACCATGGTGGTTTCTCATGTTGATAGAACACCAGCCATTCAGATACAATTGATCGGGAAATAAAACGAAACGGACCTTAAGTAAGGCTCAAATCGCAGCAACTTGCAGCGCCGATTAATGCCGCATGCTCTTTTAATTCTGAAATTTTAATCTCAGCATCTATTCCGTTTCCTTTTAGTGTTGCAGTCAATTCTGGAGCGAATGCGTTAAATGACTGTGCAATATTCCCTCCAACAATTACGGTATTTATTTTATATTTCTTAATCACAGGGATCAGGAACTGTGCCAGGTTGTAGCCAAATTCCATAAAAACCATGGTTGCAAAATGATTGCTTTCTACAATCGCTACCAATTCTTTAACGCCTTCTACCTCTTCACCGCTCAGTTGCTTAAAACGTTTTACGAACCAACGCGTAGATAAATAATCTTCGGCAATTCCATCTAAAAAAGGAGAGTTCCACAAGTCTGCATCATAAGCTTTATCATTTAAACAAAGTGAAGATCCAAGTCCGGTTCCCAACGTTAAACCTAATACGTTTACATTTCCTTTGGCTGCCCCTGCAAAAACTTCTCCCTGTAAAAAGCCAGCTGCATCGTTTATAAAGTGAATGTTGTCTATCGCAATATCCAACCGTTTGGCAAGCTCTTCTTTTACATTAACCTGGTAAAGCGATTTAAACTTTTCCTGATCTTTAATCAACGAAATTCCTTCTTTATAATTAAAGGGCCCGGGCATGGCTATGCCCACATTTCTATTCCCGTTTTTGATGTCCTGGAAAGCATTATTGATAATATCGCACCAAGCCGATAAAATCACTTCCTTATTCTCCTGTGAATTCACAGGGCTACGTTTGATAGAATTCTTCAATAAAGTTCTTGTTTCCAAATCTACCAATGCGGCCGTAATATGCGAGCCGCCAATATCTACACCTAATGCAACAGGCTTTTCCATTCTATATATATTTCTGTTCTATTCTTTATTAATTTGAATAATTCGCCAAAAGTAGTCATTCAATAGCTATTTACTGATTGAAAATGGCTTATCTTCTTCCAATATTCCTCTATTTAACGAATATTTAACACTCATCTCCAGTTTTAACACACCGCCTTTTAACAAATCGCTATGATTTAAATAATTTTTGGTATAATTTTTACCATTTAAGCTTGCCGATTTTATGTAAACATGCCGAACATCATTTGCCGGCGCTTCGATGATGAATTTTTTACCATTTTCTAAGTTGATGGTCGTTTTTTTGAATACCGGACTTCCTAAAACATACTCACCAGATCCTGGGGTTACACTATAAAACCCTAAAGCGCTTAACACATACCACGAAGAGGTTTGCCCCTGGTCTTCATCTCCCGGATAACCGTTTTCTGTTGCATCATACAGTTTATGCATTACCTCACGGGCATGAAATTGTGCTTTCCACGGCTGGCTGGCATAGTTGTATAAATAAACCATATGCTGTATGGGCTGGTTACCGTGCGCATACTGGCCCATATTGGCCATTACCATTTCGGTCATTTCATGAATCATCCCCCCGTAAGAGCCCACATTAACTTTATTGGGTTCGCTAAAAACAGAATCCAGCTTGGAAACAAAATTTTTGTTTCCGCCCATCAGGTTAATTAAACCTTTGGTATCGTGAAAAACCGACCATTGCCAATGCCAGGCATTTCCTTCGGTAAACGGGCCTCCCCATTCAGTTGGATCAAAATTTGGCGACCATTCGCCGGCTGCATTTTTTCCACGCATAAAACGTGTAGCTGGATCATAAACATTTCTGTAATTGAACATCGGTTTCTCAAAAACCTTCATGTAATGTTTATCGCCAATCATTTTGGCTAAGGCGTAAGCGCAGTAATCATCGTAGGCATATTCCAATGTTTTTGCGGTAGCTTCTCTATATTTTGGATAAGGAACATAACCCAATTGGTTATACGCCGTTACACCATCCCTACCGTTTGCAGGCCCCCACGGCCCCTTATTCATCGCTTCATGGTAATAAGCAGCTAAAGCCTTCTCCGGATCGAATGTTCTGATGCCTTTTGCCCAGGCATCTGCAAACAAAGATATGGCATGGTTACCAATCATACTTCCGGCCTCACTTGGGAAAGACCAGGAGGGTAACCATCCGCATTGCGTATAGGCATCGAGCATGGCCTGCATATAACGTCCGTGCATTTCTGGCTGTACCAGTGTATTTAGCGGAAACTGTGCCCGGAAAGTATCCCAAAAACCGGTATCGGTAAACATATAGCCCTCGTGCACCTTACCATCATACGGACTAAAATAACAGGGCTTTCCCGCTTCGTTAATTTCGTAAAACTTTCTGGAGAATAAACTTGCCCTAAAAAAGCAAGAATAAAAAGTCTCCATATCTGCTCTGGATCCACCTTCTACTTCTATCTTACCAAGCGATTTATTCCATACCGCAGCAGCCTTGGCCCTGGTATCTTCCAACGCTTTATCACTGCCCAATTCCCGTTTTAAATTAAGTTCGGCCTGTTGTAAACTGATATAAGACGATGCTGTTTTTACCTGTACCTTTGTACCTGGTTCGAACTGTACAAATGCACCTTTACCTAAACCCTCTGCATAAACAGAATCTTTCGAAATGGTATTCCCTTTGTTTTCCCAGGTACCAAAAGCTTTAACCGGTTGATCAAATTGAACGACAAAATAACTCTTCCAGCCCTTTTTAAAGCCTTCGCCATTATTTACCCAACCTGTTATTTTGTTTTCTTTTGGATAAATCTGAATGCCGCTGAGTCTGGTGTAGCCATCTAAAATTAAAAAGCTTCTTTTGCCCTTTGGATAGCTGAACCTAAGGTGTGCACCACGTTCTGATGGTGAAATTTCGGTAGTAATATCGTTTTCGAATTTAACTTTGTAATAGTTTGGTTTGGCAATCTCATCCTGGTGACTAAATTTAGTTTCACGCTTATCTTCGTTTACCTCCAACTCATCAACCATGGGCATTAAAGAAAATACAGCATAATCTCTCGTCCACGAACTACATTGATGCGCTTGCTGAAAGCCCCTTATTTTATCTTTAAAGTATTGATATTTCCAGCCATCGCCATTTCTGCCGGTTTGAGGGGTCCAGGTATGCATGCCAAATGGCAATGCGGTTGTTGGATAAGTGTTGCCCCGCGTGAGTTCGTGTTTAGAATTGGTGCCCTGCAACGTGTTAACGTATTGAACCCAATCTTTCTGCTGCGCCAATACACCTTTGGCAAAAAGGCAGCAAAAAATGGATACGATTAATTTAAGTTTCATTTGTGTGTTTGCTTTTTTTCGCTTAACCAATAATATTTACCAGGGAAATTAAAAAGATTTTCATCCATCCTAACGTTTAGCAGGCAATGGCCAGGTAATTATTATGAGGGGTATTACATCATTGATAGATAAGCGGGTACCTTATAATTTTGTAATTAAACTAAAAAGCCAGGGTTTATTAAAAGGAATTTTTCTCATAACTCATATTTGGTTTTGCTATAAATCGTTTTACCTAATCCTGCCATTAATTCCTAATTTCCTAAACAAAGAAAAATGTCAAATCACCGCAGTTTAAAGGATTATGGATGTTTTGGCTGATGGTTTAACGTAAAACGTTTTACTAATTCAATATTAATAAAAATTTATACAGTTTTACTTTGCCGGAACGTAACATGTAGGTTACAAGAGACAATTCAGTATTACTACTCATTAAATGAAAAAGCCGCATCATAGTTGAAATTTATGATGCGGCTTTTTTTATCTAAATTATTTATTAATTGTAACCTGGGTTCTGTTTCAGGTTGGTATTAAGTGTTAGTTGTATTAAAGGAATTGGGTAGAGCGCCTTGGTGGCTGTGGATGGTGTATGATCCCACCAGCTACCTGTTGCAAATTTACCAAAGCGGATCAGATCATCCCTTCTCATACCTTCAAAAATAAACTCTCTTCCCCTTTCAGCCAAAAGCTCATCTAAAGTTAAACTTGTTGTAGTATAAGCACGGCTAGCAAAATTTGCCTCTGTAAACGCCCGTTTTTTACAGTCGTTTATTAACTGAACGGCTTCTGCCGTAGCTACTCCTCCATTTTTACGCATAATGGCTTCAGCTTTAGCAAAATAAATCATAGTTAAGCGATAAATATTCCAGTCGCCATTATTATAATTCACATCAACAGCCGGAACCCCGCCTGGGCCAGGGAACTGGTTACCTAATTTGTATTTGTTAAAACGTACACCCGAATTTTCTTCACCTTCGCTCATGTTACTCACTGTTGAACCTGCTTTGTTTTTCCTGATATTATCAACAAACACCAATTGCGATCCATTATATTCTTCAGATGCCAGAACTGGTTTGGTTGGGTCTACGAATTGAAACATTGGTCCTTCTAAAAGCCATTCTCTTTTTCTCAGGTCAGCATCTTCATAGGTGGTAAAAACACCAGGAACCACTACTATTCCGTCGTTACCATTTCTGCCGCCACCATAAATCTGCTGTTGTTTAAAGTGATAGAATTCTGCAGGCCATGAAGGCTGGAAATTAGCTATGGAATAATTATACGCAATAGAGAAAATAGCCTCCTTGGACAAATCATTGGTTGTTTTAAACTGATCTGTAATGTTAGGATCAAGCGCCATAACACCGTTTTGTGAACCTGCTTCACCAGATATTATTTTATTTGCTGCGGCAATACAATCATCCCAACGTGGGGTTCCTGTCCATACCTCTGCATTTAGATAAAGTTCTACCAACATGGCATAACCAGCAGCCTGGCTTATCCTGCCCACCATTGCACGCGAAAGCTTAGGCGCTTTATCAATATTGGTTTTAATCTCCGATTCGATAAAGTTGAATACCTCTTTTCTCGGCATGGTTTCAGGTCGTTCAGGAACTCCTACTTTGGTTACCACAGGGATATTGCCGAAGAGATCCATTAATTTAAGATAATGGAAGGCCCTTAAAAGCTTTAATTCAGCTATATACGCATCCTTTTCAACTTGGGTGATGCCCATCTGTCCGATATCTCTTTTTTCGATATTCTCAATAGGATCATTACATAAGCCCATCCCCCAGTTCATTAAAACCCAAGCGTTGTTAACACCAACCTCATCTACTGTCCAGGTGTGGTAATGTAATCTTTTCCATTTACCTCCGTCTTCACCGTGGCGGCCCTTTGTAGGCCACGCCAATTGGTCGCCTGATAACTCCGCTAAACGCCACCAGCCATCCTGACCAGAAGGAGTAACCCAGGCATTGGCATGTGTATAAGGTCTTAATACAGCCGATAAAACCTCCGTTTTATTATTATAAAAATTATCCGTTAATAACTGACTGTATGCGTTTTCATCCAGTTTAGTACAAGCACTTGTCATGCTTAATACGCCAGCAAGCACACCATATATGATTGATTTATTTTTCATTTTTAAGTTCTTAAAATCCAACATTTAAACCGATTACAAATGACCTGGTACTAGGATATGGTCCCCTTGTATCAATACCTAAACTTTTACCATCGATCTCGTTTCCAATACCGTTATCCTGTATAAAATCAGGGTCATTTCCGGTATAACCAGTAATGGTTCCAAGATTTTGACCAGTTGCATAAAGACGCAGCTTGCGGATATACTTATTCTTAAATTTAAAGTTGTAACCCAAAGTTACCTCATCCAGTTTTACAAAGCTTCCACTCTCTATATAGTAATCAGAATACATGTAGGTATCGTTAATATCTTTATATTTATCAAAAGTGCTCCTCAATAAATTACCAGACCATGTTTTGTTTGCGTAGGTTAACGCCGTTGTGTTTAATACATCAAATCCAAATTTACCTCTTAAAAAGATACGAAGGTCGAAATTCTTATAGGTAAAACTATTTGTCCACGAAGCATAGTATTTAGGAATGGCGTTACCAATAACAGCCAAATCGGTAGTGTTTAAGTCGTTAAGCGAAATATTAATTTGATTATTTAATACTTTTTCACCATTTCTGTTATAAAACAACCACTTTCCTTCTGGTGTGAAACCAGCAAACCTTTTACCATAGAACTCACCAATTTTACCACCCTCGAAGATAGCAAAGGCCTGACCTAATGCACCGGCACCGCCAATATCGCCTCTTGTGATATATTTAACTTTATAAACATCGTTTGAATAGCTATCTAATTTATTGCTCAGGGTACTTGCTGTAGCATCCATATTCCAGCTAAAGTTATCGTTTTTAATTACCATATAACTTAAGCCCAATTCGATACCTTTCGAAGATATTTGTCCAACATTCGTTTGGATAGTATTTCGAACAAACGGTGGCTGAGGAGTGGTGTATAGATCTAACAAATCTTTAGTTGTTCTTTTATAAACATCGATTGATCCAGTTAAACGACTGTTAAGCAAGGTAAAGTCTAAACCAATATTTGCCTCTTGTTTACGCTCCCACCTCAAGTTTGGGTTAGGGTTTCTGTCAGGGCCATAAGTTTCGTAATAATTACCATCAGGATATAAATACTTTCCGCCGCCACCAAGTGTAACACGCGATAAGTTATTGTCTGTAGGCGCATTACCGGTAACACCATAACCCGCTCTTAATTTCAGGTAATTAACAAAAGGAATGTTTTTCATAAAACTTTCTTCGGTTATATTCCACCCGGCAGAAACAGCCGGGAAATTACCCCATTTGTAGTTTGCGCCAAATTTCGATGAACCTTCTCTTCTTAAGATAAACTGAACCAGGTATTTGTTATCAAAAGCATAGTTTACCCTACCAAAGAATGCAATGAGCGTATTATCATTTTTATTACTAGACATGGTCGCTTTACCAACGCCTAATGCTGCTCCCTGAGAGATATTATCCTCATGAAAAAGATCGTTGATGAAGCCGCGGTTAGACATATCTGCCCTTTCTTCCATGTAATAACGGTAGCTATAACCTGCCAAAGCTGTGATATTGTGCTTCTGTGCAAATGTATTGGTATAATTTAAGGTAGGTTCAACAGCATACGCCTGCGAAAGAAAATTGCCCCTGTAAGCATAACCACCGTTAGGAAAATCGGTATTTTCTACAGAATTTTCACTCGCCTTTAAACGGTACTGGCCGTCCAGGTACGAATTTCTCACTACCGAACCAAAAATCGAGGCCTTTAAGCCTTTAATAATATCTAAATCGGCCTTTACATCACCAGATGTGGTCTGTTGTTTTCTGTAACTTGTTTCCTGGAATAAACGCGCATATTCATTGGTACTCGTTAAATCAAAACGGTATGAACCATCCGGATTAAAATTAGAAAGCGTAGGGTTTTTTGCTGATTCGCTTTCCCAACCGCCCCCACCCAGTAAATTAGCTCTGTTAAAATTGGTAACCAAGTTCATTTGAATATTTAAGCGGTCATCCAATCCTTTTTGGTTTACATTTAACCTTAAGGTATATTCCTCTCTACCATTCTCTTTAGAAATACCTTCTAAATCGCGATAGTTTAAACTTGCTCTGTAGTTTGTTTTATCGGTTCCACCACTGAAAGAAAGGTTATGATTCTGAGAAAGATTATCGTGATTGATCAAATCGTTATAAAAGTCGGTTGAGCTACCAAAATTCTGTTGTTTAATCTGTCCTGATGCTATTTTTTCTCGATATTCATCAGCTGTTAAATAATCTGGACGGCTCTGCAGATATTCCTTTCTCAAATAGCTAGAGTATTCAAACACGCCAGGTCCTGCTTTACCCTTTTTGGTCGTAATCAAAATTACACCAGCATTGGCGCTGGTACCATATATTGCTGCTCCAGAACCATCTTTTAATACATCGATTGAAGCAATATCGTCCTGCTGCAACAAATCAGGGTTACCACCGGGTATGCCATCAATTACAAATAAAGGACTACGGCTTCCACTTACGGTTACTGACCCCCTAAGTTGTACAGAAACATTACTATTTGGATTACTACCACCTGGTCTGGTTAAGTTTAAACCAGCAATTTTACCCTGAATAAGATCTAAAGGATTTCGTGAACCACTTTGCCTAAAATCTTCAACTCCGGCATGGCCTACTGCAGAAGTAGTCTCTTTGATACCCTGTGTACCATAACCAATAGCAACAACAGTTACTTCCTTTAGGTTTGTATTTTTTGATACTGCAAATTTTACATTGATAACTGACGATTGGCCAACAGTTATATCTTGTGTATCGTAACCAATGTATGTAAAACGAAGCACCTGCCCCTCACTGGCTTCAATAGAAAATTTTCCGTTACCATCGGTAACAGTGGCTTTACCGGTGGCCTGATTTTTTATACCTGCACCAGGTACCGGCAAACCACTGTCGTCAACTACCGTACCGGTAACATTTTTTTGCAGCAGAAACCCAGCACTTCGCATATGCTCATTCAAGAACCCGCGTGTGCCTTTCCACTCCGAATTCATTGAAAACGCAGGACTGTTTAGCAACACGATTGCAGCCGACAGCCCCGTAATTTTAAGTAAATTAATTTTCATCAACGGTTTTGTTAAATTATAAAATGATTAGTTATTTTTTTTCCTGGTAATATTTATCTGAGGTTAAAATGACCGGACCTAGTTAACTGCCGAACATTTTTGGGTATGATATGATTTAAGGGTTTGGATTTGGTGACGACATAAACGAATGGAAATAAGCAATTCTATTTTGCGGTTAAAATTTTGTAAAGAGCTGCTGTAATTTTCATGAAATCAGATTGGTTAGCCTAAAACGATTTAGCGCATCAATAATAGTGATTATAAAGCGAAATAAAACGATTTAGTATGTAAAAAAAATATTACAACAACCCGGAAGGAGTTTTGTAATTAGTTTCTAAGAACCAAACGTGTAGGGATAATCAGTTCTTCAGCCGGTAGTTTCCCTTTTGAAGAAAGACGGTTTAAAATGAGTTTGATGATTGCTTCAGCTATCTCTTCCAAAGGTTGCTGGATGGCTGAAATGCGGGGGGTATGTAATTCGAATGCTTCGTGGTCATCATAGGCAATAACGGCAAAATCGCCGCCTATTTTTTTATCAATCTGCTTCAGCGCCTTTAAACCGCTAATGGCCAGATAATTAGTTGCAAACAATACAGCATCTATTTTTTTGTTTTCAAAAAGTGCCTTAATCTGTTCAATGGTTTCGTTTTCTTCCTGGTTAAAATGGATTTTTAACACCAGGTTGTCGTCATATTTAATACCATTATCTTCCAGCGCTTTTTTATAGCCATCATGGCGTTCTGTAATCTGTGCTACATTGATATCAGTGGTAACCAGGGCAATGTTCTTTTTGCCCTGATCGATGAAACTCTGTATGGATTGATAGGAGGCGTTAAAATGATCTGCCCCCACATAACTGGTCTCCACGTTTGGCAAGTTTCTGTCAAAAAAGATCACCGGGTTGCCATCATCAAGCAACATCTGAACATCTTCTTCTATCCCTTTTATCGGAGAGATAATATAAGCATCAACTTTCCGCGATTTGAACAGGTTGATCAGTTCTTTTGCCTTATCAATATTATTTTCGGTACTGGAATAAATAATTTTGTAGCCTCTTTTATAGGCTTTATCTTCAATTAACCTGGCAATCCTCGAAAAGAAAGAATTGGAAATATCCTCGATAATCAGGCCAATGATGTTAGAATTGCCCGTTCTTAAACTTCTGGCAATCTGGTTAGGTTTATAACCGCTTTCTTCTATAATTTTCTTTACCTTCTCTATTACGGCTTCGCTAATCGATTTCTCTTTTGCTTTGCCATTAATAATGAATGAAACTGTGGTAATGGATACATTTGCTTTTACGGCTATATCTTTGATAGAAAGCGATTTCATTTGGTTGGAATTTCTGTAAGTTAATTAATTCAAAGCTAATTAAAAAATGTAGCTTTTAAATTTCTGCCATTTATAATGGCGCAATTTAACATTTTTTGCATTAATCGTCTTATGAACGTTTATTAATAAGCTGTTCTGAAGAAACTTTACCCCACAATTTATTTTGTGGTTGTCACTTTGCGTAATAATCTATTGTTTAATAACCGGTAATGTAACGGTGTTTTGGTAATGCAGTGTAGTCTAACCTTGGCCGGGCTTTTTTTTAACGTTCTGCATTAACTTATTCAAAACTGTTTATTTTAGATAACTGACAATCAATCTGGCCGTTTTTGCCGATGCACCTGGTTGTCCCATCAGTAAAAGCAGTTCATCGTAATGTTTTAACATGGTATCCCGGCCTGCTCCTTCCGTAATCATGTTCAGTTCTTCGTTTACCTTTTTGGTATTACAATCTTCCTGAATCAGTTCGGTAACAATTTTTTTGTTAACGATCAGGTTAACCAATGAGATAAATTTAATTTTAACCAATAGCCGCGCAATGCCGATTGAAATGGCCCCTCCTTTGTAAACCACCACCTGCGGCACTTTAAATAAAGCGGTTTCTAACGTAGCCGTGCCAGAGGCTACCACTGCAGCATGGGCATGGTGCAACAAATTATAGGTATGGTTAAAAAGCAGTTTTACTTTTTTAGCGCCAATAAACTGATGGTAATAGCTTTCGGTAAAGTTTGGGGCAGCGGCAACGGCAAATGTATAATCAGGAAAATATTCAGTGATGCTTAACATTACCGGCAACAGCCGTTCTATTTCCTGCTTGCGGCTGCCCGGCAAAAGGGCAATAATTTTTTCATCGCCCAGCTGCTGGTTTCTACGGAAATTCAGATCTGGTGTAAACTGCGCAATCTCGTCCAATAGCGGGTTGCCCACATAGTTTACCTCCATACCCCATTCCCGGTAAAAATCTACTTCAAAGGGCAAAATGCAGAACATATGATCTACCACCTTTTTAATTTTCAGTACCCGTTTCTGGTTCCAGGCCCAAACCTTGGGCGAAATGTAATAACACACTGTTATGCCGCTGGCCTTTGCAAATTCCGCTATTTTTAAGTTAAAACCCGGAAAATCGATCAAAATCAATACATCCGGCTTCCATTGTATCAGATCTTCCTTACAGGCCTTCAGGTTTTTAAAAATGGTGCGTAAATTTAAAACCACTTCGGTAAACCCCATAAAGGCCATATCGGCATAGTGTTTAACCAGCGCACCACCTTCGGCCTCCATTTTATCGCCCCCAAAATACCTGAACACCGCTTCGCTATCCTCCGCTTTTAAGGCTTTCATTAAATTGGCGCCATGTAAATCGCCGGAGGCTTCGCCGGCTACGAGGTAGTACTTCATTTTATATTTTTAATTCGTTATTGCGGGGTGGCACAACAGCCTGTCCCCGACCGTTCGGGGAAGCAATCTCTTATGCTATCATTTATTTCCTGATCTGCCTTATCTTAGAAAGATTGCTTCACCCAGCCCCATCATCCTCTTCTTCAGTTCGCAATCACGGCCGGTCTTATCTAAAAAACTTTATAGGCAAAAAACACAAAAGCGCACAAAAACGTTGCAGCCAATATGCCCCTGCCAATATTTTCTTTGTTGTATTTAAAAAATGTTTGCATGGTGTAAGCGTTCAGCGCAATACCGCCAATATATAACAGATCGGCTTTTGCCAATGATGCCACATGGTGTATAACATACCAGGCAACAAAGCAGCAGATTGCCGGTACCAGCAACCCAATGCCCAAACCCAACCACACAGAATTATTTAATTTCCTTAAGCGCTCCATTATTATGGCTAACCTAAATTAGTACCATCAGCTGCCGATACTTTAGTGCCTGCAGTTTTTGAATTGCTGCTGCCTGTAAAGTCCCAGCTATTTAAGGTCTGTATGGCATGGTGTGCCGTTAAATCAAACTGTACCGGCACAATCGAAACATAACCGTGTTCCAATGCCCAAACATCGGTATCTTCCCCTTTGTCGAAATTTTCGAAAACACCGGTCAACCAATAATACGGGCGTTTGTAGGGGTCTGTCCGCTCATCAAACTCTTCCATCCATTTGGCATTGGCCTGGCGGCAAACCTTAACCCCTTTTAAGTTTTCCCCTTTCGGAAAATTCACGTTTAAAAGCGTACCTGCGGGCAAACCGTTGACCAAAACCTGCTCACATATATTTTTAATGTATTTTTTGGTATGGCTAAAATCGGCATCGGCAGCAAAATCATCGAGCGAAAAACCGATAGACGGAATTTTTTCTATTGCCCCCTCTACCGCGGCAGACATTGTACCCGAGTACAGTACATTAATGGAATTATTTAAGCCGTGGTTAATGCCCGAAACACATAAATCGGGTTTTTTACCCTTAAAAATCTTATTTACGGCAATTTTAACGCAATCAACAGGGGTGCCGCTACATTTGTACATCTCTACCCCTTCGTAAAGCGCCACCTTATCAAAACGGATCGGTTTGCCAATGGTAATGGCATGCCCCATTCCACTCTGCGGGCTATCTGGTGCCACTACCACCACATTGCCCAGCCCCTGCATTACTTCCATCAGGTTTTTTATCCCTGTAGCGGTAATACCGTCGTCATTTACCACTAAAATAGTTGGTTTTGTGCCCTGCTTTGTCATGCCGGTAAAAATACAGATTATAATTTCAAGGTACAATAAACCACCGTTTATATACTAAAACCTTTTATTCCTGGCTTTTTAGTTTCCAGATCAAAATTATTTCTTTCCCTGCAATAAAGCATTTATATTTGAGCAAATAACTTATTAAAAATGAATACGGTATTAAGCTAGGCCTTAAACCAGCAGGTACCTGTTCGTGCTCATAAACCAAAAACAATTCAATGAAATTTAAATTATTTACTTTGGCTTGTTTTCTCATTACAGGTGCTGCCGCTATGGCGCAAACCACCTACCAATGGAAAACAGGAACCTCTGGTGGTTACACGTACAAATACGTAACCAACGATCCAACCAAAACACGTTTTTATACCTTAAAAAACGGTTTAACGGTTATCTTATCACAAAACAACAAAGAGCCTAACATTACCTACAAAATGGCCGTAAGAGCGGGCAGTAATACCGATCCGCGTACCAACACCGGTTTGGCGCACTACCTGGAGCACCTGTTGTTTAAAGGTACAGATAAGTTTGGCACGCTTAATTATGCCAAAGAAAAACCACTTTTAGATAAGATCCAGGCACTATACGAAACATACACCAAAACTACCGATCCGGCCAAACGTAAAGAGATTTATCAGGAAATCGATAAAACTTCGGGCGAAGCTTCCAATTATGCTATCGCTAATGAATACGATAAAATGATGAAATCAATCGGCAGTAACTCTACCAACGCACATACCGCGGTAGAAGAAACCGTTTACGAAGAAGACCTTCCTTCAAACGCCATCGATAAATTTTTGGCCGTGCAGGCAGAGCGTTTCCGCGCCCCTGTTTTCCGTATCTTCCATACCGAGTTAGAAGCGGTTTACGAAGAAAAAAACATCGGTATGGATAACGATGGCCGTAAAATGTACGAGAAAATGCTTTATACCCTTTTTCCAACACATAACTACGGGCAGCAAACCACCATTGGTACCATCGAGCATTTAAAAAACCCTTCACTGGTCGAAATCAGAAAATATTACAACAAATATTATGTGCCCAATAACATGGCCTTAATTATGAGCGGTGATATCAATTACGATCAGCTGATTAAAAAAATCGACAAAGATTTTGCCTACATGGTTCCTAAGCCACTTGCCCTTTATAACCCGGCACCAGAAAAACCCTTAACACAAGTGCAAAAGGTTGATATTTATGGTCCAAGTGCAGAAAACCTATATATTGCTTACAGGGGCTTTGCGCAAAACACCCGCCAAAGTTTACTGTTAGATCTTATCGGAAGCATCCTATCCAACGGTAAAGCCGGTTTAATGGATATCAACATTAACCAGCAACAAAAAATGTTGCGTGCCGGTGCGGGTTATAACTCCATGAAAGATTACGGTATCTTCATTCTATCAGGATCGCCAAAAGCCGGCCAAAGTTTAGAAGATGCGCAAAAACTATTGTTAGAGCAGGTAGAACTGCTTAAAAAAGGCGAGTTTGATGAAAGCCTGATCAAAGCTACCGTAGCCAACATTAAATTTGCCGAATTGCAGGGTTTTGATAATAACGACGTACGTGCAAACGCTACCATGAATGCTTTTATCTTAAACCGTGGTACCCAGTGGGATAAAATGCTGGCCTCTACTGATGATATGGGCAAAGTAACCAAAAAAGAGATAGTAGATTTTGCCAATAAATTTTTCATCAATAACTATGCGGTTATCTTAAAACACAAAGGTGAAGATAAAAGCATCATTAAAGTAGAAAAACCAACCATTACCGCGGTAAAAACCAATTCAAACGAAGTTTCGCCATTTACCAAAAACATTATCGATGCACCGGTAACCCCTATTGCGCCTAAGTTTTTAGATTACAGCAAAGATCTTAATTTTGGTAAAGCAGGCATTGCTGATGTAATTGCCATCCAAAATACCGAAAATGGCATTTTCCGCATGAGTTACCGTTTCGATATGGGTTCTTACAACTATAAATTATTGCCTTATGCAGCACAATACCTATCTTTTCTAAGTACCGATAAATATTCGGCTGAAGCCATCAGCAAGGCCTTTTATAACATTGCCTGCAGTTACAGCGTTAACGTAGGTACCGATGTAACAACGGTATCTATTACCGGTTTACAAGAAAATTTCGATAAAGCAGTAGCTTTGGTTGAAGATGTGCTGGCCAATTGCAAACCAAACGAAAAAGCTTTAGAAGATTTAAAAGGCCGTTTGTTAAAATCAAGAGAAAATGCCAAACTGAATAAATCGTCTATTCTAAGTGGTTTAATGAGTTATGCACAGTATGGGGCCAATAATCCTTTCAACTATGGCCTAACCAATGATGAGATCAAGAATATGAAATCAGCAGATCTGATTTACCTGTTGCATAACCTTACCAATTACAAACACACCATTACCTATTACGGCCCTAAAACGTTAGCGGCATTTTCTGCTGATATTGTAAAGGCACACCCCCTGGCAAAAGAATTTACCGATGCCGCCCCGCTTAAAACATTTGTGTACACCAAAACCGATTCGAACAAAGTTTACTTTGCCGATTACGATATGGTACAGGCAGAAATCCGTTGGGTACGCAACAGTGGTTTGTACGATCCGGCCAATACCGCTAAAATCGCTTTGTTCAACAATTATTTTGGTGGTGGTATGGGTTCTATCGTATTCCAAACCATCCGCGAATCTAAGGCCCTGGCTTACTCTACCTTTGCGGTATATTCTACGCCAAGAAGTAAAGATAAAGAAAACACCGTGGTGGCCTATGTAGGTACACAGGCCGATAAAATGAACGAGGCCGTAGCCGGCATGAACGATTTGTTAACCACTTTGCCAGCATCTGATAAATCTTTCGCACTTTCTAAAGCCAACTCGTTAAACGGCATAGAAACCAGCCGCATCACTAAAGATGATATCATTGCCAGCTACCTGGCCGATCAAAAATTAGGGTTCGATCACGATTCGCGCATTGATGAATATGCCAACCTTAAACCGCTTACTTTTGCCGATGTTAAATCGTTCCACCAGGATTACCTTTCGGGCAAACCTTACAACTATTGTATCGTAGCTTCCGAAAAGAAAATCAACATGGCCGATGTAGCCAAATTTGGCCCGGTAACCAAATTAACCTTAGAGCAGATTTTTGGATACTAAGCAGGTTGAAGGTAAAAAGGTTGAGGGTTGAAGGTAAAAACCAAAACCTGAAAACTAAATTTACAAGCGATTTCCGGAAACGGGGATCGCTTTTTTGTTTTGCGGATATTTAAACTATTATTTATCAAATACAACCAGCAAGCTAAACTTAATCAAACAGGGTAAGATCTGGCCCGGATGGCCTGTTATTGTCGTCATCCTTATTACGGGCATTGTTAATCCTGGAATCAACCTGCCAGCCCTTTAATAAAGCATTATCTACAGGATGAAGCACTTTTAACCGCTCGTTAACAGGCAACTCACGGTCTAACCATACTGCGCTCTCGCTTTGCGATAAAATGCAGGGCATCCGATCATGGATTTTCCCAACGTAAGCATTTGCCGGCTGCATAATCATTGTACAAGATGGTATCACGATTCCGGTCTTCGGATCTTTCCAGCTATCCCAATAACCCGCCAGTAACAGTATTGCCCCATCATTACGCTCAAAATAATATGGCTGTTTTTTACTTCCCGTACGGTCCCATTCGTAAAAACCCTCAACAACAAATACGCAATGTCTCCGTCCAATCAGATTTTTATAGCTGGGTAGTGAAAACATGGTTTCAATGCGGCAATAAGTGGTAGAAAATTTAGGTAATTCCTTTGATCCCGAAGGAATCAGGCCCCATTTTACATAGTGTAATCTGCCCGGTCTCGCATCCAGTATTACCGGCATATCCGTCCCGGGCGGGCGGTTGGTGTCTTTTTCACGTGTATCGCCGCCAAGCAGCAGGCCTGCCTTTGCAGCCATTGCCAAACTTTCCCCAATTAATGTTCTTCCGCACATATCATTTTATTTTGGCCGTTTCTATTTTACCTTTATAATATCGCTCCACCTTGTGGTGTAACCTTGTGAGAGGTATTCATGTTTGAGGCGCCACTTTTTCTCGTATCCTTCAGTAGCCATACGCAACGTTCCTCTGCCATAGGCCAGGTTAAGCTTATCCAGCACTGCAGATACCACATCCTTTTTGCCATGGTCATGATCATAAAAGGCGTTCAGCTGCAGTTCGCTTTCCGGCACAAGCCCCGTTGCTATTACACCGGCCTTCCTGTACTTTACGCCGGGCCTAAAAAGCCTGGCTGATACCCTCACAGCAATACTCACCAGATCGGTGGTACTATTGCTTGCAATCAGCAATTTGTGGGTATGGCTGGGAAAGTGCTGGGGGTGGTCTTCCCTGTTCTTGTTCGTATAAAGAAATACCTGCAAATAAAGGCAACGTAGTTTCTCATTGCGCAGCTTCTCTGCCAAACGGCTGGCGTATAGCGTAAGCGCTTCTGCGAGTACGCCAGGGTCCTCTATATAATTCCTAAAAGAACGGCTTACCGTAATACCTTTTTTCACTTCCCGCATTACTTCAAGCGGAATAGCGGGCCTGCCCCAAAGCTCGTTCCACATCCGTTGCCCCATAATGGTCATGTTTTGCTTAAACCACATTTCGGGCATGTTTCTCAATTCAGCTGCTGTACGTATGCCCAGTGCTTCAAATTTTTTATAATGTTGCCTTCCAACGCCCCAAAGATCATGAACAGGGAATTCTTTTACTGCCGCTGTTATTTTTTCATCATTATCAAGCACCATTACACCATTTGTTTTTTTTGAAAGCTTATTGGCCAGTTTGGCCAGGGTTTTGGTGGGTGCAACACCTATCGAAACCGGAATACCTGTATTGCGTACAACCGATTTTCTAACCTCTGGTATGTAATGCTGCAGGCCCTTAATGCCGCCTAACCATCCAAATGCTTCATCAATACTGTATACATCAAGCTTGGGAAACCACCTGGCCAAATTATGCATTACCCGTTCACTCATATCGCCATAAAGAACATAATTACTGGAGAAAACCTCAATTCCAAACTTTTTAATCAGGTCTCTAACTAAAAATTCCGGATCGCCCATTTTAATGCCACAGGCTTTTGCCTCCTCGCTCCTGGCAATTACGCAGCCGTCATTATTACTTAGCACAACAATTGGTTTGCCATTAAGCTCCGGGCGGAAGAGCCGCTCGGCCGAGGCATAAAAATTGTTACAATCACAAAGTGCAAACATTACTATACCTCCCCTGCTTTAATGCTTTTGGTAATAAATTTCTACATACCGCAGTTACTACACCCCAAATCTGTAAAACATCAACTTCTGTTTCGGTTATGGTGTCATGATCATTTTTCAGCACCATCCCATTTTTTTCCAACAGGCAAACCCTACACGTAAAACAACCTGCTGAAAATGCAATTACAAATGCACCATGAACAGGTTTTAAGGAACGGTCGGTAATGAGGATATCGCCATCTAAAATTCCAAAAGATTGCAGTTCCATACCCTGCATCTGAAAATAAAAGGTTGAGTGTGGATCAATCACCAGCTTCTCGCCGATATCCAGTCTACCCTCCAAATAATCTGCCGCGGGAGACTGAAATCCTGAAATTTTCTGTTCTGCTCTTTTTTCGAATGATCTGATCATAAACCGCTTTCATTTATCAGACACAAAATTATGCTAAAAATTTTAGCAAAAGAAATTCAAATCTATATAATACACAACTGGCCGGAATAACGCTGTCTATAAGCCTATAGCCTTGTTGTTACACCAGTTTTTAGATGGTAGAATAATGATAGCATGAGAAATAATAATGATCGTAATTATGCACTGTTAACGGACCCCAACTGGCGTTGGCTTCCTATCTTTTGGTTTTTCCACTGCATTATAAATTCTAATCCCGTTTGAAAGATAAATGTAAATGCTCCCTAATTTTACCCAGGGAGCATTATGTGTTCAGATCAACCGCCATTTTCTCCATATCCAGTAAGCCAGCACAAATAACATTACCATCCCAATTAGCGCAAATCCCCAACGCGGCTTAATACGCTTATCAACTTGCTGCACTTTTATCTTTGAATTTTCGTGCTCGGTATTGTTATTTTGACGTACAAGCTGGTGTTCAGTCTCCTTATGCCTGTGTACTACCTGCCTTTTATTGGCTCTGCCCTTCACCACCACTTTCCTGGCCATGCCTTCAAAACCTTTTTCGGTACTGTAGAAAAATTTTCCCATTGGGGTAATTTGCACCACATATTCACTGTTACTGGTATCGAGCAAAAGGGTGTTATCTTTCTGCCAGCTTTGCTCGGCGCTGCTATCCTGGTTTTGGCGTACAGATTCATGTTCTTGCGTATGCAGCGTTTTTTTCTCTTTAAACGATCCACAGGCCGAAAGTAGTACTGTACAAGCTACCAAATACTTGATCAGCTCAATTTTCATCATCGCCTCCTTTCCTTTTCATCCAATCGGCAAAATATTTAACGGCTTTTAAATGCCTGCGTTTGCGGTACACGCCATCCCCTTCCCTGCTTCCTGCCCTATTGGTGTTTCCTTCAATGGTAACCAGCCAATCGCCATCCTGCCCATCAACCAGGCCACAATGGGCTATGCGTTTCAGGTGGCTAAAGTAGATGCCAAATACCATGGCCGGCCTAATCTCTTGGGTACGTTTGCTGAGCGGAAACAAGGCCGGGCTCCAGGCGGTGCGTGGCGCAGGGTAACCGGCCTGGCCAAAAACCCAGCTTACAAAAGCTGCACACCAGGCACTGCCCTCCGGTACATGTACATAGCTTAGGTATGCGGTAACCCGCGGCCCATCATTGTTGCCAGAAAGTTCGCGCACACCCAGTTCCTTTTCAGCAACCTGCAAAAGCTTTTGCCTATCGGCAAGTGTGGGGCCTTGCAGTAGGTTTACACTACCGCTGCCAGGCAGGCTATAGCTGCCAGCAAGAGCAAAGCAAATGATGCCCAGAAAAAACTTAACTGTTGCCATGATGTTAACTGTTTAAATAGTGAAACCATATCTGTTATTTTATGCAGGCCAAGGCTTTGCCAAAAACGGTACAAAAACCACCATGATAGTTGCAACAGGCCTACATAACAGAGCAGGGCCAGCAAAATCAGTTGCCAAATGCCTGCATCAAGTAGCGCCGCGGTAGGTTCAATGGTTCTTAATACTTTAGGGAGTGTATGCCAGCCCAGCACTAAAATAATAGCCAGCATCAGTTTTTCGAGTATTTGCTTTGTCGGCACCAGTGCCGTTAAAGCCAGTTTTAATGTTTTCATATCTTTTGTGTTTAATAGCCCAAACCTTTAGCATGGCTCGGTTTGGGCTGGTTAATAATCAGAACTAAGGAATGGTGTAGGTGCCCAGGTATTGGCTGTTTGCTACACCGGTAGCATCACGGTTTACTGCGAAACCCCATACATGCAAAACATCACCGCTAAAGTTTGCGCCAATCACCGCCGTATAAGTTAGTGCAGCACGCTGCGCCTCTTCATACACCAAATACATATTTTTGGTGGCGTTAAAGATTACAACCGTAAGCACATCATCGGCAAATGCATTATAACGGTTTAAAATACTCTGCCAGTTAAGCAGCAAGTCAGCTCCCTGCAGGCTTGCGTTCAGGCCATGCATCGCCGAAAGCGAACCTTTGCTGATCACCACTTTCGAAAAATCGATCTGAAAATCGGGGTAGTTGCCTGTAACGGCCTGGTTTAGAAAGATCTTTACTGCAGCATTGTAGCCTGTAATCTTGTTCAGCTGCTTATCTTTAAAGCCAGTGTTTAAAACATCCTTAATAGGGCTCAGGTACTGAGCGGCCAGGGCAAACTTGGCCCGCTGTGCCAATTGAGGTTCGGTACTGGGTTTGCTGCTTTTTTTAGGAAGGCCCCTCAGGTAATCTACACTGCGCCAGTTGCTGCCGATTACACTACCTACCTTGCCAGAGAATGCGCCATTTGCGCCTTTTGAATACGTTGCCATAATTTTGTTTTTTTAAGTGAAAAAATTGTTTAACTAATCGGATTTCTGTTATACCGGTATTTTCAAATCCATGCATCAAACCTAGCTGCATCAGGGCAATGGCACCTCATTTTGGACTCAATTGAGCCAAATTGGGCCGATTACGAACCATCATGAGCTAAAATGAGCCATCCCAAATTCCATATTGGCGGGCAAAACAGCAGGCATGCGCGGGTAGCATGCCTTAGGGCAACATCACCAAAAACACACCCAGTTTTTACCATAAAAAAACCCATTCTTTACCTTTTAGGTAACGAATGGGTAATGAATAGGTAACCAATGGGTAAACAATAGGTAAAGAATTGGTAACCAAAAGGTAACCATGGGGTAAGCTTGGTACCAACAAAGGGTAAAGAACAGGTAAAAAAAGGGGTATGTCCTATACTGGAATAAGTTTACAGTAAAAAGTCTTATTACTGATTTGTGTTTACTATCGAATTTGTTTTTACTGTATTGGGTTTACAATGTT
>NZ_FNCH01000008.1 GCF_900100705.1 Pedobacter terrae
TTCACCCTGCCTTTTATTTAAACGCTTACTAAGCTTTCTTCTTGTAAGATATTTGAAAGAAGAAAAATCAGTTTGATAAACCAAAGGAGATGACGATACCTTCTATTGAAATCTGCTATAACTTTGAGCGTCCGTCACCTGATCCGATAGCTATCGGATTTATTTCAGGGTCTTACTGCTGAATAGTTGCTGAAATAAATTCAGCAGGACGATCTTGCAAAAAATCTCTACTCCTCTCTTTTCTGAAACTTATAAAACAAATATCCCAAAAAGGGCAAAATCAATACACTTCCCAATAAAAGTGCTAAACCTAAACTGTAAATGGTTTTCTCTGGTCCGGCTGTTTCCAATAGCGAGATGGCATCTCCGCTCTTCAAACGGATAAAATTAGGAAAGTGGGCATAACTAATAGCCAAAAGGATCATCGTTACCTGGAAGCCCGCTAAAACGCGCAAAATCTTGGTTTTCCCTTTAATCAATAGGTACCATAACAATATCAGCGATAGACTTGCCAGAACAATGGCCGATAAACCTACATTACTTTTGAAAACCCAATCCATCAATGGAATTTTGTCGCGCTGTGCGGCAATAAACACCATTGCACCAAAAACAACTGCTGCCACATTCATAAACATGGCTTTTTTAATAAAACGACGTTTATCATGCGCTTCTGTTGTTTCGCCGATGAGATAAATGGCGGCGAGGAAACCGCAGAGTGAAACAGTAAAGAAACCTACAGCCACAGAAAACCAGTTTAACCAGCCCGAAATATAAGCTGTATAAAAATCAGTCGCCTGCGTATCAATATGACCAGAAATAAGACTTCCTGCAATAATTCCTAAAAATAAAGCAGTTACAAAGCTTGAATATCGAAATATCCGGTTGTATAACCATTGCATATCATCTTTTACGGCATCATAATGGCGAAATACGAAGGCCGTACCACGCGCTATAATCCCGATGAGCATAATGGCTAACGGGATATGCAGGTAAACCGACATGGTGGTATAAATAAGTGGAAAACCTACAAAAAGGATCACAATCGCAATGATCAGCCACATGTGGTTGGCCTCCCACACCGGACCAATAGCATGATACATGGTTTTGCGTGTTCTACTCCTATTTTTTGTGGAGGTAAAAAGCTCTATAATACCCGCACCAAAATCAGCCCCTCCCAATAAAAAGTAAAGCAGAATGGCCATGCATAAAAATGTGATTACTACTTGTTCCATCATTATTTTTTTTTGCCCCAGATTTGCACAGATAGCACAGATTTCAAAGAAGTTATGCAACATGCATCAAAATTCTCATCCGTATTCATCCTTTTTATCTGTGGTTAATTAATTATTTTGTTTCCTGATTATTATAGAGCACTGGCACCATTTTGATCTGCCGGTAAAGCAAAAACGTTACGATTATACTTAACGACACGTAAATGGCCGAGAAGATATAAAAGGAATACGCAATACCTGGCATTGGAGTTACCGCATCTTTAGTACGCATAACACCATAAATAATCCATGGCTGCCGGCCAACCTCTGTAACTACCCAACCAGCCTCCAAAGCGAGGTAACCTAGTGGTATGGCCACAACAAACAGTTTTAAAAGCCATCGCTTTTCTGTTAAAGGTTTCTTTTTTAAGAGAACGAAGAAGTAGGTTAATGATATTAGCAGTAATAATGTACCAATCCCAACCATTATCTGAAAAGCATAATGGGTGATGGCTACTGGTGGATGTTCATTTTCCGGAATCTGATCCAGCCCTTTAACTTCAGCTTTAAAATCGCCATGTGCCAGAAAACTCAATGCACCTGGAATTTTGATTGCACCTGTTACTGTTTTCTCTTTTTCATTTACAATACCGCCGATCAATAGCGGGGCTGGTTTTTCTGTCTTATATAATGCTTCCATCGCCGCTAGCTTTGCAGGTTGGCGCTTGGCAACATCTTTTGCAGAAATATCGCCACTCAAGGGCTGTAATAAAGCAGCGACGCAGGCAAATACAGCCGCTATTTTAAAGGCTTTTAAATGGAAATGGGCATTGCTGTTCCGCAAGATCATTAAAGCGTGTACGCCTGCCACAGCAAAGCCTGTCGCGGTAAATGCTGCTAAACACATGTGTAATGCCTGACTAAACCAGGCTTTATTGAACATGGCTTGTATAGGATCGATGTTAAGGTATTGTCCATTTACAAAATCGAAACCCGCCGGACTGTTCATCCAGGCATTGGCAGCAACTACCAATACGCCCGAAGCCAATCCGCTTACCCCTACTACCATGCCTGTAAACCAATGAAACCATTTATTTAACTTATTCCAGCCGTAAAGGAAAAACCCAAGGGCAATGGCTTCGATAAAAAAGGCTGTCCCTTCGAGTGAAAAAGGCATTCCGAATATTGGTCCGGCATGGTCCATAAATTTGGGCCATAGCAGGCCAAGTTCGAATGATAACATGGTACCCGATACCGCTCCTGTAGCGAAGAATATAGCCACACCTTTACTCCAGGCTTTGGTGAGGTTCCTATATACCTCATCATTTGTTTTAAGCCATTTATAGTGCGATACGGCCATAAAGAAAGGCATTACCATACCGATACAGGAAAAAATAATGTGGAAGCCTAATGATAAGGCCATTTGTGAGCGGGCTGCTATAAAATCATCCATGGGCTGTAGATTTGAATGGTAACAAATATAGTTGTTAATGATTAAAGCCTATGGTAATTCAATGACGTTGAAAGGATTATTTTAAATATAGAACGTTTATAAATTGAAAATAGATTTTGAAGGCTTTGCCACAGAGATACTTCATACTGGGAAAGTCATCCTGAGGAATAATTTATTGTATAAAAATCAATATAATGACGTATAATTGATTTCTTTTGCTATACACCATGGCCTTGCCTCGGCTCGCCGCAGCCGAAAGGCTCTTTCTTTTTGGCATCAAAAAGACCAGCGAAGCTAGCTTGAATGCCATTGAAAACATAAAAATACATGAGAAAACAAAAAATGCCGGCTGAAAATTTTCTTTTGAAGCCAGTTGTAAGGCCAGAGCATTGCAGGCCGAAAAATTTGTTAGGCCGGATTTAAGTAGAACGGAGGTGCCGTGCTAAGGCCTAGTTGGATGGAAATGCGAAACCAGTTAAAATGCTGATTAATAATTTTTTTGCGAAATAACGTCAATGGTAGAGGTTAGAATTTTCAAATACATCGGAGCATTGATAACAGATATACAAGGGCGTCATTTCGACCGCAGTGCCTGCCCGTACAGGCGGGGAGAAATCTTTTAAAATAGTTCAAAGATTTCTCCATTTCGCTGCACTTCAGTCGAAATGACGACTTTTATTTTGGAATATGAGAATTAAGCTCCCTTTAATTCATCATAAGCAGCAGTTAAGCTTCTTTCAATTCCTTCGCCCTTCCATTCAGGTGCATTTGGAATCGTAGTCGTTTTTAAAATGTCTTCTTTGCTTTTGCCAGCTTTAATTTCGCTACCTACAAAGGTTAAAAGGTTTTGAAGGTAAATTTGATAAGCTTTAATGTCGGTTTTATTTCCGGTTACTTTTTCCGGATCAAGGCTATGTCCCCAGATAAATAAAGTATCGTTATCAAACTGGTTCTGGATCTTATCTAAAGCCGTAATCCAATTGCCAATATGTGCACCATTTTCCCTATCAATATATGGAAATTTACGGTTGAATACCAGATCGCCTACATGCACAATGTTGGCATTTTCGAAATGATAAACCGCATCACCATTGGTGTGACCTGAGCCATAGTAGTAAGCTTTTATACTTTCATCGCCTACTTTAGCACTCCATTTAGTACCAAAAGTAGTGTCGGGCAGTAGTTGTTTATCTAAGTTATTTGCTTTCTCTGCTCCTCTTTTTTGGTTTACCAGTGAATTTTGGTGAGCAACCACTTTTTCAGCCAATCCTTTAAAAGAAATATTTCCCGCTGTATGATCGCCATGGTGATGTGTATTGATCAGGTATTTAAAAGGTTTTTCACCTAATTTTTTCAACTCATCAATCACATGAGGTGCCGTGGTTGGAAATTGCGCATCTACTACTACAAAACCGCTACTCGAATTTAACCAGCCAATAGTCCCACCCTGCTCAGTAAATATACCTACATTATTACGAAGTGGCTTAAAATTATAAACGCGCAATAACTCTTGCTGTGCAAAAACATCTGTTTTATAAATTGAAAGCAAGGCCATAGCAAGTGCCGAATTTTTAATAAAATTTCTTCTTTCCATTTGATATTAAGCTAAAAAACCACAGCAAATGCTGTGGTTTAAATTTAATGATTTAAATGCTGAAATAATAACGATTATATTCCTGCACCTGGCGTAGTACCTGGCTCATGCCCTGGACCAAATGAGTTATTCTTACGATCTTTATCTTTGTTAAACAGATTGGTAGCTACTTTAGATGACTTATTTTCATCTAAATTTCTATCTTCTTTAATATCTTCTGCTGTTTTATCCAGTAAATCGTTCTCAACAACTTTACCTTGTTCTTTATTTGTTTCCATAATATTTGCAATTTGATATACAATAGGAACAAGCGAAAAATAAGATTGTTTTTAATAGTTGTTTTTGGAATGGCTTTTGGCGATTTAAATGCTGGTGACTCACATCCAAAACAGATGATGTTATGGTTGAGGAGCCACCAAACAAGAAAATGGAAATGACGTACACATTTAAAACATCGCCCCTGGTAATTTCCCTAATTCATGAATATTCCCGAAAGAATGAAACTTCCTTTTATGAATTTTATTGAAATGGTTTGATGATTCGAATGAAAATGGATTAAGGATAAACTTGTAAATGTGTTTCCTTTCTTCATTTTGTTCGGATTTAGCGTTTTCCTGATGCTGATTGTTGCGATTTGTTTCCATGATGATATAAATTATTGAAAACCTGGCGGCTTTCAGGGTTAACAATTTTAATACCTGATAAAAAGCTTTTTAAAATTTGCCTAACCTTATACCATGGGGTGTTTGATAAGGTTTCTTACTGGAACGATAGGGTTAAATGGCCTAGAGTGCCTTATATTACGTTTAATTAAATATAGACTTAATTTTTGAGTTTTGCAAGTTATTTTTTGTGAGGCGGTGTGTTTAACAGTAGCTTTTTTTTTAAAAAAATCATTTTTTAGAAATCAGGTTCAGCATTGCTTAGGTTGGCACAGTCCTGCTCTCCACTTTACTACGCTTTGCTCCGTGTTCGTTCCGATCAGGTTTAGGTGGCACGGCCAGGAATACTATTTGGGGTTGCAGGGAGCGCATCCAATGTTTGGTGGCGCACCAAACACGATAGGGGTTCACCAAACGATTAGTAAGCTGCATCTGCTTTTCTAAAAACATCATTAAAATTTTGTTCACAAAAAAAGTCCCGACTTACACCGGGACTTCTTATTTGGCTTACGCTATTTATGCCAATGCGTTTTGTTTCACTACCATTTTAACTTTTTCGATTACATAATCCAAATCCTCTTTAGTAGTATATTTACTAAATGAAAAACGTACTGAAGGACGGTTTGGATCGGCATTGATACCATTTAACACGTGCGATCCAATGTTAGAACCTGATGAACAGGCACTACCGCCAGAAGCGCAGATCCCGTTGATATCCAAATTGAACAATAACATATCGGCCATGTCCATTTCCGGGAAAGAAACATTTAGCACAGTATAAAGACTTTTATCGGCATCGGTTTCGCCATTAAAAGCAATTCCAGGGATTTCGGTAATCAACTGTGTTTTTAAATAATCCTTTAAGCCCTGAATATAAGATTGATGCTGCTCCATTTCTGCATAAGCAATTTCCAGAGCCTTCGCTAGGCCTACAATGCCATATACATTTTCGGTACCACCACGCATATTGCGCTCCTGAGCACCGCCATAAATCATTGGCGGAATTTTAATATTGCTGTTTACATATAAAAAGCCAACACCCTTTGGTCCGTGGAGCTTGTGTGCAGCACAAACAATAAAATGCGCTTTCAGTTCTCGTACGTTATGCGGATAATGGCCCATGGTCTGAACGGTATCAGCATGATAGATGGCATTATATTTCTCGCAGATATCGCCAACTTTCACCATATCGGTCAAAGTGCCTAACTCATTATTGGCATGCATCAGCGAAACGAAAGTACGTTCGTTATTTTGAAGCAACACTTCTAAATGGTTGTAATCGATATTTCCTTTTTCATCAATATTAACGAAACTCAACTTATCAATTTCACCATTTTTAAGCATAGTATTTAAAGTATGTTCAACGGCATGATGTTCTATTTTTGAAGTGATGGCATGTTTGATGCCATAGGCTGAAATGCCGCAACGGATAGCGGTGTTATCAGCCTCAGTGCCTCCGGAAGTAAAAAATATCTCAGATGGAGATGCATTTAGCAGGCCAGAAACAGTTTTACGGGCCTTCTCTACCAGCGTTCTCACTTCACGGCCAAGTGCATGAATGGCAGATGGATTACCAAAATAGTTTTCCATCACGTTTGTCATTTCTGCGATTACTGCTGCATCTAAAGGCGTTGTGGCCGCGTTATCTAAATAGACCCTTTTCATTTCTATGAATATTTAAAAGTTAGTGTTGCAAAGATGCCTGGTTAAGGGCAGCTTTGTTTAATGTTCTGGATTAATACAATGATTAAACCCTGAACAGTTATGCTTGATCCCAGAATCCGTTTTAGAGATTAAAGGTGTAATATTTCTTTAATATCGGAAATAATTTTGTTCGCCAAATTTTCGGCAATGGTTTCATTTTCTGCCTCACTGTAAATCCTGATGATTGGTTCGGTATTAGAGCGGCGCAAATGTACCCAGGTTTTATCAAATTCTATCTTCAAACCATCAATGGTGCTGTAGGGCTGATTTTTATATTTCTCTTCTACCTGTTTCAATAAATGATCGATATCCATTTCTGGCGTAAGGGTAATCTTATTTTTAGAAATGTGGTATTGGGGATAGCTTGCACGAAGTACTGAAATAGATTTACCAAATTTAGCTAAATGCGTTAAAAATAGGGCAATACCAACCAAGGCATCTCTACCGTAATGCGATTCAGGATAAATGATACCACCGTTTCCTTCCCCACCAATAATGGCATTGGTCGCTTTCATTTTGTTTACCACATTTACCTCGCCCACAGCCGAAGCATTATAGGCTGAACCTGCTTTTTCGGTTACATCGCGTAAAGCACGGGTTGATGAAAGATTTGAAACTGTATTTCCTGGAGTGTTTTTTAATACATAATCGGCTACCGCTACTAGAGTATACTCTTCACCGAACATGCTGCCGTCTTCATTCACAAAACATAAACGGTCAACATCAGGATCTACCACAATACCCAAATCAGCATTTTGTTTCTGAACTTCTTTTGATATTTCTGTCAGGTTTTCGGGCAGTGGTTCAGGATTATGCGGGAAATGCCCATCTGGCGTGCAATATAATTCTACTACTTTACTTACACCTAAGGCTTTTAATAAAGCTGGTATAAAAATACCGCCCGTAGAATTTACACAATCAATTACAACTTTAAAATCAGCTTTTTTAATCGCTTCCACATCAACCAATGGCAGGGCCAAAACCTTATCGATATGTTTTTGCAGGTAAGTATCATTTTTGATTACTTTACCTAGTTTATCTACCTCTGCGAAATCAAAATCAGCACTTTCTGCTAAATCTAAAACTTCTTTACCGTCAGCATCACTAATAAATTCTCCACTTGCATTTAATAACTTCAAAGCATTCCATTGCTTAGGGTTATGGCTGGCGGTTAAAATAATACCACCTCCGGCATTTTCATCAGGAACGGCTACTTCAACAGTTGGCGTGGTTGATAAGCCTAAATCGATTACTTCGATACCAAGGCCTTGTAAGGTTCCCATAACCAGATTATTCACCATCTGGCCCGAAATCCTGGCATCGCGTCCCAATACTATTCTTTTATTGCCTGTTTTGTTCACCACCCAGCTACCAAAGGCCGCTGTAAATTTCACAATATCAAATGGTGTTAAGCCGTTTCCAACACTTCCGCCAATGGTTCCCCGTATTCCTGAAATCGATTTTATTAGAGTCACTTCTTATAATTATTTGAGGTCCAAAAATAAGAAAAAAAACAAGATAGCTGTTATTTAAACCGAGCTGCAGGCATTAAATTACATAGTTTTTATATCTACCTATACGATCAATTTTATAGAACAGTGTTAAGCCCCAAAACTAAATGTGTGTTTATTTAAATGTGTGCTTGATTTTTATAAATAATCTTTTCCAACTTTTACGTAAGAAGTTGATTTGCTTGCAATAAAAAATCAATTCATAATATTCTTGCAACTTTATTGCATAAAAGCACATTCTACCTTTACTAGCGATTGTAAAACCTTATATTTGCATCTTTTTAAAGATACAAACGGCTTTTATATGCAACGCAAGTGGTTTCAATATTGGTTCAATTCGCCATATTATCATATTCTTTACCAACAGAGAAATGATGCTGAAGCCGAATTTTTTATTGATAAGCTTACCGCCTTTTTAAATCCTAAAGCTGATGTTAAAATGCTCGATATTGCCTGTGGGAAAGGACGGCATTCTATTTACCTGAATAAAAAAGGCTTCGATGTTACGGGCATAGATTTATCTGAACAAAGCATAAAGTACGCTAAGCAATTCGAAAACAGCAAATTACACTTCCTTGTTCATGATATGCGCAAGTTGTTTTACATCAATTATTTTGATGTAGCTTTAAATCTCTTTACCAGTTTTGGTTATTTTGATACCGAAAAAGACCACGTAAATGCGCTTAAAACTTTTCGCAAGTGTTTAACCGCAGAGGGTATTTTGGTGCTGGATTATTTCAATACCGAGAAAATCATCCGCAATTTAAATTCCTGTGAAACAAAATCACTGGATGACATCACTTTTCACATCACTAAAAATGTTATCGATGGGAAAATTATTAAAAAGATCAATTTCGAAGATAAACACAAAGTATATCACTTTGAAGAGCGTGTGCAGGCTTTTAGTTTTGAAGACTTTGAACGCATGTTGGGCAAAGCAGGGATGGTTATCGAAAAAACCTTCGGCAATTACGACTTAGCTGATTTCGACAAAAGCAGTTCAGACCGGTTAATTTTAATCTGTAAAAAAGCATGATAGAAAGCATACAGCAGTTTGATGTAGAATTGTTTTTGAAAATCCACCGCGGACTTTCAAACGGCTTTTTTGACTGGCTGATGCCGCTTATGCGCAACCGTTTCTTCTGGTCGCCACTTTACCTTTTTATTGTTGTTTTTTGCATCAAACAGTATAAAAAACAAGGTTATTATATCATCGGAATGGCACTGTTTACCTTCGCCATGGGCGATTTAATTGCCTCGAGACTTGTAAAACCCTGGGTATCGCGTGTGCGGCCTTGCAATGATTTAAGTTTAGCCAACGATATTATTCATCGCGTACCTTGTGGAAGCGGTTTGAGTTTTCCATCCGCGCACGCTACCAATCATTTTGCTATAGCTGTTTTTTTAATCTGCATTTTTTACAGCAGATGGAAACCTATTTTACCAATTGGCCTCTTTTGGGCTTTTATCATCAGTTTTGCTCAGGTGTATGTTGGCGTTCATTACCCTGTTGATGTAACTATCGGTGCCTTACTAGGCATAACAATAGGCATGATCTGTTCGAGAATATTTAAAAAATTACAACCTGATTTTTAACCTATGGAAATCTGGAAACTTTGCGTACTCTTTTTCTGTGCCTTTTTAGGCGGAACCGCTATCTTTTTGGTTAAAAGTGATAAATCTAAATTACTTAAACTGATTTTATCTTTCAGCGGGGCCTATTTATTCGCCATAACCGTTTTACATTTAATTCCGGATGCTTATAGCGGACCGGACAAATGGCAGATTGGCATTTTTATCCTGATTGGTTTCTTATTTCAAATCTTCCTGGAACAGTTTTCAGAAGGTGTAGAACACGGTCATATCCATAAACATCACGATGGGCATGTATTTCCTTTTGGAATTATGATCAGCCTGTGTTTACATGCTTTTTTAGAAGGGATGCCACTAGCTAAAGAACAGCATAACGAATTGATTTTTGGCATTTCATTACACCATATCCCCGCTGCTTTTGCATTGGCGAGTATATTGATGCAAAATCACTTTAAAAAAGGAAGCATTATATTTTATCTTATTTTGTTTGCCATTATGGCTCCTCTTGGCTTTTATGTAAGTGTTGGGTTAAGCAACGGGACCATAGGTGGTTTAGATGCCTATTTTAATAAGATTATGGGGATTGTTATCGGTATCTTCCTACATATCTCTACTACGATCCTATTCGAATCAAGCGCTGATCATAAAATCAATACCCGCAAAATGATAGCCGTTTTACTGGGAATTGGTGTCGCATTAATCGGTTTTTTTACCGGGCACTAGTTCAGTTTTCAGTTGGCAGTTTTCGGTTGGCAGTTTTCGGTTAATATTTAGCAGTTTTCAGTTGGCATTTAAACAATTAATCCTCTAGCCGTATTAAACGTTTAAATCGTTTATTTATTTAACATTTATGAAAAAACATCCATAAATTTAAATATGGATGAAATTGTAAATGAACCCGCCGTCGCTTATCAAAAAAGACATTACTCTATTGAGGAATACCTGGAGATGGAAAAAGCGTCTATGGTGAAACATGAGTACTATCAAGGTGAGATATTTGCCATGTCTGGTGCCGGAGAGAACCATAATGAAATTTTCAGTAATGTTTTTGTGGAAATAGGCAGCAAACTTAAAGGCAAGCCTTGCAGGCCTTATGGAAGTGATAAACGAATGAACATTCCCGAGAATACATTGTTTACCTATCCGGATATTTCCATTTATTGCAATGGTTTAACACATAGCGATCTTGATGAAGATACCTCCATTTTACCAACTGCAATTATTGAAATCCTTTCTCCTTCAACCAAAAATTACGACAGAAATAAAAAATTTAATTTGTATAAAGATATTCCATCTTTAAAAGAATACATTATGATCGATTCGGAATCTATTTCTGTGCAGGCATATTACATTAATGAAGAAAAAAAGTGGATACTGAGGGAGCATAAAGATATTTCTGATACTTTGACCTTTGTTTCGATGGGATTTGATATGGCACTAAGCGATATTTACTATTATGTTCGCTTTTGAGATAAATTTTTGATTTATCAACGCCTAACGGCAACCTATTTACAGCTCATTGGCAACTGGAAACTCTCAACTGATTTACTTTTTCGCTTTCTTCTTGCCGTAACTCCAAGGACAATGTTTGCATTTATTTTTACAACAATAACCACGTTTTAAATGGTAAGCTTCAGTAAAAACCATTAATCCATCTTCGTTAAAATAAAAATCTTCGCCTTGTTTTAACATAATTATTGAATGACAGAATCTTGAATGAGTGAATTATATGGTTGAATATTAAATGAGGAAATGTTTTTAATCATTTTCTTTATCGCCTCATTCAATCATTCTCTAACCCTATCATTCACTTTTAACCATTTAATATTTTAACCTCCAGTTTATCTTTAAAATAGTCTTTAAGCAGCTTACCATCACCATGTAAAGTCCATACCTGCTTTGGATGAACCTGCTCTATGGTTTTTAGAATTGCGTCCCAATCGGCATGGTCAGAAATGTAAAGTGAAATCCCGTTTTGCTGTTGCAGGTTCTTCCACCCGGAGGCAAAGGCACGTACTACATTAATGGCTTTATGGTAACTGTGAAATACCATTGGCGGCACAATATAAACCTGATGCTCGTGGTTATTTTTCATCACCTTTCTATCATACATTTTGTAGTTTCCTACTTTCACACCATAATCTTCATAGATTTTAACAAAAGGCATGATACTATGGTGAACCATAACATTCTTAGTAGGACAATGCTCGTTAAGCAACTGAATAATTCGCTGGCTTTTGCCCAACGCATACGCACCCAGCATGATATTCGCATTGGTTTCGTTAAGCTTTTCAATTTCTGTTACAGGAGAAGGATGTTTGGTTTCCGGATTAGCAAAAGTGCTTTCTGTAATTAAAACATCAGCTTCTACAAATTCAAATGGCTCACAAGTATTATCCGGCTCGATCTTATAATCACCCGTATAAAGATATTTCACCCCCTTATATTCCATTAGTACCTGAGCGGAGCCCAAAATATGTCCCGCAGAATAAAAAGTAATGGTAACTTCTTTTATTTTGAAAGATTCATGATAACTTTTGGTAAAAAAATCAACCGCTGCAAATTTACGGTACCGGTGTTTCATAAAAGTTGCAGTAGCAGCAGTACAATATACATTCTGACTTCCACCGATGGCATGATCGCCATGTGCGTGCGAAACCACGGCTTCTTTAACCGGCTGTTGCGGATCGAGGTAAAAATCGCCGTAAATACAATATAAACCGGTTGGGGTAACCGTGATAAAATCTGCTAAAATCATATTAGAATGAAGTGATTTAAGGATGATACGATTGGAGAGAGATAATTATAGATTGACTGGCTTATGAGTCTCAGCGGCCTTTAAAAATTGCTGATGCAAGGTCAATACCTGCTCGATGATGGACTGTTGTTCATCATTTACGATAAAATGATTGGCTAGTTTCGCTTTCTCTTCGTCATTAAGCTGTTTACCCATGCGGGCTTTAACCTGTTCTGCCGAAACCTCATCGCGTTGCATTACCCTTTTCAGCTTAAGTTCATACGGTGCAGTAACCAGGATAGTGGTATCACACATCTTATAAGAACCACTTTCGAAGAGCAGGGCGGCTTCTTTAAGTGTATAAGGGACATTTTGAGGTATAGTTTCTTCCCAGGCATCAAATGCCCTAAAAACTGCCGGATGAACCAATGCATTTAATTTAGCCAGCGCTTCTTCATTATTAAAAACAATACCTGCAATATGTTTATTGTTCAGTTTTCCATCTTCAAAATAACTTTCCTTTCCGAAAGCCGACTTGATTCCTGCTACCAATACAATATCTTTGATCATGATTTCTTTGGCAACCGTATCAGCATAAAACACTGGAATACCCAATACTTCAAAAACCTTACAAGCCGTTGTTTTGCCACTTCCAATACCACCTGTTATACCTACTTTATACATTATTTATCTACAATGAAATCTATTTTAGACGGGCTTACGTTTACCAGCTTACAATAATCCGGAAATTCTGTGATCTTGACCGTAAACTGATGGTGCCCTAAATTTCTCCATTCATCAACATCAATAGTTGCGGTGATAAAGCTTTCATCAACCTGATCGTAATTACTCAAAGCAACCAAAAACGTAACTTTAACTTTTTTTGGATAAAGTTTAATGCTGTTATAGCTTCGATTATTGGTAATTTTTAAAGGTACCTCGATGGTTTTCTCCGTAAATTCATCTACAGAGAGCTTAACTTCAACAGATGAAGGGTAAATGCTTACATTTTTATGAATGCTGTGCTGTAAAGCCACCCGTGTAGTAATACTGCTTTGTATTTTATCCTGTTTAAGCGTATCGGTCGGCCAAAATGTTATTTTAGAAAGCTCTTCTAAAGGCCCGGCAACCTTTACATAGTTAGGATTAAGGATAACATCGCTAGACATACCATATTGTTTTGCAAAACCCAATTTATCAATCAGTTTTACCGGAACTTTTTTTACGACGCGTTTAGTAAAATCGAAATATAGGGTGTCGGGTTTAACAGAAATTACCTTTTGTGTACTTTCTAACTGCCTGTTGATATTAAAAAGCTGATCAGAGAAAACGATAAAATCTTTGGTATTCAGCTGACTCAGGTTAACAGAAACAGAAGGTGGGCTGATTCTTAAACGGGCAAAAAGCAGTTGCCAGCCGGTTCCTTCTACCTGTAAATCTATCGTATCAGACTGTAAAGGATAAAAAGCTCTTTTGGTGGGACTATTTTTAAAAACCAATACCGTTTTGGCCACATAAACATACTTATTATTTAATGCCATAAAAAGCCATGCAGCTATAGCCAGCAACAGGCAGGCGAATAAGCTGAATACACGTCTTTTTTCAATCTTCGTTAAGGTAATGAAGGGCATAATAAATTAAATATGAACTGTAAGCCGGAAATATTATCCGAAATGCATTTAATCAAATGTAATAAAACAAAAACAGTCCCGAAAGTTTTCGGGACTGCACTTAAATTTTATTAATTTATTAGGCTTTAGGCGCTACTACTGCTTTGGTTGCATCTAAAGAAACTGCCGATTTATCGAAACGGATTTTCACACCACCTTCAACTTCAATTAAAAAAGTAGTATCATTCATATCTGCAATACGGCCGTGAATACCAGCTGTTGTTACGATTTTATCTCCTTTTTTTAATTCTTCAACCAATTTTTTGTGGTCTTTAGCTTTTTTAACTTGCGGACGGATCATGAAAAAGTAGAAAACTACCATGATCAGTACCATTGGTACAATTGTAGTTAGCATGTTACTACCACCTGCTGCTGCCTGTAATATTACTGTTGATGTCATTTCTTATTTATTTGTTTTTATGAATTTTGATCATTATGGACGTGCCATAAAAACCGAAGCATTTATTTTTTTTCCAGCACCTCTCCTACCAAATGAACAGTGCTTACCGTTGGATTGGCATTTGATGTTACCGTTATGACCTTATCTTGCATGCCCATTTTGCCTTCGCTATTGAAAACCACGCTGATTACCCCTTCTTTACCTGGCAAAATAGGTTCGCCTGGTACCTGTGGAATAGTGCAGCCACAAGTTGCCGTTGCATTGGAAACGATGAGTGGACTCTTACCTGTATTTTTAAATTTGAAATCGTGCTTAACTTTTTCGCCTTGCGTTAATTTACCGAAATCGAAAATATCGCGTTCGAAAACGATAACAGGTGCATCTGCCGGGGCAACTTTAGCTGTTTTTGATGTATCATTACCGACTGAAACAGCTGAAGCAGTTTCGCTGGTTTGATTATTTGCATTACGACATGCTACAAATGAAAGTGCAGCAATAGCCAGGATAAAAGTTCTTTTCATTTTTAATCTTCGATTAATCCGCGACCGATCTTTTTAATGGTGTTGTTTTTCTTCAGATCGCCTAAAATTTTGTCTAAAATACCGTTAATAAATGAATTACTTTTCGGTGTACTGTAATCTTTTGATAACTCCAAATACTCGTTAATGGTTACTTTAACCGGGATAGATGGAAAGTTTAACAGCTCGCAAATGGCCATTTTCATTAAAATAGTATCCATTAATGCAATACGTTCCGATTCCCAGTTTTTAGTCCGGTCAGCAATCATTTCCTGATATTTTGCATCGTTCTGCAAAGTATGAACAAATAAATCCTGAACGAATTTGCTATCCTCAACCCAATCAGCACTAATTTCGGTCAGTTTATTTTTGAAGGGATCTTCGAAGGTAAAGTTTTTTAAGGTTTTGGCGACCATACCCTTCATCACTTCATGATCTACCTGCCAATTGATGAATTTCTCTTCAAAAACCTGAATAATAGCCTGGTTTTTTAGGATAATTTTACGGAAAATGTATTTGATGATATCTTTTGATGATTCTAAACTTTCGTTCGGATCGGCCAGATAATCGGCATATTCTTTTGATGCTTTTAAAGAGTTGTAAACAGTTTTACGGATTTCCGGATCGAAACCCCAGTCTACTTTGTATTTTTTAATTGCAGAAACATATTCGGGATTTTGCTGCAATAAAACGCTAAACTTATTGTGTAGCAATTTCATGTTGGGATTAATATCCTCTGCTGTTTTAATAAACTTATTTGCGCGCTCTGCGGCGTCGTTAGCAGTAAATTCGGTAACTTCTACCATTAAAGATAACATCCAGATGTACATTTCGTACACGCTATCGATGCTCTGCATTAAAGTTTTCAAATCACCTTTAATGTCTTTTTTGTCTGCCATGTGCCAAGCAAAAATATTTTGCAAAGCTTTGATTCTTAAGTGCCTTCTGTTTAACATGAATGTAAGAACGAGTGTGGTTATTTAAAACCTGTTTTAATGATTATGATTTAATATGACGATTTAATTTTTTTAATATCTGCAATCCGTTTCTCGGCAATCCGGTTTGCAGCAATGTTTGTTGAAATTTTTTCGGTTTTACTCAATTTAATTACACTACGTGTAGCATCGTAAATATTCTCGGTAAGCTGTACGGTACGTTTTTTACCAAAACCGGTTAACTCCGAATAGCAGGAAATTAATCCACCTGCATTGATCAGGTAATCAGGCGCAAATAAAATCCCTTTCTTTAAGAGTAATTCGCTATCTAAAACCTCATCTTTTAACTGGTTATTGGCGGAACCTGCAATAATTGCAAATTTCATTTTTTCGATGGTTCTGTTATTAACGGTAGCACCCATTGCGCATGGGGCATATACATCAGCATCAGTGGTAAATATTTTATCGGCCTCAATGGGTTTTGCTTTATATTTCCGGGCAACATAAGTTAACTGTTCCTGATTAATATCGCTGATCAATACTTCTGCATTTTCTTTCCTTAACAGGGCGACCAGGTGTTCACCAACATTTCCAATACCTTGTACTACAATGGTTCTTCCGGCAAGCATATCTGTACCAAAAACCTCTTTAACACTAGCTTTAATACCTAAATAAACACCCTGTGCCGTAAAAGGAGCCGGATTGCCCGCCCCACCGATTGACTCGGGAACACCAGTAACATAATTGGTTTCCATACGGATATATTCCATATCGCGTGTATTGGTACCCATTTCCTCTGCGGTAATAAATTCGCCATTCAGGTTTTTAATAAACCTGCCATAGCTCCGCATTAAAGTTTCGGTTTTGTCTTTTCTGGAATCGCCGATAATAACCCCTTTTCCACCGCCCAGGTTCAACCCGGTTATGGCAGCTTTATAGGTCATTCCGCGGGATAAACGCAATGCATCTTCTAATGCTTCGCCTTCGGTACTGTAACTCCACATACGTGTTCCGCCTAAAGCTGGCCCCAATGTGGTATCGTGTATAGCAATAATTGCTTTTAAACCTGTATCTGGATCATTACAAAAAACCAATTTTTTATGCCCATAGGCACTTAATTGATCTAGAATTGATGAATCTGACGGAGAATTTGCTGGCATATTGAACGTTCGGATAACCTGCTGCAAAATTAAAATAAAAAACCATTATTACATCTATTTAACGAAACTATAACAAAATTAATTCGGACAGGATTAAATAAACTAAGTTGTTAACTTAAATTTAGGAAAAAATATGGGTTCGTGGAGATACAGGCCAGGGGCCTTGAAGAGAACCTTTAGGGTTAAACCAATACGAATAAGTAGTTATATTTTAGAAAAGCAGGTTCGGTAATTTTAGGTTACTAAAGTCCCGCTCATCCGCTTCAAAGCCTCAGTTAGTACCTCACCTACGGGTTTTACGCTGCTATCGCCCGCCTGCAACTGGCAGTGGTTTAGCTGGCACAGGTTTCCGAAGTTTTAAAGTGCAAAGTGCAGGTAATCTTCCGAAATGTGATGTAGCGAGAACTCTGCGTTAGGGATTGTAAGGGTTCAGTACCGATCCTTTATCGGTACCGCAGCGAAGCGGAGCCCTGGAAAGCCCGCCCCTTGCGCAGCTTGGGTAACGCCCAAATAGTAAAGCCCTTAATTAGCCATACTACATCACAGTCTCCCAAACCTGTAAGGTTTGAAGAAGTGTCATTAATTTTTAAAGCTTAACCAATACACGACAAATATAATGTGCAAAATAACAAAATTAGCTAAGTTTGTAGGGAATGAAACATTTACGCCGATTAAACAAATACTTTCTTAAATATAAATGGTGGATTATACCCGGAAGTATTTTCGTGGTGATTTCTAATATTTTTGGGGTCGTGCCTGCCCAGGTGATCGGCTATGCAGTAGACCTGATCGGCGAAAATATTCAGCTTTTTAACCTGTTTGATGGTTTCGACCGGCAGCCTATCATTTACGATATATTTAGCAACAACCTTTTGTTTTTTGGTTTGCTGGTTATTGCACTTTATTTATTGCGCGGATTATTCCTGTTTTTTATGCGCCAAACCATCATATTAATGTCGCGGCATATCGAGTTTGACATGAAAAACGATATTTACCAACACTACCAGAAGCTTAGCTTAGGTTTTTACCGCCGGAATAACACTGGCGACTTGTTGAACCGGGCAACAGAAGATGTGACCCGGGTAAGGATGTACGTTGGCCCGGCGATTATGTACACGATTAACACTTTTGTTTTATCTCTGCTCGTCATCTGGTCGATGTTTGATGTGAATTCCAGGCTGGCCATCTATTGCCTGTTGCCCCTTCCCTTCCTTGTAGTCATTATTTATTATGTAAACACGCTGATCTTTAAAAAAAGCGGAAAGATACAAGAGCGTTTATCAGATCTGTCCAGCTTTGTACAGGAGCGTTTTTCAGGAATCAGGATTATTAAATCATATGTCCGTGAAGATTATACCCGGAATATGTTCGAAATCCAGAGCAATGACTATAAAAGAGACTCGATGGGTTTAGTTAAAGTGTCGGCTTTGTTTTACCCTACCATGTTGCTATTAATTGGATTAAGTACTATTTTAACCATATATATCGGCGGTATCCAGGTGATGAACGGTAGTATTACTGCGGGGAATATTGCCGAATTTATCATTTACATTAACCAGTTAACCTTTCCCGTAACCATGCTAGGCTGGGTTACTTCTTTAATTCAGAGGGCTGCTGCATCGCAAAAAAGGATAAATGAGTTTTTAGATATCCCATCTGATATTCAATCGAACGAAACTGCAACGATGGAGCTTAACGGTAATATCAAATTTGATAATGTAAGCTTCACCTATCCGGACACAGGCATTGAGGCCCTGAAAAATGTGAGTTTTGAAATTAATAGTGGTGAATTCGTAGCCATTATCGGAAAAACGGGATCAGGAAAATCGACTTTGGCGAATCTGATGATGCGGATGTATGATGTAGAAAATGGCGCTATAGACATCGATGGAAAAAATATAAAGACACTAAACCTTAAGGGTTACCGCGGCCAGATTGGCTTTGTACCGCAAGAGGTTTTCCTCTTTTCGGATACCATAAAAAACAATATCGCCTTTGGTTTAGACGAAGTTACGGATGAAGAAGTGCATGAGGCTGCAAAAAACGCTTCGGTTTATACCAATATTATCGATTTCGAAGAAAAGTTTGAGACCATGCTGGGTGAACGCGGAATAACCTTATCTGGTGGGCAAAAACAACGGGTTTCCATTGCAAGAGCATTGATTAAATCACCTAAGATTTTAATCTTCGACGATTGTCTTTCGGCCGTTGATACCAGAACGGAGGAAGAAATACTTCAAAACCTTGGTAAAATCATGGCCGGAAAAACAAGTATTTTAATTGCCCACAGGATTTCGACCATTAAAAATGCTGATAAGATCCTGGTACTGGATAACGGTAAAATCATTGAACAAGGTACACATAATGAATTGCTTAGGTTAAACGGGAGTTATACGGAGCTTTATAATAATCAGCTTTTAGAGGAGGAAACCCGCACGATTTAAAATGTATTAAAATTGTATTTTGAACTTTAAATATTTACTTTATATTTACCGAAACCAAAAACCAACATCAATACCAACCATGGGAGAATTCGACAACAAGGAAAGAGAAGAAGTTTTTTCAAAGAAAGTAAGAGCAGGGAAGAGAACTTATTTCTTCGACGTGAAGGCTACAAGATCGGGTGATTACTATTTAACAGTTACCGAGAGCAAGAAAAGATTAGAAGACGGTGTGTTTGTAAAACATAAAATCTTTTTATACAAAGAAGATTTCGAAAAATTTGCAGAAGGACTAAATGAAACTGTAGATTACATCAAAACTCACCAGGATGTGGTTGAAAAACGTTATGAATATTCTGAAAATGGAGAACATAGCACCAAAGCAAGCGACGACTTTACTTTTTAAGTAATTATAATTTCAATAAAAAGCCTCCTGATTGTTAAAATCATGAGGCTTTTTTTTATGGATGTATTTTATTTTATACCTACAGCGCTCACCGCTACTGCAAGAATTAACATAAAATAACTTGCCAATAATATAATGGTTAGTATCCCCCAAAATTTAAACAGTGATTTTACATTCGCAACGGCATCATTTAAATTTTCCTGATCGCCAAACAGCACACCTTGCTTGCCCTTAGCAGAAAAACGCAACAACAATAAACTTGGGTAAAAAAACAGTAAGGCCAGTAACAGGTAAAATATGGTAATACCTGTTGCGCCAATACCGGCCAATGGCCCCAATTGATTAAGCATTGCAGGATTTGCTGATATTGCAGCTCCTATTCCAAATGAACTTATGGTTAAAAATGCAGAGATCACAAAACCTACAACCGATAAAAATCTGGCCCATTTACTCATATCGTAAAAATAGCTCCGCATTTCTTCGGTCACAATCAATTTTACTTCTTGAGGCACTTCATTTTCAAAATCTTCCATCTATCTCTATCTATTTTGGGCTAAACTTAGATAAAATATAGATTTGATACAAGAGCAAGGGTTTAAATAAAGGTTTTAAAAGCTTATCTTTGCGCGGTTTTAGCGGAGATGTATTACGAAAATGTGAGATGGGTGACGTGATGGATAAAGCGATTACCGGCTGAAGACTGTTGACTAAAGACTTAAAGACTAATAAATAATGGCATTACAATGTGGTATAGTGGGTTTACCAAATGTGGGAAAATCGACTCTTTTTAACTGTTTATCAAATGCAAAAGCGCAGGCCGCAAACTTTCCCTTTTGTACTATTGAACCTAATGTTGGTGTAATTACAGTTCCTGATGATAGATTAACCAAACTGGCAGAGTTGGTTAAACCAAACAAAGTGCAACCGAACACCATCGAGATTGTAGATATTGCCGGTTTGGTAAAAGGTGCATCAAAAGGCGAAGGCTTAGGAAACCAGTTTTTAGGAAATATCCGTGCGACGAATGCGATTATTCATGTTTTACGTTGTTTTGATGATGGAAATGTAATCCATGTAGATGGTTCTGTTGATCCGATCCGCGATCGCGAAATTATTGATACTGAATTGCAACTTAAAGATTTGGATACTGTTGATAAACGTATTCAAAAAGTTGAAAAAATGGCTAAAACAGGTGGCGATAAAGATGCGAAACGTACTTATGAAATTTTAACTGTGGTTAAATCTCATCTGGAGAGTGGTAAATCGATTCGTACAGCACCATTAGCGCAAGATGATTTTGATTTTATTGAAGATTTGGGTTTGCTTACGCAAAAACCAGTTATGTATGTTTGTAACGTTGATGAAGCTTCGGTAATTAACGGCAATAAATATGTTGATCTGGTTAGGGCAAACGTTGCGGATGAAAATGCGGAAGTTTTAGTGATCTCTGCTAAAATTGAATCAGAAATTGCTGAACTGGACAGCTACGAAGAGCGCCAGGAATTTTTGGCTGATTTAGGTTTAACTGAATCTGGCGTAAATAAATTGATCCGCGCTGCTTATAAATTATTAAACCTTTATACTTATTTTACTGCTGGTGTACAGGAAGTAAGGGCATGGACCATTACCAAAGGTTTTACAGCGCCTCAAGCTGCTGGTGTAATCCACACTGATTTTGAAAAAGGATTTATCCGTGCCGAGGTAATTAAATACAACGATTTCGTAACCTTAGGTTCTGAAAATGCCTGTAAAGATGCTGGTAAATTGGGTGTTGAAGGAAAAACCTATGTAGTGGAAGATGGCGACATTATGCATTTCAGATTTAATGTTTAAGCCTGCCCCAAACCCCTAAAGGGGGTTTTTAAAGTATTGATAGTATAGAGCCACTTGAAAGAGTGGCTTTTTGTTTAGAGATCTTTGTCATGGCACAGAATCTATTAGTCAGAGTTGACAACTTTAATAACACGGTTACACGGAAAGTTGTCAACTCTTCAAGTATCATAAGTGATTTTGCCACAGAAGCTCGGAAAACGCGGAAGATGTTACGCTGTCAGGCACAGTTAGTAGCGTAAGGAATTAACCACAGATGCGCACGGATAAACACAGATAATTAAGCGAAGAACTTCCTTTTTACCTTTTAGCAGCCATGCTGCCAATTAAACCCGTAAGCTTAAATGAACTAATATTTCTTCATTGGGAACAACTCTGAATATTAACTAAAGATCCTGAAATAAATTCAGGATGACGAACACTAGAAGGTACAGAATACACAGAATTATATTTCTGCACCCAGCCTAAAATATTAGCAGCGAATTTGCCCTTTAAACCCGATTGACAGTGAAAGCGCCTGATCCTTCATCAGGCCTTGAACAGAAAGCGGGAACAAACGTTAAAAAGAACTTCTGCCCTTGCTTTTCAAACACAAAGAAATATTTCTGACGCAGAAAACACGGAAGAGGTTCGTAGCGACGATAAGCCGTAAGTTAAAATTTCGAGCGGAGTGCGACTCCATTGAGAAATCTAAAAGATAGATCTCTCCGTTTCGCTACACTTCAGTTGAGATGACGACTTCTCTATCTATTAAACCTCTAAGCCATAAGCGGCCAATTGCACTTTTGTATCCTCGTAGCTGCTGTGATGAATGCCTTTTAATCCCAAACCTTCGGCAACCTGAACAAATAACATCCGATCATCGATGTACAAACTGGTTTCTACATCGCTCTGCGATATATCAATTGCCACCTTAAAAATATCGGCATCTGGCTTGCGGAAATGCACAAAACTGGATGACACAAAAAAATCGACAAACTCATTCAGCTTGAAGGTATTAATGCGGTATTGGTTGAGTTCTCTACCTTCGTTGCTGATTACGGCTACCTTTAAGTGATATTTCTTTTTTAAATCGCAGATCAATTGAATCATTTCCGGATAAGGAAGCGATTTTTTGAACATGAATTCCTTAAAATCATCGTAGGTAAAGTTGCGCTTTTTGAAGAAAACAATACGCTCCAGATATTCATCAAGCGTTAATTTACCCACTTCATAGGTATCGAACGTAAGGTGGTGGCGTTCTTCGAGATCAACAGAATCGAGGTCAAAAAGTACAGAAGCCTCTCCTCTTGCATGCCTATCCCAGCCATTCGTTAACAAAACGCCCCCGATATCGGTAAAAAGTGTGGTAATTTTCTTTTGCATGATTTAAATTTAAAGTAAGACGCCTTTTAGGATCAATACGGCGACACTGAAATAAATGACAATGCCGGTTACATCTACCATGGTGGCTACAAATGGTGCCGATGACGTTGCAGGATCGAGTTTCAGTTTTTTCAGGATAATTGGCATCATTGAACCGATTAAACTACCCCATAAAACAATTCCTACCAGGGTAAAGAATATAGTAGTTGCAATGAGAAGCCAGTGTGGCCCGTAATTATAAAGGTGTAATTCTTGCCAGGTTACAATGCGGACGAAACCGATTGTACCTAAAATGATTCCGAGTAAAGCTCCTGAAACCAGTTCACGACGCATCACACGCCACCATTCTGCAATGGTTACTTCGCCCAGGGCCATGGCCTGAATAATTAATGTTGACGCCTGGGAACCGCTGTTCCCCCCGCTGCTCATGATCAATGGAATAAAAAGAGACAATACCACTGCCTTTTCGAGTTCAATTTCGAAGTGTTGCATGGCTGTGGCAGTTAACATTTCGCCCAAAAAGAGTACAATTAGCCAACCGGCACGTTTTTTTACCAGTTTTAAAATCGGGATATCCAGATAAGGCTCGTCTAAAGCTTCGGTACCCCCTATTTTGTGCATATCTTCAGTATACTCTTCGTTGGCAATCCATAAAATATCATCAACGGTAACAATACCTAAAAGAATGTTGTTCTCATCTACCACAGGTAAAGCTACGCGGTTGTTCATCCTAAAGATGTTAATGGCATCTTCCTGAGGATCGTTTGCTTTTAAGGCGATGAAACGTTTATCGGTCAATTCGCCGATAATAGCTTCAGGATCAGCGAGCAAGACCTCACGGATTCTGATATCATCCAGCAGTACACCTTCCTTATTAATTACATACACCACATCAATGGTTTCGGAATTTTTTCCATAACGCCTGATGTGTGCTAAAACCCTTGTGATAGACCATTCGGGTTTTACAGCAATGTAATCGGGTGTCATTAAACGGCCGATACTGTCTTCTTTATAACCTAAAAGTGCAAGCGATTCTTTACGTTCTTCGGGAGGCAAAAGGGTGATCATTTTTTTAACAACATCGCCTTTTAACTCGCTAAAAAGTGCAGTACGATCATCAGGTGGCAGGTCTTTAATAATCTGATTAAGTTTATTGCCTGAAAGTTTTTTGATGATACGCTCCTGTGTAGGAAAATCCAGGATCCTGAATACATTTACAGCCCTGTTGAGTGATAAGGTTTCAATAAATTTAGCTGCATGTTGTGGGAGTTCATCTATCAGTTCTTCAACATCCGAAATATTCAGTTGATCCAGATATTGCTTTAATGCTCTATCATTTTCTTTTTCAAGTAGTTCCTGAATTTCTTCCACAACCATTTCTTCCATACACAGCTATTTATTTTGTTACATGCTTAAACCTTAATTAACGGTTCGCAAAGGTGCATTTTTATTTCTTAAAAAGCCAACCTGCGCACCTAAAATCCGCATAGCAGAAAGCCTAATTTCAAAATACAAGTGTATAAAGCCAAATCAGTGCAGGTTTGATAAATGAATTAATCATTTTTTAACCTAAAATATATCGGGTAAACAGATTTGCCCACACATCAAATCTTATTGTACTTCCGGTAGTTTGTAGCGAACATTCATTTGGACATGTAGCTTAACACAATATCCTCTAACAAAAAACAGAAAATAATTTTGTATATTGTCATATCTATTCTATCTCTCATGAACAACACCATACCCTGCATCATTATTGATGATGATCAGTCAGCTATTGACATTCTTCAAGAATTCATCTCAGCATTTCCGAGGCTAAGGCTAGAACTCACCTATACCAAATCAATTTCAGCACTAAACGATATTACCATGTTGAAGCAAAGCCACATCATCTTCACGGATATCGACATGCCTCATCTTTCAGGAATTAACCTCGCAGAAAATCTGAAAGGCGAACCACACAATATTATTTTTATTACCTCATACCCGGAATATGCGATCGAGGCTTTTAAAGTCAGGGCAAAGCATTATCTTCTTAAGCCCTTTGATCTTTCAGAATTTGCAAAAGTTGTAAATGATGTATTAAAAGAATGCTACGGGAGCCATAATTTCGAAGGAGATAGTGAAGATGTTTTCTATTTTAGAAAATCCAGCGATAAAAGCACCATATTAACTGTGCCAAAAAACGACATCATCTATATCCAGGGTTCAAATAACCATATCCATCTATACACGCCTACTGAAAATCATTCGGTTTATATGACCATTAAAGAGATGGAAGAAAAACTTAAATACCATACCAGCTTTTTCAGGGTACACAAATCTTACATCATCAATTCGGCTTTTGTAAAGAAAATTGAAGGTAACAAGATAAACCTCGGAAAGTATGAAGTATTGATGGCGGCACATTACAAGGCAGCTTTCGCCAAGTTCATTGAAGAACGGTTTCTATTATCCGGCAGAACTTAGCCTGAGCTGTGACGGTTGGTGGTTCGTCGCTGAAGATAATTAATCGAATTTGACACGTTAACATCAGAAAAGACTGATAGATAGATGCTTATCTCAGATACTGATCAAAATTCATAGCAGTTTCTTACCTAAACATTAATAGCAATAGATATAGCTGAATTTAACTGTATTTTTTTATTAAAAATGCCCAAAAAATAAGTTTTCAAATCCTATATTTGCAGCCTTGCTCCCGTAGTTCAATGGATAGAATTATGGTTTCCGGTACCATCGATATGAGTTCGAATCTCGTCGGGAGCACTTAAGGAAACAACAGACCTATGTTGTTTCCTTCTTTTTATCCAATAAAACTTTAAAACACAAATTGTTACAACATCCATAGCATGATGTTGGGGCTTTACTCACAAGTTTTATGATGCTCCATGCGGGAACAAGCACCTTAAAATTACTTACTAAACACATCTACCATACAGGTACTAAAAAGAAAGTCCGTATGATTCATTTGGATTGTTGAATGCCAACATGATACAAACATTTAGCTTAACTGGAATTTCGATGCATGAGGTCTGCCCTAATAAAAACTGGATATTGTGGCGTATCGAAAACAAGAAATCTATCATAATTAAAGCCTGCTCCCGATATATTCTATGTTAATGATATGAATGTGCAACAGTTTCAATCAGTATCAGAAATTATGCCCAATAATTCATTATTAATGAAAAATTCAATTATAGTCAATTACAATGATAATATACTAATAATCAACAACCTGATCATCGACATAACAATATAACCATCGCTCTTCTGGCTCTGAAGATATTACCACCGGATGGAATTCTGATTTGCAATGGTGCGACATGTGTTGCATTGGTGAAGAATCACAGCAAAGTGTAATACCACAGGTTTGGCAAGTGCGGAGATGTACCCACGCTGTCCCTCCTTCTATACATTCTTCACAAACGTTGTTCTTTGATGTTTTTATTTCGGTGATTGTAGAAATGTGATTGCATACTGAGTAGTTTTCCATAATTATAATTTTGATAAATATTGATGAACCTGCGTTACAGCCATCGCACCTTCCCCAACTGCAGAGGCTACTCTCTTTACAGAACCAAACCTGACATCGCCTGCTGCGAACGAGCCAGGTACACTGGTTTCCAAATGATATGGCGCTCTGTCTAACTCCCAGCACATTTTAAACGGGTCTAAATTTGCGAGATCGCTTCCCGTATATAAATACCCATTTTTATCCCTACAAATTGCTGTTTCGGCAGCCCAGTCGGTATTTGGTTTCCCACCTATACAAATGAATAATTTAGATGTATCATGCCATGCCTCCGTCCCTTCCTGGGTGTTTACAATTTTTATACGTTGTAAGTAATGATCACCTTCCAATGCGGTTACCTCCGAAAAGTAGAGTACGAAAATATTTTTTATGGTAGCTATTCTTTGAATCAGGTATTCGGAAAGCGTTTCGGCAAGATTGCCTTTTCTTATCACCATAAAAACGCGCTTGGCAAAACCAGAAAAGTATACTGCTGCCTGACCTGCTGAATTTCCGCCTCCAATGATGTATAGATCCTTATCCTGACAGAAAAAAGCTTCGCTTGCACCTGCTCCATAGTAAACTCCTTTGTGAAAAAATCTTGTTTCATCCGGGAGATTTAGCCTGGCATACTCAACACCAGTAGCACATATATTTGACTTTGCCACTAGTTTTTCACCGCTTGCAAAATCAACATGTATTTTACTATCATAAAAAGTAGCTTTAACACCTTCCTTTAGCAGTAGAATCTCAACGCCAAATTTCAGCGCTTGTTGCCGGGCACGTTCTGCAAGATTAGCACCTGAAATCCCTTCAGGGAAGCCAAGATAATTTTCTATCATTGAACTTGTACCAGCCTGTCCACCAATCGCTTCCCTTTCTATTAAAATTGTTTTCAAACCCTCTGATGCCGCATAAACTGCTGCACTCAGCCCAGCTGGTCCCGCTCCGTAAATGGAAAGATCATACTCTTCATATTTCGGCTGCGTTATCCAGCCTAATTCACAAGCTATTTGTTCAATTGAAGGGTTTAAGATCACCTTCCCATCAGGAAACGCTATGACCGGATGATTTTCAGGATTGTCCAGTGTTGTTTTTTCCTGAGGTGAGTATTGGGTAACATCAAACCAATCGAAGTCGACTACACTACGCTTTAAAAAATCTCTTATAGGATAAATTTCCGATGAATCAGCTTTTCCGTATAGTCTTAATTTTATCATAAATTTCCTATAGTGTAGATTGATTATACATTTGAGTCAGGCAACTACTTGAATTCAAAACCGTAATCACGCCAGCAAGCATCCTTAATTAAGTAATTTAAATTCAAGCACTTGAAGACAATAAGCGCATGATTCCATACGATAAAGTTACCAATATTTCTGCATAGCAGACAAATTATGCAAGAACTTTGATAAAACTACTTAACCCTTTATTTTATAAATCTTTCCTTTACTGGTTGAAAAAGTAGTGAGGTATCCATTTCCTGATTTAGTGACTTTTTGTTTAACGCCATCCACATGAATCTTATTGCTGGTTCTAATTACACAATTGCCACCATTTCCAGATCGGATCGATGCTGACTTTACTTTACCGGCATCCCATTCCATATCCACAGTAAAAGCGCCTCTGGCTTTTAGTCCGGATATTTTTCCGTTAGCCCATGCGGTTGGAAGTGCAGGCAATAGATGCAACTCATTAAGTTGACTTTGCAAGAGCATTTCTGTAATACCAGAAGTTGCCCCAAAATTTCCATCAATTTGAAATGGTGGATGCGCATCAAAAAGATTTGGATATAGACCGCCGCCTTTTGAAACACTTAAATCGCGCATTAAATCGCGAACCAATTTATAGGCATGATCGCCATCCAATAAACGGGCCCAAAAGTTGATTTTCCAGGCCAGACTCCAACCGGTTCCCTCATCCCCTCGCAGTTCAAGCGTTTTTTTACTTGCAGCAGCGATATTGGGATTGATTAATGGAGATATTTCCCGTCCCGGATGTAAACCAAAAAGATGACTTACATGGCGGTGATGCGGCTCTACATCTTTCCAATCCTTGTACCACTCCTGCAAGTTACCTGCCTTGCCAATATGAAGCGGATATAGTTTCGCTAATTTGGCTTGAAGTAGTTTTCTAAATTCCGCATCAATCTTTAATGCTTCAGAAGCTTCTATACAATTACGGAAATGGTCGCGAACGATCGACATGTCCATCGTTGTTGCGATAGAGGTATTTGCCGGTTTCCCTTTATCGTCATAATATTCGTTTTCGGGCGAGAATGATGGAGCGGTAACCAAATATCCGTTTTTATCTTCTACCAGATAATCCACCAAAAATTCTGCAGCGCCTTTCATTACCGGATAAGCCTTTTTCAAAAAGTCTTTATCCTGGGTAAACCGATAATGCTCATATAAATGCCGGCTTAGCCAGGGACCGGCCATATACCAGTTTGCCCATTTCGGGTCACCCTTACCTAAATCCCCTACCGGATTACTTAAGGCCCAGATATCGCTGTTATGGTGTGCTACCCAGCCCTTCATATGATAAAAATCTCTGGCAGTTTCTTTTCCCGTTATTGCTAAATCGTTGATAAATTTGAATAATGGGTATTCCATCTCTTCCAAATTACTAATGGCAGCAGGCCAATAATTCATTTGAGTATTGATGTTAATGGTATAATTTGAGCTCCAGGGTGGTCGCATGGAGGCGTTCCAGATTCCCTGAAGATTTGCCGGAGGTCCGCCAGGACGTGAAGAACTGATGAGCAGATATCTTCCGTATTGGTACAAAAGTGTCTCGAATGCCGGATCTTTTACGCCTTTACTAAATCCAATCAAGCGCTCATTTGTGGGAAGTTTCGCATTTGCAACATTACTTGTTGAGTCCAGCGTAAATTTAACGCGATTGAAATAACGCGAGTAATCGGCTACGTGCTCGGTAAAAAGTACTTTCCATGGTCGCTTAGTTACAGCTAAAAGATTATCGTTACTAATTTTAACCTCATCCTTTCCCTCACTTACGGGGCATTTATCGAAACCATTAAAGCTAGTGGCGGCACAAATAAACAATAATACTTCGTCGGCATTTGTAACGTTCACTCCCGAAGTATCAGACCTTATGCTTCCACCTTTTGAAACAGCCCGAACCTGCATGGCTACCCGCATACCGCGGCAGTCTCCATCGTCATAGCTTACCGGCTTCGAATTATAATCAATATAATTGGGATCAACCTGTGATGGGGCTTTTCCTTTAAAAATAATACCATTGTTTCCATCTGCAGTTACAGCTCCTCTAAGCTGGCTACTTACACTGGCAAAAAAACTGATCATGCCGGGTTTATCCGCACTTAAGCGAATAACAATGGCCTTACCTGGGGCAGTGGCAATGATTTCGCGTTTGTAAGCCACTCCGTTTGCCTTAAAGCGGACGGTTGCTATACTTTCATCAATAGATAAGTCTCTTACATATTCCTCAAATTTTCCTGACCCAATATCCTGTTTCAACTTAAGATCGGCCATGGGTAAAAAAGATTGAGAATAAACCCCTTGCATTTTGCTGGCTTCTGTATTTGCCTCCTGGTAATTTTCATTTTTCAAAAGTAACTCACGGGTACGCATGAGGTATTCTGGTGCTTTGGGATTCACATTCGGTTTTACTGGTCCACCACTCCATAAAGTGGCTTCATTAAGCTGGAATAATTCATTAGACGGATCGCCAAAAATCATTGCACCCAATAGGCCATTGCCAACAGGCAAAGCTTCAGTCCATTTTTTTGCCGGAGTATTGTACCACAATAAATCATTTTTTTGTCCAAAACATCGAAAAAACAAACCGGAACAAATAAACAGACAAAATAAAAAACGAATCATAGACTAATATTATGGATTAAATTTTAAAAAATGACCTTTAACGACCGTAGGGTTTTCAATATTAAATTAAAATTCTGACAAATACTAAGGATTTAACGTAGATACTAGCGTTATGACCGATATAATAGGCAAAAAACTAAAATTTTTAACCGATTAAACTTTGAAAGTATTATTTGATCTGGGCTGGCCGCGGGGCCATCTACGCTTTCATCTGGAAATACAATCCGATACGCAGTTTGTAGTGATATTCACCCCTAATAATCAAGCACATACAGCGCCTGCCGATAATAATGCAGTTGAAGAGTATTTATGTGCAGGGTACCAATCTCAAAAAGCGTTCGACTATGCTAAGGCTGATAACTGCGATACTTAATGACATTGAGCTAATACCGATACAAATGCGCAATCACCCTATATAGAATAATTCCACATTAAACAACTTACCAAGTTCATTTCAAAGCAAACCCTCGTATGCATTTCGGCATACAAGGGTTTGCTTGCATTATGGTTAACCCATCCTGGGATAATTAAATTTTACCGTGACATCTCTATCATAGTTGAAAGTTCCCTGACCGCAGCATCATTTGGCCAAAGCAAACCCAACTCTTTGAAACGTATTTTGCCATTACCATCAATAACAAACTTGGCGGGGATTCCACTAACTCCAAATGATGTTACCGCAGTATTTTTTTTCGCAACGGGATCTTTCAAATCCATGTACAGCGGTAAATCCAGGTTGTGTGTCAATAAATAGTTTGTTGCATCAGCTTGTGGGCTTGGAGAGGTTTCCCAGGTATGTATAAACAGAAACTTCACATTCGGATCATTCTTATACTTTTTAACGAGCATTTGCATCGCGGGGAGCGATTTTTTACAGGGGCCACACCAGGTTGCCCAGAAATCAAGAATGATTGTCTTTCCTTTAAAGTCTGATAAGGATACTTCTTTACCATTGATATCTTTAACTTTAAATTCAGGTGCCTGCTCCGAAATCATTTTGGCTGCTATTTCTGATTTATACTTGTCATCAAACTGACTTATTAACGCTGCTAAGTAGGCATTTGAGTCTTTTTCAGGATGCACTTTTGCATAGGCATTTTTCAGTTCGGTCTTAACATCATCATTAGCCAGGCCTGATAAAACTGCTTTTTCCAGTTCCGGAAGCGCTTCCTGGTACCTGCCGGTTTTGCTCATCAAATAATAATACTGTGCGGTTAATCCTGCACTTTTTTTGGCTGCCTGCTCATAAACCTCCTTAATGGCGACAAAAGCTTTGTTATGGTCTCCCTTTTTATCCATCACCTGACTGTAAAGCTGTAATAAAAACAACCGCTCCTCCCTGGCATTTGTCGGATTGTTTAATTCTTGCTGAACCAGCGTTTCCGCAGCTTTCAAATCATAGGCCATGATGCCCGTCGCAATTGTTTCGACATACATGATCCGGGCTGTTTTGTCTATCTTATTGAAATAGGATAAAGCTTTGGCTGATTTTTTCGCAACTACAAAATTTTCAGCCATTGTGGCATAGTACTGGCCAAAATTATCATTTTGATGCGCTTTAGAAAGGCGATTAAGGATGTCCTCTTTTTTTGAAAGATCGATAAAGAGTTTCATAGAATCGAGACTTGCCTGATAAGGTGGTTTTGCCTGCTGACTATATACCGATAAACCTGTAAACAGGAGCGCAATAAATACTGTTATTTTTCTCATTTTGATTAGATATTATAAATCATTTTCTAAGTTACATTGGCAGATTTTGTCTGGCAGCGGCAATTTGCATAATTTCCCCAAAGCCTGTAAATTTCTTAGTGTACGTACCGTTATTAAATTCTCCCTGGGCATTGATGTCGAAATAATAAACTTCGCCCGCTGAACCATTATTCACACCAATCACCAGTTGTTTGCTGGTACTTCGTTTCATTTCGATATCTTTAATTACATACCCAGTCGGGAAAGTGTAGATAAGCCTTGCCGATTTAGCAAGCATGTCGTATAAATACACGTTATTTCCGGCGGTATAATAAAGTTGTTTTAAGATGGAAGAGGTTGCAAAGTTAGTGGCACTACCAATTTCCGGACTACTATCCATTTTTTGATTAATCCCAGGATGGGTACTGTTTCCATCCCCCGTTAAAGATAGTAAGTAGCGGCCATCGTTACCTTCCATAATATAATACCATTCAATTCCCTCTTGTGATAAGGTTGTTACGCCCCGGTCATAAGCGATCATTTTTTTACCTACGTTTGCCATATCAAACGAGTTTGTTGTTAAAGGTGTTGCGGGTGCACGATCCAGAATTCTAGACAAATACGGCATCTGCATAAAACTCATTGTGTTGTTGTCGTAGAAATAAGTCATACTATAATCGGCGGGGAATATGCCGGGGAATAAATTATAGTTACCAGGAATGCGCTGAGTAAAGGGTTTGACATTGTCTGAGGTTGCACCGGAAAGCCCAACATATAAATTGCCGTCTGCCACTATATACTGTTCAAATTGTAAATTATTTATCATGAATACTGGGGCACTTTTAAACGGAAGTGGTGTAGCCAAACCCGGGAGTATCGAACTTTTGTCACCAAGATCCAGCCAGTCGTTCATGTTAAAACGATAAACATTTTGATCACTAAAGTAATAGAAGAAACCACCTTTCCCAAAATTATATAAGGCCAGTGCTTTACCTGGATAGGTTTTATTGTTTGCCACTTCCATAGGGTTGTCAAAAATGATATCGTCTGTCCGAATCAAAGAAACTTTGCCTTTTCCATCTTTGTTATTGACAATATACCAACCATCAGGATAAACACCATTCACTGTGATGGTATATTGCTTTACTGTATAAATGCCATTTCTCTTGCTCGTTACTTTGTATATTACCGGATAAGTACCTGGGCTTAGTGTTACTTTGATGCGTAAATTTTTTGTTTTAGCAATTGTTGTTGTATCTGTTGCTGTATTAAGTTTCCAGCTATAAGTAAATGAATCACCTTCGGGCATTGTTTGCGCCAATGTTGGTGTGATGATCAGTGAATCCAGTTGAGGAACCGTAAAACTGGTTGTTGCATCGGTTATCTTAATGTCGTTGATTTGATCATATTTAAACGATTGATTGTCTTTTTTACAGGCCGAAAATGCCAGCATGATGACAATAAAAACCGGGCTGAGCTTTAAAAAGTATTTTAAATGCATAATATTTTAAATTAAGGGAACGATATCTCTTGACCGTTCTCATCTAACAATGGACCATTTGCAGCCTCGTAAGCGGCCAGCGCATTTCTCAGCGTCACGGGGAAGTTGAGCAGACCGTCAGATCCGATACTATCTAAAGAGAAATCTGTTATACCCAGTACTTTAACCATGAATTTATACTTTTCGGCGCTAAATTCCCCAAAATCCTCATCTAAAAGATCCCAATAAGCAGGTCTAACATACATGCCGGATACATCAATCTTCAGATATCTAAAGTTTTCCTCCGTCTGGATAGTGGTGGTCGCGGGCGTTTGGCCGAGCGTACCTAAAGTAAAATCCTTGGTTTCAGCTGGCTCTAAAACGATTCTATAAACATGGCTTGCCATTCCAACAGAGTTGATCAGTACAAGTGGATAGTTAAATATGTAGACACCAGGCGGAATGGTCACTTCTTTTAGCTCAAAATCCACACCCGCTGTTGCAGTTGTTCCGGCAGCTGTTTTTAGCAATACGGTACGTGGCTGATCAGACAGCTTTCCTGTAAGCCTCAAAGGTATATACATCGTATCCCTTGTTTTTACAGTTTTTTGAAATGCAAAAGAGTAACTTCTCGTTGCTGTGGTATGTAATTGTTGGTAAGTGTAAGCAAAGAAGCTAACGCCATCTTTTCCTTGATAGGTTTCTACAGCTTCTTTTTTACAAGAAAAAAGCGTAAAGACCATCGTCACATATAATATATATTTCATAATACAAGTGTGATTAATTAGCATAGTTTGGATTAAATTGAAGTTCGGAAGGCGGAATTGGGAGTATATATTGACTCTGTGCCATAGCAGGACCAAATTGCATTCTAGAAGCTTTAATACGTTTATAGTAAAAAAATAATTGTCCTTCTGCATAAAATTCCTTCTGATACTCCTTGGTAATCTCTCCTTTAAGCGTCGAAGCAGTGATCGTATTCGGTAAAACGCCAATTCCTCTGTTCAGGCGTACTGTATTTAAATAGCTTACGCCAATCGCAGGCGTTGATGCCGTTTCAGCCAGAATATAATACATCTCCGAAAGACGGATACCTGGTACATACTGATCGAGTAAATTATCGGTAATTGGGGTGGTAGAACTGGATGCCTGCCAGAATTTAGATGGGAACGGGACTCCTCCCTCCTGCTCAAGGCGAAACGCAAATCTAAAGTCTGAAGTCCCCCCATTGTTGGTTTCGTAAAGTGTACTAAAATTAGCGGCGCTACGTGTAAGCGTTTGGCTTGCAGCCCCCCTAAATCTAAAATAACGTTGAACGGTCGGCAATATATCCCTAACCCTGATCATAAATACCTGCTCGTTAAAATACAAGCGGTCACGTACTGTTAAACCCGAACTAACGGCACCGGCCGCAGCCTGGGTAACAAATGCATACTTACCCGAACTGATTACTACATTTGCGGCAGCAGCAGCGCCTGTATTATCGCCGCTATATAACATGATCCTTGCTTCCAGTGCTTTTACACCATAGTAATTTAATTTATTCCGCCTGGCACGTAAATCGCTGGTCACAATCGGATCAACAGGTAACAGTAGACTTTCCGCTTCTTTCAGGTCGGCCAGGGCAAATTTAACCACCTCTGCAGTTGTTGCTGGGGGATTTGCATTTTGGTTGACGTCTTTTTTGTAAGGGATGGCTTTTAGATTGGCACCCGCAGTATATTCAGGCCCAAACATCCGTAATAAATCAAAATGCAAAAATGCCCTTAAGGCTAAAGCTTCACCACGTAATAGTGCGTACGAATTATTGGATAGCACAGATCTGTTTGCTTCTGTATTTGCAATTATTTTATTAGCTGCGGCAATTGCACTATAACTGGCAGACCAGATGGAATCGGTATAGCTTACGACTTCCGTTGAAGCGTAGTTCAGGAGTTGTGTCTGTTGCAACTGAACTGACGATGCAGGATCAATTGTCGCATAATTTTGAGCAAGCGCGGAAGCGAAGCCCATGGAAAGGTTATCCCCATAGAGTTTGCTACTGGCAAGCTGGCCATATACGCCTGATAAAGCCTGTTGAAAACCAACTTCTGAAGTAAACAGCTGTTCTTCAGATAGACTCGTTTTGGGTGTTACATCCAAAAATTTCTTACAACCGGAAAACATCGCAACTATTGCCAGGATTCCTATAATTAATGTTGTTCTTTTCATTGGGATATGAATATGTTTTTTGAATTTAAAATCTTGCACTTAAACCAAATGTATACTCTCTGGCAAAAGGATTATCTGTACCACGTTCTATTTCAATGGAGCTAAAGGTAGCCAGGTTGTTCGTTGTGGCACTAACACTTAGGTTCTGCAAGCCTAACTTTTTTACAAATGCGGTTTTGAACTGATAACTCAAATTAATGGAGCTGAGCTGAATGTTATTATCGCGCTGAACAAAACGTGAAGTAAGCTTTGTTGGTGTCGCAGAGGTTGTAATTCTACGGTATGGGCTCAAACTTCCAGGTCCAGTCCAACCCAGGTCATACGCTCTTCGGTCTACGTTGTTACGCGCATCAACGGCCTCCACACGGTTTAATAACGTACTGTTATACAGATCAGCACCATAATTATAATTGAAACTGAAATTTAAGGCAAAACCTGCGTACAGGAAGTTTGAATTAATGGCACCTGTCCATTTTGGGCGTGTATCGCCAACATAGGTTTTATCATTAACATCCCACACAAAGGTTGGGGTACCATCTGCTTTCAGGTAAACTTCCTGGCCGGTAACCGGATCAATGCCTAGTGACCTCACCGCATAAATGGCCGTTGTCGATTGACCTTCAATAAACTGCGCATTTTCAACTGTCTGATTAGGATTATTTGTATTCAATGCGGCGTTGAAGGCTTTAAGTTTATCAGAAACTTCTTTTAACACCGATTTATTAGTGGCTGCGTTCACAGAAACATTCCATTTTAAGCCTTTACGAGGGTCAGATAGTATGGTATAACCGAGGTCGAGTTGTAATCCCCTGTTTTGAATTTTACCCAAATTTTCAGTGTAAGAAGGGAAACCGGTGCTAGATGCCAGCGAAACTGTAGTCAGCGCATTCTGCGTTACTTCGTTATAAAATTCTGCATTAAAAGTTAAACGGTTGTCCAGAAATGCTGAAGCAATACCAATGTTAGACTTTAATACCTGCTGCCAGCTTAAATTCGGGTTTCCAAGTGCACCAGGAAAAGCACCTACCTCGCCGAAATAACCGGTCGATGTACCCAGGTTGTACCTAAATTGTGCGGCGTAAGGATCTTGTACAGATGTACCGGTAGAACCGTAACTACCGCGAATCCTCAATAGATTAACTGTTCTGCTGTCCTTAAGGAATTGTTCATTATTGATGTTCCATCCTAAACCTGCAGACCAGAAGTTACCAAATTTATTGTTTTCCCCGTAAGCAGACGAGCCATCTCTGGTATAGGTAAAATCAGTAAAATACCGGTTATCATAAGAATAATTTGCACTTCCTGTGTAGGAAAGGTTATTAATTGTACTTTCCGTTCCGGTAGGCCTGCTGTTTAAATACTGCGCAGCAAACAGGATGTTGTCCAGACGATCGAAAGGAAAACCCTGTGTAGATACATTATATGAATTTAAGTTTGTGCTGGCAAGCCTGAATCCTGCATATACCGTAACGCCATGCTTTCCAAAATTCTTGTTGTAGTTCACAGCACCTGTTCCGTCCATGGTAAAGGCATCACTATTGTCTTTCGAATAGGAACCTCTCGCACTTAAATCTGCAACACCATTAAACCGGCTATCTAACGCAGAATAGAAGTTATCTATTGTTCCGTTTACTTTGGTAATGCCCAGTGCACCAGTAAACCACAAAGACTTACTATAGTCGTAACGAATAGTGGTGTTGTTTCTTAAATTAAAGTTCTTATTCCTGTTGTTGATAGTATTGTACTTAATATCCATTAATGGGTTTAAGACAACCGAACCTGCTACACCGAAGCCCAAATTGATGTTCTCCAGGTACTGGTTTATATTACCATTTTCATCGTAAGGTTTCCAGTATGGATTCAAAGCCAGGTACTGACTAAATTCTCCATAGGGCGAGTCATTAGAAATAACCTGAGTTGCAATCGTGTTGTTTTGGAAGGTTAAATTATTGGTTTTATAACTTAATGTAAAACTTCCAGAATAATTTTTCCTATCCTGTTCTTTCATTACGCCCTGTAACAGATTTCCGCTGAAAGTAAGGTTGAAGGTCAAAGACTGGTCGCCGCCACGTAATGACAAGTTAGTTCTGTTGTTGATTCCTGTTTGAACGGGAATAGATTTCCAGTCTGTATTCACACCGCTCAAAACGGCTTTATATCGTTCTGCATTAATAGCCTGGCCTCTATAACTGTTTAGAAAACCTACACGACGTTCGAAATCCAGTTTTTCTGATGCATTCAGCATGTGGTATACTGAAAGATCAGGGGATGATAAGGTTAAGTTATTGGTTATAGAAACCTCTACTTTTCCTCGCGGTGGGAGGATTGTTGTAACAACCATTACACCGTTACCCCCACGAGATCCGTACATTGCAGTAGCAGAAGCATCTTTTAACAAAGTAACAGATGCGATTTGATTCATATCGAGGTCTACAATTGCCTGTAATGAAACCTGGAATCCATCGAGAATAAACAATGGCGTATTGGGATTTCCAACAAGTTCTGAACCCAGGGTTGGGTAAGAAGTTTGTCCACGCATGGTAATTTCAGGTAGCGCATTGATGTTACCCCCAATCTTATTATTGGGAATGATTCTGAAAGATGGGTCGAGGGCGGCAATACCGGCAAATACATTTACCGGACTCACGGCTTTAAGCTCAGCTCCGGTCATGGTTTTAGCAGCTCCGGTATAAGTGTTGACTTTCCTGTCTACCATTCCTGTGATCACCGTTTCATTTAGCGTTAACTGATCTTCCTGCATATAAATGGTATAATTCGAATTAGAGGAGATAGGCACCTCAACTGTCTTATAACCTATAAATCTGAACTCCAAAGATGTTGCACCTGCCGGGATGCTGATGGAAAACTTTCCATTCTTATCCGTCTGAACCGCAGACTTTGTTCCCTTGATAGATACCGTAACGCCCGGGATTGGCTTGTGTTCTTTGGCATCGCCAACAAAACCAGAAATGACATCCAGGCTAGCCTTTACACCTGCTTTAATCACCACGGTCTGGTTGCGTATGGTAAAGTCTAAATTTTGTGCTGCAAAAATTTGCTTAAGCACAGCGGGCAATTCAGCATCTTTAACATTGATGGTTACGGGTATTGAATTTTCCAGTAAGTTGTCTGTATAAAAAAAATTATAACCAGTTTGTTGGTTAAGTTCCTTAAAAACAGACCGAAGGGAAGCATTTGACTTGGTTAAAGTCACTTTTTGAGCGAGACTTGATGCACTTACCTGCATAAGGCACGCTATTATTATTACAATGGTTAGGCGCATGGTTAACAATAATTTGAGGTACAGCCGGTTAGGTATACCAAATTTCCTTGATTTTTGATACATTAGTAGTTGGTTTGGTTAAACAGTCTCTGATGCGTTGGTCCGTAGCAAGACTGTGGTTGTAAATTGATTTTCAATCGAATATTCCAGACTATGATCAGGTCCCGGCAGTTAAACGGGGCCTGTTTTTTTGGGAAGTTTTTCTTATCGTATTTTTTTCGTCATGTAGTTTGTTTAAAGGTTAAAAATTAGTTGATTATTCGTTATTTATTATTTGGATACATATACGGTTCTGCCTTTAATTTCAAAATGTGCTTCTCCGGTAGATTCGACGATTTCGAGAACCTTGGAGATTTTATCAAACCTAGAAACTTTACCACTAAACCGTTGATTGGTTTTTTCGCCGATGTAAACCACTTCTACATTATACCAGCGTTCAATCATTTTCATGATATTTTCAATGTGCTCACTTTCCACCACAAACTCGTTATTTTTCCAGGCCACAGCCAGGTCTGTATCTGTTTCATTAATCTGTATCCCTCCCCTGTAAAGTTTAGCCTGCTGTCCTGGTTTTAAAATCCTGGAGTCTCCCGATACAGATAACTTCACACTTCCCTCTAATAAAGTTGTTTTCTCTATTGCGTCATCGGCATAACTGCTGATGTTAAAATGAGTTCCTAATACTTCTACTTCCTGGCGGTCTGTTTTTACAATAAACGGGTGTTGTTTATCCTTCGCGACTTCGAAATATCCTTCACCACTCAGGGTAACTACCCGCTTTCCGTTTTGAATGAGGGAGGTGGCGTATGTGAGACTGGAAGCGGCATTTAAATACACAAGTGATCCGTCAGGCAGCCGTACCTGATAGGTTTCCCCACGAGCGGTAGACAGGGTATTGGTAGCATTAGGATCCGAAGCCTTTTCACCAACTTCGTACACCAGTTTGCCGTCGGCAGATTTAGTAATCACTATCCCGGATTCTCTTCCTATTTCGCCTTTGGACGCATTTGCCAAGCTAACTTTCCTGCCGTTTGCAAGGGTAAGTACCGCACCATAACGCCCTGGCTTGATTTCATTTACAGCAATTTTAGAGACATCGGCAATCTTTTCTGGTTGTTTATTGAGAAAATAAAAACCGAGGTAGGCTACGGCTAAAACTGCAGCAACAGCAGCGATTTTTAACCAAAGTCTGAGCATTTTATGTTTACCTTTGGGCACGGCTTGTGCTGATTGCTGAATCTGTGCAAACAAATCCTGGTCAACCTTTCCCAGTACCTTCGCAATGGCCAAATCTTTTTCATATTGCTCATCGTGAACCTCTAATGCGCCGATGATGAGATTTTTTAATACTTCCTGGTCTTCATCGAGTTGAAAATAATCCATCAGAAGTTGCGTTTCTTCAAGACTACAGGTATTATCCAGGTGTTTTTTGAAGAGTATATGGAGTTGTTCAGCTGTTTTCAAGGTTCAATTTTACAGCTAATACGGAGCTGAACAAAAATATCCTTAGTCTGTTAACAAGAAATTAACAATTAATTTCCAAAAACAGCGATCTGGATTAAAAGCCTTTAAATAAAACAGCCAAAACTACTGAAATGGTAAATGCGGAAGAATCTTTAAAATACGTTTTAAGAAATCTATTGGCCTGCAGCATATGGCTACTAATAGTTTTGGCATTAATGCCCATAATCTGCTCTACTTCTTTATAAGATTTACCTTCTAATTTGCAGAGCGTAAAAACCATTTTACGCTGTGGAGGCATCAGGTTTATCGCATGTTGTAATTTTTCAGCATCTTCTTTACTCAGCAAATCTTCTTCAACGTGAAGATACAGCTCTGAACTTGAAGCAACCATTTTAGTTAATAAACGTTTGTCTTTAGCTACTTTCCGAAAGTAATCATGTACCAGGTTTTCTGCTATACGAAAAAGATAAGATTTAAAAGATTTTTCGGGGTCAATCTGTGCCCGCACCTCCCATATTTTAAAAAAAAGCTCTTGCAGCACTTCTTTTACCAGGTCGTCAGATTTGAGAAGTTTGAATAAATTTCCGGCGATCCGAAATTTATAGTTATTGTATAATATTTCAAATGCCCGCTCGTCACCATTTTTTAATTGAAGTAATAAAGACTTTTCATCGGTGTGATTAACATTGATCATTCGTCTGGCAAATATACATTAACTTAAAAAGACAAGGTAGTTATAATTTTGGAAACGCAATAGCCCGTTTATTTAACTGCAGCTTTTTAGATCCAATCCAATGTTCCAGGCATTACGGACGAAATTATAAAACCACCTGGATACGCCTGAAAACGCTAAATTGATCAAATCATTTCAACTGAACGTCATGCGGTATAAGCCAGCTTGATGCCGGATTTTTATTTGATTCTTTATAAGCCATTACCCCCTCTGTGTGAACCGGAATGGCGTCAAGGGCGCGAGTCTTAGCTTATCAGTAATATGGTTATCGCTAATTGTTATGAAATAATTTGTTTATTTATAAACCAAAACAATTAAATTTACGTATTTATAAACTATATTAACATCCAAAAATCATCTCATGCAATTCCAAAATAAAAACATACTCATTATTGGCGCAAGCTCTGGTATAGGCCTTGAGTTGGTTCACCTGCTTAATAGTGAAGGCGCAAATGTCTTTGCTGCATCGAGAAATCCTTCAGACAGCTGGCCAGAATCTATCCAATATATTAAGCTGGATGTAATGCTGGAAGCAGGGATCTTATCCGAAGTGCTACCTGCTGAACTACATGGATTTGTTTATTGTGTTGGCAACATTAACCTTAAGCCTTTTTCCAGAATTACAGAAAACGACCTGATAGCAGATTTTAAACTTAATGTTGTTGGGGCAGCTTTGTCCATACAACAATCGCTTAAATCACTAAAAAGCGCTACAGCTGCATCCATCGTAATGATCAGTTCTGTAGCAGCAAGAACTGGAATGGCTTATCATGCCAGCATTGCAGCATCCAAAGCAGCGGTAGAGGGATTAGCTATTTCTTTGGCGGCGGAGTTGAGCGGAAGCCAGATTAGGGTAAATGTTGTGGCACCTTCTTTAACTGATACACCATTAGCATCGAAACTACTCAATACCCCGGAAAAGATGGAAGCCTCTGCGAAAAGGCATCCCATAGGAAGATATGGATCAGTTCAAGACATCAGCAGCGCCATCAGATTTTTATTATCGCCAGAAAGCAGTTGGATAACAGGTCAGGTTATTCCCATTGATGGTGGCATGAGCAATTTAAAAACAACATTTTAATTGTTAAACCAGCGCCGAAGAAACCGCATCTAAACTGTTCTAATCTAAAAAGACATGATGTACAATCTCATAAACGAACTATTATTATTGGTTAAAACTTACGAAAACACCGCTATAAAACCGAAAGATGATTTACAGGCTTTTCAAAAATGGATTAGTGAACATTCGGCAGACAATGCCTCATTACCTAATGTAGAACCTGACTGGAGCGGTAAAATAAGCGGACGATCTGCAGATAGTGTGATCAATACAACGCTTGTCCACCTTTACAGGTATGCAAAGATGCATGCAAAGGAGGCGATAGCAGAAAGTTCATTCTCTACCCCAGATGAATTCATTTACCTCATCAATCTGGTTTCGCACGGTGCAATGAGCAAAACAGACCTGATTAAAGAAAATGTGCACGATAAGCCAGCAGGAACATTGATTATTAAAAGACTACTGGATAAAGGGTTTATCGAGCAAAAACCTTCAGGTATAGATAAAAGAAGCGTAATCATAGGCATTACGGAACAGGGAAATGATGAACTTAATAAATGTATGGATAAAATCCGCCTGGCATCGGCCAAAGTTACCGGTCCGCTAAATAACGATGAAAAAATGAGGCTGATTGCTATTCTCAAAAAGCTTGAAGACTTCCATTACGAACAAAATTTTGAAAAGATTTAATTATCAATAAATGAAGATAATCTATGACAGCGTATCTGCGCAGTGCAGCAAAGTAGTTACCAAAAGTTACAGCACAAGCTTTTCATTGGGTATCCGTTTCCTAAACAAACGCCATCGGGATGCCATTTATGCCATATATGGCTTTGTGAGGCTTGCAGATGAAATTGTAGATAGTTTCCACGACTATGATAAGGCCACCCTACTGTATAAATTTAAGAGGGATTGTGAAGAAGCTATCCACGATCAGATCAGTTTAAACCCGATCCTTAATGCCTTTCAACAGGTGGTAAACCAATACAAGATAAAAAAAGAACTCATTGAGCTCTTTCTGGAAAGTATGGAGATGGATCTTCATCAGCAAAAATATACTCCTGAAAAATATGACCGTTACATTCTGGGTTCGGCACAGGTTGTGGGCTTAATGTGCCTGCAGGTTTTTGTAGATGGCGATTCGGATAGTTATGAGCGTTTAAAGGAACCTGCGATGAAACTGGGTTCTGCTTTCCAGAAAGTAAATTTTTTGAGGGATGTGAAAGCAGATTTTTATTCCTTAAGCAGAAATTATTTCCCGGATATAAACCTGTCGGAATTTTCAAGAACTGAAAAACTTGTAATAGAAAGCCAGATTTCAGCTGAATTCGATGCTGCACTTTATGGTATAAAAGCATTGCCAAAATCATCACGCGGTGGCGTATACCTGGCATACGTTTACTACAGAGCACTTTTCGAGAAGATAAAGAAGAAAACGGCAACCCAAATGATGAATGAGCGGGTTAGGATTTCCAATGGCCAAAAATTTATGCTGATGTTTGGCTCAGCCCTTAAAAGCAGATACAACAAAATATAACGGGTAAGTAAGAGCTGATAACAGATTAAAAAATGACTAACATCGATTTACTTTCAGCTGTTGAAATTGACAGGATCATCGAAATGGCATGGGAAGACCGGACTACCTTTGATGCTATCTTTATACAATTTGGACTTAAACACCAGGAAGTGATCGTGTTAATGAGGAAACAAATGAAAGCGTGCAGCTTTAAAATGTGGCGAAAACGGATGAATAATAAATCTACCAAACATGCTGTTTTAAAAGCTAATGCAATTTCACGTTTAAATGCGACCGACAAAGGGCAATTTCAAATAATAAAATAACCAAAAGGTAATTTGGCCGAAATGGAATTTACTACAGATTATAATATAATTTTAAGTAAAACTAAAAATCCGGATGTTATGCAATATGCAAAAACCAGGAATTCATAAATTAATTGGAAAAAATCCTTTAAAAAATAGATATCGAAATGAAAATCAATCAATTTTCAACTGAGCATAATGGTTAATAAACCAATTTAATGCCGGGTTATTATTTGATTCCTTATAAGCCAATACGACCTCTGTGTTAATCGGGATGGATCCAAGCTCAATAAAAGAAACTTTCAACTGGGCGTATTGCGTTTTTAACGATAGTGGCAAAATAGATACACCCAAGCCCGCTTCTACTAATTGCAGTATCGAGTGTACATTGTTAGCTTCGTGGGTAATATCAGGACTAAAGCCCATTCTCTGGCAAATTTCTATAAGTTTCTGATTATACTGTGGGGCAAAATCTTTATTAAAGAAAATAAACGGACTCTTGCTTAAAAAAGCAGCAAGTTCTTGCTGATTATCAATTTTGTGATCTGTACCGGCCAAAACCACCACAAAAGGATCGAAAAACAAGGATTCTACTTTCAATTTATCAGATAACACAGGAGCTCTTAAAATCCCCACATCCAGGCCACCATGCTCCAGCGCGGTAATTTGGGCCAATGTAGGCACTTCGAACAAACTCGTTTTGAGATAGGGAAATTCCTGATGCATTAATTTTAAAATTTCGGCCAGTTGCGATTGATAAACGGAACTGATATAACCAATCTTAAATTCACCACTCACACCTTCATGAATTTTACGAACCACTTCTTTACTTTCTTCCAGCTTGGCAAACATAGTATCTATCTCATTTTTAAAGTATTTACCAGCGTTTGTTAAGGCAACCCGTTTATTATTCCGAAAAAACAACTGTACGCCAAGTTCTTCTTCCAATTCTTTAATCTGCCTGCTCAAAGGCGGTTGCGAAATAAAAAGTTTAGTGGCTGCTTTGGTAAAATGCAGTTCTTCTGCAACGGTTTTAAAATACAAAAGGTGTCTAAGTTCCATATCTATAATACTTAAAAGGTATTAATTTATGCAAAAATTGATATTTTACAAATATGATTAACAACGATAGCTTTACAAAAAATTAAAAGCAATGAATAAGGATTATTCGCATAAAGCAACAAATGAGGAAATAAAGACAAGGTTCGACAGCGATGTAGAACGTTTCTCGAACCTGGATAGCGGTCAACAAACTACTATTGATGCACCACTTACCATGGAACTTTGCACGGAGGCAGCCAAACACATTAATCCCAATGCAAAAGAACTATTGGATATTGGTTGTGGTGCAGGCAATTACACGTTAAAAATGCTCAGCAAAATCCCAAACCTGAACTGTACACTCAACGATTTGAGTTTGCCCATGTTGGAACGTGCAAAAGACAGGGTATCGGCACAGACTACCGGAAAAATAACATTGATCCAGGACGATATGCGTAACCTGAATTTGCCTGATAACCATTTCGATATTGTACTGGCCGCAGCAACCTTTCATCATTTGCGTACAGATGCCGATTGGGAAAATGTTTTCACCAAAATTTATAGAGCTTTAAAACCCGGTGGCAGTATCTGGATTTCGGACCTCATTGCACACGATTCAGTTTTGATTGATAAACTTTTTCAGGATCAATACGGGGCTTACCTGGAAACACTTGGCGGTGAAACGTATAAACAAAAGGTATTAGATTATATCGAATATGAAGATACCCCACGCTCTCTGAATTATCAACTGGCTTTGCTACAAAAAGTTGGGTTTAGTGTTACCGAGATCCTGCATAAGAACTGTTATTTTGCAGCATTTGGCGCAATAAAATAAATAGTAACCCTTCAGGGTAACATTTATACAAATAATCAAGCCCCATTAGCAATGCTGTAATCAACGCCAAAGCATATTCGTACTTTTTAACCAATTTATAGGAGCTTTAGACCTTTTTTGAAAGTGATTCTTGACCGAAATTTGCAGTCTAAATTTTATCAGAGCGGAATCATAATTAATTTGATTCCGCTGATCACTAACCCAAATTCATTAAGGTGGCTAATTATACAATCACATCAAACCCAAAAGGCTTTAAAACTGCTATTATACGGCTAATTGCCTATAGCGCATTCATTTTTCTGATTGCTGAATTTCTGAAATGGAACGTAAAACACGAAGCAGTAAGCAATAAGTTTAGTGAAGATTCTGCGGTAGAATATGTTCAGAGTATTTTGTTACTTTTAAGTTCAGGCATTTTTCTCTATGCTTCTTTTAAGTATAAATCGCTATTTCCACTTTCTTTCGCCCTTTTTGCTTTTATGATGGCCTCTTTTATCAGGGAACAGGATGCTTTTTTAGACCAGCACGTGTATGATGGAGCTTGGCAAACCGGAGCATTTGGCCTGCTCTTGCTGGCAACTTTGCTTATTTACAGAAATAAAATACTCTTTTTCTCGAACTTAAATAATTTTGTAAACCAGTTCTCTTTTGGAATTTTATTATCAGGTATTGTAACTACTTATGTTTTTGCGCGCTTATATGGAAGAAAAGTTTTTTGGATGGCCGTTATGGAGGCGCAATATGCCCGTGATGTCAAAAATGTATCGGAAGAGTCTCTGGAACTTTTTGGCTATGCACTTATTTTTATTGCAAGCGTAGAGTTCTATCTATTCGCTAGTGCCAAAAACAGTGCAATAGCATTAAAAAAGCACCAAAGTCAAGAATCCTTACCCATTTCTGCCTGATTTAACATGAGTTCGGTTTAAGCGGACTGGCTTTGGCTTGTTTTGAGTAGAAATTGTCCGATAATCTAATAATAATAATGTCCGTTTCTTTTTTTAAGTATTTCGCTATCCCGAATCCACGTTAATTATAAATTAACAGTATTCATTTGTTCATTTAACCGCTCTAGCTGAAGTTTAAAACTTAATACGCGCTTAACAATAGTAGTTTTAAGTTTGTTGTTAAAAATCAGAAGGTTATGAAAAAACGCTCTACTCACTTAAAAAGAATTGTTTATTACTGTTCTTATCTTATTATTCTGATCGTTTCCCTGCAATCCTGTAAAAAAGACAGCAAACAGCCCGATTATCCCGCTGGCAGTAATGAAAACATCAATACCTGGATACTCGACAGCCTAAAGCGTTATTACTATTGGAATGAGCAGTTGCCTTCCGATCCAAATATCAGTTTATCGCCAAAAGATTTTTTTAATACCGTCCGCAATGCTTCCGATCGTTTCTCTTATATCAATATCCCAAATGATGCCACAACCATTACCCCCAACAACCGGAACTTTGGGTTTGATTATGTAACCGTTAGCGACCAGAATAGTGCAAAAGTAATTGGGATTATCAAACTGGTTTTAAAAGATTCTCCTGCATCAAGGGCGGGTTTAAAACGTGGAGATTACATCAGTAAGATCAATGGGAAAATTCTAACATCAACCAATGCACAGGCCTTGCAGGACGAAATTTTAAGCGGCGACCACTTTTCGCTTGGTCTGGCAGAGCAGAACAACAATGTATGGACAGATACTCGTACCGTAGAACTGACCAAAGGCATAATTCTCGATCAAAAAGAAATCAGTAAAGTGCTGGAAAGTGCTGGAAAAAAAATCGGCTACCTCTATTTTCTTGATTTTAATGGTGGTTTGGCCAGTTCATTGACTCCGGTTTTCAATAATTTCAAATCGGAAGGCATTACCGATCTGATTCTTGACTTACGCTATAATTCTGGCGGACAAGTAGCAGAAGCGGCGGCAATATGTGCCATGGTTGCACAAAATATAACTTACGATAAAGCATTCATCACCTATAAAGGCAATAAAAACGGTGGAACCAGAACAGAATCGATCGGCACTGCAGCTACTTTCGATCGAACGGTAAACTTCAATGTTTTGCTTCAGCAAAACCTGGGTTTAAGCAAGGTTTATATCTTGTCAACAGCTTCCACTGCATCAGCTTCGGAAGTGATGATCAACAATTTAAAACCCTTTATCCAGGTGATACAGATCGGTGAAAAAACCAGGGGAAAAGATGAAGCATCCTTTAGGATATTTGATGCCCGAAACCCAAAACAGGTCAATTGGGAAATACATCCGATCGTTTATAAACTGTTTAATGCACAGGGAAGCGGGAATTACAGTGCTGGTATCCCACCAGATGTAGCTGTAAATGAAATTAATACTTTACCCCTGCTCCCATTTGGCGATCAGAACGATCCGCTGGTAAAGACAGCAATAGCAAGAATAAGCGGCAAAGTAACCAAAACCAGAATTGATCTTAACACAATGCTTTTGGGGGCTTTTCGTCCCGGAAATATTTTAATGGATTCGAGGGCCGAATCTGCGCAACAGGGCATGGTTATTACCCACCGCTAAACAAGTCAGAAAAGGTCTTATTAGCTTAACATTAACTTTAAATGCAAGCTGTAATTTGCATCCGTTAACCGCTACTCATGGAAAAGTTGGAAGATTTTAAAAATATAAAACTCCTGAATGCATTGAAAGCTTGAGATTCGGCCGCTTTTAATGAAATTTACCACAGGTACCGCCAAAAGATATTTGGTTATGCTTACCATTTTACCCGCTGCCGCGAAGAAGCCGAAGAACTTACACAAGATAGCTTTGTCAGACTTTGGGAAAACAGGGCTAAAGTAGATCCCGAAAAAAATTTCGATGCTTTTCTTTATACCCTGATCCGCAATAATTTTTTGGGCAGACTCCGTAAAAAAGCGAGAGAAAAAGCTTATAGCTGCGAAAATTTAGTACAGGAGCAATCTTTTAATGCGATTGAAGATGAACTTGATGCGAAAGAATCGAAACAACTGGCTCATAAAGCGATAGAAAGTCTTTCTCCGCAAGTAAAAAAAATATACCTGCTGAGCCGTAATGACTACCATACCCATGAAGAAATATCGCAACTGATGGGCATTTCTAAAAACACGGTCAACAATCACCTTAAAAAATCGCTGGGTATCATGCGAAAATACTTTAAGACTTATTCGCCAGAAACGATAATATCGTTGGTAGTAATGATATTTTGCTGAGCGGTTCGAGTAAGGCGTAGAGCGCGGAACATTGCGCGTTTGCAACCATGATCATCGCGACTGAAGCATTTTTTGGTTCTCGACTGCTTTGCACTTCGCTCGAAACGATGATAGCCAGGGAGATATTTCCATTAAATCTACTGGCCATTCATATCGATTTTTATACAATAAATTATCCCTGAAGATGAACAAGTCTCATTAAATTTTTCGCGTTCCCGTGCCTTCGTGGCCAAATTAGCTTAAATTTTATTTGATCTTCTATCATTTAACCAACACGGAATTAAGAGCATTAAGCTTTAAAGTTAACGCCTAAAATACCCGCTAACCGTTCATTGCCAATTGATTATTGGTTATTAATTGACAATTAAATCCTCTTTTAAAAAAAATCTTCTCCCGTTATAGCTGTATGCCAAGTCTCGCGCATATATACAGTAGTGCGCAGCATAAAAGCTTACAAATATTAAAGTGAAAGAAAACATTAAAATACTATTTGAACATTATTTAGCAGGAAAAACCACGCTGGAACAAGAAAAAATCCTGATGGAGTATCTGGCCGATCCGGCAAACGCAGATAGTGAATTTCATGGCGTAATGGAAAAGGCCTGGGCAGAACAAAAAAGCGAAACCGATCATTCCTTAACTGCTGTCCAAGGCCTGGCAGAGATATGGAATAAAGTTGAAGAACGCAAACCACAAATCAGATCAAGCTTCTCTCTTTTAAAATATGCTGCAGCAATTGTAGTAATTATTTCTGCAGCGCTAGGCTGGTATACATTTAAGAACGCGCAACAACCTATACCAATAGACGTTGCCTTTTTAAGTAAAACCACTCAAAAAGGCGAAAAAGTAAAATTGATTTTGCCTGATAGTTCTGTTGTATACCTTGGTACTGGAAGTAAACTCACCTGGCCATCACATTTTGCTAAGGGTAAACTCAGAAGTATCCGATTAGAAGGTGAAGCTTTTTTTGAAGTAAAACATGATACCAAAAGCCCTTTTATAGTACATAGCGGTCAAATGCAGACCAGGGTTTTAGGTACTTCATTTAACATATATGCCTACCCTAAAGATGGTACTTTCAGTGTTGCAGTAAGAACCGGAAAAGTAGGCGTTTCAGAAAACCGTGATGGTAAATTAAAACATTTATCACTCCTCACTCCAGGAATGAAGTTATTATATCATTTAAAGGCACACGATTATACTGTAAGTAATGAGCGCATCACCGAAGTAAATGCATGGATTAAAAACAGCTTTGCTTTTAAGGATATAGCGCTGCCCAATATTTTTAAGTCATTAGAAAGGTATTACAATGTGCATTTTGAACTGAAGACCAATAAACTAAACCAGTGCAGGTTTAATGCCACGTTTACTAACAAAAGTATTAGCGATGTAATGGAAGAAATCCGTGTGATGAGCGGCAAAAAAATAAAATATAAAATAGATACTGCAAACAAAACAATAACCGTATGGGGGGAGGGCTGTCAATGATGAGTTAGCGATATGCTATAGCGCTGCAAAAAGCGCAATTAACCGGATTTATACCTACGAAAAACAAATTAAACCTCTTTCATGAACAAGGAGCCGGATTGCTCGAACAACCCAGCTCCTAAAACAAAAGTTTTTAACCCGTGAGAATTAAAAAACATCTTGAACCTATGAAAATAGGATTTTACGACTATATAAAAGAATATTTTATCAATTTGGATTACCGCCCTATAGTAGCGATAATGGTATTGTGTACCTTTTTATTTAACCAGGGCATGGCAAGCAGCTTTGCGCAAACGCCTAAAGAAAGCGGTTTGAGTATTAATATAGCCGCTAAAAGTATACATGAAGCACTTTCATTATTAGAGGATAAAGCAGGGTTTTCCATCAATTACAACAGATCGATTTTTAGCCCGAACGAAAAAATAAACCTTGAGGTAAAGAATATGCCACTTGAGTTAATCCTCAAGAAAATATTGTTGGGCACCAAAGTAACATATCGGTTTGCTGATGCCAATACCATATTGCTTTATAAATTACCAGATCCGGTAAAACCGGGCCGGATATCAGGAAAAATATTCGACGAAAAAGGTGAAACACTTCCTGGTGCTTCGATAAAAATTATCGAAACGGGTAAAGCTACCCAAACCGCCAGCGACGGAAGTTATAGCATCAACGCAGAACCTGGCACCTATACGGTAGAAATCAGTTATATTTCATTTGTGACCCAACGCATCAGTGATGTGACGGTAAAGGCCGATAAAGCTACGCCTTTGGATATTTCTTTAAAACCCGATGCAAAAGGGCTTAAGGATGTTTTGGTAACCGCCACATACAAAAAAGCATCAGTTGAAGGCTTATTAACCCGTCAGAAAAATGCCTCCGAGATCAGTAATGGAATCAGTGCCGAACAGATTTCGAGAACACCAGATAAAAACATAGGCGAAAGTTTAAAACGCATTAGTGGGGTGAGTTCAGTAGATAATAAAATGGTTTTGGTACGCGGTATAGGCGAGCGTTACAATACTGCCCAGCTAGATGGCATTACCTTGCCAAGTACTGAGGCGCAAACCCGTAACTTCTCCTTTGATTTAATTCCATCTAATTTAGTTGATAACGTAGTGGTGAGTAAAACCGTTACGCCAGATATGAGCAATAGTTTCGGTGGTGGTTTAATCCAGATTGCTACCAAAGACATCCCTACCGAGAATTTTATAAGTTTTACGGCAGGTACTGCTTATAACGATCAAAGTACAGGCAAAGATTTTTTAAGTCATAAAAGAGGCAAATATGATTATTTCGGTTTTGATGATGGCAGCAGAAAATTCCCAACAGATTTGCAGCATACCGAACCAACCGTTACACCAAATAACACACTAACGCCAGAGCAATATGCACAAAAGATAAAAGCCCAGAGCCAGAAATTTACCAACGACAACTTTACGATGTATAAATATAAAACGGCTCCATCGCAAAATTATCAGTTTACAATCGGAAGGATTATCAAAATAGATACCACGAACAATAAAAAGCTTGGTGTTACAGGTTCATTAAATTACCGCAATACCCAGAACATTAACATTGTTGAACAAATTACCAGGAGTGAATGGAATATTAATACGCAAAATAATGGAGGCAAATATATGTTTAATACCACTTTGGCGGCTATGCTTAATGTTGGATTACAGCTGGATAAAAATAAGTTTAGCTTTCGCAATACCTATTCGCACATATATAACAATGATTTGATGAGAATAGCTGGATACGATAACATAGATGGATATGACTTTTTTACAAAAGGATTAAAACCTAATGCCATTACCGAAACTGATGATCCTACTTATACAGACCTTTTACAAAATAAGTTAAACGGCCAGCATCAGGTTGGCAAAGTGAAATTAGAGTGGAACTTATCACGTACATCAATAGATCGTAAAGAAAAAGACATGGGCATTACCACTCAAAATTTGAAGCAAATAGGTAATGATTATGAATATTTTTATCAGGCAAGCGGACAAAGAGAAGGATATATTAAACCTACCTCCCGACATAATTATAGCAATACAGAGCACCATTTTTCATGGGGCGGTGATGCAAGTATGCCCTTCAAAGCCGGCCCTTTAAGCAATAACATCAAAACCGGTTATTTTGGCATTCATAAGCAAGGCACATTAAATTGGGACATTGTTTCGCTGGTTCAGAATGCCAATATTCCTGACAGTTTAAGGAATATCCCGATTGGGCAGATGATTGATCCAGCTAAAATTGGCGACAATGGCTACAATTACTTTATCAGTCCTTATTATTTAAATGGATATCAAGGAAAAAGTATTACCCAGGCAGGCTACCTGATGTTAGATAATCGTTTCGCTGAGCAATTACGCTTAGTTTGGGGAGTTAGAGCCGAATACTATAAATACACTGAACTTCGTAACGATATAAATGTAAAAGGAACCAGTTCATTTTTACTACCGGACGAAAAAAAATGGCGTTGGTTACCATCTGCAAACCTAACTTACAGCCCTACCAAAGAAATTAATATCAGGGCAGCATTTTCAAACGCTGTGGTACGACCTGAGCTGATGGATAACAGCCAGTTCTTTAGATATGACCCGATGTTCGATGCACTTTTAGGAAATGCAGGTATAGCCAGTACCCAAATTAAAAATTACGACTTTAAATTAGAGTGGTTTCCTGGTCTTGGCGAAATTATTTCTGCAAGTGCATTTTATAAAAAATTTGATAAGCCAGTTGAGTTAACCTATAGCCTATCCAACGGAGTTGGTTTATATTATATCAAAAATTCTGACGAAGCAAAAGTTTATGGTTTAGAGTTCGAATTGAGAAAAAATCTTGGTTTTATTAGCAGCAATAGCCTGCTATCCCGTTTAACGCTGTACAGCAACCTCACTTTACAAAAAGCAGATGTTGTGGGTACCTACAAAGCTACTGGGACTAATGGAGAAAGCATTAATGTAAGTTCCAAAACAAAAAGAAACATGTATGGCCAGGCACCTTATCTGATTAACGCCGGCCTGCAATACCTGGATCAACATTTTGGCTTTAACGTTGCCTATAATAAATCAGGCCGTAAAACGACACTTGTCAGTCCCGAACTTCAGCGTATTGAATATGAAAGTCCAAGAGATCAGATTGATGCACAAATCAGTTATAAATTTTACAAAAACAGGTTTGAAGTGAAAGTTAATGCGGGTAACCTCCTCAATAAAGCTTCAGTGATCTATAGAAATACAGGAAGTTATGAGAAAAACCCTGACTTTAATGTAAGTGCCGATTATAGCACACAATACGTTTTGAAGCCAGGTTTTACCGACAAATTTGAGGATGGAGATCAGATCATGTTTTCTCAAAAATTTGGACGCACTTATAGCACTTCTATTACCTATAATTTTTAAACCTACCATGAAAAACAATATAAATAAACTTAAACCTTCAAAAAGGAAAGGAGGAACAAAGTTTCCTGCATAGCCATAAAAAAACGAAAGGTTGTACTAGAACCCTTCGTTTAAACCGATCATTTCTAGTGGAACGGCCAATCCAGGATAAACCTGAAATATTAAAAAAAACTGCTGTTAAAAGCCAAGGGCAGCCAACAGATTTGCTTAGTTATCGATAAGAATACTAAGATATAAAAAACATCCAGTTTAGCGATATGTAAGCCTTTATTTCTATAAAAAATGAGGAATTATCTGCCCGTACTTCTAAACAAACAAAAAATCAACCTTAAAAAACATGGATCATACCTATCAGGTCCTATGAAAACAAAAAAATGAAAATGAAAAATTTCAAAAACTTAATCGGTCTTTTATCAATTGTTGCTGTTTCTTTTACAGCTTGTAAGAAAAATGAAGGCGGTTCATCTGCATTTGGTAACCGCAGCACTTCAGCAGCAGATTACTCACAGTCATCATTGCCAGTTGTGGCAGTTAGCGGAGACATTACCAGCTCTGTAACCTGGACAGCCGGAAACGTATACGAATTAAGTGGTATTGTAACGGTTAGAAATGGTGCAACGTTAACCATTCAGCCAGGTACCTACATCAAAGCATCAGCAAACACTCCAGGTGTACAAAACGGTGTATTGGTGATTGCCAAAGACGGTACAGTCAATGCTGCCGGAACAGCTAATGATCCAATTGTATTTACCAGCCGTAACCTTTTAGATGGTAACGCCAGCACAACAGGTACTCCTGGTGATTTTGGTGGTGTAATTATTCTAGGTAATGCAAAAATCAACGTTGGTGACAAACTAATTGAAGGTTTAGCAGATGAAGGTAAATATCATTATGGTGGTTCGAATGATGAAGATAACCGTGGTACTTTCCAATATGTTCGTATTGAATATGCAGGTTTCCAGTTAGCTCCAAATATCGAAGTTAACGGTCTAACCTTAGGTGGTGTAGGTAATGGTACTACTATCGATCACGTACAGGTTTCTTATGGTCTTGATGATGGATTCGAATTTTTTGGTGGTACAGTTAACGCTACTAACCTAATTGCTTTGGCTTCTGATGATGATCAGTTTGATTTTGACAACGGTTTTACCGGATCATTGACTGATGCAGTTGCCATTGCCGATAAAAACTCCACACACAGTACAAGCAGTGGTGCCAGCGATTCAAACGGTATCGAATCTGATAACAATGCACCTGGAGAAGATGCTACTTTTAGCTTATTACCTAAAACTCACCCAACTTTAACTAACGTAAGTGTTTTCGGAACTGAAAATACTGCTGGTATTGCTGGTTTAGGTTACCGTAATGGTATCCGCGAGCGTAGAGGTTCGGAAGTTACTTTGATCGACGTAATTGTTTCTGGTTATCCAAGAGGTATCGTTTTTGATGCTGACGCCAATGCAAGTCTTTCAGATCTTAATTCTACATCTGTTCACGGTTTTACGAGCGCTGTTACAGCAGCAGTTGGTACTTATTTTGACGGTGGTGGCAACACTTTAGTCGTTAACGGTAGCAATGCAAGTGCATTTGGTGTAAGCCAACCTTGGTACAACACTCCAGGTTCTCCATCTACAGTTACCCTTCCAAGCTGGGCAGCTACATGGTCAAAACTTGTATTCTAATTTTTTCTCCTCTTAATCAAAGAGACTGTACCCCAGTGGTATAGTCTCTTTGATTATAAAAACAGGATAAGCCTGTTTAAATGATAATTACCTAATATGAAACTAAAATTTTTTACTCTTTTCTTTTTTTCTGCAGCTATTACGTTAAGTTTTTCTTGTCGCAAAGCAGAACTCCTTCAACCAGAACCATCAAAAGTCATCCAGTTAAGTATTAGCGGAAATACAGAGGTAGATCTGGAATACTTGTATAAAGATAGTGTGATAGCTGATACCAAAACTGGTACTACAAATAGTATCAATATTAAAACCCTGCTTACAGTAAAAGACCAAAATACTACCCTAAAGGTAAGAAAGAAGGGTACAGCAGAAATACTACTAACTAAAAACATTACTGCAACGCCTTTCGATCAAAGTATCAGTATTTTTTACGATGGCAATAAAGTATACAACAATTCCATTACATTGGCAATTAAAAGTTATGCGCTATCCGGAGAGCTCGAATTTTTATTGGATGGAAATCTGTTCACTTCAGGAACAGGCGCTATCAATAAAGTATCCTCCATACTGATTGATAAGGGCACGACAAGAGAAATTACCATCCGCAAAAAAGGAGAAACGGCCATTTTACTTAAAAAAGTAATCGAATCAACAACGGCCCGGCAGAATATTGGTTTCTTCTTTGATGGAACCAATATAGTTGATAATGTAAAACTCGATCCTCCTGCTAATCCGGCCAATATGATGATCACTGCCAAATTTGAAACCACATTTCCAATTCAATTTAAAGGTGTTGATGTAGACCTTGTATTTTATACCAGGCCTTCATCTGCTGCGAACACAGTAGTTGGCACAAAAGTTATACCCGAAATTAGGTTTACCTTACCAAAAGATGGCTCTCTAAATTCCATTGAACTACCAGCACTGCCTGGGCCGAATTATATTTACAGCTTCGATATTGTTGAAAAAGGCACCAATAACTATCCTTATAACGCTGGTACCCCTTTGATTATTAATGGTTATACACTTAAACCTAACGAAGGTAGAGTTACCTCGGCTTTTGCAACAGATGGATTCAATTTTCAGGCAGGAAAATCTAAATTGTTTGTAATTACAGACGCCAGAACATCGGTAGCGGCTTCAAAAACTATTTATGTGTCAGGTGGCAAATTAACAGACCTTTCACAATATTTTCAATAGAGAAAATCAAAGGTGTTAAAACTATTTATCATATCAACCTGAAACTAAAGGCAGGCATTTCCTGCCTTTCTGCTATCAAAAAACTGGTAAACCGCTTATTTTGATAGCAGTACAATTTGGTGATTAATCCCGCTAATGCCAGTTCTTTCGGTGTTCCTCAACCTGGTATGTGCATTTTCAATAGCGGCTATAGTAAAAAGTTATAGCCGCTATTTGTATCGTAGTTTATTGCAATAATCCAGATGTGATTTTTTTGCATTCCAATTCATTTAGACGTCATCACAATATTTCATAGCTTTACCGGCAAACAATACAACATGATGAATTTAGTGATGACGATCATTGGATGGTCTGGAGTAATATTCTGTACCTTAGGATATCTTTTTTTAAGCATGAAATTAATCCGCGCAGATTCGGTCTCCTTCCAGGCACTTAATATCATGGGTGGGTTATGTCTCGCCGTGACTGCTCTTGATACCCACGACCTTCCCAATGCAGCAGCAAATGTACTCTGGATGTCAATCGGTTTATTCGCATTAAGCCGTCAGTTTAGCAAACGGGAGCAGAAACAACCTTAACCGGCGATATACAAAGCGTAGCGTAGGCTTTTTGCTTATAATAAGCTAAACGTTCTGAATAAGCTTTTTTATCGCTTTCCATCGAAAGATAAAAATAAACCCCATCAACCATTACAAAAATAAAATCGGCAGCAACCTGCGGGTCATCTACATTTGTTAAGCCCTGCGCGTTGCATTGTTCGATCATTTTTGTTAGTCCATTACGCAACGAATCCAGAATCAGCTTATATTTTAGCTTGATTTTTTTTTCCCTGAATGCCAAAGCATAAAAAGTATAAAATAAACCGTCATCAAAAAGCAGGTTCCATTTTTTTGAAAACAACATTTCTATGGTTTTTTGTAAATCAGCTAAGCTTGCTTGCCCCTTATGTTTGATGGTATAGATTAACAAATACCGGTCGAGTATGTGGTCGATCAATTCATAAGTGAGTCCTTCCTTGGTATCAAAATAATGAATAATAAGACTTGGATTAATATCCATCACTTTGGCAATCTTGGCAATAGATGTATTTTCATACCCCTCTTTCTTGGCCACCTGGTAAAATACCTTAATAATTTCAAGTCTTCTGGTCTCTTTTAGGCTTTTGCGTCCCATCGTGCAGTTAATTTAATGCGGCAAACTAATCAAAAGTAGCTGGATTCTGCAAATTTATTTTGATTAATAAATTGAATGAACGTTCAATTAATATATTAATTTACACTTAACTTATTCTTAATATGATATGTTCAATTTAGCGCCGCTGAAAAGCACCTATCATTCCAAAAACAAACAAAAAATATTAAGTAAAATGAAAAAAAAGCTACCATGGATGTTCACCTCGCTGATCCTGTCCGCTAGCACATTTGCTCAAAGGATCACCATCAAACGTGTGGTCGCTAATGCAAAGATTGGGGAAACGATCCGTGCCTTAAATAGTGTGCTTATGTTAGGAATAGGCCAGCAGGGAACCGAATTGAACAAGGTCTCGATAAAAACATTTAAAACTTTAACTAACGAATTAGCTTTATGAAAAAAAGATTTACTTATGCATCTTTAGTTTGCCTGAAGAAGAGTTTATGGGTAACCTGCCTGTTTATTGTTATTTTCAATTCTGCCTTTTCTATTCCCAAAACGAATGAGAAGATTGTTTTAAAGCCTTCGGAGCAAAAAAGAATACCAGAAAATGCCAGAATTATTAAAGGCCATGTTACTGATGAAAAGAAACTTGGTATCCCCGGCGTATCAGTATTAATAAAAGGAACCAATACCGGTACGGTTACTAACCAGGAAGGCGATTTTTCAATCAAGGCCAACGATGGCGATGTCCTCGTTTTTAGCAGTATTGGATATGTTAACAAAGAGATCACAGTTGATCATTCGGATATGTACCAGATCATGATAACCGAGGATGCAAAAGCATTATCTGAAGTGGTAGTTACCGCTTTAGGTGTTAAAAAAGAAAGATCAAAATTAGGTTATGTGGCACAAACGGTACAAGGCGAAAATTTAGTTAAAGCACGGGAGCCGAATATTATTAGTTCGCTTACGGGAAGGGTCGCCGGCCTTAACATTAGCAACTCAACTGATTTGTTTCAGGATCCTGGTATTTCATTAAGAGGCAGAAAGCCACTTATTGTTATAGATGGTATACCAGATCAATCTGCAGATCTTTTCCGTGTAAATGCAGATGATGTCGAATCTGTAACCGTATTAAAAGGTGCCAATGCATCTGCACTATATGGTTCTATCGGGCAAAACGGGGCCATTATGATTACCACAAAACGTGGCAAGGGGAATAATCTCAGTATTGATGTAAATAGTTCTACGCAAATACAGCCAGGTTTTATCAGGATTCCGAAGGTACAAACAGAATATGGTGCGGGTTATAAGGGAAAATACACGTACGTTGATGGCTCAGGAGGAGGACAAGAAGGTTCCGGATGGATTTGGGGGCCAAAACTCGATCAGCCAGACCCCACTACGCCGAGTGGTTTTTTTGAGACGCCTCAGTTTAACAGCCCGAGAGACCCGATTACGGGAAAATTGGTTCCGCTTCCATTCCTTTCAAGAGGAAAAAACAATGTAGAAGACTTTTTTCAAACCGGGGTAATTTCAAGTAATAACATTAGTATTACCCAAAGTTCGGAGAAAGGTTCTTTTCGGGCTTCAGCATCGCATATTTACCAAAAGGGTATTGTGCCGAATACCGATCTAAACAATAGTTCATTTAATGTTTCCGGCAATTATAAACTTTCAGATGCATTTACAATCGATGCAAGATTAAATTACAACCGTCAGTTTACCAAGAACTTTCCTGAAACAGGATACGGACCCACCAACTATCTTTACAATCTGGTGTTATGGACAGGAACCGATGTAAGCGTGCAGGATTTAAAAGACTATTGGGTGCCGGGCAAAGAAGGTATTCAACAACGTAATTATAATATCTCTTACTATAATAACCCATATTTTCAGGCTTATGAATATTTGCGTGGTTATGATAAAGACAACACCTATGGTTCATTAAACCTGAATTATAAGATTAGTCCGGCTTTCAGTGTTCAGTTTAGAAATGGAATAAACACTTATGGCCTTAACAGGACCTATAAAGAACCAATGAGTTATATCGGCTATGGCAACAAATCCAGAGGACAGTTCACCGTTGCTACCCAAAACTATATTGATCTGGTTACCGATTTAATTGGAGACTACAACCATACCTTCAGCGATAAATTTAAGCTACACGCGCAGATTGGTGGTTCTAATTATTATAGAAACCACAAATACGGTTCTACCAATACGGATGGATTAACCATCCCTGGTTTTTATAACCTTAGTAATTCTGCAAATCCCCTTCAGGGCAGTAATTTTGTTGAAGAAAGAAGAACAAGCAGCGTTTATGCGATTTTAGATCTGGAATTTTTAAATGCAATTTATTTAACTGCTACGGGCAGAAACGATATCATTTCTACGCTCCCAACAAATAATAACAGCTTTTTTTATCCTTCAATAGGTTCATCTGTCGTTGTTTCACAGTTAACTAAATTGCCAGAATGGTTTAGCTATTTAAAAGCACGTGGTTCGTGGTCAAGAGTTTCGAGCGGTACGCTTGGGGATGACACTTATACCTATGGTTATCTTCCGGCATTTGATAAAGGAACAAGCTGGAATAGTATACCCGCGCTCACTTTTGGCAGTTTGCTTAAACAGGCCAACCTTACCCCACAAACGTCAGACAGTTGGGAGATAGGCCTGGATACCAAGTTTTTCAAGAACAGATTAAGTGTTGAAGCCACTTATTACCAGACAAGTGACTTTAATAATATTGCTTCCCCGGATATTTCAATAACAAGCGGATATGGTAGCCAGTTGGTTAATGGGAACATTTATCAGCGTAAGGGAATGGAGTTTGTGGTTAATGGAACAGTGTTAAAAAACAACGATTTTCAATGGGATATGGCCATAAATTTAAGCAAATACCGCAGGTATTTGAAAGAAATTTATGGGGGTGCCGAAACCCTGGGTAATCTGCGTGTTGGCGATAGAACCGATAGAATCTATGGTTCCGTTTATCAGACCAACAGCCAGGGGCAGATGATCTACGGAAGCAATGGTTTTCCATTAAACGATAATTTTTCAAGATTTATCGGAAATGAATCTCCAGACTGGACTTACGGCATTGAAAATACTTTTAATTATAAGAGTTTTACACTAAAGTTTCTGGTTGATGGGCGTATTGGCGGATTGATGTACTCGACAACCAACCAGAAAATGTGGTGGGGCGGTACACATCCCGGTACACTTAACCAATACCGTATTGATGCCAACGCCGGAAAAGCGACATTTGTTGGTGATGGTGTTGTGGTAACCAGCGGAACGGCCACTTATGATGCTAACGGTAATATCATCAGTGATACACGTGTTTTTGCCCCCAATACCAAAGCTGTAAATTACATCGATTATATGATCGAGACCAGTAATGGTGCCTATAATAACTACAACTTTTTTTCACAAACTTTCCTGAAGCTAAGAGAGGTTACATTAGGGTGGCAGGTACCCACTAAGCTGCTGGGTAAATCTTTTGTTAAAGGTTTAGATTTTTCAGTAGTTGGCCGTAATCTTTTATTGTTCTCCAAAATGCCAAATATTGATCCTGATCCTGCAAAAGATAACCTTCAAACGCCTTCAGCCCGTTCATTTGGTTTTAATGTAAACCTTAAATTTTAATCTGAATTATATGAAAAAGACATTATATATTATATTCTTTGCCGCAATCGCACAAATGGGCTGCAAAAAATTTAGTGAGTTTCAGGTAGATCCGAACAAAACCACCGCTGCAACACCCGATCTGTTATTAAATGCCGTTGAGCAAAGTGCCTTCCAATCAACCAATACCGATGTAGCACTTGCTTCCCGTCAAATGATAAATACAGATGAAATTAACTTAAACCAGTATTATGGCTGGAATCGGGCAAGCTATGGCAATTATAATAATCTGCGCCAGGTAGTGAAGATGGAACAAGCTGCCATAAACCTGAATAAACCTCAGTATTTGCCACTTGTAAAGTTTTTTAAGGCCTGGAATTTTTTACAACTAACGCAAACCTTTGGCGATATTCCTTATAGTGAGGCTTTAAAAGCTGAAGAAGATATTGTTGCGCCAAAATATGACAAGCAGGAAGACATTTACTTAAGTATTTTAAATGAGCTTAAAGCGGCCAACGGCATGATTGATGCAAATACTCCAGGTTTACAGGGCGACATCGTTTTCGGAGGGAATATATTACAGTGGAAACGCGTAATCAACTCGCTTTCTTTAAGGGTATTAATCAGTTTATCGGTTAAGGAAAACGACACCAGGTTAGAGATCAAAAAACGTTTTGCTGAAATTGTGAACAATCCAACGGATTATCCACTGTTTACGGGAAATGGAGACAATGCCCAGCTTAAATTTTACGATCTTCAGGGAAACCGCTATCCATATTTTAATAGCAATAGTATGCAGACTGCATACTATATGGATGAAACTTTTATCAATTTGTTAAAATCTTTACAGGATTCCCGCTTGTTCCGCTTTGCTGATAAAGCACCAAAATTCGCATCGCTTGCCGCAACAGATTTTAATGCGTACGGTGGCGGGAATGGTAGCGCACCAAAAGATGTGAATAATGCCCGTACGCTTGCAGGAGAAGTTTCTAAAATTAACCCACGTTATTATAATAGCCCGGCAAATGAGCCAAGTATAGCCTTGGGTTATGCTGAGCAGCAGTTCATTCTTGCCGAAGGCGTTGTAAGGGGATGGATTTCCGGAAACGCAAATGAATATTATCAAAAAGGGATCAGGGCATCAATGCAGTTTTATAATATCGATGAGGCAACTATCAATAGCTATCTGGCACAAACAACAGTACAATTAAATGCTAATACAAATCCGCTGGCAAACATTATTACCCAAAAATACATCGCATCTTTCATGAATAGCGGCTGGCAGCCATTTTTTGAGCAGCGGAGAACTGGTTTCCCGGTTTTTGATACTACAGGAGCAGGAGTTTTAAATGATAAACGCATTCCAAAACGTTGGATGTATCCGGAATCTGAATTACGATTGAATCAGCAAAATATTACCGCCGCAATATCAAGACAGTACCCCGAAGGTGATAACATTAACGGGATAATTTGGTTATTGAAACCATAAATAAACAAACAACAGCACTGCCACTTTTGTCGGTGCTGTTGGTATTTAACCGCAGTTTCAAATTTCAGTATAAAGCATCAAATGATAAAAAAAATATTTTTCCTATCCTTGATTTTTGTTTCAGTAAGTAGCTGGGCACAGAAAATAAAGACCAAAAAAGTAGTATATGTTATTGCGGATGGTATTCCCGCCGATGTAGTAGAGCGTTTAGATCTGCCAAATTTTAAACGGATTATTTCCGCAGGTTCGTATTCCCGCATGCATGTGGGTGGCGATAAAGCCAGTTATAACGAAACGCCCACCATATCTGCAGTTGGCTACAACAGCTTGCTTACTGGCACATGGGTTAACAAGCATAACGTACCCGATAATGATATTAAGGCCCCAAATTATAACTATCAGCATATTTTCAGACTCTTTAAAAACCAGTATCCTGATAAAAAAACAGCTATTTTCTCCAGCTGGACCGATAACCGCACCAAATTGCTTGGAGATGGCCTTCCTGAAACCGGAAACTTTAAACCCGATTTTGTAGCAGATGGTTTCGAGTTGGATACTGCCCGCTTTAAACATGATAAAAAAGCTGATTATATGCACCTTATTGATGAGGAAGTAGTTAAACAGGCTGCAAACACCATTCATGATCAGGCGCCTGACCTTTCGTGGGTATACCTGGAATATACGGATGATATGGGTCATCGCTATGGAGACAGTCCGGAGTTTTACAGGGCAGTGGAGATGCTGGATAAACAAATGGGCAAGATTTGGGATGCCGTTACTTACCGTCAACAGCAATTTAAAGAAGATTGGCTGATTGTAATTACAACCGATCACGGACGAGATGAAAAAACCGGCAGCGGACATGGCGGCCAGTCTGATCGCCAACGTTCTACCTGGATGGTAAGCAATTATAAAGACCTGAATACTTATGCCCAATACTTTGATCTTGGCGTGGTAGATATTATGCCTTCAATTGCCCGCTACCTAAATGTACAAATGCCTAAAAATGTAGCAGCGGAAATTGATGGCACTCCATTTATTGGACCAGTATCTATAACCGGATTAAAAGTAAATCACTTTCAAAATCACCTTGATATTAGCTGGAAAGCCTTACAGAACAAAGGCAAGGTTAAAGTTTGGCTGGCAACCACCAATGATTTTAAAACAGGAGGAAAAGATGAATATCATTTATTGGGAGAGGTTGATGTGAATCAGCAACATTATTTTGCAGATCTTAAAAAATACCCATCCTCTTTCTATAAAGTCTTGGTTGAAGCATCAGATAATATGCTCAACAAATGGATAAGCGTTAAATAACGAGGTTCACGCTAATAACTTTTATAACTAAGCCCGATAGCTGATCTTAAAAGATCCGCTATCGGGCTATTTTTATTTACCAATGGCACTGATCATTTTCGCCATAAGCTGTTTTAACTTAGTATAACGCATTAAGTAATAGAAAGAAATAATGTTCAAAAGCGCGCATAATAATCCGGCAAATACATCGAGCGTATAATGATGACTGGTATAAACCGCCGAAAACCAGATGCCTAACATGACAGTAAAGAAGAAAACATTAATTCTCCCCAAGCGGTTTTTCAAACCATAATATAAAACGATAACCGGATATGAAGAGTGCAGCGATGGCATGGCTGCAAACACATTGGAACCCTTGCTGTATATCCCATGAAAAAGTGTGATACCAAAATAATGATCAAAACGGGCCAATCCGGCAGTATTGCCAGCCGTTTTAGCTATAAATTCGAAGCCATGTTCCTGCACATACCATGGTGGTGCAGCTGGGAAAGCGTAATAAACCACAAAACCCAATAAATTTACCCAAACAAAGGTTAGTGAGAACCGAACAAACTGTTCTTTATTTTTAAAGAAAAGATAAGTGGCAAATGCTAGCGGTACAGGCACCCACATCAGGTAAAAAAAACCTGTCGACACATCTAAAAATGAAGTACTGTTTATTTTCCAATACTCGTTAGGTGTAAGTATTAAGCCATGGTAATTAATGCCAAAAGTATTTTTTTCCAGGTTATACAAATCTTCTATATGTACCGTGTTAAAAAGATAGTTTGGAAAGGCCTTCATGTAATCAAACAGAATCCAATAGACAATAAAGATCGAAAAGCCGAGGATAAACTTCCTGGTTCCGCTTGATAGGTAAAACAAAGCATTAAAAATAAAAATCAGCACCAACTGATCGGTTTTAAAGCCGACCAGCAGTACTGATAACAATAGATATCCAACAGATATAGCAACTGTTAGATAAATATTCCGGATATTATAAAAATTGTTTTTAAGCAATGCTCCTTGCTGCATATTATTTTTTATCAAAATCAGACCTAAAAATATGATCCCAAAAAGTCCAGCTTACCCCATAACCTTTGGTCGAATCAGAATAGTGGTGAAGCATGTGATGCTGCTTGAGCTTTTTCCAGAAACCGCTTTTAAAATTAGCATGGTGAAGTGCGTAATGCACCATATCGTAAAACAGATAACCGATCATAAAACCTGAGAAAAATGGATAAACCACTGTATCGGGCAATAACCAATCGAAAAGGAAGTAAAAGCCTAATGCCATTGGGATACTGGCGGAGGGTGGCATCACCAACCTTTTGGCATCATTAGGGTAATCGTGATGTACCCCATGAAAAATAAAGTGGATTTTTTTGCCCCATTCCGCTTCGGGTTCGAAATGAAAAACATAACGATGTAAGATGTATTCGGTAATGGTCCAGATGCCAAGACCGAGCAAAAACCAGCCGGCAAAGCTTAAAACAGGCATTTTGATTTCCCAAAACGCTTTCCAAAAAAGAAAGCCAATAACCGGAACATATACAATCAACGGTACATAAAAACGAACTTTGGAGAGGCTCTCCATAAAGTCGTTTTTAAACATCCTGATGGATGCGGTTGAATTTGAAACAAAATTCTTTTTCATTTGGTATTTTTTTTTTAAACTGGTCTTTGACTCCACCTGGTCCGTCATCCCGACTGAAGCAAAGCGGAATGGAGAGATCTTCAAACTGTGTTAAAGGGTCTTCGACTCCGCTCGGACTGACAAATCATATAATCAATCGTCATTCCCGCGCAGGCGGGAATCTTAACGCACGTTTTAAGATTCCCAATCAAGTTGGGAATGACGATTTCTTGATGGATATTACCTAATTAATTTTATCTGTCAATCATATTGATTTTTATATCATAAATTATTCCTCAGAATGACAATTAACATATTCCCAACCGTCATCTCGACTGAAGCAAAGTGAAATGGAGAGACCTAGCGAGTTAGATTTCTCGACTAAGTTGCACCCGATAGCTATCCGGTCCGCTCGAAATGACTACTTGCAAATTGGATTGCCACCCGCAAAACGCCTAACGCTACACCTTAATCCTTTCCACTAACACTTTCGAAGGTTCAGAAGCATCAAAACCTTTTATTTCTACATATTTCACGTTAGGAAACCAAAACGTCCCACCCTCAATCCGGAGGAATATCCTTTCCAGCTGCATTTTTTTGTTGTTAATTGTCGCAAAAACATGGTATTTTTTATCTGTGCCAGATTTATTCAGGTACATTGGCAATTTTTTGTGCGAAGTAAACCGCAGTTCGAATTGGCCATTCCCCAGGTTTTTGCTGATAATGCCATATGCAAATTTCCGTTGAATATAACTCAGTTCTTTCTTTTCACCCTTATCCCCGTAACGTATCCAAAATACATTTACAGGTTGCTCTTTATTCACCTCGCCATGTTTATCTACATTTAACTGGCAGATAATGGTATTCGTATTCGGATCACGTTGTAAATAAAACAATTGATTGCTAATGTCTTTCGGTGTTGGAAAAGTTATTGGTGAAGGATCTGATCCCTGCGCATTCGCAGTAAAAGAAAGCACTCCGGTTAAGCTTCCCATTAATACCAAACCCGCAATTAAGGCTGCCCTGTTATTTCCTTTTCTTTCATTAAATTCCTGTGCCTCGAGGCCTTTTTTTGCGTCCTGCAAACGTTTTACAGCGGTGATATTGGTTAATAGTGCCATTATAGTAATCGGCATGGTAAAAATCGACATGGTTTCGAATACATGGAAAGAAATCCCTGGCACGTATACTTTGTAATCTCCGCCAATAAAATGGCCGGCAATACCACAAGCAATAGCGAAAACACCAATGGTTACTACCCTTTCTGGCCTTTGCATTAAACCGCCTTTACACTCCACCCCTAATCCCTCGGCCCTGGCACGGGTATAACTCACCATCATCGAACCGATTAATGCGATAAAAGCAAACAACGAACTCAAAAAGTAATGATGCGCCACCAGATAATAACAGATACCTAAAAACATAATCATTTCGCTATAACGATCGAGTACAGAATCGTATAAAGCGCCAAACTTCGAACTCATATTGCCCAATCGCGCCACCTGGCCATCAAGCATATCAAACAAACCAGCAAAAAGCACCAATGCTCCTCCCCAACCGATGTAAGACATATCGCCACGGTTTGATTTTTCGGCACCAAGCACAAAAATAACGGCGACCCCGATATTCAGGATCAAACCAATGGTCGTTACGGCGTTAGGTGTTAAACCAATTTTAATCAATCCCTTTACAAAAGGATTAATTACTTTATAAATGCCTAGCTGCAGGCTGTCCCTTATATTTTTTTCCATAGCTTATCTCTTAAAAATCGAATTTTACCCTTGCCCTTATTCCCCACTCCGAAACTTCCGGATGGTTGAGATAGTTGAATCGCTTCACCAGATCAACCCTTAACAATTTAAAGATGTTACCCACACCAACACTACCTTCCATATAAGGATCGTTGCCCAGTGCATAAGTACGCTGTGCCCCATTTTCATAAACTGGCAACTGATATAAACCCGATTGAAAATTAGGATTGTTTTCGTTTCTCAACCCACCATACAATACTTTAAACGATACCATTTCCCTCAACTTTAACTTTTTGATCAATGGCACTTTATTAAAAAAGAAGCCGTTAAAATTATGGTCGATATTGATGCTCACATAATGATCACTTACAAACTCCAGGAAGTTCATCAGGTTGTATGAGTTGAGCTGATAAGCATAGGTTTGGTTGGCACGGTGGATATCCAATAAAGGGAAAGGCACTTTTCCGGCAATATAACTGCCCTCTACAGTTACATCGCTGTAACCCAGCTGCGATAAATAAAAACGTTTATCGATACTTCCCAATAGATTGTGGTAATTATATTCGCCGCCCAACACTCCCTTTAAACCTGCAGTGTAACGTAAATTAAATACCGGATAACGATCGGCAATAGGTACACGGTAAATTTTGCCCTGGTAAAATTTCTCATTAGGGGCATACCTCAACTGTACAGAAACCTCACTGGTGGTTAAGCGGTTTACCAGTTGGTTATTTTCATTCAGGTAACTTAATCCTCCGGCGGGTGTCTGACTCCATTTTTTAAAACCCAGGTTATAAGAAAAATGGTTTTCGAACTCTTTCACATAATCTAAACGATAAAAATCGTTGTACAACAGCATATCGTTTACCCCACGTTTAAACGAGAGCAGAAAATTATCTTCCTGCACAAACTGCAGTTCTTGTCCGGGTATTTTGGTGTCGCGCTGAAAACTGGCCCTAATGTAGTTTTGAGGAAACTCGTAGATCGATTTATTATTTAATGAATAGGTTCCGGAAAGGAAAAACTTCCATTTCTCATCTTTTATACCGTAGGCTAAATAATTTTCGAAATAGTATCGTTTGCTAAGCTCGGGGGTTGTTCGTCCGCCAAACCGTAACCTTAAACCCTCTACATTGTTAAAGCTATAAAATGTATTTACGGGACCAATTTCGTAGGGACCTAAATTCTGATAACCTGCAAATAAAAGGGTAACGATTTTCATTGTCCGCTTAAAAGATGGCAGATTCTGCAGGGTATCAATATTACTATAAATCTTCAGCTGGTTGCTGGAAATGGTATCTAATCTATTTTCCTCCCAAAATTTATCGTCTTTTTTTGCTGCATCAGCCCGTACAACGGTGCTTTTCCCTTGGAAAATTGTATCAGGCAACACCGTATCAAACTGATAATTTTTAAAAGTAACCGTACGCTCGCCTGTAAAACCAATGCCTTTTGTTTTACCGATACCAAAATCGGCCAGTAAGTCACTTTTGCTCAAGCTGTATTTACCTTTATCGTTCGGCTCGAAATTCAGATCAATTTTTAGTGCACGTACAAAATTGAGGTTGATATTTTTGTTTACGCCGAAAGAGGCGCCAGTAACGGCATAATGGCTATCATTGGTAACATAAATTTTCCCTTCAAACAACATATCATTTGTATTGCGGGGGGTAAAAGACAGCTCTATAATTTCAGGTTGCTGCGTTCTGATGGTATCGGTAATGAAAAACTTATAAAAAGCTGGCGCACCGTCAGCAATCGGGCTTAAAAATTCATTACTGATAACGGAGATATTATTTTTATAAATATCAATATCCTGATACATTCGGTCGAAATAGGTTTTCATTCCCTTATTATCAATGTAACGGCTGTCGAATTGAACCTGTTTTTCTCCTATTATAACGGTTTTGTTCTTTTCCGGATTTTTGCTCAGGTAGCTATCGGCCAGTTTCTCCTGAATGTATATCGGCAACAGGTTTTTTCCCCCTATCAATGTCGAATCCTGCTCCTGAAACAGAAACTGGTAGTTCCTGAACATTTTTTTGTTCTTAAACTTATCTGATACATTACTGAGGGAGAAGAGCATTTTTTCATATTGCCTGAAGGAAACGGTATTATAGCTCTTAATGCGGTTTTCATCTTTGTGGGAAATTACCTGGCGGATCAATTCTACTGCCGGATTATCTTTGTTACGGTATTTTGTCTTTTTACCGCCCACAACAACTACTTCATCCAGGGCCCTTGAATCGGGCACCAAGGCAACATCAAGCTCTTGCGTTGCGGCTGGAACGGTATTTTTAAAAGCAGTACGATAACCTACATAATTGAAACTGAGTTCGCTTTGTGGGTTTGGAGAAATAAGGATATATTTCCCGTTTGCATCGGTCTGCGTGCCAATCTGCGTATCTTTAAAAAAAACCGAAACATTGGGCAGCGTTTCTTTGGTAACCGCATCGCGTACGATACCAGATACAACAGTTCTTTGGGCAAATGCATTTACCTGCAAAATAAAACAGAGCGTAACGAATAATAAAAATGAATAAATCGGTTTCATTTAACTGGAAAAAATAAACTGCTTTTGCATGATATAATTGTAGCTTATGCCCGTTACAACGGAGCTCAAAACTTTGGCGAGTACGTAATTAAGATTAAAAAAATGGGTAAGCGTAAATACACCTGCGGTTACAATGATCAGATTGCCTGCCCATACCAAAATATACCTGAATACCTGCCACGTAATATCTCTCGACTGGCTTTGAAAAACCCATTTACGGTTCACGTAAAAATTAACCACACCACCCGAAATGGTGCCGATGATGCTTGCCGCCAGGTACCACAATCCGAAAAAGTTTACCGCAATAATGGTGATACCAAAATCGGTTGCAGAAGCTATTAAGGATGAGGCCTGTGCTTTTAGGTAGGTAAGCATGTCTAAAAAAAATCGAAAACCACGACCAGCTGCAGTATCACATTTGCATAAATTCCAGCCAGTACATCATCAGCCATTACACCCCAACCACCTGGCAATTCTTCTAATTTGCGGATGCCAAATGGTTTCAGAATATCAAAAAACCTAAAAAGAACAAGGCCAATAAGGGTATATTGCCATTTTAAAGGCACAAATAATAGGGTAATGCACATTCCCGCCACTTCATCAATTACTACCCTGTTATGGTCTTTACCCCAAATTTCTTCTACCCGGTCGGCACTCATTACCCCGATCATGACGATAAACATGGTAAAAAGTATTGGCCATAAATATGGGTTGGTATAAGGGCTCTGGAAAAGGTGCCAGCAGATGCAGGTTGCTATAGCAGCATAAGTGCCTGCACCCTTGCCGATATACCCGATTCCCAGAGCCGTTGAAAGAAATTTATGGATAAACACTATACCGTTTCTATCAGTTCTTCTTCGTAATCCTGACCTAAATGGGTGATCAATTCTTCGCCCATGATGTAACGCAAGGTGTTCTGAAGTTTCATTAACTGTTTAAAAATGTCATTTTCTGCAGGTACACCCGGAATCGTTTGTGGCGATTTCAGGTAAAATGACAACCATTCCTGAATACCCGAAAGATTGGCACGTTTAGCCAGATCAATAAACAAAGCAAGGTCTAATACAATCGGTGCAGCCAAAATCGAATCGCGGCAGAGGAAATTGATTTTGATTTGCATTTTGTAACCTAACCAACCGAAAATATCGATGTTATCCCAGCTTTCTTTATTATCACCGTGAGGCGGGTAATAATTGATCCTGATTTTGTGGTACATTTCGCCATACAAATCAGGATTAACGTCTGGTTTAAAAATATCTTCCAATACACCCAGTTTAGATACCTCTTTGGTTTTAAAGTTATCCGGATCGTCTAACACCAAACCATCGCGGTTACCTAGAATATTATCAGAGAACCAACCATTTACACCTAACGAACGTGCCGCTAAACCAGGTGCCAAAATGGTTTTCATTAAGGTTTGACCAGTTTTAAAATCTTTACCTGCAATTGGGGTATCGGTTTCTTTAGCCAATTCAATTAAAGCAGGAATATCAACCGTTAAGTTTGGTGCACCGTTTGCAAACGGAATTCCTAATTTTAATGCTGCATAAGCATAAATCATACTTGGCGCAATGCGCAAGTCGTTATCTCTTAAACCTTGCTCAAAAGCTGCTAATGATTCATGCACTTCTGATGGTTCGAAATAAATTTCGGTAGAGCCACACCAAACCAGTACAATACGGTCGCAGTTGTTTTCTGCTTTGAAATTTTTAATATCTTCCATTACGGCTAAAGCCAGTTCGTAACGGTTATCGATATCTTTTACATATTTACCATCCAGGTTTTTTACATAATTTCTGTCGAAAGCTGCACGCATCGGTTTAATGGCCTGTAATTCTTCGCGTACATCGCGCAACAGGTTGGCATCCAATACGCGGGCATTCAATGCTGCTTCGTAAACGTTATCTTCATACACATCCCAGCCACCAAAAACTAAATCTTCAAGACCGGCTAAGGGTACAAAATCTTTAATTTTTGGCTGCTTATTCTCAGTTCTTTTGCCCAAACGGATGGTACCCATCTGCGTTAACGAACCGATCGGTTTTGAGATTCCTTTTTTAATTGCAGCAACTCCGGCTATCATCGTTGTTGCTACAGCGCCTAATCCTGGCATTAATATTCCCAGCTTGCCTTCTGCTGCTTTAACTTGTTGTTTCATTCTATTTTTATTTAAAATCTTATAACCAATTATGTTTACGGTACCAATTAATGGTTTCATTTAATCCCTCTTCCAATCCGAACTGGGGCATAAAACCAAAATCTTTCTGAATATTTTTAATGTCGCAGCCCCAGTTAAGGGCGGTGAGTTCTTTTATCTTATCTACATTTAAAGCCGGGATTTTATTGAAAGTGCCATACAACCGTTCCATCCCCCAGGCAAGGCCTTTAATAATTCGCAAAGGCACATTTACAATCAATGTGTTTTTGTTTAAAGCCTTGCGCACGTAGGCAGCCAGTGCCGATCGGTTATAAACTGCTCCATCAGATACGTTGTAACTTTTACCAACCACATCAGAAGCAAGTGCATTTATAATGATGTCGGCTAAATCGGTGGCATACACGAAGCTTAATTGCTGTTCCTGTTTGCCGATATATAGCTCCAGCCCTGCTTTAATCGTTTTAATTAATATGAAAATGTCTTTCTCGCGCGGTCCATAAACTGCTGTAGGCCTGAAAGTAATTAGTGGCAGATTCTCAATCTGGGCCAGATAGGTTTCAGCAAGCGCTTTGCTGATGCCATAATTGGTTACCGGATTTGAAGCCCCGTTGTCAGTGAGTTTTTCATTTTTTTGATTTAAAGGCCCCAGCGCAGCCAAACTGCTGATAAATACAAATTTCTTTATGCGATATGTTGATTTCGATGCGGCTATCGCTAAATTCCTGGTATATATGGCATTGATCTTATTGTAATCGTCCAGATTCCTGGCCTTTGTTACCGCAGCCGCATGCACAATATAATCGTATCTATTTTCTTCTATATTTTCTTTTAACAGGTATATGGACGAAAGATCAAGATTAACATAGTTGATCGGAAAATCTTTAAGATGTGCTGCAGTGGCTGAATGACGTACATTTGCATATACTTCCAATCCATTGGCCAAAGCAGACTTAATCAGGTGATAGCCTACAAACCCAGTTGCCCCGGTAATCAACACCCGCTTTTTCATATCGCTTTCTCTAAAATCCTGTATTTACGATACAACTTTCCACCAATATCTTCAATGGGTTTATTAATTAGATCGTTATGATCTAAAGTCCAGCTGGCCTCGGCATATTTCATGTTTTTAGCTTTGAAATGTTTAATAATGCGACCATAAAGACAGGCTTCAATCCCCATTTTGCGGTAACCATCTACCACGCCAAGCAATAAAATACGAATGCCATCAATTTTCTTTTTATTGGCCAAAAGTTTGATTAAGCCTGTTGGAAACAACCTTCCCCGCTTAATTTTAATCAGAATCTGATTGATATCGGGTATGGCCAATGCAAAGCCTACAATTTTGCCGTGCTGCTCTGCCAGGATACAAAATTCGGGGTCAAGGATCAGTTTCAGGTCGTTTGCCGTATAATCAAATTCCTTGTCCGTCATGGGTACAAAACCAAGGTTTTTATCCCATGCTTTATTGTATACTTCCCTCACCGCATTACATTCTTCCTTGAATTTCTTCATGTTGATTTTTCGGAGAATGATATCATTCCGCATTAAGCGTTCCTCTATCCTATCGAGTAGTTTAACCGACCTTTCGCTATAATTACCGGCAGTGTAACGATAGGCCCGTAAATCGACATTCTTCTGAAAGCCGATTTGTTCCAAAAGTGGCAGATAATATTTGGCATTATATGGCATCATGGCTACTGGCGGCCCATCAAACCCTTCAATGAGCAAGCCACATACTTCATTGGTAGAGAAGTTTACCGGGCCTAAAACCTTGGTCAATCCCTTTTGTTTTAGCCAATCTTGCGCTGCTTCAAAAAGCTCTTTAGCTACCGTTGCATCATTGATACAATCGAAAAAGCCAAAAAATCCGTCTTTCGATTCGTAGACCTTATTATGGTTGTTATTGTTGATCGCGGCAATCCGTCCTACTATTTTACCTTCATCATAAAGCAAAAAAAGCTGAATTTCAGAATGTTCGTAAAAAGGATGTTTACCTGGGGTAAGCAGATCGCGCTGGGCGATAAAAAGTTCGGGCACATAATTTACATCGCCTGCATACAATTCATGCGGAAAATCTACAAATGCAGCTAACGCTTTTTTACCCGAAACCTTTACCAGTTCTCTCATGATTGGCTCCCCACTAATTCTACATGAACAGCCTTAAAAGCAATACTTAGTTTGGCTACAGCCGATTCAATCTGATCGAAAGTATGCGTGGCCATTAAAGAAAACCTGATCAAAGATGAATCTGACGGCACTGCGGGCGAAACTACCGGATTTACAAATACCCCGTTTTGTTGAAGGATGTTCGTAATCATAAAGGTTTTGGTATTGTCGCGAATATAAATGGGGATAATAGGGCTATTGCTGTGCCCGATATCAAAACCGGCATCGATTAAAAGTTTCTTTGCATATTCCGTATTGGCCCAAAGTTGATCAATCCTTTCAGGTTCTGATTCGATAATATCCAGTGCAGCAATCACACTGGCCACTGCAGATGGTGGCATACTGGCGCTGAACATAAGTGAACGTGCACGGTGTTTAATATATTCGATGGTTTCGGTATTGCCTGCAATAAAACCTCCCAATGAGGCCAGCGATTTGCTGAAGGTGCCCATAATGAGGTCCACATCTTCAGTAAGATTGAAATGAGATGCCGTTCCTGATCCATTAAAACCAATTACCCCGAGGCTATGGGCATCATCCATCATAATATTGGCACCAAATTCATTGGCAATTTCTACCATTTCAGGAAGATTAACCAAATCGCCTTCCATACTGAAAATCCCGTCAGACACAATCAGTTTTGCAGCATCCTCCGGTAAACGGCTTAATTTGCGGCGAAGATCCTGCATATCATTATGCGCATATTTAATGGTGCGCGAAAAGGCCAAACGGCTACCATCTATAATAGAAGCATGATCGTATTCATCCAGCAAAAGATAATCGTTACGATCTAACAAACAGGATATTACCCCTAAGTTAACCTGGAAACCAGTACTAAAAAGCACCGCAGCCTCTTTGCCCACATATTCTGCCAGGCGGTTTTCCAATTCGAGATGGATATCTAGCGATCCATTCAAAAACCGCGACCCTGCGCAGCCCGTTCCATATTTTTCGATGGCCGCTTTTGCAGCTTCTTTTATTTTAGGATGATTGGTTAAACCTAAATAGGAATTTGAACCAAACATGAGTACCTTTTCCCCGTTGATCACCACCTCAGTATCCTGAGCAGATGATATCGACCTGAAATAAGGGTATAATCCTTTTTCTTTTATCACCGCCGCATCCTTAAAAGAGGCAATTCTATCTTGTAATTTTTTACGCATGCTGAACACTTATATTCTTCAGTTTTTAAAACCTTGTTCTGATAGCCTGGCCTGCACCTCAATTGCCACCCGTATAAATAAAATTCGACGATGTAGATTAAGCACACATTAACCAAACGATTTGATCACACAATTTTAACGCGGAATTGAAGCCAAAAAAAGGTTCAAATGTGGGATATATTGGTCAAAATGTGGGATAGGCAAAATGTGACATTCAGATGAATTGACTAATTGACATTCTGACTTTTATTATAAAATAGTAAAAAGGTTAAAAACAGCAGAAAAAGCACTAAAAACAACATAATTAACTGTATTTAAGAACATTAAAATATATAAAATTCTTAATCAAAAAGATTAAAATCAATCAGAAATTAGTCATTTTAAAAAAATATTCTTGTAAAACTCTTCCCGAACATTACATTTGTCGCATCAAAATCCGACAGATAAAGGGCAAAATCCATCCGAAAAAAGATGGCTGAAATTGGTGTGTAAAAGATGATCGTATCTGTTAAGAAATTATTAAAAAATCCAGAACGATTGTTATGCAACAACCATTACTTAATAAAACTTTTTCAGAAAAAAACCACGAGGAAGTGCTTTCATTAAATGATGGCCTGATGGCAAAAATCCACAATAGCAATGATCCACATTATTGCAGTTCGGAGCCTTTCCGTGTTTCGAGTTATGCCTTAATCCTCATTACTAAAGGCAAGCTCAATATTAAGATCAATTTTGAAAATTATGTGCTCAACCAGAGGGATATTTTACTGGTTTTGCCACATTCTGTTTATGAAATTGCAGATAATAGCAGTGTTTCGTTTATCAGTATCCATTTTAACAAGAGCTACCTTAAAAATAAGGGTATATTTTTTAACAGTGGCGAAACATACCGGATGTCGAAAGATGTTCAATCGCATAAATTTTCATTATCGAAAGAAGAATACACCTTTATCTATTACGATATGCTGGCACTCCACAAGAAGCTTCATGTTTCAAAAGATACGCCACAGATTAAAAACATTGTGCACAACAGCTTTTTGGAACTTCTTTATGATATTTTCCTCCTTAAAAACAAACAGAAAGATCCTAAACCATTTGTACATAACAGTCGCACGGAATTAACCAACCGGTTTTTAGCATTGGTATCAGACAATTTTAAAAAGGAAAAAAGGGTAATATATTATGCCAATTGCCTGCGGATTACGCCGAGGCATTTATCACAGGTAGTTAAACAGGTTACAGACAGGACGGCTGGAGAAATTATTGATGAAATGGTGATCAGGGAAGCCAAACTACTGTTAACCAGTCATGTAATGAACATCTCGGAAGTTGCGATAGAATTGTGTTTTAGCAATTCTTCATTTTTCGGCAAATATTTCAAAAAACAGACAGGGGTTACCCCTTCTGAGTATAAAATGTCGAATAATATTGCAGTATAGTGCGATTTCATTAAGTTAAGTCGCCCGCCTGCAACGGGCAGGGGTTTATTTCACCCATAATAGCATCACTATTCATACCGCCTAAACCCGATCAACGCGGAATGCCGATTTCCTTCAAATTGGCAGAAGCGGGAGCGGGACTGAACCCACCCAAATGCTCCTGCAATTGCTTTCCAAAAAAATAAATGTTAATCTTATGGATGTGCACTAGTTAATTTTTTACCTGCTATATCTTCCCACCTATAAAAATGAAAGGTTTTATCATCACTCATCGCCACCAGCAAACCATGTTTAAAATCTTTATTTAAAGGAACCGAAACCACATCAATCCCATCTGTTTGATTAGCTGAATATTTTATGGTGGTTAACAGGGGATGAGGATTAGCCGTATTGGCTTTAGCTACCCGATCGTACACTTTTAACTGTCTGGCGCCCTGATCTGATACCAGGATATATCCTTTATTGCCTGGTGTTTTATAAATAGCGATTCCTTCATTATCGACAGCAAAATCGCCCTGACCAAATAGTGCCAGTTCTTGATTTCCTTTGGCCGGATCTGCATAATACTTGCGTACTCCTACCTGCTCATCGCAATAATAAACAAAGCCCAATTCGTTATCAACGGCAATAGCTTCGATTTCTTTTTTACCGCTATACAATCCAAATTTCCGCACTAAATCTGCTTTAACATTACCCTTTCCGTCATCTGCCAATTGATATTGCCAAAGATAACCGCCGTTTTTAGGCCCTGTTTTACGTCCAACAATGGCATAAATTTTTCCACTGGGATCGGTATACATCGAAATCCCCATCAAGTCGCGGTACGCTGCTTCTGTTTCGCCCTCGTAAACCGGAATTCCACCGTTGTCAATTTCCTTCATATCAGGAAGGGAAAATATCCGCAGTTGATGTGTGTAACGTTCGGTTGTGACCACAATATCTGTCTTTTTCCCCGCCAACGGCAAACCATAGGCAATATCAACGTTGTTCGGTCGCTTTAAACCTTTTATGGTTTTTGATTGGATGATTTTACCTTTCAGATCGAAAACATACAAGCCGCCATTGGTATCTTTATCAGTACCGATTACCAAAGATTCTGCAGGATCTTTGGGGTTTACCCAGATTGCAGGATCATCTGTATCAAAATCAACGAGATCAGAAACATATAAGGGTTTTATTACTGCACTATTTCCGTTTTGCGCACCTCCTTTACAAGAAATGGCCAGATTTAAAACCGCAAAAACGGCAAAATTTAATATATGGTGAGGTTTCATTTTTATAATTTAGTTCCGTATGCACCAACAAATGTAGATGGTGAAGGTGAGATATAGGTAATTCCATTTTTCATTACAATGCCAGCTTTGTGATGACGGGTAAAGTTGGTGATACCTTTGCCTAAAGCCGGTGAGTTACCCTGGAGGTGAAAATCCCATGCGGTATTGAAATCAGCATTGGTAACCGCTGTATTTAAAGGATAATTCACAAATTTAGGATCATTTGCACCAGCAATATTGTTAATCACATCGTTTTTACCACCTACAACATCGCCGGTTGGCTGAAACTGATTTACAGTAGCCTGATCAAAACCATAATACCAGTTATTACTATAAGCAGAACGGCTATCTTCAGGTTTTTTCGGATCTCTTTTCACGCCAAAACGGGTATTGGCAAACAGGTTATTGTACAGATCGGCACGCACAGTGCTTTCCAGCCAGATTGATCCACCTTTAGCCGTTGGCCTTCTCCAGCCTGTATTTACCATGGTATTGTTATACGCAATAATATAGGTTTGCGGCGTTTTATCTCCTGTGTTAGACAATTTTAAGGCATTGGTATTGGTACTGTAAACCAAATTATAGGCAATATCTGCCAAACAGCCAGATTTAAAGTTCATGGCTTCGCCCCCGGTTACACCCGTGGTATAAAACACATTATTGGCAAAAATGATCTTCCCACCTTCAATGTAGGTGCAATCTTCCTGGAGGTTTCTGAAGATGCTATTCTGAACGACTAATTTACCATTGGCATTGGCAAACCAGAGTGCAGGTAAATTTTCTCCTGCTTTAGCTTTATAAAGTCCCATTTTAACAGAAGTTGATGCATCTGAAGTGGTGGAGCCAGCATATTCGAGGATTACATGGTCAAGCACCAGTTCCTCGCACGTTGGTCCGGCCAAAAGACCACCCCAAAGCTTTCCGAATTTTTTTGATGCGGTTTTATAAAATTCATTTACCGTAAACCTGATTGGATTTTCTGCAGTTCCAAGTGCATATAGATTGCCTTTTATCACAATTTCTGGTTTAGCAACCGTATCCATCAGCACCGTTACCCCTTCTTCAATGGTCAGCGTTTTCCCTTCCGGGATTACAATGTCGCCTTTAATTACCTGTGTACTGCCTTTTGCCCAAACTCCGGAAACCTCACCAATTGCCGAGCCATCAACAGCAGTGGTATCCACATCAATATTAGCTTTTTCACATCCTGCTAAGACCAGCACAACAAGGATTAATAATTTAAAAATCTGATTTGATTTCATGTCTTTGTTTCTTAAAATGCCATTAATTAAATTTATACTTAAAGCCAACAAGATAATTCTGGCCGTAATAATCGCTTCTGATCAAGGTATTTCCGTTTTTAACCAAATCTTCTTTGATATCGTTATTTGCCGGATTTGTACCTTTTATAAATAGTTTTGTTGGGGTATTTAAAATGTTATTGGCTTTTATAAAAACACTGATTCCGCCTTTAAAACGCTTCTCAGCAGATGCATCTACCTGTATAAATCCTTCCTGCCACAAATCGTTATTCAGGAATTGCGAAACGGTGTTGATGCGTGGCCCAGTGTAAGCCCCGGCAACCTGAGCATCCCAGCCTTTTTTAGTGTCTTTAAACAATATAGACAGGTTAGCAATGTGGGCAGACTGACCATAAAGCGGACGCTCCTGGTTAACATTTGCCGGCTCGGTATCTCCGGTAGTGCTATTGATCACCCTGGTGGTTTTAGTGGTATTAATACGCGAATGGGTATAGGTATAATTGGCCTTTATACCTATTTTACTAAAATATTTGATGTAATCTACCTCTGCGCCAAAGTTCTTGGCCGTACCAAAGTTACCTGGACTATAATAAATATCCTGGCCGCGAACGGCATCAGCCTGAAAAGTATATTCAATTGGATTTTTTATTCTTTTGTAGAAAGCACCAACCAATAATTGCTCTGAAGCACCGGGAAAAAGTTCATACCTTAAATCGAAGTTATCGGCCAGTGCGCGTTGCAGATTAGGATTGCCACGTTCCTGAAATTCTTCATTTACCACTTTTCCGGGTACAATTTCATAAAAGCCAGGACGATTAAGGGCTTTGTAATATGATGCATGTAACTGCGCTTTTTCTGTTAAAAAATATTTTGCAGTTAAACTCGGTAATACATCGGTATAGATCTGGTTTCCTTTTGGAAAAGATTCTCCTGCTGCGAAAAGAAGGTGATAGCCTTGATTGGTATGCTCTACTCTTGCACCACCAATTACTTCCAATTTAGCGGAAGTATACTTAAACATTCCATAACCAGAAGCGGTTTGCTCTGTTGCATCGTAGGTAAGCGAATTGGCTACCGCACCAGTTGGATTGCTGACTACTAAATTCAGGTCCGTGTAATTTTGGAAATTTACACCATAAATATCATTTGCATGATCTGCTCCCTGGGCCATGTTATAATTATTAAAGAAGCTGCTCCTTTTTTTATCGCGGTATAAACCTCCTGCCATAACATCCAGTTTATTTTCGCCAGCTAAAACATGGTAGGTCAAATCCAGGTAACCTGCTAAATCCTCATCGGTATTGCGCTCCCATCTGCGCGTAACAGGGTTGGTATTGACTAAACTGGTACGTTTGCGCTGAAAATTCTGTTCCAATCCATTTAAACCGATACTGGTATTTTCTGGCACATCGTTTTTGGCTGAAGAATAAACAGCCGACCACTGCACCTTAAATTTATCATCAAACTGATGATCGCCATGCAGCGTAGAATTGTAAATCTGTTGCGCTGTTAAACGGCTTCGAGTATCGAAAACCAACTGTGCATTTCCTGCTATTGGATCATAATCTTTATTATAAGTAGTGGTTACAGCATCCCTAACCTGCTGGTTTTTCAGGTTAACATATACATTGTAAAAACTGATCTGGTGGTCTTTGTTAAAAACATAATCAATTTTACCGTGCAGACCTGTACGTTGTTGCTGCTCCGAAAATTCACGGTAACTTTTACTGGTAATGGTGGCGTAGGCATCTGTACCAACAACCGAATTATTATAGAAAGTACTGTTACTGCCGCGATAGGTATTTTGATAACTGCCTGCCAATACTACGCCTAATCTATTATCTAAAAAACGCTTACTCAAGGATAAACTTCCAATTAAATTAGGTGCGGGATTTTTATATTTATAATCAAGTGTTCCTTTAGTAAAATCGTTCTGCGCAGCATTATAGTTTTTACCGTTTACCTCGTAAGGCGATTTATCATTAATACCTGAAGCATTGTAACTGGCAAACTTACGATCGAAAAACAATTGGCTATAACCGGTAGAAACGTTGGCATTTACCTGCAGTTGGCCTGGAGCATTTTTCATTACCATATTAATCGCCCCTCCAATCGCATCGCCCTCTAAATTTGGCGTAAGTGTTTTATAAACCTCTAAACGATCGAGCAAATCAGCAGGAAAAAGATCGAGCGGAACGTAACGGTATTTATTATCAGGACTTGGGATTTTAACGCCATTTACCAAAGTATAATTATAGCGTTTATCCATTCCCCTTAATATCGCATACTGTCCATCGCCATTGCTATTGCGCTCTATAGACACCCCCGAAATACGCTGCATCACATTTGCTACCGTTAAATCCGGTGAAATTTCAATCGCCCGGCCTGATACAATATTCATCAGTTGCGGCGCATTTTTTTCTAAACGTCTTGCACCCTGATCAGTAGAACTAACCGCATTGGATTTGATGGTGATATCGTCCAGACTTTTCGAATCGCTCTCCATGTAAAATTTTAAGTGATCGTTATCTTCTTTCAGGATTACGAAGGTTTGTACGATGGTTCTGTAGGTGATGTAGCTTACACTGATTTTAGCAGCGCCTGCTTTTACATCCTTAAATTCGAAAGTACCATCTAATCCGGTATTGGTTACGCGTCTTGGGTTTTCTAAAACCACTGTTGCGCCAACAATGGCCTCGCCAGTTTGCTTATCGTAAACGTGGCCTTTCAATTTTGTGGCATGAACTGTGCCTGCACAAAAAAGAAGTAAAAACAAAATTTGTAATGGTTTATTCATTGCGTTTGGTCATGTCTTTTTATTATCGACGGGCAAAGATGTATACACCAGATTACATCAGAAAATGTTGAGGGTTACATAAAGGCAACAGCGTTACAACAGGCATATACCAAAAGGCAACACACAAACACAACTAATTGATCAACAAATAATTAAGGATAAATAAAAACGCCGTTATGCTTTTATTACCGTTACATTAACAAATTGTTAAGCACTAGAAAGTGTAGAAAATGAACAAAATAAAAAAGCTGATGTAACGATTATAATGTCTGGATAAATGCTGATAAATTATCGCCCTGAGCCAGGTTTAGTTTTTTTCTCAACCTATATCTCGATACTCTTAAGCTATCTGTTGATATACCGAGCAAGGTGGCGATATCGGCTGAATCAAGATTCATTTTCAACAGTGCAATTAAGCGCATATCTGCTGAAGTAAGCTCATGGCTGTATTTTTTAAGGTTTTCGAGAAATTGATGGTGCACCTGTTCGAAAGCCAGCGTAAATTCCTTCCAGTTACGTTCGTGATTAAAGCTCTGGTTAATCTCAGTGAGGATCTGGTTCATTTGCTTTTTCTGATCGCGCTTGTCCTCCTTCACCATCGCTTGTAGTGTACTTCTCAAATTTTCTAAAAACTGATTATGCTTGATCAGATTTAAAGTATGAGTAGATAACTCCCTGCTTTTAACCTCCAGCAATTGTTTCAGATTTTGTTCTTCGAGCTGAAGATTTTTGAGTTCGAGGCTCGTCATATCGTGTTCTATGGCCTGCTGCTTTGCCAGCATCTGTTGATCTTTTAACTTCAGACGTTGTCTGCTGAACATAACAAAACCCAAAACAACCAATAATATCAATACAATGGAAGAAGAGAAAGCAATAATCCGGTTTATCTTCCTGTCATTTTTCAGTTTAATAATTTCATCCGATTTTTTATTGATATCATAAAGCACCTGCAGAAATGCAGCCTGCCTTGCACCATCTACCGAATACAGATCAATGGTATATTTATAGCCGAGTTTTCCATAGTGGTAGGCGCTGTCCATATTATTTAATAGCTCATAGGCCTTACCCAAGTCTCTGCAGCAAGAACTTAACTGATAAACATTACCCATCTTTTCGGCAAGTTTTAGTGCCGTTTGGGTTTGCACAATACTTTCCTTGTACCGACCGGTTTTACGCAAAATATCGCCTAAATTGTTAATGACTTCAATACTTCCCAGTTTATTATGATCTTTTTGATATAGATCCAGTGACTGTTTAAAATGTACATAAGCAGAATCGTAACGCTCCAGATCTTCATAAATACTGCCCAGGTTTTCGTGTATTTTGGCAGATTCACTTTTATTGTTAAGTTTTTCGTTTATTTTTAAAGCCAGTTTTTGATAGTAAAATGCACTATCGTAACGCTGCCTTTTTTCGTACAGCTGACCAATATTACCCAATACCGTTACCTGTCCGGTTAAATTATTCAATCTTTTATAAAGGCCAATGGCTTTACGATAGCTATGCATGGCCTTATCTTTCTGCTTCATATAATAATAAAGCACACCGGCATCATTAAGGTTAGCAGCCATGAGCAGCGGTTGATTGGTATTACCAAATATTTTATCGGCTTTTAAAAAGAACTCTAAAGACTGACTAAAATGACCTTGCGTATAACAGATTTTCCCCATCTGCTGCAAACATTTGCCTTCTAACAGTTCATTATTGTCATCAATAGCTTTAGCGTATATTTTTTTCAGTCGGGCCAGGGCAATAGTCGGATCTTTTTGATTCAATACAATAATCGATTCAAATCTGTCTTCCCCTGCCTTTACGTTAGAGATGAAAAGAAGAATAAATACGAGTACGCTAATGGTTTTGGTCATGTTAAAAGCAATTATCAGGCAATGCAGAACAAAGAAAGAGTGCTCATGTTAACTGAAGGTTAAGCCGGATCATTAACTGATATAGTAAAATGTTATTTAAAGCCTTTTTTTGGGGTTATCCCGTATTAATTGCTTTCGTATCAGATGGAAACATCAGACACCACAGATCTTAAGTTGCATGTATTTTGCCACGGAAACACGGACTGACACGGAAGATTTCACTATTTCCATAGCCGTGGTTCGTGTATGCACGAACCATTTCATTTTAACTACCGCCGTGGTCTGTGTCCCCGCAGACCGTGTAATTGATCAGAATAAACGCAGGGATAGATAAAACGAAACCTTTGTTAACTAAACCCCTACCCGTTGCAGGCGGGCGATCGACAGCGTTATCGCGGTTTAATTGTTATTTCATTTACCAACTAATCTACCGGGATTAAGCAAAGAGCAGGACTACCGTAACCGAGGCACCACTGGTATTGCTTTCCAAAAAAAATAGAATGATAAAGTTTGATATTCAACAACTAACTATATCAATACAACATTTTTTCGTGTCAGATGGTAACATCAGACACCACAAATAGACCCTGAAATAAATCCGATAGCTATCGGATCAGGTGACGACACTGAATTGAAAATATTCATAGCCATGGTTCGTGTCTGCACGGAGCCATTTCATTTTAACTACCGCCGTAGTTCCATTTTTGTATACTGATTATAAGTGTTTAAACATCAGTCTTACAACCAATTCTATTAAAACATTTGATTTTAATTTATTAAATGTAACTTTGTTGCATTGAAGCATTCGAAGTATAAATATCGCCGCGAAATTTTTTCCCGCATATGGGCAGTATTGTTATTGGCGGTGTTGCTCAATGCGAACTTGATAGAAAGTCTGCACCACCACGCAGCGAAAGATGCATCACACCATACATCGCATTCAAAATACAATGCACAACTTATTTCGGCAAAGTTAACCTGTAAACTCTGCGAAGTGCTGAAACATCATTCGCATTTCTTCTATCGCCCTGCACCGCCCGCATTTCTTTTACCCATAAATAAACCAGGTATTAAACCTTGTATTTACTTCATTAAACAACCTGTTGCTTATATTTTATCTTATAGCAACAAAGGGCCGCCAAGTTTGATGGCCTAATCTCAAAACCAGGTTTATTTTATCTTATTTTATCCGACAAATTATTTTGTTTAATATGCAGCTGTTCCCGGCATGCACCTATATTATTATATTCTATGCTTCAAGCTATTTCATTATCTAAAAATTACGGAGCTTACTGTGCTCTAAACCAACTTAATTTGACCGTTAAAGCTGGCGAAGTATTTTGCCTTTTAGGTCAAAATGGTGCCGGAAAAACGACTACTATTAATTTATTTCTCGGTTTTATTGAACCAAGTGCGGGTCAAATTTTAATCGATGGGAAAGAACTGGATGCGCATGATCACGAACGCCGCAAACACCTGGCCTACATCCCTGAGGTAGTGATGCTTTATGGCAACCTTTCGGCCATAGAAAACCTCGATTACTTTTCGAAACTGGCAGGTTTTAATTATGGCACTAAAAGTTTGACTGATTTTCTAACTCAATGCGGTTTACAAGAATCAGCTCATCATAAACATCTATCTGGCTTTAGTAAGGGGATGCGCCAAAAAGTAGGTATTGCGATTGCCCTGGCTAAAAATGCGAAAATCATTTTAATGGATGAGCCCACCAGTGGTTTAGATCCAAAAGCAACAGCAGAGTTTACCCAATTGGTAAAACAATTGGCTGCCGAAGGTAAATCCATCTTAATGGCTACGCACGACATTTTTAACGCCGTAAATGTAGGCTCGCACATCGGCATTATGAAACAGGGCGAATTGATCCATACCCTTAAAGCAAGCGAGATTAGCGCAAACGACCTGCAGGAATTATACTTACAGACCATATAACCAAATCCATTTCATGTACCCAAAATATAAGGCACTTTCTGGTGCCGCTACAATTTTTTTGCTCTTCTTGCTCAATCTTTTTAACATGCAGGCCATTGCGCAAATTAAGGTAAGCGGAAAGGTGATCAATGCCCAGGATCAAAGCATTTATAAAGCCACCATTAAATTTAAAAATGGCAAAGATCAATTAAATACGATGAGCGATTCGTTAGGGAATTTTTCACTCATTTTGCCAAAAACGGCTAGTTATACTGCAACCGTTAGTGCCATCGGTTATAGCAGTTTTAGCCGCATATATCCTATAAATCAAACAGGCGATTTAAATCTTGATGCCATTGTATTGCAACCTTCGAATGAAGAACTACAAACTGTTGAAGTTGTAGGCACCAATGGCAAGAAATATTATGGTAATTATTCTTTCTCGGCTACGAAAACGGCTACTTTGAACAAAGACATTCCACAGGCTATTTCTTCGGTTTCGAAAGAATTAATTGCCGATAGGCAGGCTGCTGTACTAGCTGACGCCATCAAAAACGTAACCAGTGTATCGCAAAGCAGTTATTATAATCAATTCTCCATCAGGGGAATTAATCAGAACGAAGAAGGTGCTATTATTAATGGCATGCGTACCCATCAATATTATTTTAACCAGCCCTTAACCAATAACCTCGAACGGATCGAAGTAATAAAAGGTCCGGCAAGTGCTACTTTTTCGAGTGTAGATCCGGGGGGAAGTATCAACCTGGTAACAAAAAAGCCGCTGACTGAAGACCGTAAGGAGATCAGCATCTCAGCCGGAAGTTTTGGTACAGTACGCGGCGCATTAGATTTTACAGGCCCCTTAAATGCGGACAAAACATTGCTTTACCGACTTAACCTTGGCTATGAAGACAGCAAAAGTTTTAGAGACCTGCAATTTAGAAAGGGTTATATCATTGCACCTTCCTTTTCGTACATCCCGAATGATCGTACCAGTTTAAATGTAGAGGTTGTAATGAACAACAGCAATTCTAGATTAGACCGCGGACAAGCTATTTTTGGCGCCATCGCCGGGCAAACCGATTTAAAAAGCACACCGATCAGTTTCAATATGGGTGCCAGCAACGACCGTTTTAACAGTCAGGATTTAATGTTAATGACCAATTTTTCTCATCGTTTTAACCAGGATATTGTATTTAATGTGGCTTATATGAAGCAAAACTGGAATGAAGATCTATTGGAACATCGTACCACCAATGCTTTTGGCGTTGATGAAAACAATCAGCCAATCCCTACCCTTGCGGCTATGCGGGCAGTTCAACGTCAGCAAAAGTGGAGTACCGATAATTTAAGCACCTATTTCAGTATAAACGCCAACACTTTTCACTTAAACCATAAAATGGTAATCGGCTACGACCGGATCAATACGCAAAAACTGCGTGGTGGCGGCGAAAATGCGGCACAGGGTTACCGCTTAAAAGATGGTACCATTGCCAGCAGATATGATCCAACAAAAAAGGACCTCTATTTATTTAAAACGGTAAATGGTATAAATGCGCCTGTGCCCAATGTAGAGCATTTTAACCTTGCTAACCCAAGTTATACGATTAAAAATTTAAGCGATTATATTTTTACCAAAACTGAGATCCCGCCAGCCTACAATTTAGTTAATGCCGTTTATTTTCAGGATCAAATCCAATATGAGAAGCTTGCCTTAGTCCTGGGCCTGAGACAGGAATGGTACGAAGATTACAGCAATTACGAACTGGCGACCCAGAAGAAAATTTATCAACATAAACTCTTGCCAAGAGTTGGGCTAACCTATGCTGTAACCACGAATATTAACCTTTATGGAACTTATTTACAAGGTTACCAACCGCAGGGCAATACTTCAACTCTGGTAATTGTTCCGCCGCCAGCAGGTTCAAATTTTAAACCCCTAACAAGTGATTTGAAGGAAATTGGTGCGAAATCTGAATGGCTGAATAAAAACCTGATGGTAAATGTTTCGGTTTTTGAAATTAATCAGAAAAACTTATTGATGAATGCAAACGATCCTTTAGATGTAAACCGTTTAATCGAACGTGGCGCACAACACAGCCGTGGTTTCGAATTCGAAGCTTCAGGTTTCATCAGACAGAACTGGCAGTTTAATGCAGGTTATAGCTATGTAGATGCCATTATTAAGGATGATTTTAACCTGGCTTTAATCGGTCAGCGGGTGCAGAACACCCCAAAACACAGTGCCAGTTTATGGATGCGTTATAACTTTGAAGCCCAAAAGCTTAGAGGACTTGGTTTTGGTACGGGTTTACAATATAGCGGCACTAAACTTCCGCTGTACATTAGAGATTTCACGCTTCCGGCCTATACCCTCGTAGATGCAGCAGTTTATTATTCGCCGGCAGGCTCAAAGGTACAATTGGCCGTAAACATGAACAACATCTTAAACAAAACCTATTGGGTAGGTGCACAAAACTACCTGCGCCTTTTCCCTGGTACACCAAGAAATGTAATGTTTAACGTAACCTATAGAATATAATGTCTAATAGAATAAACACTATTGCAAAACAAACATTTAAAGCCGCCTTTAACAATAGTGCCACCTTGGCCCTAACCCTTTTACTCGGTTTATCGCTCTGTCTGGCTACTTATGTAGGCTGGCAAAATTTTAAAATGCAAAATAATCAACGGCTCCATTATAAAGCACTGGTAAGGGCGCAATGGTTAGCCAAACCAGATAAACATCCTCACAGGATGGCGCACTATGGTTACCTCGCCTTTCGTGAAAAACACGAACTCAGTTTCTTCGATTTTGGCATAGAAAGTTTTGCGGGAGTCTCCATTTTTTTAGAGGCACATAAACAGAATACCGTTAATTTTAGTGAAGCCGGTTTTACAAACGGTATGTTAAGCTTTGGCGAAATTAGTGTAGCCATGGTATTACAACTGCTGGTACCTTTACTTATTTTCTTTTTGGGTTATAACAGTATATCGGCCGAACGCGAATCGGGCACCTTAAAAATCCTGTTATGCCAGGATGTAAGCTGGAAACAACTCCTTTGGGGTAAAACAATAGGTATTATCAGCGTTTGCCTTTCTATATTTATTCCGCTCATCCTGCTTACCATCTTGTTATGGGCATCGTTAAGTCATTGGCAAATCAGTATAGATTCGGCTTTACGCCTGTTACTTCTGGTTTTAACTTATGCCATCTATTTTTTCGTTATATCGGCCATTACCGTTTTGGTTTCGGCATTTGCCCGCAGTTCTAAATCGGCTTTGATTACTTTATTGGCCTGCTGGATATTTTTCATGGTTATTATGCCACGCGTTACCCAGGCGGTTGGTGTAAAAATTCATCCTTCACCATCCAAAATAGAATTTGCCGATGCCATTGCGGCAGACGTTCACCAGCAGGGCGATAGCCATGATCCTAACGACCCACATTATGCGGCCATTAAAGATTCGCTACTGAAGGCTTACGCTGTGGATGATGTTAAAAAGCTCCCTTTTAACTATGGTGGTTATATTATGGCCGAGGGCGAAAAGATTACCTCAAAAATTTACAGTAAACATCAAAATGAACTGAACAAAATTTTCGAAAAACAGAACAGCTTGACTACAATTACGGGTTTCTTAAACCCTTATTTATCGCTGAAAAATATTTCGATGGCTTTAACGGCATCTGATTTTAATACTTTCGTCGATTTTCAGCACCAGGCAGAAACTTACCGCTATCAACTCGCGCAAAAGATGAATAAACTCCAGATTGAGAAAATCAGCAACATTAAACCCGGAGATGAAGAAAAACCGTTAGCCATCAGTAAGGCCAACTGGGCAGAACAACCCGATTTTAACTACCATTTTAAAACATTAGATACTGTTTTGTCGAATGAGCTATTAGCGCTAAGCGCTTTAACCTTCTGGTTATTGTTTACGGTGATTTTGCTCCAATATTCAACCAGATGGATTAAAACGATATAAAATACGCATGAAAAAAAATAGATATCATCTCGAATTTAAATTGTTTTTTAGAAGCAGCTCTTCCTGGATTGGGATCTTTGTACTCCTGATAACAGGTTTTGCCGGCCTGTATTTTGGCAAAGCCTTCATCGCTAAGCAACAGGCTGTAATTGAAAAAGCAGCAACATTGCAAAAGAAAAATACCCTTAACAATATCGATCATTTTGGCGATGATATTGGCCTGGTATTTTTTCATAATAAGTTTACGCTGGCCAACGCTCCTGATCATTGGGCGGCTTTTGCCAACGGGCAGCGCGATATCAATCCTTATTTAATTTCGGTAACCATGTTGGGCCTTGAAGGCCAGCTTTATGATACCGATATCAATAATCCGGTTAGCCTGCTTTTGGGCAATATGGATCTTAGTTTCGTGTTTATATTTTTGTTCCCCCTGGTCATTATTGCCTTTACATACAATCTCCTTTCCGAACAAAAGGAAAGTGGCATTTGGTCACTTTTAAGGGCACAAACCAACCAATCTTTCCAGGTTATCTGGCAAAAATTTTTAGTTAGGGTGGTGGTAATTTTCAGTGTTGCACTATTGCTGTTATTTGTAGCGATGTTTTATTTAACACTACGGCCAGATTTAACTTTCCTTTCGGTTACTGTACTTATTTTACTTTATCTGACTTTTTGGTTTGCCCTTTCATTTTTCATCGTTTCTCTAGCCAAATCGTCGAATTTTAATGCATCGGCGCTAATAGCTATATGGGTACTCCTTTGTATTGTAATTCCGGCTTCGTTTAATCTTTTTCTAACGCGGAATTACCCGGTACCTGAGGCGTTGCAAAATGTAATTAACCAACGCGAAGGCTATCATGAAAAATGGGATATGGCCAAAGAAGTAACCATGAAACCCTTTTTTAAACATTATCCGCAACTAAAGAAATATCCTTTTCCAGAGAAGAAAACATTTAGCTGGTATTGGTATTACGCTATGCAGCAAATGGGCGATGACCAGGCCGGGGCAAGCAGGTTGGCTATCGAAAAGAAATTGGCCAGCAGGCAGTATTTTACGAATATTTTTGCCTTGTTCTTTCCCACCATACAAACGCAGCTCGGGGTCAATAAAATGGCGGGATCAGATCTCGATACACATCTTAGCTTTCAACAGGCGGTTAGAAGATACCATGAACAAATCCGCTTACATTTTTATCCGGCCATTTTTCTTAATCAATCCGTTAACGATACGGATATTAATGACTACAAACTACAGAAATATAACCGGCAAGAGGTTCCAACCATATGGATGAATATACTTTCGGTATCCTTGCTAACGACAGCTATTATTGGTGCCACAGCTTTCAATTTGAAAAGATTCAACAGCTAACCCGCTAATAAAAATGTACTTGTAATTTCTTTGGATTATTCATAAATAAAATCGTCCTTTCGACTGAAGCCTGCCGTTTTTACTCGGTGGCGAAATGCCCGCCTGTGCGGGCGGGGAGAAATCTATCTACAAAGATTTTCGGACTGCTTTGCACCCGATTATCATTGATACAATCCGAAAAAAGTGTTGTCATCCCAAAGACTAAAGCGCAGTATCTAATGTTCGGCAGAGAGATCTATCCTGATAGATTTCTCGACTGCGTTGCACTCCGCTCGAAATGACGACAACTTTAAGGAAAAAAATGCCGGTAAACTATTGACCAATATACCAATGGCTAATGAACCAATCCCCCTACAGCGGATAAGCGGTTTCACTCTTCGGTTCGGAAAGTACAAAATAGCTCTGAACAGTCGTAATATTGGGCAGTGTAGCCAGTTTATTCCGTAGAAACTCGTGGTAGGCATCCATATCTTTTGTGGCAATACGCAAAATAAAATCATGCGCCCCCGTCATTTGCAGGCATTCCATTACTTCCCCAAACTTCGAAACCTCCGTTTCAAATTCGATCAGGGTTTTAGCCGTATGCTCTTTCAACAACACATGCGAGAAAGCAATCAGGTTTCTGTTTATTTTTTTCCGATCAAGAATCGCCACTATTCTTTTAATATAGCCCTGTTCCTTTAATCGTCTTATACGCTCATGTATGGTTGCTATCGATTTATGCAGCTTCAACGATATCTCTTTATGCGTTAAAGCAGCATCATGCTGCAACAATTTTAATATTTCGGTATCAACCTGATCTAAATCTCCGTGTATCATGTTCGCTGATGAATGAAAAAAAATATAATTGACCTTAAAAAAAACCACCCAAACTGAAATAAAAATTAATAACTCATCAAAAAAACAGAAAATTTATGAAAAAAAAGACTTCTGTTGACACAAATAAGAATAATACGGAGTTTTACCGAAATTTAATTAATTAAAAATTTACTTTAATTGATTTAAAAAACCTCCATGAAAGCATTAACAGCTAATGAATTTACAACTTCCAATATGGGAAAATTTGAACATTTATCACTCCTGGTTGGCAATACCCCAATGCTGGAGCTTACTTATACCTACCAGGGGAGTATAGGTAAAATTTATGTTAAATGTGAACACTACAACCTAACCGGCAGTATTAAAGACAGGATGGCACTTTACACCCTTAAAAAAGCTTATGCTGAGGGTAAAATCAAAGCTGGCGATCGTATAGTTGAGGCTACCAGCGGCAACACCGGTATAGCATTTGCAGCAATAGGTAAAGCTTTAGGTCATCCGGTAACTATTATTATGCCCAACTGGTTGAGTAAAGAGCGCATGGACATTATCAAAAGTTTAGGTGCTGAAATTATTTTGGTGAGCAAAGAAGAAGGCGGATTTATTGGCAGCATTAAACTTGCAGAAGAAATGGCCACAAAAGACACAAATATCTTTTTACCAAAACAGTTCGAAAACCTGGCCAATCCGGAAGCACACGAACATACTACAGGGAAGGAAATCTGGGGGCAATTGCAATTGAAAAACATATCGCCCGATGCTTTTGTTGCCGGTGTAGGCACCGGAGGAACCATCATGGGTGTAGGCAACTTTTTAAGAAAGCAAAATGCTGATATTAAAATACATCCGCTGGAGCCTGCAGAGTCACCTACTTTAACCACGGGCTATAAAGTGGGCAGCCATAGAATTCAGGGTATTTCTGATGAGTTCATTCCCGAAATTGTTCAACTGAGCGAACTGGATGAAGTGGTACAGGTAAACGATGGCGATGCCATACTCATGGCGCAAAAACTGGCAGAAAAACTTGGTTTAGCTGTAGGTATATCATCAGGAGCCAATGTGATTGGTGCCATCAAACAACAGCAAAAAATGGGAATCGGCAGCTGTGTTGTGACCATCTTTTCTGATAGCAACAAAAAATATTTAAGTACCGATTTAATGAAGCAGGAACCCGTTAGAGCAGGATACATTACCCCTGAAGTAGATTTTCTGGATTATCAGGCCTTTAGCAGATTACACTAACCACCATAACCAATAACCACAACATGAAAAAAATCATCTTTTTATTATGCACCGTATGCCTGATCAACCTAAGTGCATACAGCCAGATTTTAAAACCGGTAACCTGGAGTTACGCTGCGAAAAAAACCGGTCCAAATACCGCTACTGTTTTCATTAAAGCCACTATAGATCAGGGTTGGCACCTTTACTCGCAATTTGTTAAAGATGGAGGCCCTGTTAAAACAACCTTTACCTTTCCAGCAGCAGCTGCTTATACCCTGGTTGGAAAAACAATCGAACCAAAAGCGATAACCAAATTCGAATCTACTTTCAAAATGGATGTGAGCTATTTCGAAAAATCAGTAGTATTTCAACAAAAAGTAAAGTTGAAAGGTAAAACCGCAACCGTTAAAGGCAGTGTAGAATTTATGGTATGCGATGATAAACAATGTTTGCCGCCAGAACAGATCGACTTTAGTGTTCCTGTAAAATAATAGCGTAACCAAGCATATGATACCCTTAAAAAAAATCTGTCTCGGTTTGCTGTTCTTCGGTGCCATATCCTTAAACGGCTATGCACAAGACAGCACTGGCACCGATGACCTTACATTTACAGAGATTAAGCCTGAAACGCCTGATAGTACAATTAAAGCGACAGATACGGTCGTTAAAACAGCAGTCGGAGTAGCCACTACTGTTAAACAAACCGTTACACCATCAAAAGAAGGACACAAAACCTTATGGGGGATTTTTATTGCAGGCTTTATTGGCGGTTTAGCTGCTTTGTTGATGCCTTGCATCTTCCCCATGTTGCCCCTTACAGTAAGTTTTTTCACTAAAGGTTCAGAAAAAGGAAAAGCTTTTCAACGGGCAGCATTATATGGTTTTTTTATTATCCTCATTTATGTGGTACTCGGACTTCTGGTGACCGTAATTTTTGGAGCCGATGCTTTAAACAGCTTATCTACCAATGGGATCTTTAATTTCTTTTTCTTCTTATTGCTTATTGCTTTCGCAGCTTCATTTTTAGGGGCTTTCGAAATTACCCTGCCCTCTTCATGGGTAAATAAAATGGATGCCAATTCGGATAAAGGCGGTATTGCAGGGTTATTTTTTATGGCTGGAACCCTGGCTCTAGTATCTTTCTCTTGCACTGGCCCAATTATCGGTACCCTATTGGTACAGGCGGCTACAACTGGTGCTTTGTTAGGCCCAGCGATTGGCATGTTTGGATTTTCATTAGCATTGGCTATTCCTTTTGCCTTGTTTGCGCTATTTCCTTCTGCCATGAACAAACTGCCAAAATCTGGTGGTTGGTTAAACAGTGTTAAGGTGGTGCTTGGATTTCTTGAACTTGCTTTTGCCTTAAAATTCTTGAGCAATGTAGACCTGGCCTACCATTGGGAATGGTTTGACCGCGAAATATTCCTAAGCCTGTGGATTGTTATTTTCGGGATGATGGGCATTTATCTTTTGGGTAAACTAAAGTTTTCGCACGATAGTCCATTGGCATTTATCTCCGTACCGAGACTTTTTCTCGCTACGATAGTATTGGCTTTTACCATTTACTTAATCCCCGGAATGTGGGGGGCGCCATTAAAGAGTATTTCTGCTTTTCTTCCACCGCAGGAAACGCAGGATTTCGATCTGTATACCACCAGTTTATTAGGCGGAAAACAGACCACAACAATTGATGGTCCGCACAAATACGCAGATAAATTTCATGCGCCGTTAAAGCTCAATGCCTATTTCGATTATGATGAAGGTTTAGCTGCAGCTAAAAAACTGAATAAACCTGTATTAATTGATTTTACCGGCCATGCCTGCGTAAACTGCAGAAAAATGGAAGCCAATGTTTGGCCAGATAAAGACGTATATAAAATGATCAGTAATGATTATGTATTGATTCAGCTGTATGTGGATGATAAAACAGAACTGGCACCTGCTGATGTAACCATTACGCCCGAAGGGAAAAAGCTCACCACCATTGGCAAAAAATGGAGTGACCTGCAGGCCAGGAAATTCCAGTCTAATTCGCAGCCGTTTTATGTACTGCTAGATCCAAAAACAGAAACACTATTGGCACCACCACAAGGTGCTGATTATGAAATAGCTAATTATCGAAAATTCTTAAAAAGTGGTTTAAACGCTTTCCACTAAGACAGATAGGAACAAAAGCGTTGATTTTAATTTTAGTTAATGATGTAAGGACAGTACCGGATGGTCTGTCCTTTTTTTCTTTTGGATGCGTAACGCCATGAAATTTAACGCCTACGGCGATGCTTTTGAAATGGAATTAGCCCGACAAGGCGTAACATGATTAAAATTGGATGAGTAGTATTTTGCTTTTTGCCACGGAAAGCACGGAATAACGATGCATTTTTCTAATCTCATGGTCTGTGTCTCCACAGATCACTCCTAAATATTTTTTTGATCTGTGAGGACACAGACCTTAGCTATACATATTGTTATTAATAGGAGCGCATGGCTTGTACAAAACAATAAATTTCTTCCCGTTTTCCGCTTATACGCTTCGCTGCCTCGTACCTCGTTGCTGCAGGGTATCGCTGCAACCGTGGCTAAATGGCCAAAACAGCTTTTCATTGTTAAGGTTGCAGGATGTACAAAACTTTGTTCAAAACACCAATACTACACACTAGGTGCCTTCCTAATTGTCAAAATTTTACCCTACCATACATGATAAAAAAATTTAAATGCTTTTAACATATCAATTTCTATTGGCTACCTTATATTCCCAAATACTAAGATTGTAGAATTTACTGATAAAACGACCAAAGAAAAAAAAATAAATGTTCTTATAACGTTTATTATTTTAAATATTTTACTTTTACTTTAAGAATCTTCCAAGTATAAACCCGTATGAAATTAAATTACCCTATAAAAAGTATCTTTTCGGCATGTATTGCGTATGCTGCTATTGGAATTGGATACACTACCGCAGTGCAGGCCCAAACTGCAAAAGTAATTAAAGTTAAAACAAACCAAAGTATTGCAAAAGTGCAGCCGAATATGTGGGGTGTTTTTTTCGAGGATATTAACTTTGGTGCCGATGGTGGTATTTATGCCGAACTCATTAAAAACCGCTCTTTCGAATTTACCAAACCTTTAATGGGCTGGACAATTCAACGGAAAAAGCAACAGGAAGGCGAAATATTGGTGGTAAACCGAAAAGAGGTAAATACTGCCAATCCCAGGTATCTACAAATAAAAAAACAAACCGACGATTTTGAACTCATAAATGAGGGGTTTAAAGGTATTGGTGTAAAAAAAGGATTGCGCTACGATTTTTCATTAATGTACCGACAATCAGCCCCAGGTGTTAAAATGGTGCTGATGTTAAAAGATGCAAACAATAAAGTTATCGGACAGGGAACTTTAACACCTAACCAAACCGGTAGCGACTGGAAAAAACAGTCAGCAAGTTTTACCGCTACGGAAACTGATCCAAAAGCTAAATTTTCCATTATGTTTCAGGGCAGAGGAAACATCGATCTGGACATGATTAGCCTTTTCCCTGGCGATACCTGGAAAAACCGTCCGCAAGGATTAAGGGCAGATATGGTGCAGTTACTGGCCGATATGAAACCTGGTTTTATCCGTTTTCCGGGCGGCTGTATTGTAGAAGGAACCGACCTGGCCAACCGTTACCAATGGAAAAAAACCATTGGCCCGATTGAAGACAGGCAACTGATTATTAACCGCTGGAATACTGAATTTGCAAACCGTGCTGCGCCGGATTATTTTCAAAGTTTCGGTTTGGGCTTTTTCGAATATTTCCAACTGGCTGAAGATATAGGCTCAGATGCGCTGCCGATATTAAATTGCGGTATGGCTTGCCAGTTTAACTCTGCTGAAGTAGCTTCTCTTGATGAACTGGATCCTTATGTACAGGATGCCTTAGATTTGATTGAATTTGCCAATGGCGATGTAACCACCAAATGGGGTAAAGTGCGCGCCGATTTAGGTCACCCGAAACCTTTCAATTTAAAAATGATGGGTGTTGGAAATGAAAACTGGGGACCACAATACCTGGAAAGGTTAGCCATTTTCACCAAAGCCATCAAAGCAAAATATCCTGATTTTAAACTGATCAACAGTTCTGGAACGGATCCTGAAGGAGATCGCTTTAACTTATTGAATACTACTTTAAGAAGCAATAATGCTGACTTTATTGACGAACACTATTACCGATCTGCCGATTGGTTTTTAAAAAACGCCGGCCGTTACGATAACTATCCGAGAAACGGATCGAAGGTTTTTGTTGGCGAATATGCGGTACATGCAGACAATAGTATAGTTGGAAGTAACCGTAACAACTGGCAAAGTGCATTAGCTTCGGCTTCGTTAATGACAGGTTTGGAGCGCAATGCCGATGTAGTACAAATGGCCTCTTATGCCCCGCTTTTCGCTAATATTGATGCCTGGCAATGGGCGCCCGATATGATCTGGGTAGATAACCTGAAATCCTATGGTACCCCAGATTATTATGTTCAGAAACAGTTTTCTACCAATAAAGGGACGGATGTAGTTGCAATTACGCTTGATGAGAAGAACATTATCGGTCAGGATGGCCTTTATGCCTCTGCCGTAACCGATCAGGCAAAAAAAGAGCTCATTATTAAAATCGCCAACAACTCCAATCAATCGCAGCAAATCGATTTTGACCTTGAAGGGAAAATGAAATTAAAAAGTAAGGCGACCAATGAGGAAATAGCAAACAGCAACCTCACTCAGGTTAATTCTTTTGAAAACCCTGAAGCGGTAAGTCCGAAAAAAAGCACGATCAACCTCAAAGGCAAAAAATTAAATATTGCGTTAAAACCTTACTCTTTTAACGTAATCAAAATTCCATTTAACCAATAGATTTAACGAGATCATGATGAAAAAACTTCTCTTATCTGCAGCCCTATTCTGCAGCTCTATTTTAGTGCATGCACAAAACGAAACCCAGCTAACCATTAAACCTGCAGGCGATCAAGTGGTGAGCAAACACATTTACGGTCATTTTTCAGAACATTTAGGCCGCTGTATTTACGATGGCTTTTGGGTGGATGAAAATTCGAATATTCCTAATAAAGGAAGAATCCGTTTAGATATTGTAGATGCTTTAAAAAAGATAAAAGTTCCGAACTTACGCTGGCCGGGAGGTTGTTTTGCTGATGAATACCATTGGAGAGATGGCATTGGTCCGAGGAACCAGCGCCCAAAAATGGTAAATACCAATTGGGGCGGCGTAACAGAAGACAATAGCTTTGGTACACACGAGTTTTTAGACCTCTGCCAAATGCTGGATTGTGAACCTTATATTGCCGGAAATGTAGGTAGCGGAACAGTTGAGGAAATGGCCAAATGGGTAGAATATCTAAATTTTGATGGCGTAAGCCCAATGACCGCCATCCGCAGTCAAAACGGTAGAGAAAAACCATGGAAAGTTTCTTTCTGGGGTGTAGGTAACGAAAGCTGGGGTTGCGGTGGCAACATGACCCCTGCTTATTATTCTGATCTTTACCGCAGGTATGCTACTTATGCACGCAACTATCCGGGTGCTCCGCTAAAAAGAATTGCCAGTGGAGCCAATTCAGGTGATTACAACTGGACTGAAACCTGTATGAAAAATATTGGCGACCAAATGTGGGGATTAACTTTACACTATTACACCATCCCTACAGGAAACTGGGGCAAAAAAGGGTCAGCTACCAAATTTGATGAAGCACAATACTTTTCGACCATGAAAAACTGCCTGCATATGGAAGAACTGGTAAGCAAACACTCCGCGATAATGGATAAATACGATCCTAAAAAGAAAGTTGCTTTAGTGGTTGATGAATGGGGAATCTGGACAGATGTGGAACCTGGAACCAATCCTGGTTTCTTGTACCAACAGAATAGTTTACGCGATGCTTTAATTGCAGGAACGACCTTAAATATCTTCAATAACCATTCTGACCGTGTAAAAATGGCCAACCTGGCGCAAACAGTGAATGTTTTACAGGCTTTAATACTAACCGAAAAAGATAAGATGATCCTTACCCCTACTTATCATGTTTTCGATCTTTACAAAGTACACCAGGATGCCAAGTATTTACCCATTGCATTCACTAGTCCTGATTATGTTGTAGGTGGTCAAAAAATACCGGCTTTAAATGTTTCTGCTTCGCAGGACGCCAGTGGTGCCATTCATATTTCATTGGTTAATTTAGATCCTAACAAAAAAATTGCACTGAGTACGGTTTTAGATGGCCTAAAATGGAGCACAGTTACAGGACAAATTTTAACCTCGGCTAAGCTAACTGACGTAAATACATTTAACGATTTGAACAAAGTGCACAATGCAAAATTTACGGGTGCAAAAAAATCAGGCAATTCATTAAAAGTAGAGTTACCAGCTCAATCTGTTGTGGTTCTGGAATTAAAGTAATTTAATCAGGACGAGAAAGTTTAAAACCTTATCCTGATTCATAAAAAAATTAATATGCTTTTTTGGATGATTGTTATTGGGGCTTTTTAATGCTGACGCACAATCTCTTAAAGCAGCATAACCTTTTTAAACAGATCCTGAAACAAGTTCAGGAGGACAAATACTCATCCAAACGTCCTGCTGAACTTGTTTTACAGCGTAGCTTTCTGTCCAAATAAAGACTCTTGCACATCATACAGACTTGTTTCAGTATTTATATATACTTGTCAATCAATCGAATGATACTCGTACTCCATGAATCAAGAAATAGCTCCATTTTAAATACAAGATGATTTTCAATTATAATATTACTTGTAATTTTGGTATGTTAGTGTAAACAAAGTCCAATTATCATTTGACCAAAGCAGAACAATACGCAAGAAAACATTTAAGTCGTGATATTGATTGTATACAGAATAGCGATAGGAACATAGAGTTCCCTAATCTAACCGTATATGAAAAGGCTATTATTTATAAATATACAGAAGATGGCTATGAAAATGTTAATGAATTGCTGAGGTCTTCAAAAGGGATGAAAAGTAATGAGTTTGCTTCTGTACTAAATAATTCATTAACGAAAATAGATAACTATGAAGGGCAGGTATTCAGATGTGCAGACTTAAATGCTTTTGAACTGGAAAAATATTTAAAAGCAGAAAAAGAAGGCGTCCCTATAACCGAATACACATTTATATCAGCTACAAAATCGGAGTTAACGGCCCTAGCATTTGGAAAAAACACCAAATTTGTCATATATTCAAAAACAGGAAAAGAAATTGAAAAAATCAGTAAATTTGGTAAACATAATCCACCGAACGAAAAGGAAGTTTTGTTTAAGTCTGGTAGATCTTTCAATATATTAGAGATTGTAGAAGAACCCAGCCAAACGGTTATAACGATGGAGGAAGTATAAGATGACAACATTACAAGCAGTAAAAAAAACAAATCAGATTGATAATGAAGAATTACATGAAATAACGAAAATAATGTTTGATTCGTTTTTTATAAATGGCGAATATAAAAGTCAATCATATGTTGCTAAAAAAGAACAACTAATTGATTCATTTTCGACGTTTATTCAGCAATACCTTAAACTTAACTTTTCTGGCTCAAAGGAAAAAAAGTTACGTCTGATGAAATTCGTCGCCAAATTAAATATGCAAAAGGAATTACTTGAGCTTGCAAGTGGTGAAACAAATTTAAAAGATATCGAAAAAGCAGGCCAAAGATTAGGTAAAAAATCACAATCTGCATTCGAATCAAAATAAATTTCTCTGCATATTTTACTGAACTTATTTCAGTATCCTTTTAGTTGAATACATTAACTTCGAAACCTGACCTGTAGATCCTGAAACAAGTTCAGGATGACGGATTTGAATAACAATAGTGATCTGTGGGAGCACAGACCACGGAATAAGATCACGAAAATCAGTCCCCTATCTCACCAATCTTACTTCATAAATATTGGCAATAGCCGATCCCTGATCGGCAACAAATTTTACTTCTAATTCTGCTTTTAACAACGCTTTTGGAATCTGATACTCCTGCGTATAAAAAACATTTCCCTTGCTTCCATCTAACTTTACATTTTCAATTTTAGTCCCATTGATCAGGATAGTGAAGTTTTTGTCCTTTTCTTTTCCAAAATAGGTTAAACTGAGCTTATTCCCAGCTAAGTCTTTGTTTTTAAGCACATAACTAAACCATGCCTTCCCGTTTCTAAAATGCCTTTCCTGGTAGGTTCCATTATCAGTTTGTTCGCCTTTAAAATTGTGATCAGATTCTGGTTGCTGCTCTCCGGGATTAACCAGGTCTACGGTTTTCTGTTCAATCTTCATCTTTTCTTCTTCAGCCAATTTAATTGCTTTTGCCCGTTCTGGCAAGGCCTGTTCACTGCTATAAGGAAAATAAACCACATACCGTTTTTCGGCGAGGGTGTAAAAAGGAACCATTTTTAAGGTTTTGTATCTGGGTTGATAGATCGCATTTTGGGCACTGAAAGTTAAACTCTTTTTATCGGTCAACGTAATTTCATTGGCAAGTGTATTTTTAGGTCCGGTAACCAATGGTGCCTCGCTGATCGGAAATAAAGCACCAGAAGCAATATGCCCCATTCTACTGCCATCAGCGGTTAAATTAGGTTGGTTTAGCGTATCTATCTCCGCGGCAAGTACAATCGGCCCGCGCATAAAGGCTACCCAATCAGAACCATCTGGCATAAACTCCGTAGTGGTATGCATAGGCAGGGAAATATTAACCACATCGCCCGTATTCCAGGTTCGATCGATACTGGCATAACCATTTGCATCACTTTTAGTCATTACCTTTTTTCCGTTTACCAGTACAGTCATTTTTCCTTGTTCTACCCACGCAGGCTGACGGAAATGTAAGGCAAAACGTTGTTTACTTTTCAATTGAAGCTTGATTGTGGTTTGTTCAGCATCGGGAAAAAGGGTTTGTTGTGTAAGCTGGATGCCTTTTTCTTTCCAGTTTAAGGTTGAAGGGATAAAAAGATTCACAAATACATCATTCGCACGGTGTGCATAAATCAATTCTCCATATTTGCCATGGTTTTCCAATCCCGAACCTACACAGCACCAGAAACTTTCCTGTGGATTTGAATAAGTACGGTAATGTCCTGGCCGCATGGGTGTAAAATAGACAAAACCACCATCTGGCCTTTGTGATGAAAGAATATGGTTATAAAGTGTACGTTCGTAATAATCGAGATAAGTATTGGAAGGAGCAGCTAAAAACAGTTCTTTGGTCAACTTTAACATGTTGTAAGAGTTGCAGGTTTCAGGTCCTTCGCGCGATTCTGTCATCGAAGAAAAGTCATTAGCGGGATGAAAATGCTCTCTAACGCTATTTCCGCCAATGGCTACTGTTCTATGTTCCACTACCGTTTTCCAAAAGAACGCAGCAGCATCTGCCCAGGCAGGATCCTTATCCAATAAAGCAATCTGTTCAAAACCAATCACTTTAGGAATCTGCGTATTGGCATGTAAACCGTTCAGGGCATCCGTATTTTTTAATAGTGGATTTAGGATAGACTGGTCTGAAAACCGTTTTGCCAGTTTAAGGTATTTCTGGTTACCTGTTATCGCATAAACATGCGCGAAAACTTCATTTAATCCACCATGTTCACTCTTTAATAATTCCTGTACTTGTTGATCAGACAAATTGGAGACCACATCTATACACCAATCTGTTAATTTGATCAGCATCTGCTTCGCTTTTGCATTGCCTGCAACTGCGTATGCATCGTACAACCCTGCATAAATTTTATGGATATTGTACAAGGGCACCCATTTTCCATTTAATGAAAAACTGGATGATTTGATGTTTCCAGCTTTAATCTCTTTCCAGATTTCCTTGCCTCCCGGAATCCCGGCCAGATAACCATCGCCATTTTGGCGCTGACATTTATCCAACTCGGCAATCATATAATCTATCCGCTCCTTAACCTTGGTATCACCGGTAGCAGCATACATTAAAGAAAGTGCCGACAAATAATGTCCACCGATATGCCCATCTAAACCTGTATTTTCCCAATTCCCGTAAGATGCTGCTTTAGGTTTTAACCCTGCTTCCCTTAAATATGGCGCCAAAAGCCTATCCGCGTCCAGCGACAGTATATATTTCTTATCTGTTTCCTGTGCCTGTTTAAAAGGCCCAGCAAGCAAGCGGACTTCCGATAAACTAAATGGCTGCAAGGCAGTTTGCCCGAAAACAGTTCCGTATAAGGCGGTAAACACAAGGGCAGTAATTATTTTTTTCATTTTTAAAAATATCTTCATAACAAGTATAATTGAAAGCAGCTGGTAAAGATTAGGATAACGTTTAACAAACTGCGACACTAAGTAATCGGTTTTCTCGCCTTAAACCGGCTAATTATCCCCAGAATAATAAATGACTGGTAAATGGTTGAATGCTCATACAATTAAAGGTTTAATACACCATCGGCTTGATGATTAAAACTAGCCAAACAGCATACTGATAACATTTGGTTAAATAAACGTCTTAAAGACATTTATAAAACGAAGATATAAAAACAATTACTAATTATTACAGTATTAAGTAAATGATTTAGTTTTTAGCATTTTTTTGAATGAATTGTCTAAAAATAGATAACAAGACAAGCGCACAAATAAATTTGCTTATTTTCATTCAGAATGCAGTGAAAATCGTTCCGTAATCAGATTACATGTAATGAATACACAAACTTAATTTAGCCTGCAGATCACAACCTTTTTCATCACCTAAAGATTCTCTGGTAGCCTGGTGTAACAGCAAACTACTCCAACCACACCATCTGCGTAAATGCACCATTGGTGGCAATATCCCAAACCTCTACCCTCACCCATTTACGGCCTTTTAAATCAATCTGCCAGCTAAAATCCTTTTTACCAAAGGCCTGCGTCGTATTTAAATTTAGCTGTTTACGGTATACTTTTTTGCCATCTCCTGATACAATTTCAGCAAAACTTAAAGGGAAGGTCCAGTTGAGTTGCATATTTATCTTTGCTTTTCCACTATGGTTAACTTGCAAAGTTTCGCCTGCACCTTTTCCATCAACATTAAAGCCCGGAATTAATACCTCACCTGTTGAAACGAAAAACTTTCCTTTCTGCATGACATCTAAAACCGGTTGCCAGCCATCAGCATAGTTAGGCACTTGATCCAGTTGTAAATAATTTACGTTGAGGTGTGCATACATTTCATTTTGTTCCGTAATGGTAAAGATGTCTGCCTCTGAGATAATATGTTTCTTTAAACCCCAATTAGCCATATCGTCCATCAGATTTAATACCCTTTTACCTAAAGTGGGTAAAGAAAGATCGCCCGGAATTGCTTTCCAGGCTGCGCCCATAAAAGTTTCCGATTTAAAAAAATCCTCTTCCTTATATTTATCCGGATAACCTGTTGAAGCTTTTGTTCGGGCATGGGCAGTCCAGGCTAAGCCATGTTCCTGTTCGAGTAATTTAAGCATTTCGGCCTTATCACTTACCCGGTAAACTTTACCATATTTAGGGTCCTTGCTTTCGAAAGGCATGTCACTTTTCCTCGACATGATCCAGTAAATCGGTTTAGGAAAAAATGCCAGCCAATGTCCGCCATAAAAATTATTGGCTTCTTCTCCAGGTAACAACAGAAAATTAGGGTCAGATAGCCTTTTAGTCTGTTTAAATAAGGCATTTAATTCCTTTAAACGTGTAGAATCTGGTCCTTTAGGATGACCTGGTCCATGAAATTCGGCCAGTTTCACAATATTCAATCCTGTTTTCTTTAATACGTCAACAAATTCCGGTTGCTCTGGGACGGGTTTCCCACTTAACACTACATCCGAAATAAACTCATTGTGGAAATGGCTTGCCATTGTTTTATAGCCTGCTAAGGGCACATAAGTATCGTTATGGGTAAACTTTTTTACTTCATTTAAAACCGCATCTGCTTTCCCCGTGCTTAGTAAACAGAAAAAATTAAGGCGTTGTTGGGTATTAGGAGGCGCATTAAACCAGGGCACATAACGTTTATCGCCTATAGGATCCTGACGGATGCCAATCCCAAAATCTGGAATCAGGTTTAAATAATCGCTCCCTTTCCAGGTAAATTTAAGATTAAAAGCTTCATCTAATGGATAAAAATACTGATGTGGAGCAGGAAAAACAGCTAAACTGCCACCGGTATTTTCACCGATCACTGTACGATATTTCACTTCCAGATTTTCACTTCCTTCAGTTTTAACAGCCTTTTCGACATGAAGATTACCTTTTACATCAGACCAGGCTACAGTAGACCAGATCTCTTTTTTGCTTACCAATCCGGCATCGTATAAAATAGCAGTCGAATCCTTTTGCGTAGACACTACAGCAGCTACATTAAACAAAGGGCTTCCGTTATAAAGTATTATTTCTAAACTACCACTAAAATTTTCAGATTGTAAACCCGCTATCTTGACCACTGTTTGTGTACCATGTGTGAAAACACTTGCATTTCCTTTTTCGAATTTGACCAGACTGGTGGTGTATGGCCTGGTAGGAACACGGTCAAAAAACACATCCCAACCCCCACTTTCCGGACTTAATGTACGTTTACCTACCCGCAAAATAAAAACGGGGTCAAGATTTGCAGCTACCAGTTTTAATGCACCTTTTTTACCCATCTGCAAACTGTTAAAGAGTGGTTTCCCGTTTTCCAGATCAAGAATCATTTTACCAATCGCCTTATTGCCAACCGGCCAACTCACCATCAATCCTTTTTGCCTGACAGAAACAGTCGCTCCATTCGCTTTATAAGCTTTTAAATTAACCTGAGCAGATGCATTTATGAAAAATATACAGATAATCATAAAAATTGGAAGGGACTTTTTCATCAGGGATATTTGTTTTCTGGTTAGTGGAGAATACACAAGATAATGATTATGAGCAAAATATGTAACTAGAAATTTTGGACTTCAATGATCAGTAAACATTTAATTTTCCATTTTGAAAACCTTACGAACTTAAACCTCGTAATAAGAAAGACAAACAAACAGTTGACCATTAAGGAATTAGAACAATAAAATGAACGTCAAGGTGCCTGTTTTTAAATGACTCTGGTGCGTTTTGTTCATTTTTTAATTTTTCATAAAAAAACCGTTACATTTCCTAACTTGATAAGGAATTCTAAAATCACACATTTTGCATCCAATACTCCTCAGAAATAATGTAAAAATACTTGGCGAAGGCAGCCAGGTACTCCTATTTGCACATGGCTTTGGCTGTGCACAAAGCTCCTGGAAATATATCACAGATGCTTTCCTGGAAGATTATAAGGTAATCTTATTTGATTATGTAGGTTCTGGTGATTCTGACCTCAGTCAATACGATCAAAAGAAATATGCTACACTTGAAGGATATGCCTGCGATGTAATTGATATTATACAAGCACTTGATCTGAAGAACATTATATTTATTGGGCATTCGGTTGGCAGTATGATCGGCATGATCGCCGCGTTACAGCTACCAGAAGTGTTTAAGAAGTTAATATTCATCGGACCATCACCCCGCTATTTAAACGATGGTGATTATATCGGCGGATTTAATGCTGAAGATATTGAAACGATTTTTACGCATATAGCCCAGGATTATGTGGCCTGGAGTAAACAATTGGTGCCAGTAGTGATGAACAATCCCGGTAAACCCGAACTATCTGATTTTTTAGAGGAATGTTTTGAAGCCACGGATCCTAGTGTGGCCCTGGCTTTTGCAATGGCTACCTTTAAAGCCGATTACCGAGATAAACTGAAAAATCTTGAAGTACCAAGTCTAACCCTGCAATGTACAAATGACGTAATGGCTCCATTATCGGTCGGAGAATTTATTCATAAAAATACACCCCACAATTTTTTGGTGGTTATGAAAGCTACCGGGCATTTTCCGCAGATCAGTGCGCCGGATGAAACCATCAGGGAAATAAAAGATTTTATCGAAGATGCCGGTTTGAGATCAGCATCAAATCATCTTTATACGCCAGAGATTTTGCCTATCGGTAGTTAAAACTGAATACCAAAGAAAAAGTACGGGTTATAGATCTCGAGACCATTTACTTGCTGCTTTTCGCAGCATGATGGCTATGAGTCCTGCCCGGTATCCATATTGTTCTTAATTAAATGAGCTTGGATAAATTGCAGACGGCATCTGATTTTGCCTAAAGGTATATGATACCACAGTCTAAGCATATGATATAAATAGGTTGTTTTTTATTAGTCTTTTACAGATAAATATTAAAACACATCAGTCTAATTTAACTTCCATAAATCCCCATCATTGGCGCGTTGATGGAGTGATCAATATAACCACCACGTCTCACCTAACCTGAATCAAAACTGTTTACAGGTCTTTTAATCGCATTCGTTTTAGCAATTCCACTATTTGTAAAACCGACTGTATCAGGATGAAGTCAAATCAAAGTAAGCATAGCTATAGGGATTGATTGGAGTGGATAGATAATGAACAAAATGAACAAATTTAAGCTTTACCGAAATCCGATTCAATTCTCGTCGCGTATATACGCCTGATCACCACTAATAATTACTTAAATCGCCTTAGAAAGACGATTTATCGGTTTTCAGATTTAAAAAGCAAAAGAATATCCGATTATCAATAAAAAATAAAATGAACAAAATCAGAACAATTGCACTTTGCGCAGTCGCCGTGCTTTCTATTTACACTACTAAAGCTCAAACCTTTAAAGAGCCAGTGGGCTATAAACTTAAAAACGGCATGAACATTATTATTTCTGAAAATAATAAATCGCCAAAGGCTTATTCAAGCTTTACATTGGATGCAAAAGCTTTTAACACTAAAAAAGATGGCGTAGTTGAGTTATTAAATGCCGTACTCAATGAAAACGTGAGCAAAAATGCGAACATCAGTTTTAAAGATAACAGTGGCAAATTGGCTACAGCCAAAACAGATTTAGCAAAAGATTTGACTGAAATGGCTTCTTTGATCCAAAATGCTACAATTGATCAAAAAACTTTTAATAGCGCTAAAGCTAAGTTAATCACCAGTATACAGGCACAGGATTATGATTATGATCAGACGGTAAGTGAAAATTCAATCAACGCTTTAACCCTGGCGGATGTTAAGAACTTTTACAGCCAGATTTCTCCCGAAAAAACATTTTTAACCATTGCAGGCGATATTAATTTAACTACAGCTAGAGCTTCAGCAAAAAAAGCTTTTGGCAACTGGAACCCAACACCAGGATTTGCACCTGCTGTGACAAAGTAACGCTAAATAAAAGTACCAGGCCCTTTGATTCTTTTTCAAAGGGCTTTTTTTATGCCCGAATTGTTACAGGCCTTTAGGGTTTAGCCGTTCATATTCCAGCAATCATTTAATATCTTCGTTTTAACTAAAGTCATTATTTCCTAAAAGACCACAAATGAAAAAAGCCTATACTCTACTCACTTTTATTGCCATGAGTTTATCACTAAATGCTCAGGTTGTAGTTAACCGAAATCAGGATATCGAAAAAATGGTCAAGGCTGTAAATTCCGATTCATTAAAATCTTATATCAGTAAAATGGTTTCTTTCGGAACCAGAAATACACTAAGCGACATTAAAAGTAAAACAAAAGGAATTGGAGCGGCCAGAAATTGGGTGTTGAGTAAATTTAACCAGTTTGCCCGGCAAAGTGATGGCAGGCTTACCGCATACCTGGATACCATTACCTTTAAACCTGATGGCAAAAGAGTAGACCGACCAACACTATTAGGAAATGCAGTAGCCATACTAAAGGGCACGGATACAAATGATAATCGTGTGTACGTAGTAAGCGGACACCTGGATAGCCGTGTTACCGATGTGATGAACAGAACGAGTAATGCACCCGGCGCCAATGATGATGGCAGTGGCGTTGCAGGTGTTATCGAAGCTGCGAGGATTATGAGTCAATATCAATTTCCGGCAACCATCGTATTTGTAGCAGTAAGCGGTGAAGAACAATCTTTATTGGGCTCTGGTTTTATGGCCTCAACAGCTAAAAGAGAAAAATGGAATGTAGATGCCATGCTAAACAATGATATGATTGGCAGTAACAACAGCAGCGAAACACAAATTATTGATAATACCAGGCTGCGTGTATTTAGTGAAGGTTTACCCAGCTTCGATCTGGATAAAAATGCCAAAAGTATCCGCCAGTTTGGCTTAGAGAACGATGGTAAAAGCCGTCAGTTGGCACGTTATGTTAAAGAGATAGGCGAGCGTTATGTAGATCAGTTAGAAATTAAATTAATTTACAGAAACGACCGGTTTCTACGTGGCGGAGATCATACTCCATTCGTAGAAAATGGTTTTACTGCCGTACGCATCACCGAAATGAACGAAAACTTCGATCACCAGCATCAGGATCTTAGAACAGAAAATGGTGTGCGGTATGGCGACCTGCAGGAATTTATGGATTTCGAATATCTCCGCAAAAACACAGGTGTAAATATTGCTGTTTTAGCCAACCTGGCTAAAGCCCCTTCTAGCCCAACCGAAGTAAAAATCGATGTTAAAAACCTCAGCAACTCTACCCTTTTATACTGGAAAGCACCGCTTAATGGTACAGCAAAAGGTTATTATGTGTTAATGCGCGAAACCAGTAACGCTATTTGGGAAAAGAAATTTTTCACTTCAGCTACCGAATTAAAATTGCCTTACAGTAAAGACAATTATTTATTTGCCGTTCAGAGCATTGGAAATGATGGCAGCGAGAGTTTACCTGTAGTACCAGGTATCGGCAGATAATAAAAACATTTAGGACTTGTTCTTGTTTAAATTCAAATTTTAGGCATGAAATTCAAACCTCTGGCTTTTATTATCAATATTGCCATCACACTGGGTGTTGGCGCACTAGGTGGATGGGCAACTGCTCAATCTGTTAAAATTTGGTATCCAACCTTAAATAAGCCATCGTTTAATCCACCAAACTGGCTTTTTGCACCAGTTTGGACTAGTCTTTATATATTGATTGGCATTGCTGCTTATCTGGTTTGGATAAGACGCGATAAAATTGTTCATTTCCCACGAACTGTTGCCATTTACCTCATCCAGCTGATCTTAAATCTCGCCTGGTCATTCATTTTCTTTTATCTGCATGAGATTGGCTTTGCCATGGCCGAAATCATTTTGCTGTTAATTATCATCGTTATCAATGCCAGTATGTTTTATAAGATTAACAAATGGGCAGGTTTACTATTCATTCCCTATATTCTTTGGGTAAGTTTTGCATCATTTTTAACCTACAACATTTTCATTTTGAATTAATTTTAAAAGAAAACCCTATTTTTAGAGAGTGGTAACTTTTAAAAGATATTTGCTGATCCTTTTCGTTCTGTGCTATAGCCAGTTGCAGGCGCAAAAGGTAGGTCTTGTGTTTAGTGGTGGCGGTGCAAAAGGATTATCACATATCGGCACATTAAAGGCCCTGGAAGAAAACCACATCCCTATCGATTACATTACCGGCACCTCAATGGGTGGTATTGTTGGCGCCATGTATGCCGCAGGTTACAGTCCGAAACAGATTGAAGAGATAGCAATCAGTAGCGATTTTCAGAACTGGGTAAATGGCCGTTATACGAGCGATTATACCTACTATTTTCAGAAAAATGCGCCTAATGCCTCTATGCTTACTGCAAAAGTGGCTATTGATACCGGGTTTCATTTTAGTTTCCGCTCTAACCTGATTAATGATATCCCGTTAAACTTTGCCTTTCTTGAACTTTTCTCACAGGCTTCAGCCGTTTCTAAAGATAATTTCGACAACCTGTTTGTGCCCTACCGCTGTATGGTGGCTGATGTGCTTTCGCAAAAAAGCATTACCGTAAGCAAAGGAAGTTTAGCAGAAGCAGTAAGGGCAACCATGACGGTACCCATTATTTACCGGCCGATTAAATTAGACGGTAAATACGTTTTCGACGGCGGCCTTTATAATAATTTCCCGGCCGATGTAATGGAAAGAGATTTTAAGCCCGATTATGTGATTGGCGCCAATGTTTCCTCCAAAACCTATAACGAATATCCTAAAAATATAGACGATCGTTTAATGAACCGCTTTCTGGTATACATGTTCCTATCCAAATCAGACTCTACCATGATCGGCAAAAACGGCGTTTATATCCAGCCCGATTTAGCGACCTATAGCGTAACTAACTTCGCTCCTGTTGAAGAATTGATCAAAAAAGGATATGATGCAACCATAGCTGATATGCCAAAAATTAAAGCTTTAATCAGCAGAAGGGTGAGCGATGAAGAACTGGCGCAGAAAAGGGAAAAATTTAATTCGAAAAAACCAGATCTCAAATTCAGCAACATCATGGTAAGCGGTGTAAACAGCCAGCAGAAAAAATATGTAGAAAGGCTTTTCAAAAGCGATAAAGCCACTTTTAACCTACAAGATATTAAACGTGGTTATTATAAGCTCGTTGCCGATCAAACTTTTGAGACCGTATATCCTAAAATTTCTTATCAAGCGGCAACAGACAGTTATACTTTTGAGGTAGTGGCAAAGCCGAAAAAGAGCTTCAGGCTCGAATTAGGTGGCAATATTTCCACCAGGCCCATCAGTAATGTTTTTTTGGGCGCACAGTACAACTACCTCAACCGCAAATCGTACACATTCGGAACCAGCTTTTACTCCGGGCGTTTTTATGAATCGGTACAAGTTAACGGCCGGGTAGATTACCCAACCAGACTGCCTTTGTTTCTTGCTGCAGAGCTAACCTATAATCACTGGAACTTCTATAATACCAGCCAGATCTTTATCGAAAATCCACGCCCCATTTATATTGAGCAATCAGACCGCAAGATCGATCTCATGATGGGAATGCCCCTAAATTACAATACTAAAATTGTGCTACATGCAAACTTTATCAACAATAACGACCGTTATAGCCCAAATAATACCTTTGCTGTAGGCGATTTGTTAGATCAAACGATATTCAATGGCTTCAGGGGCTCGCTAAACCTGGAAAAAAATTCGCTGAACAGAAAACAATATGCCACCAATGGCCAAAGTTTTTCATTAAGTTTCAATTACACCACCGGTCGCGAAAATTACAATCCCGGTAACATTTTCCGTAATACGCCTGGTTTTGTGAAAGTTCCCGGCAGTAGCCAGCTACGCCATTGGGCCAGTATTAAACTCACACAGGAGAACTATTTCCTGCATTTTAAAAAATATACCCTGGGTTATATTGTAGAAGGTGTAATTTCGAACCAACCCTTATTTAGCAATTATTACGCGACACTTTTAACCGCTCCGGCCTTTTATCCACTGCAAGATAGCCGCTCGCTATTCCTGGATAAGTTTAGGGCAACCACCTATGCCGCCGGTGGGATAAAAAACATTTATAATGTTAAAAAAAATCTTGACTTTAGACTGGAAGGTTACTTATTTTTACCACATAAAGAATTTGAACTGAGCAATTTTCAGGATATCAGTTACGCAAAGGCCATTACAAAATTACGTTACGCAGGTACCGCCGGACTGGTTTATCACTCGCCTCTCGGCCCGGTTAGCCTAAGTTATAATTTATATAATGATGCGATTAAAAGAAATGGCGTATTATTGCATATCGGTTATTTAATTTACAATAAACGTTCTATCGAATGAAACGAATCGTACTCTTGCTATCGCTGTGTTTAACTGGGCTTTTCGGCTTTGCACAAACCGCATCAATCAATAATTTTCTAATAAAAGAAAATTTGCTTAAAAACAGTAAACTGGCCATTATAGCTGCCGATTCGCTAAATAACCCTAACGAAAATATAAACGGAACCTATACCTTTAGCGTAAGTGGTTTTACACAGGTACTAAAATTTAACGATGGCATCGCAGTGCTACCCTTACCAATCGATAAATCTACCTTTATTTATATTAAACACCAGAACGACGCTGGCACACATAGCAAACTAGTGTATGTGTACAAAAAAGACACTGATTTAAGCCCTTACACCATCAATAGTTTATGGCTATTCATCATTCCAATTTTATTGATTGTAATGGCCTTTGCGTTCCGCAAACTCATCATATTTGTGGTCATTATACTCCTGGTTTTTGCATATTTTAACCACAGTAACGGATTGAACCTTTCTACCTTTTTCGAAAGTATTTTTGATGGTTTAAAGAACCTCATTTGATGTCTAGAGAGAACAAATTGCATAAACGGACCTCGTCCTGGACTATTTCAGCATCTTTCCGGTTAGATTGGAATTTATGCTTACGCTCGTTTCCAACGAGTGTAAAAATAGCAAATCGCTTTTGACGATTAACTTCATTGTTTATCACAAAAGGTCTAATGCAACTTCCATTTTTTTTAGAAAAGCAAAGCCTGCAGTGCTTCGGTTCCGCTAGTCCGGCCTTTTGCTTAACCCTGATAAATGCTCGATAAATTAAATTCCAATAAAATCGGGGTAACGCTGCCGGTCGGCCGCCTGCAACTGGCAGGGGTTTATTTAAAGTGAGTCTGTTGCGCTATCAGATTTCTCCGTGCCAATCCGTGTTTCCGTGGCAAAAATATAAATCGATTGTTATTCGTATTCGTGGTGTCTGATGTTACCATCTGACACAAAAAGCAATAATTAGCTAGTAAAAGGTTGTGCATTAAAATTAGGGTGTAAATAATCGAGGTCCTGTATGTCAAAATAAGATGGTTCGTGAAGACGTGACTATGGCATATTTATTTAAAGCCGTAATTAACAATCCATAAAATCATTCACTAATTACTAATATTTTTAGTAAATTTGTTTAATGGAAAATCTATTTTTAGTGTGTTTAATTCCGCCCCTTTCTATTACAGAAGACATAAATGAGATCAGAACCTACATTTCAGATCAATTTAATGTGCATGAATCATTAAAGCGTCCGGCACACATTACCTTATATCCTCCGGTAAAAATTTCATCATTTGATGCAGAAAAGCAATTTTTTAATGCTTTAGCAGATGCTTCTTTTCTCCAGGCTTTCACACAGGTGCTCCGAAATTTCAATTCATTCCCTGAACATACCTTTTACCTCGACGTTGAACAAAATGATGGGTTAATGCTCCTGGAAAAACAGATAACCAAAGCGTTACAACCGCTGAAACTGATCGAGAAAAAAGAAAAATTCAATCCGCATTTAACCCTGGCCTTCAGAGATATAAAGCCTATTTTTAAACAGATTTGCGCCGAGTTTAAAGACCGCAGATTTAAACGTGAATTTGTGGTTTCATCTTTCTCTGTTTATAAACACATGGATAAAAGATGGCAGCCCTTTAGAGAATTTTCTTTTAAAGCTCCCGATACTAAACCCAAAGCTTTAAGCCTTTTTGATTAATTAAAATGGCATTCCAATACCAAAATTGTATTGTATAAAACGATAGGTATCAGGTCCATGCGTGGCGTTATAACTATTTTTAAAATCACTTGCCCCGGATAAAAACTTACTGATCACCCATTGATCGGATCCTGCAAACTGAGGGTCTTTAAGCTTTAAGCCTACATCAAACCTAAATACAAAATATTGCACATCATATCTCAGCCCTACTCCTGTTCCAACAGCTAATTGTTGTGCTAATTTACTTAATCTAAAAATGGTTTGTTCATCAAGTGCAGGATTAGAAACAAGAATTGATTCACCCCTGCGTAAATTCCATACGTTACCGATATCAACAAATGCCGCGCCTTTTAATGTTGCACCTAAAAACTTTTTGGCTACGGTAAAACGGTATTCGAAATTGGTTTCAATCCGCATGGTTCCAAGCTGGTCAAGCCCAAAAAAGGCTCTCCTTAGGGTATCACTCCTTAAAAGGCCTCTATCATAGTTCCCCGGGCCGATAGTTCTTGCCTGCCAGGCCCTTATTCCGCTTGATCCGCCAGCAAAAAACTGCTTTTCAAAAGGTATACCGGTCAACACCGAATTTCCATATGCATAAGCTACACCCGCATTCAAACGGGCAATAAACTGTCGCTCACCGCCCAAGTGCTTGTACCATCTTAAGTCAACCTCAGGACGCATATATTGATTAAATGGCAAACCAAATATTCTTGCAGGATTATTATTTGCAGGATCACCTTTTTTGCCGATTAAGCTAGATACGCCCTGCAACATATTACCTGCAATATCCATCCCAGCCCTTAAATAAACAAAAGACCGGTATTCATTCAATTTATTGGCATTCAAGGTATAGGTATACTTCATCCCCAGTGTTAAATCCTTACGACCTAATAAGGTGGAATAATAAAGGTTGTTCAATACGGTTTGCTCATCAACGTTAGGGTCTAAATAGCCAAAACGATATTCGAAATTTAAGGGTGTAAATGAATGTAATTTAGATTTGGTTTCAAACCAATCATAAGTGATGGAGTTGATAAAAATCCTCCTTACTGAAACATCTTTTTGTAATGCGTAAATGTAACTTGAGGCAAAGGTAGTGTGCGGCATGCCATTACCGCCCAAAACCGGATTGTAGAAAGGAATCATCAACCTGGGTACGGTAATACTCGAGCTGATTGAAAAATCACGCTGATAAATATCGCTAAAGGGTTTAGCGCCATTTCCAATTCTTGATTGCAAACCGCCTTTTACCTGAAGTTCAAATCGTTCGGCACCTCTAAAAATATTGTTGTTGGTATAGGTATTTCCGATGGTAAAACCTACTGTACCGCCATTAAAAGGCACCTCTCCTTCCACACGGTTACTCATTACCTTTTGTGGAATAAGTTGGATAACGGTATTTATTTTGTTTGATGTACTATCCCTTCTGTAATAATCGATTTTTACATTTTTAAAAATATTAAGTTCATATAACCGATCGTAAGTGAGGTTTTCATTTCGGATATCATAAAGATCACCCTGTTTCAGAAAATCATACCTTACAATGGGGTTTCTGCGGTAGCGTTTAGAAAAATCGGTAAATATGATCCCATTAACGGTGTCCTTGTTGAGTTTATAACGTACCGAATCAGGAAAGCCATCAGGATTAGGTGCGATGATCATGTGAGTATATCCAATGTCGAACTGCTTATGTTCGCCATCATTGGGGTTGGTTACATTCAGGTTCAGGTCTATTTTATTGGTTTTAGAAGTGGGCTCTGCACCATAAACGTCGAAATTAACATAGGGTCTTAAGAAATAGAAATAGCCATTTTCTTTCATAATGCGGTAAATCTGTTCCCTTTCATACGTTAGGGAATCTTCATCGTACTGCATTCCTGTATGTAAATGGGTTATGGCAGCCCTATTCGATTTGTAAAGGTTTTTAATATTTGGGTTTGGTATCGAATCGGAGAGCTTATCGATAAAATAAGCAGGTCCGGGTTTTGCCGTAAATACAATTTCTGCCTTTTTATCTGCAACCTGTATCGCCGCTTTTACTTCGGCCTGGCGGTAGCCTTTACTTTTTAAAAACTTCTGTATCTGTGTTCTGGAAATTTCGACCAGTGTACTATCTAAAATGGCCGGTGGTGTGCCAAACGGTTTAATATCACTGGTTTTATACCTACCGTCTTTAGTATTAAACAAGTTATATAATGGCACCTGAATACTCAGCTTGGAAGCTGGCCTGATATCTTTCTGCACATAATTATAAGCCTGTTCTTCAAATTTAGCATCAACACTATCAATAGTTACCTGTTTCACTATCGATTGATAGTCTGCAATGTACTTAGTTGACGAGCAGGCCTGAATTAAAACAATAATAAATAGTAATATTGCAGTGCTTTTCAGTTTAATATTTATTGAGTTTTGGTATGCTTTCAAAATCACAGATTAGTTTTATAAAATCGTTACATCAAAAAAAATATCGTAAAGAAAATGGTTTGTTTATTGTTGAAGGTATAAAATCCATACAAGAATTTTTTCTATCAAGCTACCAGATCCACACTATATTTTATAACAGCGAGCAATATAATTTGTTACCCAAATTGCCTGCAAATATAAACTTATTTGAAGTAAAGAACGCCGAATTAGAGAAGATTAGTACGCTGCAAACACCACAGGGCTTTTTAGCGCTTGTTCATATTCCTAAAAACAAAGAATTGGCACTAAAAGCGCTAAAAAATCAGTTCACTTTAGTGTTAGATGGCGTTCAGGATCCGGGCAATATGGGCACTATTATCCGTACGGCAGACTGGTTTGGTTTTAAAAATATCATCTGTTCTCCTGACTGTGTAGAAATATTCAATCCAAAAACGGTACAGGCCACCATGGGCTCTTTGGCCAGGATAAATATATTTGAAGCAGATTTACCGGCATTATTGGAGAAGAATACCATCCCTGTATTCGGTGCGCTGTTAGATGGCGAATCGATTTACAAAACACAATGGGGAGCGGAAGGATTGGTAATATTAGGTAATGAAGGAAAAGGAATATCGGCAGAGGTGATCAAAAAGATAAATAAACCGGTTACTATTCCAAGAGTTGGGCAAGCCGAATCGTTAAATGTAGCTGTAAGTGCGGCAATCTTTTGTGCTGAATTAGTGCGAGTTCGGAATTAAATTAGATAATTATTGAAATAATGTTTGCGTGCTAAGTAATAATTGCTATTTTTGCAGCCTTGAATTTAAGGTCGAGTGGCCGAGTGGCTAGGCAGAGGTCTGCAAAACCTTCTACAGCGGTTCGAATCCGCTCTCGACCTCCATTTGTACAAATAAAATAATTAAAAGGTTATTACCATGGCAGTTACCAGATTAAAAAGAAAAGACAGAAGAAATAAAAATACAGCTCACCAAGAGGTAGCATTTTTAAAAAGAGCAACTAACATCGAGTTAGGAAGCCGCTCTGCACAACCTAAAAACGATCAATTAGCTAAAAACAACGCTGTTTTAGCTGCTTTGGCAAAATAGTTTTTAGAAATTCTTCTAAAAAATTTAAAGCATCCTTCTGATCAAAGGATGCTTTTTTTATGCGTTAGAATTTTTGATACCAGATAGCTATTTCGTGGCCAGCATCTTTCCTTCACGCTACCATTGACAGATCCAATAGAAGAATCGTCCTTTCGACTGGAGCAAGCCGGTTTTTCGCCGGCAGCGAAATGCCTGCCCGTACAGGCGGGGAGAAATCTATAGAGACAGATTTCTCGACTGCGTTGCACCCGATTGCTATCGGGTCCGCTCGAAATGACGACCCTAGAAACGGCTGTCAATCATATTGATTTTATACAATAAATCATCCCTCAGGATTGGCAATTTTATACTGGTGATGAAGTCTTCAAAAAAATAATTGCAAAACAACAAACCTCAGTTAAATAAACCCGATAGTAGCGTAAAACCCGAAGGCGAGGAACGAGCCAAGGCTTTGAAGCGATAGCGGGACTGACACAGCCAATGGAATGCTGACGTTCATTTCCAAAATGTAAAAACTAACATATTTCGGCTATAATTTAACAAGCTCATCATGCTAAACTTATTTCAAGACCCGGAAATAAATCTGATAGCTATTGGATCAGGGTTACGACTCCTTTAAACCAGTGCTTTACAGATGTTTTTGATCAATCCTGGCCCTTCGTAAATAAAACCGGTATATAACTGAATCAGACTGGCGCCTGCATCCAGTTTCTCTTGGGCATCTTTTGCCGAATGTATCCCGCCCACCCCGATAATCGGGAAAGCTTTGTTTGATTTTTCTGAAAGATAACGAATTACCTCAGTTGAACGTTCTTTAACAGGCTTGCCGCTTAATCCACCGGTTTCGGCTTTTAAATGCGCTGTAGCCAAATTTTCCCTGCTAATGGTGGTATTAGTGGCAATAATACCGGCAATTTTGGTTTCAGCAACAATTTCGATGATATCATCTAATTGCGCATCTGTTAAATCAGGCGCAATTTTTAATAAAATCGGACGAGAAATATCATTTTTACGATTGCGCTCCTGCAGGGTATTCAGAATTTTCTTCAGCGGTTCTTTTTCCTGCAGTTCGCGTAAGCCTGGCGTATTTGGTGAGCTTACATTGACCACAAAATAATCTACCACATCAAAAAGGCGGTCGAAACATTTAATGTAATCGCTTACTGCATCTTCATTTGGAGTAGCTTTGTTTTTACCAATATTTCCGCCCACTACAATATCAGGATGTTTATCTTTTAACAACCGCAAACGTTCTGCCATTACATCTACACCCTTATTGTTAAAGCCCATGCGGTTAATCAAGGCTTCATCATTAGGCAAACGGAACATTCTTGGTTTATCGTTTCCAGGCTGTGGCATTGGTGTTACCGTACCTACTTCGATAAATCCAAAGCCCAAATTACTAAGTGGCTCTACGTATTCGCCATTTTTATCGAACCCGGCGGCCAAACCAACAGGATTTCTAAATTTTATCCCAAAAACCTCGCGTTCCAAGCCTTTAATGTGCACATCAAAGCTGCTACGGATAATGGTTTTGCCTAGCGGAAAACTATCATTAAACCACTTTAACCGCTTGACCACAAAATAATGAACGTTTTCAGGGTCAAATTTGAAGAATATTGGTTTAATAAGGCGATACATGCCACGAAGATAAGAACTTATAGGTAAATATGGAAAAAAGGTTAATTGGTTCAATAGCCATTCGTTCATTAGTCCCGGCAATAGTTCATAGTTGATGGTTTGATAGCCAATAGCTATAACCCAGCGCGTTATTGACTATAACATAAATACGAGCACTTATCAATAACATTGGGCAATCAACCATGAACGATCAAACCATGAACCAATTAACCATCATTCCTAGCGAACTTGTGCATCAACCAATGACCAATGAACTAATGACTAATGAACTACCTAGTATGCTGCTGTAAAATGCTCCTGGTGGTGCGCATTATTTTCCAGCTCATCAGCAATTACAATAGCCAGATCTTCTACCGATAAAATTGAACGGCCTTCTTCATTAAAAACCGGACTGGTTTTACCTAAACGATATTTTCCGGTACGGCCAGTAGTAATGCCTGGATGCATCTCAATTGCCGGACTAAAAAATAACCAGTCTAATTCTTTCTCTTGTTTCAGCGTATTAAAATAATCCCTTACTGCAGTTGCGCCTGGCTTGATTTCGGCAGGGAAATTCGGTCCGTCTACAACCTGTTGACCGTCAATCTGCAATGTACCTGCTCCACCGATAAAAATGTAACGTTTAACGCCCGATGCTTTTACAGCAGTCTGAATGGCATTTGCACCCTCTACTGTATCGTTATATAAATTTGGGTTGGTCCAGCCTGCGTTAAAAGCACTTACTACGGCATCAGCACCTGCTAAAGCTGCTGCTAATTTTTCGGTATCTAAAACATCTACTGCTACCTTACTTACTTTGTCGTTGGTATTTTCAATTTTAGCGGTATCGCGCGCAATGGCAATTACTTCATTTCCACGGCTTACCAGTTCATTTAAAATCGCTTTGCCTACAAATCCGGAGGCGCCTATTAATGCTACTTTCATGTTATTTAATTTTTAATTTATGTATGTATTATAAATTGTAATGTTTTTTATTACAGTTCTATGCAAAAAAAATTATTCAAACCTGGCCGCAAAATCTGCCAATGTCTGTTTTGATAAATTTGCGATCAGCGCATGCTCTGCAGCACTATACAGCGTATCTAAATGTTGGTTAATCTGCCTACCGACCGGACATTTAGGATTCGGTTCATTTTTATGTTGCCCCAACACATTGCTGCTTCTAACCGAATGGTACACTTCGCCTAGATTAATATCTTTGGCATTTTTAGCCAGGAAAGAACCTCCACCCTTGCCTTCCTTGCTGTCGACAAAACCATGCTTACGTAAATTCATGATTTCTTTGCGTATCAAAACAGGATTAATATTGATACTGCCGGCCAGGTATGCTGAACTCACCACATTACCTTTCGCCTCGTTCAATAAGGTTAAAATATGTAAGGCAATCGGAAACCTACTTGTGCTCATCTGTAATTATTTTTATTACAGTACAAAGGTAGGAAGGTTTTATAGAAATCAAAATTTATTTTTAATTCCATAACAACTGCTTCTTCACTTCCCTACCATTGACTGATTTAAAAAATCTCCGTTATTTCGACTGTAGCGCAGCGAAATGGAGAAATCTTTGAACTGGAATTGCAATAAACTTAAACAATGTTAAAAGATTTTGCTTCGCAGCGCCTTCGGGTTCTACACTTTGGTCGAAATGACGAGCCTTGTATATCTGTCATTAACTTTCAGATGTATTTGAAAAATTCTAACTCTACCATTGACAGATTTAAAAAATTGCCGTCATTTTCGACTAAAGCGCAACGAAATGCCCGCCTGTGCGGACAGGCCTGCACGTACAGGCGGGGAGAAATCTTTGAACTATGTAAAAAGATTTCTCCACTGCGGTCGAAATGACGACTTTTCGCGGCTTATCATTTCGCTAGGATTCTTCTGTCACTAATATTGATCAGAATAACAGTTTTCCCTATTTGATTTTCCACCAAAAAAAAGCCTTTAAATTTCGTACTTTTGCAGCCGAAATGATTTCAATAAACAATTTAACTTTCCTGATTGGCTCAAGAGCCTTATACGATGACGCAAACTGGCACATCAAACCTGGCGACAGAGCTGGTTTAATCGGCGCCAATGGAACAGGAAAATCAACACTTTTAAAAATAATTGTAGGCGAGTACGCACCAAGTTCGGGTACCGTTTCCATGTCTAAAGACCTGAAAATTGGCTACTTAAACCAGGATTTACTTTCTTACGATTCGCACCATAGCATTTTGCACGTGGCCATGGAAGCTTTTGAGCGCCAAAACCAACTGCATGATGAAATTGAAGAACTGCTTAAAAAAATCGAAACCGATTATAGCGAAGAGGTTTTATTTAAATTAAGCGATAAACAGCAAGAATTTGAGGCTTTAGATGGTTATAACATCGAATATAGGGCAAACGAAATTTTGGCTGGTTTAGGTTTCAGTACAGCAGACCAATTGCGCCCGTTAAATACCTTTTCAGGAGGTTGGCGGATGCGGGTAATGCTTGCTAAAATCTTATTACAAACGCCAGATATCTTATTACTGGATGAGCCGACCAACCACATGGATTTACCTTCCATTAAATGGCTGGAAAACTATTTGATGAGTTTTGAAGGTGCCATTGTAATTGTATCCCACGATAGGTATTTCTTAGATAAGATTGTAAACCGCACGGTAGAATCGCGCAAGGGCAAGTTAACCGTGTATGCAGGTAACTACAGCTTCTATGTGGAAGAAAAAGCTTTGCGTGGCGAAATCCAAAAAGGAGAATTTAAGAACCAACAGGCCAAAATTAAACAGGAAGAACGTTTAATTGAGCGTTTTAAAGCGAAAGCAAGCAAGGCTAAAATGGCCCAATCACGCATGAAAGCTTTAGACAAGATGGAGCGTATTGATGACGTGGATGATGATAACCCAACTGTAAATTTTGCCTTTAAATTCTCTAAACCATCGGGCAGGCACGTAGTGCGGATAGAACATGCGCATAAAAGTTATCCAAATGTGCATATTTTAGATGATGCCGAAGGTGTGATCGAAAAAGGCGATAAAATTGCCTTGATCGGTGCAAACGGTAAGGGTAAATCGACTTTATTAAGAATGATTGCCGGCACCGAAAAATTTGAAGGTTTCTGCGAAACCGGTCATAATGTAACCACCACGTTCTTTGCGCAGCACCAGTTAGAGTCGTTGCATTTAGAAAATTCAATTTTAGAAGAATTACAGGCATTTGCACCAAAACATAGCGATACTGAATTACGAAGCATTTTAGGCTGTTTCTTATTTACTGGCGATGATGTTTTCAAAAAGATCAAAGTGCTTTCCGGAGGAGAAAAATCACGTGTGGCCCTGGCTAAATCTTTAACAACAGATTCGAATTTCCTGATCTTGGATGAACCTACCAACCACCTGGACATCCAATCGGTAAACATCCTGATTCAGGCATTAGACCAATTTGAAGGTACTTTTATTGCCGTATCTCACGATAGGTATTTCTTAGATAATGTAGCCAACAAAATCTGGTTTATAGAGGGTGGAAAAATTAAACAATACCCTGGTACTTATGCCGAATATGAAGAGTGGAACAGCAAAAGGGTAATTCCTGCAGCTAAACCTATTCCGGTTAAAATGCCTGATAAGCCAAAAGCAGAACCAAAACCGGTTACGGCCAATACCGCCAACCAGTTGAAAAAGCTGAATGAAGAACTGCAAAAAACTGAAAAACTGATTACCGAACTGGAACAGCAGGTTAAAAACATTGAAGCAGAACTGGCAGATGAGCAGGTTTATGCTAAAGCAGATAAACTGGCAGAAGCGAACAAACGTTATTTAGCAACTAAACAAGATTTAGATAACAGCCAAACTAAATGGGAAACACTGGCAGCTGAGATTATGGAGCTGGAAGGTTAGTTTTAAACACAGATTTATTTAGATATACGCCGTTCTGATGTAAAATTGGGACGGCTTTTTTGTGCATTAGTTGCTATAGAGATATCGATGTAGTTAAGCACTTAGTTGCGTCATCTCGACTGAAGCGCAGCGGAACGCCTGCCCGTACAGGCGGGGAGAGATCTACTCCATAGATTTCTCGACTGCGTTGCACTCCGCTCGAAATGACGGCACGCCGGGAATCCTCCTTGTTAATCCGTGTTTCCGTAGCTTAATTTCAAAACAAACAAGTCGTGTCAGATAGTAATACCTGACACCACGAGAATAACGGGAGTTAAGGCGTAGTTGCGTCATCTCGACTGAAGCGCAGCGAAACGCCTGCCCGTACAGGCGGGGAGAGATCTTTTCAGTAGATTTTGCTTCGCAGAGCCTTCGGGTTCTCGACTGCGTTGCACCCGAGCCATCGGGTCCGCTCGAAATGACGATGCGTCGAAGAATCTTCCGTATCGATCCGTGTTTCCGTGGCAACAAACGCTAACCCAATTTTGTCCATTCCCAATAAAACTTTACTTTTAGCCATGCAGAAAATAGTATTTACGGTTTTATTTTTCATCTCTATATCCGCCTTTGCGCAAAACGATAGCAAGTTTACCAATGAGAACAAAATTTATCTCCCCAATATTAAAGCTGTGCTTTGCTATAACAGTAATAAAGAGCAAAGCTTGCCGGTAATTATGCTGAATTCGTCAGAAACCATCACTTTTTCTTTTGATGATCTACTTGCCGGCACCCAAAACTACTGGTACACCATTGAACATTGTACCGCAGAATGGGAAACTTCCAAAATTTCGAGCATTGATTATTTAGGCAGTTTTAACGACGACCGCATCATCAATTATCGCTATTCATCCAACACGGCAAGAAAATACACCCATTATGAAATCAGCTTACCCAATACGCAGATCCAACCTAAAATTGGTGGAAATTATGTGTTAAAAGTGTATTTAGATGGCGACAGAAACAAACCGGTTATTTCACAACGCTTTTACATCCTCGATAGTCAGTTGGCTGTTGCAGCAGAAGTAACCAATTCCATGCAGGTGGAGAACCGGAATTACAAACAAAAAATCAACTTTACCATTAATCATACCTTCCCCATTCCCAACCCCTATCAGGATATAAAAGCGGTGGTGATGCAGAATTTTAATGCCAATACCATTCAGGTAAACACTAAACCAGCATTCGTGAGACCAAATCAGCTGGTTTATAACGACCTTAATACCAACGATTTTTGGGGCGACAATGAGTTTAGAAAGTTTGATACCAGAAGTTTACGCTACAAGGCAGATAACGTAAAGGATATTTATCGCGATAACTCATCCGTAAATGTGATACTTTTTCAGGATGCACCCAGAACAGTTGGTGCTTTTGCCAACCAGTTCGATGAAAACGGAAACTTTTTTATCCGCAATACCGACGGGCGCGATGATAAAACAGAGGCAGAGTATATGAGCGTTTTATTTACTCTAAATGCGCCTGCGCCCAGCCCTAAGGGCGATGCTTATGTGATTGGCCGGTTTAACAATTATACCATGAGCAATGAAAACAAACTGCTTTATGATGCCAACCGGAAACAGTTTTATGGCAATGTGATCCTTAAACAAGGCCTTTATGATTATGAGTTTGCCTGGTATAATCGAGATACCAAAGCAATGGAAACCAAACCTTTTGAAGGTGCATTCTTCCAGACCGAAAACAGTTACCAGATTTTCGTTTACTACCGTCGCCCGGGTGCGCGTTGGGATACGCTGGTCGGTTATACCAATTTAAGCAATAAAGTTTCAGACAGAAGGTAAGTCCGCTTTCAATGATGAGGCGTCAAAATGCAAGAAAATACGGGCTTAGATGACTTTATATTCTTGATGTAGCATAAACACCTTTCACCTATAATACTATCAAACCTGAGTTCGATTAATGATGTGCTTTAATTTGGAGCATTAAATGAACGGTCGTCACCCTGAACTTGTTTCAGGGTCTTTATAGCAAGGCGGTTTAACAGGAAAGATGCTGAAATAAATTCAGCATGACGAAACCGCTAGCCAATTCGTCCTAATAAGTACATTAATTTTCAAACATTAATCGAATTCAGGCTATTAGCCAAATAATTATAAGTAAGATCTACTTAAAAATCTTCGCCAATTAGATCCTGAAACGAGTTACCATTGACAGACTCCAATAGAATGATCGTCATCTCAACTGTAGCAACGCGCAGTGGAGAGATCTTTGACTAAGCTATTGAAATCAGCTTTAAAAGATTTCTCCACTACGGTCGAAATGACGAAACTTCGATACCATTCAGCTTGTTTAAAATCTGCCCATTGATATTGATTTTTATACAATAAATTACCGCTATCATTGACAGATTTAAAAAATCGCCGTCATTTCGACTGAAGCGCAGCGAAATGGAAAATCTTCGAACGATGTAAAAAGATTTCTCCCCGCCTGTACGGGCAGGCAATATGGTCGAAATGACGCCCCTTGTATATAAACAAATGAATAAATTTTAAGCCGACATTTTATTAACGGTTTTCTCTTGTTTCATTTGTATTAATGAGCTCGGCAATGCCTCGGTTTTGTTTCTTTTTTGATGCCAAAAAGAAAGAGCCCTTCGGCGGCGGCGAGCCGGGGCAAGGCCGTGGTGTATGGCAAAAGAAATCAACTATACGTCATTCATATTAATTTTAATACAATAAATTACCCCTCAGGATGAAGATCGCTTTAATTGTCAACTTGACTTTTAATATTGCTAACTTACCTTTATTGTTACATAAATTTTCTTTGTTTTAAATGTGGTTATTTAATTTAGGGTTTCAGAAAGTTACCAGATAAACACTAGCAGATCAAGCATATCTAACCAATAATTATGTTTAAAAAGTTAATTGCCGTAGCATTAATTATCTATCCTTGCGCGCAGATTTTAGCACAAACCACCAACGAATCGTACACACAATCCATTAATGGAACCAAATTAAAATTCGATATGCAGGCTATACCTGCGGGCAAATTTAAAATGGGCAGTAAAACAGGAAAACCAGATGAGCAACCCGTTCATGAGGTTAAGTTAGATGCCTTCTGGATCGGAAAACATGAAGTAACCTGGGATATTTTTGAGCCATTCCTTTACCGCGATTATGAAAAACAAGCCAGTATAAGCGCTATTCCTGCTGAAGTAGACGCCGTGACCAGACCTACAAAACCCTATCTCGATATGACTTTTGGTATGGGTAAAGCCAATCAGCCTGCGGTAGCCATGACCCAATACAACGCCATCCAGTTTTGTAAATGGCTTTACGTGCGTACCGGTGTTTTTTATCGTTTGCCAACAGAAGCTGAATGGGAATATGCCTGTAAAGCCGGAACGGATAGCAATTATTCTTTTGGTGATGATGTAGCAAAATTGGGTGATTATGCCTGGTATAAAGACAACAGCGACAACAAGACACACCAGGTAGGGCAGAAAAAACCAAACCAATGGGGATTATTTGATATGTATGGAAACGTGAGCGAATGGACCTACGACCAATACTTTCCTGATTTCTATAGTAAGAGTAAAGATAAAATGGTCGAAAACCCGGTGGCCATACCCGATAAACTATATCCAAATGTAGTTCGAGGTGGCTCATATGATGAAATAGCAAACAATTTAACTTCAACAGCCAGATTAGCTTCTGATCCATCATGGAAACAATTAGATCCGCAAATCCCGAAAAGCAATTGGTGGTTTCCTGAAGCGCCTTTTGTAGGTATGCGTTTAGTTCGACCGGCTAAAGCGCCTTCAAAAGCTGATATAGATGCCTATTATAACAAACAACCTATAAAAGACTTTTAACCCTACACTATCTAACCAAAAATAAAAAACTAAACACATGAAAAAACCAATCAACCAACAAGATCGTCGCGATTTTCTAAAAGCAACCGCTATGCTGGCCGGCGGGGCCATGTTAAGCAGCATTCCACTGGCAGGCGCATATGCGTCAGGATCAGACACGATTAAAATTGCCTTAATAGGCTGTGGCGACCGTGGTACAGGAGCCGCTTTCCAGGCGCTAAGTACTAAATTCAATCTAAAACTGGTGGCCATGGCCGATGCTTTTCAGGATCGGCTAGATAGCAGTTACCAGTCTTTAAGTTCTAAATTTGCAGCAAAAATGGATGTTCCGAAAGAGCGCCAGTTTGTAGGCTTCGATGCTTATTTAAAAGCCATTCCATTAGCCGATGTGGTGCTGTTAACCACGCCTCCGGGCTTCCGCCCTATCCATTTCGAAGAAGCGGTTAAGCAGAATAAACAAATTTTCATGGAAAAACCTGTTGCAGTAGATGCACCAGGCATTAGAAAGGTATTGGCCGCAGCCGAAGAAGCGAAAAAGAAAAAATTAAATGTGGTAGTAGGCTTACAGCGTCGCTACCAAACCAACTATCGCGAATCGATGAAGCGCATTAACGATGGTGCCATTGGCGATATCATGTCGGGCCAGGTATATTGGAACAGCGGTGGCGTTTGGGTACGTCCGCGTACAGCAAACCAGACCGAAATGGAATATCAAATGAGAAACTGGTATTATTTCAACTGGTTATGCGGCGATCATATTGTGGAGCAACACGTGCATAATATCGATATTGCCAACTGGATCAAAAACGGACATCCGGTTTCGGTACAGGGAACAGGTAGCCGTGCCTGGAGAACAGGAAAAGACTATGGAGAAATTTATGATAACCACTCTATCGAATTAACCTATGCCGATGGTGCGGTAATCAATAGCCAGTGTCGCCATTTTGAAGGGATCAGTAACCGTGTGGATGAAACTTTCCAGGGCACCAAAGGCAAAATTTACCTTTCAGGCAGTAACCAGGCCATTATGAAAGATTACAGTGGCAAAGAATTGTATAACCATAATACCAAAGGAAACGCCAATCCATATCAAACCGAGCATGATGAACTATTTGATGCGGTTTCTAAGGGAGAATATAAATTCAGTAACGTAGATTATGCTGCAACCAGTACGTTTTCGTCTATTATTGGCCGTTATGCTACGTACTCTGGCCAGACGATCAAATGGGATGAGGCTTTAGCGTCGAACATCAGTTTAATGCCCGAGCGTTTCGCATGGGATGCTAATCCAAAGTTAATGCCTGACGAAAAAGGACTATACCCTATCGCCATACCCGGACAAACAAAGGTGATCTAAAACTAAATGATGCGCTACTGGTTTTTGCTTTTTATTTTACCAATGATTTTTGCTTTTGCTTTAAAGAAAGAAGTGAAGCAGTACAAAATTAATGGTTTTGCACAGGGAACCGATTATGCCATTATGTACTACGCTACTGATAGTGTAGCCACTAAAGCGAGCATAGATAGTTTACTGAACGAAATTGATTTATCGATGTCGCTTTACAAAAAAGGATCATTGATAAATCAATTTAATGCAGCCGAAAAAGCGATTAAAACCGATCGTTTCATGAACGACGTGCTGAAAAGAAGTTTCGAGATCAACCAGGATACAAGGGGCATATTCGATATTACCGTTGCCCCTTTGGTACAAGCCTGGGGTTTTGGGCCGAAAGAGGCTAAAAAAGAACCAGATCCGGCTGTCATTAAATCCATATTAGCCTGTGTAGGCATGAAAAAGCTGAAACTAAAGAATGGTTTGTTAAGTAAACTTAAGCCTTGTATACAGATCGATTTAAATGGAATTGCACAAGGTTATAGCGTCGATTTAATTGCTGATTATCTCGAAAAAAAAGGAATTAAACAGTACGTAGCCGAACTGGGCGGCGAAATCCGGATTTCAGGACCTAAACCCAGTGGCGAAACCATGAAAATCGGTATTGAGGGTCCCGATAAGGATGGAACCCCGATAATCAGGCATATCGCCGCGATAAATGCTGGTGCCATTACTACTTCTGGCAATTACCGGAAATTCCACCAGAGCGGAAAGAAAAAAATTTCTCACCTGATTGATCCTAAAACGGGTTATCCGCTGGATAATGAAATGATCAGCGTAACGGTTTATGCCAATGATGCCATTACCGCCGATGGCTATGACAATGCCTTAATGGCGATGCACCTCAAAGATGCCATGGCTTTTGTAGAAAGCAGAAAAAACCTGGAAGCTTATTTTGTGTACCACAAAAAAGATGGCACAGTCGCTGATACGCTAACTACGGGATTCAAAAAATTAATTACACACTAATATCTGTTAAAACTAAACCGATGAAAAGAAGTGAGTTTATAAGAAATAGCCTGTTAACTGCGGGTGCAATAACCACGGGAGCAGGATTGACCAATACTTTTGCTGCCGAAAAAACAAATGATACATTAAGCGATAAAACTTTTAACCTCGATTATGCGCCGCACCAGGGCATGTTCCAAAATCATGCAGGCAAAAGTTTTCTGGATCAGATCCAGTTTATGTACGATAAAGGTTTCCGTTCTATTGAAGATAATGGTTACCTGGGTCGTTCTGTTGAAGAACAGGAGAAAATCGGCAATTTATTGGCAAAACTCGGCATGCGCATGGGCGTTTTCGTAGTAGATGGTGGCGATAACTGGAAAACTTCTTTAACTACAGGAAAAAAAGAGTTTAAAGATAAATTTATCGAAACCTGCAAAAAATCGGTAGAAGCTGCCAAACGCTGTAATGCCAAATGGCTTACGGTAGTGCCTGGGTTTTATGAGCGCAACCTTCCTTATGGAAATCAGTTTGCCAACGTAATTGATGCCATGCGTGCAGGTGCTGAGATTTTTGAACCCCACGGTTTGATTATGGTTTTAGAAACTTTGAGCGATACCCCGGAGCTTTTCCTGCAAAAAACAAATGAAACCTATGCCGTTTGTAAAGCGGTGAACAGTCCTTCGTGTAAAATTCTTTATGATATTTACCACATGCAACGCACCGAAGGCGATTTAATTAAAACCATCGACCGTTGCTGGGACGAAATTGCCTACATCCAGATTGGTGATAATCCGGGCCGGAAAGAACCTACCACCGGAGAAATCAATTATAAAAACCTGTTTAAACACCTGCATAACAAAGGCTACAAAGGCGTGATGGGTATGGAGCATGGCAACTCAAAAGGAGGAAAAGAAGGTGAGTTGGCGGTTATTTCGGCTTACAGGGCGGAGGATAATTTTTTGTAGATATATTCGAATAAGGTTGAGTCATCTCGACTGAAGCACAGCGAAATGCCCGCCTGTACGGACAGGCCTGCCCGTACAGGCGGGGAGAGATCTTTTAATTTGCTAGACTATGTTCAAAGATTTCTCCGCTACGGTCGAAATGACGATTCTACGTGTCAATCCTACCCCACTTTCAACACCTTACGCCGTGGTCTGTGTCTCCACAGACCACATGAACCTATCCTACCCTACTTTCAACACCCACACCGAAACGCTCCCCGCATTGCAGTGAAACTCTGCCCAGCCATTTTCATCAATAATCACCGCCTGCTCCCTATAGCCCAACGCATCAATAAACGTTTTTCCGGCAAAGTGTTTACCAATTTCCATTGCCTTAAAGCCTTCTTCTCCTGTACTTAATAATACCGCCAAACCACTATTTGCATGTTCTTCATCACCGGCACGCGTCCAGCCTACGCAAACACCATGGTCAAAATAATCGCGTTGCTCGCCGTAGGCTAAGGCTGTACGGATTTTACTCATGGTTTCTACCGCAGGGATCGCCACTAACTCCACATGCACTTCATCCCCCTCTCTGTCCTTATCATCATAAATGCCCCCATAAAGATCAGGGAAGAACAAACACGGAATGCCTTGTAAACGCAACAGGATCATCGCATAGGCTAAAGGCCTGAACCAAAAATCTACATATGATTCCAGCGCCTGTAAAGGTTGCGAATCATGATTATCTACAAATGTTACCGCCAGATCAGGTTTTACCTGTACCAGTGTGCCATCGAAAATCGTCCGCATATCAAAATCTTCTTCCTTACTCGCCAGGAAAAAATTATGGTGTAAAAGCGAATCGAATATTTGTGTCCGCCCGCCGGTAATTTCAATATAGTTTAATTGTCCCGCTACATCCACCACATTCCAATCCTCAGCCACAATAAAAAACTCGCGATTATATTTTTGATTCAGGTGATCAATCCACTCCACAATAAAATCAGGGTTAATGTGTTTAACGGCGTCTAACCTGAAACCATCCACTTTCGTCGTCTCCACGATCCACTCACCCCAATATTTTAACTCTTCAACTACAGCACGGTTACGAAAATCAATATCGTTGTACATCAGGTAGTCGTAATTGCCAAATTCGGTAGAGGGAACTTCTTCAAAACCTTCACCTAAATGGTTTTGGATCGAATAAATAGCCGTTTGTTTAGTATCCTCCGCCCAATCTACCCCACTAAAACATTCATGATTCCATATAAACTCAGAATATTTGCCCTGCCGGCCGGGAAAAGTAAATTTTGTCCAGGCTTCTATTTCGAAAACATCGCTGGTAAATTCATTTCTATTGTCAGGATTTACCGTTTTCACCGCTATTTTTTCCAATTCATCGCCACCTGCTTTGTGGTTAAAAACAACATCGGCCAGGGCGCCAATCCCATGCTCATGTAAGGCTTCAATCGCTTTTATATATTCGTCTTTCGAGCCATATTTGGTATTTACACTTCCTTTCTGATCAAATTCACCCAGATCAAAAAGATCGTAAACGGAGTAACCCACATCATAGGTAGCATTGTTCGATTTATAAGCCGGAGGCAACCACAGCGCAGTTATACCAATTTCTTTTAGGTGACCTGCTTCGGCAGCTACTTTAGTCCACAGATTTTGTTCTTCGTTATAATACCAATGGAAAAATTGGATAAGCGTTTGATTTTGCATTAATTAGATTTTTTTTTAAGGATAACAGGATACAAGATGAATTGTTTTTTAATCAACGTGTTGCAAATCTATCTCCTATTAATTTCGCAAATCACCGCAGAGACAAAACAGTCAATCTGCGGGTGGTCGTCACCCTGATCCGATAGCCATCGGATTTATTTCAGGGTCTTTCCTGCTACTAAGATGCTGAAATGAATTCAGCAAGACGAATCTATTGAGGGAAGCTAATCATAATTCCGACTTAAAAAGTCTTCTCGCAATGACGATTCCTCGAAACCAAGTCCCTTCAAATACTTTAATTTTTCTAAAACTAACTTACCACGTTACGACTGCCATGCTATTTCACCACATTTTAACTACTTTTGCCCTCAAATGAGTTTAAAAAAGAAATTTGCCAGAGAAAGTTTTACCATCATGAACGAATTGGTATTACCCAATGATACCAATACCTTAAATAACCTGATGGGTGGGCGCCTGCTCCACTGGATGGATATTGCAGCGGCAATTTCGGCTCAAAAACACTGCAACCGCATCGTAGTTACCGCTTCGGTTGATAACGTTTCTTTTAAGCAACCCATTAAATTAGGTGATGTCATTACCATTGAGGCCAAAGTAACCCGGGCTTTTAACACCTCTGTAGAAGTGCGTTTAGATGTATGGGCAGAGAATATTCCAAGTGGTGCACGCCAAAAAAGCAATGAGGCTTATTATACCTTTGTAGCGCTTGATCAAAGTGCACGTACCATCCCTGTGCCCGAACTGATTCCGGAAACACCCGAAGAAATCGATTTATATGATGGCGCTCTCCGCCGCAGGCAGTTGCGTTTGGTTTTGGGCGGGAAAATGAGTCCTGATGAGGCCAGCGAACTCAAGGCACTTTTCTTTAAAGCATAATTTTTTTCAACAAATTCCTTTCAGCTTGGTTTGATTGTTTTACTTTAGTGTTTACTTTACGCTGAAAAATATGACAACCTACACCATACTTATTATTTTAAGCGGATTAGTCATTTTCTCTTATCTGTTTGATTTAGTGGCCAGTAAAACCAAAGTACCATCGGTTTTATTGCTGTTGTTACTGGGCATTGGCCTCCGTTTCCTGGTCGATTACCTTAAAATACAAACCTTTAATTTCCTCTCCATTTTACCCACACTCGGTACCGTAGGGTTAATCCTCATTGTTTTTGAAGGTTCGCTGGAACTGAAGTACGATCGCGAAAAAAATAAAGTCATCAAAAGCGCTTTCTTCTCTGCACTAACCATTCTACTGGCAACAGCATCCATCATCACGCTCATTATTTACCAGATTACCCATAAAGATTTATATACCTGTATTGCCAATGCCATTCCTTTTAGTGTAATCAGTTCGGCCATTGCCATACCTTCTGCTGCTGCACTGGGAAAACAAGACCGTGAATTTGTCATTTATGAATCTTCCTTTTCCGATATCCTCGGCATTATTATTTTCAATTTTGCCATTACCAACCACTCCATTACCACCTCTGCCTTTATAGGTTTGGGCTTAAGCACTTTTTTAATTATTTTATTATCGGCCATTGCCTGCGTGGTACTGCTTTATGTAATGGGCAAACTGGTACACCACATTAAATTCTTCCTCATTATTTCGATACTCATCCTGGTTTATGCTATCGGGCAGTCGTACCATTTATCGTCACTGGTGTTGATTTTGAGTACCGGATTATTTTTGAACAATGCCGATACCATCCGGAATGCCTGGTTCAGGGGTGTATTTCTGTATAAAAACCTTTCTGCAGATTTATCGCAATTATATCAGCTCTCTGCCGAAAGTGCCTTTATTTTAAGAACGTTTTTCTTTGTTATTTTTGGCTTTACCATGAACATTAGCGAGCTTAACGATAAGCCTGTACTCGCCAATGGTTTTTTCATTTTGCTAACCATTTTCGCCGTTCGGTTTTTCTTTTTAAAGGTATTTAAAAATGGCGCCCTCAGCCCTATCGGTTATATTGCGCCACGCGGTTTAATTAGTATTTTACTTTATTTTAACCTGCCTAAATCGCTCAAAATTGCGGAGGTTGGCCCTTCTTTCCTGTTTTTGGTGGTGTTGGGTACCAGCCTGGTGATGACTTTGGGTATTACTTTAAGTAAAAACAAACCCGAAGAAACTTCTACGGTTTAAACGAAGCCGAAATTACTTTTATTTTCTGTAGTTCGGTAGTGAGGTTGGTATTTTGCTGATAATAAACAGAGAAATAATCAAGATCCGTTTTGTGCTGTGCATACTTTGCCGCATTGCCATTAATTTTATAGTTGGCAATACTCGGGTTAATGGCTTGTATGGGTGCAGCGACGATGTTACCGGTAACATTAACTACGGTTGTAACTACATGTCCACCTACCTCTTCGCCTAATGTCGGGTCTTTTTCGCCCCATTTCCGAACGATAGCACCATCTGCCCGTTTCTCAAAATTATTTTCATTCCAGGGGTCATATTTCAAAAACTTAATGATACTGGCTTCCTTTTTTGGGGTTCTGATTTTAATGGTCTTAATCTCGTCAACACGTAAAGTAACCGGACTCCCCTCAACAATCATCACCACGCTGGCTGAATCTACTTTATACAGCAGCCCTTTTATAACATCAGCTTTCGTTTTCACAATGGCGATGTAGGGCTTAATTCCCTGCGACCTGCTTTCGCTTACGAATAAACAAGCGGCCAGCATTACGAGCGTTGCAACAATTCTAAATTTCATATGGAAGGTGTTAATTGTAGATAAAGCTATTCATAAAAACTGAAAATTGCTAACCAAAAACTGCCAACTGAAAACTGTAAACTGTGAACTGTAAACTGCCAACTGAAAACTTTAAAACGTAGCATTAGGCGCTTAGCATGAAAACTCTCAACTCCAAACTCCCAACTCCAAACTTTACCGAGTAGCATTAGGCGCTCAGCAGGAAAACTCTCTACTCCAAACTCTCAACTCCAAACTAAAAATTCCCAACTCCAAACTAATCAACGCTCATTTCCAATATCTTATCAAATTCAGTAGCCTTAAGTGGCATTACCGATAAACGCCCCTGCCTGATTAACGAAATATCAGCCAAACTGGGTTCAGCTTTAATCTGTTCTAAAGAAACCGGGTTCTTCAACGTTTCTACCGGAGCCAAATCAACCACCACCCAATTGGTATCATCAGTGGTGGGGTCCTGGTAAAATTCTTTTACTACTTTGGCAATACCCACCACGTTTTTACCCTCGTTGCTATGGTAAAAAAGCACCAAATCGCCCTCTTTCATGGCTTTCAGATTATTCCTGGCCTGGTAATTACGCACGCCATCCCAAAAGGTACGGCCATCTTCATTAAATTTTTCCCAACTGTATTTAAAAGGCTCTGATTTTACTAACCAATGGTTCATGCTATTTTGTATTTATTTTGATTTTTACCCTCAAAACTAAGAAAAGGGAATGGATTAGGAAATAGGTTGGAGAGATAAGCTATCCATCAATAAGATAATATACTTACTTATGTGTAATTATGGTTTCCCGTATCTTATATTTAGATTATTAATATAAATTCGTAAAGATTTCTGATAAAACATAAATATAATTATTACTAGTGCAAATCTTACTGTTTAGGCTAGCCGGCTTAATGACTTGTTTTTTCATTATTAATCTTGATAAAACTAACAAAACACAAGTCTTGCCAAAATTTAAGTCTATGAGCGCTAAGACTCGCACTAGAAGTGCGATAAAAATGCCGAATTATTTAAACCAAATTGTTTTGAATAAATTATATTTGTTGGAAAACCATATCTAAATTAACGCAGTAGGGATAACTTTTTATGAAAATTCAAAAAATTGCTATATATGGGCTAAATAATATTCAGGTAATTGAAATACCAATAAAAGATAACAAGTTGATATTAATCGCTGAAAATGGAGCAGGTAAAACAACCATACTTCGTATGATTTTTTTATTCCTATCTAAAAATTGGCTCAAATTAAGCGAGTACAATTTTGACAAAATGACTATTACCATTGACGATATATCTCATTCAATTGATAAAAGTTCCTTAATAAAAGATAAGATTACAAAACAGGATTTACATGAGGAAATTAAGAAATATCCATTATATAAGAACTTTTTAACTGAAGTTTTTAAAAACTATAGTGTGGAGGATCTTTTAAAAAACACTTACTTAATCGGAGATATCGAGAATAAATATGATATTCCTACAAGTATTTTACTATCCATACTAGATAGCTTAAAAAAACTAGGATTCGATGAAAATTTATATTTATGGAATTATAATATTTTGTATTTGCCCACTTACAGAAGGATAGAAAGAAAATTCAGATCATTATATGGCGATTTAAGCAAAAGATTACAACAGCATTTAAGGCGAATCGTCCCTGAGATTGAAACAATTATTAATCAAGAAACAGAGGAAAATGATGGTGTTAGTGCTCTTGAAAATGACTTACTATCCTTGTTTGATGATTTATGGTCTGTAAGAGACAATGAAAAGTGGATTAGAAAAAAAGATAGTTGTTCTCAAGTTGAATTAGTTGAATTTGGGATGGATGATGTTAAATATCGTATATCTGATTATTTGACTAATAAAAATATTGAGAAAAAGTATTTTGATATATATCTTTCAGTATGTAATAGATATTTGGGAGATAAAAAGCAGTTAATATTAACTTCTCACGGAACTTCATTACAAGTTCTATCTTTGAAAGATCAGAAAGCGCTACCTTTAGACTGTCTGTCTGCAGGTGAAAAGCAAATAATTTCACTTTTCAGCCATTTGCTTCTAGATCGCGATACTATAGTAATATTTGACGAACCAGAAATTTCAATCTCTATGAAATGGCAAGAAATGTTACTTGAAGACATAAGTAAGTTCGATCCTCTAGGTCTAATCACTGCAACTCATTCACCTTTTATAGTGACAGATTCCTTTAGAGAATATACTCATGGACTAAACGAATTTATATCTGAGTAAATGACAACTGAAGATTTTTTCGATAAAAAATTTAAAATTTTACCTCGTGCCTCAAATCTTTCATTAAAGCAGGCCTACAGTCGATCAGGTAATGATTTGCATGTATATGTTGAAGATAGAGATGATTTCGAATTTTACAGAACTTGGATAAAATACATTTATAGGGATTATTTGATTAAACCATACTATCAAAAAGGAAAGAGCAATGTCTTAAAAGCATATAAGGAAGTTGATTGGAGCAAATATAGTAAGTCAAAGGTTTTGTTTTTCATGGATAAAGATTATGATGATGTTTTAAAGAGAGAAATTGATAATGATGAAAACATCTTCTACACAAAGTATTACTCCATTGAAAATTATTTGATTAACAACGAGGCTCTAGAAATTATTTTCACTAACTTCCATAATATTGATACAGAAAAAATAATGAGTTTTTTGATTGATGAATTTAATAAATCCTATGATATATTCGTAAAGTTTATTGATGCAATTACTCCATTTATTTTAATTTACAGAGAAACACAGGCGCATTTAGTGTTGAAAGATTTAAAATTGCCTTCATTCGTCTCATTTTTTGACTTAGAGTTAGTCTATAAACGTTACGCCGAAAAATATGATCACCAAAGAATTACTAAGGCGGCTTCAAGCACGAAAAGGGAGAAGGCATCGTTACGTGAGTTAACACTATTATCCTCATTGAATAAACAGTGTGAAGCAGATATATCCCACTTCAAGTTCTCAAAACTGATGAGTTTCAAGAAAAAACTTAAGGCGATAAATGATCCAAAAATCTATATAAGAGGTAAATTTGAGCTATGGTTTCTCCTTCAATATTTGGATAATATTGAAAAAGCACTTTACAAACAATTTGCTAAACCTAATAAGGAAGCATTATTTGGGAATAAGGTTTCTTATCCAAAGCGTAAAACAGTCTTAAATGAATCAAATATTTTTGATATCCTTGCAAACAAGTTAACTATGCCACAAGATATCAGTGACTTCTTGAATAATAATTATAACAAAGTAAATGTTTACAATTAAAGAAATCTTCGGAAATAAGTTATTTAGAATACCTGACTATCAACGTGGTTATTCTTGGGAGAAGTCTCATCTCGATGACTTTTGGCAAGATATATTGAATTTGCAATATGATAAAGTTCACTATACAGGAATGATTAGTGTCGAAGCGGTTGATGAGAAGGAATATTCAAAGTGGACTGATGATGAATGGTTAATACGAGGTAAAGGTGATGTTCCTTACTTTATTGTGGATGGACAACAAAGATTAACTACGATAATTATATTGATTTGGGTGATAGCTGACAGGCTTGAACAAGGAATGCAAATAAGTTATGAGAATAAGCAAAACATTCACGAAAAATATATCGTCACTATAAATGAAGCTGAAAATAAGAAGTCATATTTATTTGGTTACCATAAAGATAATCCCAGTTATGAATTTCTTAAACAGGAAATTTTTGAACAAAAGGGAAATTCTGATTCTATTTTAGAGGAAACAGCATACACAAATAACTTGTTATATGCTAAAAAATACTTTACAGACAAGATTAAAAGATATTCAACAAATGATTTAAGCATTCTATATGATAAAGTTACCAAAAGGTTAAAATTTGATTTTAGAATTCTTGAAAAAGAGTTAGATATATTTATTGTTTTCGAAACAATGAACAATCGTGGTAAACCGTTGTCTAATCTTGAAAAGCTTAAAAATAGGCTTATCTATCTTTCAACACTATTAAAAGACGGCGATGAGCATTTAAGATTAGAGTTAAGAGAGAATATTAACACTCATTGGAAAATTATTTATAAGTATCTAGGTTTAAATAAAGAAAGAAGACTTGATGATGATTCATTTCTGCAAAATCATTGGATCATGTTCAAGCGATACGAACGAAGAGAGCCTGAATTTTATGCAACTGATCTTTTTGAGAAATATTTCACGTCCCAAAATGTTCTCTCCGGCGCTGAAAATTTCGACACAATTACCAAATATATCACCAGTATATCGGAAAGCGCCAAACAATGGTTTGTGATGAATAACCCATCTCATAGCCATGCTTATGAACTTGCATCCTCTAGAGGAGTGTTAGAATGGCTTGAAAAGATCAACAGACTGGGTTTCAAATCGTTTGCACCATTAGTTATGGGCTCCTTAGTAAAGGAAAAAGATAGTCTCAAACTTATTCGATTGTTTAAAGCCATTGAAGCATATATATTTCTAATTTTTGACGTATCATTTAGACGTTCTAATACTGGGACTTACCACTTTTACGCGAAGGCTAGTGAGTTATATAATTCAGAGATTGATCTTGATGCTGTAATTGACGATATAGATTATTGGAGTTATGGAAATGAAGATTACAAAGGGTATTACGATATAAATAGTTTTTATGCATATTTGAAAGATTTGTTTTCAAGAGAGCATGGTAATGGTTATTTTGATTGGAAGTATCTAAGATATTTTCTTTATGAATACGAACTCTATTTACAGAATGATTCTGGCAAAGAACTTAAAGGTTGGGCAGAACTCAATTCAGTTCAATACATTTATCCTCCAAATCCTAGCAATGCTTGCTGGAAGATGCAGTTTAAGAGGTTTAATAAACAAGAACGTAAAAATATACAAGGAAGTCTAGGTAATTTTATGCTGTCTTATTCACGTTCCATTAATCAAGACTTATGTTTTGACGAAAAGAGAACTTTTTATTCTGAGTTCGCTAATTCAAAAGCATTATTTGAAATTGACGAATGGAATGAAACTACCATTTTAGCAAGAGGATTAGATATGCTAAATTTCATGGAGAAAAGGTGGAATATAATTATTGGCACTGATGAATATAAGCAGAAACTCTTGTTTATGGAATTTGACGACATATTACTTCTCTGATAAAATTTATCATTGCAATTAATTCTACAATAGACCAAATAATCTGCCTTGGATAAACATGTAAGTTATGGTTTAGTTGAAGAAACTAGATCAACCATATATATGTATGAAATATTGGGATAAAAGTCCCTTACCATGTGCATTTGATACTGGCAAATTAAAAATTGGCAACTGCCAGCTAAAGCTAACCTACCTGCAACGTCTGAACTATCGATTGCAACGTTTGAACTATCGACTGCAACGTTGGAACTATCGACTGCAACTTTGGAACTATCGACCGCAACGTTGGAACTGTCGACTGCAACGTTGGAACTGTCGACTGCAACGTTGGAACCGTCGACTGCAACGTTGGAACTATCGACTGCAACGTTGGAACTATCGACTGCAACGTTGGAACTGTCGACCGCAACGTTGGAACTATCGACCGCAACGTTGGAACTATCGAACGCAACGTTTGAACTGTCGACCGCAACGTTGGAACTGTCGACCGCAACGTTGGAACTATCGAACGCAACGTCTGAACTATCGACTGCAAGTATAGAACTGCGAACTGCAAATTAAAAATTGGCAACTGCCAGCTAAAACTAACCTACCCTTGCTGGCGCACGCGTGCCGCGTGTGCATTTGATACTGGTGCATTAATACGGGTGCATCTTAATATATTTCATTCGCGGTAAACGCCCCCTGCTAGCGCACGCGTGCCGCGTGTGCAATATAATTCAGCAATTCACACGCTCGTTTATTTAAGAGGTCGTATTTTATCGGTCCCTTAAATAAAAGTATAGCAGAAGGAAATCCTTTACGAGTAAAGTTATTTATAGTCGATATTCAAGCGTATCGAAATATTTAAGAAAGTACAATTTTATTTTCGGTCATTTTCTTATATTGTAAATTACAATAACCTCTATAAATAAAACCATTATCTGTCCCCCTACCCAGCTAAAATGGTTAATTCATGCTGTATTTTTATAAAAAATAAAGCGTAAAAACTTTATAACTAGCGCCGGTGTGTCACATATGAAAAACCTAAAGAAATGAGTCGTAAATATAAATTCTACAATAAAGAAGGTTTATACTTTGTAAGTTTTGCAACAGTATATTGGATAGATATATTTGTACGCCATTTATATTGCGATATTATCGTAAACAGTTTAATTTACTGCAAGAACAAGCTGGGTTTGGAACTCTATTGTTGGTGCATTATGCCAAGTCACATACATTTAATTTTTAGTGCAAAAAATCATAATCCAGATATTTTATTGGGCAGAATAAAAGAATATACTTCCAAAGAAATTGTAAAAGCAATTAAAGAGAACAGCCAGGAAAGTAGAAAAGAATGGTTGTTGTGGATGTTTGAGCGGGCAGGCTTAAAAAGCAGTAATGTTAAAGAATATCAATTTTGGCAGCACAACAATAAGCCAATAGAGTTGTGGAGTACGACTGTTATTGAGCAAAAGGCAGATTACCTGCACGATAATCCGGTAGTGGCAGGTTTTGTTGACGAGGCCTGGCATTGGAAATATAGCAGTGCAATAGACTATAGTGGAGGCAAGGGGTTGATAGAATTAGATGAACTGTAAAGCAGATATAGAAATGCACACGCGGCACGCGTGCGCTAGCGAGGGAAGTATTTCATCGGTCTCTTAAATAAAAGTATAGCAAAAGGAAATCCTTTACGGGTAAAGTTATTTATAGTCGATATTCAAGCGTATCGAAATATTTAAGAAAGTACAATTTTGTTTTCGGTCATTTTCTTATATTGTAAATTACAATAACCTCTATAAATAAAACCATTATCTGTCCCCCTACCCAGCTAAAATGGTTAATTCATGCTGTATTTTTATAAAAAAAAAGCGTAAAAACTTTATAACTAGCACAGGTGTGTCAAATGTGAAAAACCTAAAGAAATGAGTCGTAAATATAAATTCTACAATAAAGATGGTTTATACTTTGTAAGTTTTGCAACAGTATATTGGATAGATATATTTGTACGGCATTTATATTGCGATATTATCGTAAACAGTTTAATTTACTGCAAGAACAAGCTGGGTTTGGAACTCTATTGTTGGTGTATCATGCCAAGTCACATCCATTTAATATTTAGTTCAAAAAATCATAATCCAGATATTTTATTGGGCAGAATAAAAGAATATACTTCCAAAGAAATTGTAAAAGCAATTAAAGAGAACAGCCAGGAAAGTAGAAAAGAATGGTTGTTGTGGATGTTTGAGCGGGCAGGCTTAAAAAGCAGTAATGTTAAAGGATATCAATTTTGGCAGCACAACAATAAGCCAATAGAGTTGTGGAGTATGGCTGTTATTGAGCAAAAGGCAGATTACCTGCACGATAATCCGTTAGTGGCAGGCTTTGTTAACGAGGCCTGGCATTGGAAATATAGCAGTGCAATAGACTATAGTAGAGGTAAGGGGTTGATAGAATTAGATGACCTGTAAAGCAGATATAGAAATGCACACGCGACACGCGTGCGCTAGCGAGGGGAGTATTTACGGTTTCCCTTATTACTAAAGTAAAATACTATCTATCTTAGCCTAAATACATCTAGTTAACTACTCTAATGCTATGATTATAAACTTTCGCATGAAATATTACATTTTAACTGCACTAATTGCATTTATCATAAGCAGTTGTAGAAATCCTGATTCAACAGCAGAAAACAAAAGAAAAGATCAACCTAGCTCTCAAACTAAAGGAAAGTTCTATTCTGTTGATAAAGCTTCGTTTATTTTAAGTTTACCAGAAGAGTTTGCGCCGAAAGTAATTGACAGTATAAATTCATCGCCCATCCACAATGAATATTGCCTACTAGCTACCAAATATAAATTATCAGTCATTGAAACCAAAGGCAATTGGTCTAAAGTCAAGGTGGTAGCACCTGACTGGCTAACAAAAACATACATAGGATGGATACATACGAAAAGTCTAACAGAATACCACGAGCAAGTTTATAAACCGTCTGAACCTAAATCAATAAATAGTAATAAGCCTTTAATAAAGACTCAGTTCGACGAATCTGACATTTTAAAAGTTAAAATAAGTAATGCGATTAAAGATGTAAACCGAGGTGATGATATATCTAGCGTTGATCTTACATCTTTAAAAGGGATTAATACTGCTTTATCGATATTTAAGATCTATGCACAGCTTGTAAGCGATGGTAATGCAAGTTCGGATAAAGAAATTTTGATACTTGCAAAGCAACTAAAAAACAAATGTATAGCCTCACAATTGAAGAATTTCCCCAAGATTAGAAGAGCATACTACAAACTTACAAAAGATCAACTCTGGGAACTTGATATCGATGTAACTATCAGTGGTAAAAGTAATTCAATACTGATATTTACTGGTGGTTACTTTGCCGCAAATGCTAACATCAAGCAAACACAAGAAGCATTACATGGGATGCTAGACAGCCTACGATTCAAGCAAACCCAATACAGATGGTATAAGGGCCAAGAAGAGTATACATATTATATAATTAAGTCGAATAGTGATAGTGTGTTAATCGATTAAATTTTAATAGCCACGAGTTAATCTGATAGTTGGTTAGTTTTAAATCAAAGCCTTTGCTGGCGCACGCGTGCCGCGTGTGCATTTGATGCATCCTAATCTCTGTTTCACACGCGACACGCGTGCGCCAGCGCATGAGCATAGAACTATCAACTGCAAGCATAAACCTACCAACTGCAAGTATAATGTTGTTAACTGCGCTCATAGAACTACCAACTGCAAGTATAGAACTATGAACTGAAAGCATAGAGCCATCGACTGCAACGTCTGAACTGTCGACTGCAACGTTGGAACTGTCGACCGCAACGTTTGAACTATTGACCGCAACGTTGGAACTGTCGATTGCAACGTTGGAACTATCGACCGCAACGTTGGAACTGTCGACCGCAACGTTGGAACTGTCGATTGCAACGTTGGAACTATCGACCGCAACGTTTGAACTAACGACCGCAACGTTTGAACTGTCGACTGCAACGTCTGAACTGTCGACTGCAAGTATAGAACTGCGAACTGCAAGTATATAACTGCGAACTGCAAATTAAAAATTGGCAACTGCCAGCTAAAACTAACCTGCCTCTCCGATAAAGTTGTTAACTGCGTTAATAGAGCTGTCAATTGCAAGGATAAACCTCCGAACTGCAAGTATAGAACCGTGAACTGCAAGGATAAATCTGCCAGCTGCAAGTTTAATGTTTCTAACTGCAAGTATAAACCTATCAACTGCAAGCATAAACCTACTAACTGCAAGTATAATGTTGTTAACTGCGCTGATAGAACTGTTAACTGCAAGTATAGAACTACTAACTGCTGTAAAGAACTGCCATTATTTATGCGCCATTTGGCCAACAATATTTTGTAGATTGGCTTATTTTATTTATCTTGCTTATGCAAATCGATAATCAATAAAGTTCTAACATAACAGAGACGGTATAAGCAAATCATTTTTTTAACAATATTACTTAGGGGAGCGTTTTAGAAACGCATTTTCAATTGATCTCTGTATGGAGTTGATTGTCGGTTTGCAGCCCCTAAGTATACTTTTTTAACAATGTTATGCAAACCGACAATTGTAAAAACCCAGACACACAGCTCCCAAATGAGGTAGCAGCTGTAACCGAGTTCCGGAAACTGATTGAAGCCTATTTCGATATGATTAGTTTATCGGATGTGAATCAACTTCTTACCGAAATGCTCAGCGCCTGTACCGGCCCCGATCCGCGTTCAGGTAAACACAAGCCCATTACCATTGCCAATACCCTTTACGATGTAAACAACATTATCAAGCTATTGAGCAAAGCAAAACTTTTGGCCAATGAAAGCACCTTTAAGCAATATGTCCAAAACCAGGCTGATCAATTGTTAGCCGTGGACCATTTCGATGTAGAACACCTTTCAGAGCTTTTATACTACGGTTTAAATGCTTACATTTTTCAGGAAGAAGATTTTGAGGGTGCAAGCCTAAATTTTTCAGCCGAAATTACCGCTGCCTATAAAATAATTTTTGATTGGTTAGCTGCTTGCGATGCCTGGTGTAATGCTTTTGAGCATGATGAATGTAATGAAACGATCCATTTAGCAGCCACAGCATAAACGTTCAAATTTTAACTGGCCATTTACCTTTATACAGCTATGAGGGGCCACTCCCCTCCTTTTTAAGGAGGGGTGCCCAAAGGGCGGGGGGTTATGGTTTTTAACCACAGATGCACACAGATCAACACAGATTTTTATAGCTGTGTGCATCATTTTTATCTATGGTAAACTAATTTTGATTCCTGGCGCAAGTCTTAATGTCTAAGCTAGTGGCAGGATGAATTGTTACTTGATTATTAATCTTTAAATTCTGCGAAAACACAAGTCAGGCCAGTGCTCAAGGCAATACGCGCTAAGAATTGCGCTAAAAATGAATAATTACACAAAAAAAAGTTTACATTTCAAGTAAACTTTTTGGTATATTTGAAATAACAATGTATGTAATAAATGAAAGCACAGGTCAAAAACATACTGTAATCGTCAGCCAAATTGATGCAGCCGAGATTGCGCAGATCAATAAAACAAAACGGTTTGCTTTCAACTGGAACAAAGAGAAGCACTTTAGTGTTTACAAACTAACGTTAGAAGACTCCGCAGAACCAATAGGCATGTTATCAATAGCACAAAGACCTGACGATTACGCATTAGAGATCAGACTTCTCGCCTCATCACATGAAAATGTAGGTCCTGACAAAATTTATAGCAGGATTGCAGGTTGCCTGATTTCCTATGCCTGTAGAGAATCTTTTAAACTGGGTTATCACGGCTTTGTATGCCTCAAACCTAAAACTAAACTGGAAACCCATTATATCAAAAGATATGGATTACAGTCAACTAAACTATACCTGGTAACGGAAGGAACAAATTCAATAAAATTGATAAAGGAATATTATGAAAACTAATAAGAACAGAAAAGAAATCCAGGAGTTAACGTTTTCAAAATTTACCGATCAGGAACTTGCAGATGCCTATATATTTCCTTCAGAAGAGCTACAAAATGCTCAGGAAAAAGATGCGGAAAAGGACTTTTGGATAAATAGGAGAAAACAGTTCGAGAACAAAAGTGAGAATGAAAAAATGTACAATAGACTGCTACAGCTTAAGTTCCAGCTTGAAGACTATATCGGTAGCAGCCAATATCATAAAGCATTTAACTTCGGTTATTTTCTAAATGAATACGTTAATAGACAAGATAAAAAAGACAAACAGTTCGCTATTGAGGTCGATGTTACCCCTGCTGTACTCAGCCAGTATATTAACAATCACCGAAAGCCCAAAGATGAATTTGTGATCAGACTCGAATTACATTCAGGAGGCATGATTCCTGCAATCAGCTGGTTTAAAGTTTTGCAAAAAGATAAAGAGCACGATATCATTACCAATCAAAAATTAAGGCTGGAAGAAAGTAAACATGTAAAAAACAGACTCGAATTCGCCTATTGATTTTAAAGATAAACGAATCAAATCTGATTTGGATCTTACGCCCTTACTAGTCATTACTAGCACAGGTATTATTTTCTAGGCTAGCGGGGGTACTAAAAAATTGCCTTAATAGTTTGTAATGCTAAATTTTGATTAGAATCTATTCAAAAAAAGTAAAATTATTCCTAATCTTTCCAAATGACAATCGACGAACTAACCCTCGAAGTTCTAGCAGACAGAGCCTTATCTCAATTTGATAGTAAGAAACTGGTAACATGGGCAGTTAATGTTTTAGAGTTGGGTTACGAAAACGAGAATTTATTTATTCTTGCAGGCTTAGACTTCGATTCGACAGAAGAGCGTGAATATTATTTTTGGAAAACTATTACAGATTTAAAGTTAAACGTTGCGAAAACAGAAGATGAGTTGTTTGAAAAATATGCACTGGCGATTATCAATAGCGCGATAGATAAAAAGATCAGTATTGAATATGCTTTTCAACAAATGAATAAAATAATTTCAGCAAGCAGATTTGACAGTAAATACATCGCCTTTTACGAAATAAATGAAGACCTGGAATACCTAAAGTATGAGAATAAGACGATATATAATTCTGGCCTAACTATCGAAAATGCAAACGAATTGATATTTGAAGAGTTTAGGATTTTTGCCATAATGGAAGATTTAAAAATTCCACAAGAATTAAGAAATAAGTGTTATTGTGAGCGATGCAAAAAGCTTGATATCTTAATCATTAGGGATAAATTTCAACTCAGAAGACCTTTCAGATACAGAGTTTGGGCTTGTAGTACTTGTGGCTCTACCAAATTCAAATACAACAATGATCACGAGGTGAAATGGCTCATAATCGATGAGTATAAAAAAAGCAGGTTAAATACCTAAAAATAAAACATCACGTCTCATTTATCGCAATACTAAAACCATAAAACTGCACAAATGATCTCAACAAAAAATCTCAGTTTACTTCCAGACAGAAAAACACTGGAAGCTATTTGTAAAGCCATTTCAGTTTTAGACGCAATAATCTGTCAGGAATGGCAGTACCGCTATTATTCATTTAATTCAGAATGGGATACCAATGAACAGTGTTTGCAAATGCGAAATGGTTCAGGTGAAGAAATGCATATACTATTTCTAGACAATGGCTGTGTAATAAATGGCTTTGCACATGAATATAAACAACAGGATAAGACTAAATTGACCGCAGATTTGCCTTCAATTTTTAATGAATTTATTTATGGAGAGCCCGTGGCATCACTCGGTACTACATTTTGCATATGGACCACTGAACCTAAAAACTGGCAAGTTGGCCAACTTGAAAATATTGAAGATCATTCAGAAGAAATGTTGAGCATATTTGATGGAAATCCTCAGACTTATGTGGATTGGGCAACAGATTATTTTGAAGGAAGTTACAAAGAAAGTGGAATCCCTCTTGAAACCGTATCAAAAATTTATAATGGACAAACACTTACGAAAGAAATGGTTTTATCAATTGTTGAGGAACTGGGAGATTGGCAACAACTTGAAACTGATCTGAAAGAAATCAACTATCCTTATCACTTTGAATAGCAGAAAAATTCTTATAAATGAGCGAAGCGCAAAAAAGATTATACGTGTCTGTCCATAGAGTTCCGAAGGGCTCTACGGATTAATAATAGGAAAGAGTCTGTGACTCGTTTTAATTGAGTTTATAAACTCAATATTATTCTTGTATCCGTAGAGACGCTACGGACAGAGCGGAGGAGAATTTTATTTTAAGGAAAGTTTAGGCATTATGCTAACTTGCTTTGAAATAGCACAGCCCCTACCGAAGCACGCCCGTCAATCCCAAGGGCCAGAAGAATCAAAAAAACAGTAGCACAACAGCACAAATGGCACCATCAAACCTCAAACGCAGTGGTTTTGTGGTTCATGTTTGCAAAAACTTTAACCTACCCTTAACTAACAAACCCCAAAGGGCTCAATCAGACCAAAGAAACTAGCCAACACACCTGATTAAACAAAGTGCCGCTGTTTTTTTGATGTGTATTGGGTTTGTGTAAAAGGCCCCTTGCCGGATTGACAAAGCGCTTTGGGTACTTTGGCGCGACAAAATGCGCAGCATTCTTGAGCACAATTAAAAAAGCAAACAACTGCGAAAAACTACCATGCCCCGCAGCATAGAGCGGGAGAAGAACCACAATATACCGTATTAATCAACACCAATCTTAACCTTTCAACTTACCCGGTGTTACCGCAAATTTCTTTCTAAAGGCGTTGCTAAAGTGTTGTACAGAAGAATAACCGAGCATAAAGGCGACAGATTTTATGGAAATACCATCCAGTAGTAGCTCTTTTGCATGGTTAAGCCTGTAATCACTCAGGTAACCGAATATGCTGTTATCAAACACCCCTTTAAAGCCTTGTTTAAGTTTAAATTCATTAATGCCGCATATTTTAGCCAGTTCTGCAACCGATGGTGGCTGGTGGATATTCTGGATCAGGTAATCTCTGGCCTGATAAATGCATTCACGATCATAATTAGAAGATAAAGCAGCTGGCTGTTTTTGGGAAATGCTCCGTTCAAAAGCTTCGGCCTGGAGTACCAGTAACTCAATACATTTCGACTCGATAAACAGATGCTTCAATCCTTCAGGATAATCACAATCGAGAATATCTCTGATGCAGTGCTGCATAGGCCATGAAATAGGCAGGTTATGGTCGCCCAGCTGCATGTAATATCCGGTATCAATATGATCCGCCAAAACCTGTAATGCTTTGGTAGAGTGCTCTGCCAGTTGCAAAAACTTTTCTTTAGCAAAATGAACCTCAAAAAAGCGATAACATTGGCCCGTATCATATTGGCCTGTACCATCCAACTCAGGCATGTAAATGATGTTTTGTTGGTTGGAATTAAAGATGTATTGCTGCTTGTTTATGCGGTTAAAAATAGTACCACTGCCAGAAAGCGTAAAACGCATCTTAATCATATCAGGTACTTCATTGGTTGGGCTAAAGTACATCTGCTGCTGTTTAAACAGGATATCGCCGTACACCATGTAAATGCCAGGAATATTGATCTGTATAAATTCGGCATCGCTAAAAGAAAAACTGTATTTATTCTTTTTTTTTGTAACCAATCCGTTCTCAACACGAAGATCATCAAAGCTACCCCCTACGTTTTTCCAGGCACCATAATTCTTACCAACATTGATTCCCATAAGCGCAATGATCACAAAAAAAGCCGAAATAACATGAAGGGATTATCCACAATTCTATTTTTTGCAAAAGAAAATCCTTTTGATGTAAAAGTGTAAAACAGCTATTTTTCAATTTTGCACAAATTGCGAAATACCGCAAGAGATTAAACGTTTTATTATGGACGAGCAAGAAGACCAAAACACCTTAACCCTAAAATTAAAAACTGACGTTCTCCCACCAAAAAACACGCTAATTTTTAAACTTTTACAAGATTTACCTTTAAAAAAGAAAGAAAATGTACTGGAAATCGGTCCTATAGACACCGAACACCTCTCCTATCTGTTCCAAAAAGCAAGGAATATTAACTATACGGGTACTTATCTTGCAGAAACCGGAATAAAAAATGAGCTTTCCACTTATAAAACCAATGGCAATACGGTAGATTTTGCTAAAATAACAGATAATGAGTTCGATTTACAGGACAATTTCTTCGATTGGTGTTTTACAGCCAATACCATTTATTTCTGGCCGGATCCTTTAAAATATCTATCTGAAAGCTACCGAGTATTAAAATCAGGCGGAAAAATGAACCTTGCCTTTGTTGAAAAAAACTTTGGCGCCCACCTGCCCTGGACACAGTTTGATTTTACATTTTATGAAATTAATGAAGTTAAAAGCCTTTTCAAGCAATCGGGATTTACAAAAATTGAAGTAAAGAAAATGACAGAAACGATCATGGATCAAAACGGAAAGGAAATCAACAAACCGTTTATCATGGTATCAGGCCAGAAAAAATAGTTGATCTGGTGATATTTACATCCTGATGGAAGCCCAATTTCATTAAGTTGAGGGATAAATAGCAAAGATGTCTTCGACTACGCTGTCAATGAAAGATTTACAAAATCCCCGTCATTTCGACTGAAGCGCAGCGAAATGGAGAAATCTTTGAACTGGAATTGCAATAAATCCTTAAACTATGTTAAAAGATTTCTCTCCGCCTGTACGGGCAGGCACTGCGGTCGTGACGTCCCTTGTATATCTGTCATCAACACGCCGATGTATTTGAAAAATTCTAACCTATATCATTGACAGACTCCAATAGAATGGTCGTCATCGACCGGAGCAACGCGAAGTGGAGAGATCTATCTAGACAGATTTCTCGACTGCGTTACACTCCGCTCGAAATGACGACCCTAGAGTCTGTCCGTAGCGTTCCGAAGGACGCTACGGATTAATAATAGAAGAGTCTGTGACCCATTTTAATTGAGTTTATAAACTTAATTTAATTCTTATATCCATAGTAACGCTATGCTTAAAGCTACACAGCGCGGAATAAAAATCCGGACCGCCGTTTATTGTTTCTTCAACCTGGTTCGCTCCGACACCGTTATACCCCAACAATACTTTAAGATAACCTCCACTTTACCTTTTATTCCGCTATTATTGACCTGTCGATCTAAAGCGAGTCAAATCTTTGACCTACCTGATCTCCAACAGCAGCATCACTCAACCAAAGCAAGGGTTAAGCAGTGTGCATGCAGGGGTAAGGCAAGCCTGGCCGGAAGGTGGCATAAACGTGGGGTAAATGTGGCGTAAAGGTGGACTTTGGAATATTTTTCTTGGAGATTTTTAATCAGACGGATTGATTTGAGTTATCATCACTTTTGATTAACCTAATATAAAAAAATATGGTGAAATGGGCAAAAAAAGAGCTTTGTAGTTTTTGGTACGGGCAGCAGAAATACAATTTGTTCGTGTCTGTCCATAGCGTTTCGAAGGGCTCTACTGATTAATAATAGAAAAGAGTCTGTGACTCGTTAATTGAGTTTGTAAACTCAATTTATTCTTGTATCCATAGAGATGCTATACTTAGCGCTACGGGAGAGCGGGATTTACAGCTAAATTTTTTAGATAATATCCCACGAAAGATCGTCATCCCCAACTTGATTGGGGATCTTAATGCAAACGTTTTAAGATTAGCTTCGCTGAGCACTTCGTGGATCCCGCGTGCGCAAGAATGACGACCGCAATAGTGGATTCTGTTTCGCATTAAATTAAAACGGCTCACTCAAGCGAATGAGTAAGCCTCTTTTCTCTTAGCAATATTATTTCACCACCTTAATCTGCCCTTTCATCACCATATAATGACCCGGATAGGTACAAATAAAAGGATATACACCAGGTTTGTTAGGCACGGTAAAATAAACCGTATCTGATTTTCCGGGCTGTAACAATGAAGTATAAGCCAATACATTAGGTGATGCCGGAACAAAATCATACTTTTCGCCATCAAGACCCATTTTCAAGGCCATTTCTCCTACTGCATTACCTGATGCCGGCGCAGTGAGCACGAAATTGTGCAACATATCATCAACATTTTTAAAGGTTAGTTTTACTTTGGTACCAGCCTTTAGGGTAATATTGGTGATGTCGAATTTCAAACCTGGCTTGGTGCCGAGCACAATCGTTTTATCTGGTCCTTTAGTCCAGGTTTCGGGCTGTTGCGTAACATGTTTTGTCACATCAGTATTGCCTTTAACCGCGCCACCCGCTGCAGGCATATTGCCCATTTGGTGATGATCCATACCTTCCATATGGTGTGCCGCCTGAGCGTTGCCTGTCGGTTTATTTTCGTCAGTTAGCGCCAGCTTTTCTCCATCCGGAATTTTGTTCATGGTATAATATCCGTAATTGTGCAACAAAGGGATACTGCCATTTTCAGCCCGCAATCCTTCCATTTTGATTTCGTGGATGTAGCCTTCTTTCAAACTATCCAATACCAACCGTACCTTTTTATGATCAGGAGAAACCACTATCGCTTTAATACTACGCGCCGATTGATTAATTACCGGACTACCATAAATGTGGTGGTATTTATAAGTAAAAGTAGAAAGTTGATAAGCACCGGCATCGCGGGCTGTTTTTTCATCAACGGGCATGGTAAACTCCACCTCGAAACCATCGGGCTGGGCCTTTACCGTTTGCACCTCAAAGGGCATAATACCCGACCAGGTTAAACGCTGCAGTCCATACTCGGCTTTGCCTGTCGATGACCATCCTCTCGAAGTCATCCCCACCAGCATACTGCCATCCGATCCCCAGTTCATCCTGAGGATACCCGAAGAAAATCCCCTGCGGAATGGAAATACCACACCCTGATACACTCCTTTAACTTTTTCTAAAAATACCCTGTTGATATTACTTTGCGATTGGTCGCCCACAAAAAGCTGCCCTTTAAAAGGCCCCATATTCCCATTATCAGTATAATTAAGAATACCCGATGTGGAGTTGCCCATAATGGAATGCGGAATCCATACTGCAGGCGTTTTTAATCCAGGCACTCTTTTGGCCACCTCGAATTCAGGTTCTCCGGTATCAGGAACATCCTTTTTGTGAAGCTTAACCGGTGAGCCAGGCTCATCTGACCATATTAAGCCGGCAGGATTACCTACAAAATCGCCTTCTTCTACGTGGGTAATGCTGCCCGAGCCTACCCAGTCGCCCTGGTTTTCGGCATAAAATATTTCACCGTCGTTATTCAGGGCCATTGCTGCAGGCGATCGGAAACCGGTTGCGAAAGGTTTTAACTTAAAATCAGGTGTAAATTTAAGCATCCAGCCATGCCATTTAGATAAACTGGCGCCGTAACCAATCCAGCCCAAATTAAGTGTAACTACCATGTTGCCATCTTTATCCAACATCGGACCATATGCATATTCGTGGTAATTGCCCGATAAAGGCCACGAATACATCGTGCGGTATTCATCAGCTTCGCCATCTCCATCAAGATCGCGTAGCCTTGTAATTTCAGCGCGTTGCGTAAGGTAAATATCTCCTTTGATGTAATTTAAGCCTAATATTTCGTGCATGCCATGCGCAAATAAACGATATTTGGGCTGTTGTCCGTCTTTGATATACGGATTGGTGATTATCCAAACTTCGCCTTTACGGGTAGCTACTGCCAGCTCATCGTTAGGTAAGAAAGTCATTCCCCCCACTTCAAGTGCGATTTCCTTTGGAATGGGAACGGTTACGATAGGATAAATTTGTTTTTCAGTTTGTGTTTGTGCTTTAACTGTTACCAGACCAGTGCCCAGCAACAAAAGAGACAATAAGTATGTTGATTTTTTCATGTCTTGATTACCAGGTGATGGAATAGGTTAACGAATCGGTAGCATTAACCAGTTGTACCAGCAGTTCTTTACCCTTTTGGGTTTTCCTGATGAAAGCTTTTGCACCATCAGCTACTTTTATGGTATAGGCTTTTTCGCCAACAATATAACTATTGCTTTTATGTGCCTCGATATTTGCCCCAACTGCAATACGACAATAAAGTGGTTGCTGGCTATTTTTGATAATAATGGTACGACTGAGTCCTGCTCCACCATCTAAAACGCTTATTTTATCGCTTACATCGGCACCGTTAGCCGTATATAAAAACGTAGGCATTTTGCTTTTATCTAAAATGTAGCCCTGGGTTTGCAGATCGTCAAAAGCAATAGAATCTGGCCATGCGGCATCCTTGTCTGCAAGTGATGCAAGGGCTTGTGCTGAAGAAAGTGGTAGAACCGTACCTAAAGGTTTAGCTAATTGAGGTTCTCCCCTATCTTCCCACATTTCTCTGGCATCTATAAAATCTCCACGCCATACCTCCAGCAAAGCCCCCTGTTTTAAATCGTAAGCGTAATTTACCTTTTCTGGCGTACCTACAGAAATGACATGGGTACGTTTTTTCCCTTCAAACATCAGGAAGCTTCGCAATAAATAAGGTTTGGTTGTTGCATTGATGAGGTAAGGATTGGCATTTTGTGCCATAGAATAAGTTGCGCAGCTGGTTAGGAGTGCCAGGCAGCACATCATTCGTTTGTAGATCATAATTTTGATTTGGTTAAAGCGCAACAAAACAATCGGTTGCATAACAAATATATCATTAGCAGATCAGTTTACAAAAACAATCCTTCACAAAACACCCAATAAGTTAATTTACAGCTAATTAATGTTAAATTTAAATAAGACAAACGATAGCATAACCAGACCATAAACTAGTAAAACCTTTTACTATAAACGTATAAATTTAACTTAATAAATAACTAGGTTTTACTTTTTAGGTAAGGGCAAATTCACCACCTGGCAGTGAGCAGAAAAAGCAAAGGTCTGTTACCAAGATTTAGCACATAGGATTCCCTGGTATGCTTGAGTAATGATTAAAGAATTGGTTCGTGATGCTTAATGAACAATCTTAAACACCAGTTCTTTCAAGAGTTCTCCATCATCAACATTCCCGGTACTATCTAATCCTTTACTTTTTAAATCGTATTCGCGAAGTAAACCGATTACCTGGAAAACTTTGCCTGTATTGTAATTTCTGGCCGCTACCTCATAATCTTTAATGAAAAATGGGGGTACGCCCAAAGCTGATGCCGCATCGGCTTTATTCGGGATATAATGATATTTGAGGAGTTTAGTAAAATAACCACCTAAATTGGCCAAAACCATTACGGTTGGATTGGCTTTTGGGTTGCTGGCGAAGTAATTGATAATTTTATTACATTTTAACACATCTCTGATGGCCAGTGCTTTCTGTAATTCGAAAACGTTATATTCTTTACTAATGCCGATGTTTTTCTGAACCAGATCGGTATTGATGGTTACTTCTTTAGAAACATTCAGCATCAATTTTTCGATCTCGTTGGCAATTTTGGAAAGATCTGTGCCTAAATACTCAGCCATTAACGCTGATGCTTGCTGATCGATCTTGTAACCTTTATCTTTTACAAATTCTTCAATCCAGGGTACCAGCTTATAATCGCGAACAGGATCTGACTGAAAAATCAGTCCGCTTTTATTGATGGCTTTATAGATTTTTTTACGTTTATCAAAGTTGGCATATTTATAAGCCAGCACCAGAATGGTACTGGGAAGCGGTTTTTCGAAGTAGTTGAGTACAAATTCTCCTTCTTTTGAACTGTCTTCCTTACCCCACTTTAAATCCTGCGCTTCTTTAACAATGACTACCTGATAATCAGACATCATGGGATAACGCTTTGCAGCACCCAAAACCGTCGCCATATCGGTATCTTTTCCATACAAAACGGTTTGGTTGAAACCTTTTTCAGCATCGTTCAGCAGTTTATCTTCAATATAATCGGTTATCTGATCGATATAGTAAGATTCCTCACCATGTAGTAAATACACAGGCTTGAACTTTCGGGCTTTGATATCTTTAATAATTTCGGCAGCAGTCATTGCCTGTAAAATTACAATTTAGGTTTAAGGATTTGGTAAATGTTTATAAATTAAGAGATGTGAGAGGATAGATGTGAGATTTGAGACTGGATTTGAAAAAGTAGATATTAGATTTGAGACATTAGATTAGAGACTTCATCGCATAGCACAAAATTAACTAACTTTGAAGCTGCAAAAATTGATATTGTTATATGCTATATTGTTAATTGTAAACTGCCGATTGCAAATTGCAAACTGCAAACTGAAAACCGAAAACTGCCAACTAAAAGCTGCCAACTGAAAACTGCCAACTGAAAACTGAAATGTTCACTCCTACCCCGCTTAACCTTCCTCCGTACCCATTTAAAATTACCAAAAAAGATGGTGTGGTTTTTATTTTCGACGAGTTGAGGAAGAAACACCTGGTGCTTACGCCCGAGGAATGGGTTCGTCAACATTTAATACAGCATTTGATTTTAGAAAAGAAATTTCCGCGTACATTAATTCAGATTGAAGGTGGTTTGGTGTTAAACCAACTGCAAAAACGAAGTGATATTTTGGTTTACAATACTGCTGGTGAAAAGCTGATGCTCATTGAATGTAAGGCACCAAAGGTAAAAATTACACCATCGGTTTTTGAGCAGGCCTCTCGTTATAATTCGATTCACCAGGCCAGGTGGATTGTGCTAACTAACGGTTTGCAGCATGTTTACGCAAAGATGGATACGAAAAAAGGCAGCTTTAAATTTGTAGAAGAAATGCCGGAATATTTGGAGCTGTAGTTTAAATTATTAAAAACCGGAGAATAAAATCCGTCATTCCCAGCCTGACTGAGAATCGATGCCCTAGCTGGGTTCAAATGGTTGGACCTACGACACTATAACTTTATTTCGCTTAAGATTCCCTTTTTCAAGGGAATGACGATTCTACCTAAAGAAAATCCTTCATCTCGACTGAAGCGCAGCGGAATGCCTGCCCGTACAGGCGGGGAGATATCTACCCTGACAGATTTAGCTTCGCTGAGCCTTCGGGTTCTCGACTACGTTGCACTCCGCTCGAAATGACGATATTTTCCGGATGGAACAGATGACAATTATTAAATACTATACTCTTTCTTCCAAACCTGTTTAGTACCGCTATAAATCGCCTCGTTACACATGGCTACACATATAGCCGCCTGGGTCCCGGTATTGATGTTGGACGCGGGTTCTTTCTTAGTGGCAATCGAGATATAAAATTCATCAAGCGCATAATTTGTTCCATCTATAGTGGCTTTATCTAAAATCGGGATTCCACCGTCTTTATTGACCACAATTTTTGTCGCCCCGGTTACACCATCCACAATATCCAATTCTTTTTTGGTACGTTCTTCAGGGTAAAATAAACCAGTATTGGTCAGCAAAGAAACCGAGCCCTTTGTACCTTTTATTTTAAATAGGTAACCATCATGGGCATTGCCACAAGTGGCCCCGAAGTTACCAATCATGCCCTTTTCCTGATAACGTAATACGGCCTGAATGTTATCATAAGTTTCCCTACCATCTTTAAAAACATCTATCCCTCCCGATCCCATAATTTCATTGGGTTGAGTTTCGAAGGCCCAGTTGATAAAATCGATCTGGTGCGAGAGTAGTTCGGCAGCTAATCCGCCGGAATATTCTTTGTACATCCTCCAGTTGATTTTTCTTTCCAAAGCAGGATCTGGAACAGCCCTGCGCCAATTGCCATTACGGTCCCAACGACAATCGATCTGGCTAACCTTACCCAAGTAACCACTCTGGATCATCTCTTTTACCTTAAAGTACAATGGCGAATAACGGTATTGATAACCCACCTGAAAAACCTGATTAGGGTGTTGTTTAACAAGCTTTTTAAGCTCAAGTGCCTCGGTAATATCGTAAGTCATGGTTTTTTCTACGTACACATGTTTACCGGCCAGCACGGCATCTTTTGCAATGCGGAAATGCTCACTTAAAGGTGTAGCGATAAAAACCGCGTCGATTGTTTTATCGTCTAAAACTTTCTGGTAATCTTTTACGGCTTTGGCTTCAGCAGGAACATATTTTTCAGCTTCCTTAAGTCTGAAATCGAGGAGATCGCAATAAGCTTTAATTTTATATTTTGCAGGCATAGACTTAATTACCGACAAAACGCCTTTTCCGCGATCGCCACAACCAATCATGGCCACATTAATGATTTCATCGGCTATTAAACTGGCGAAGGCCTGACTGCCGAAAAGCAAACCGGAGCCCACTAGAGCTGATGTTTTAACAAAGGATCGACGATGCATGATATGTTAATATTTTATTTTTTTAATCGTAAATATATTTGACTACAGATTCGCACAGATAACTTGAACTCGATCATTAATATTGGCTTAAAAAAGTCCTCTGCGGGTACTTTTAACTCACGGTCGTCACCCTGAATTTATTTCAGGGTCTATCTAACAAGAAAGATGCTGAAATAAATTCAGCATGACGATCGCGTTAGAAAAGGAGGCTAAAAACTAATCAAAAAATATAAATATTAATCGAACTCGGGTTATAAAGTCTTGATTTTAATCGTCCTGAAATCTACTTTATTGCCATGGTCTTGTAGAAGGATATGTCCTTTCGGCGCTTCACCAAAATTTTTCCAGTCTTTATATTTACTAATGGCAACCAGTTTTTTAAACTCTTCTGATCCACGCGTATATTCTAACACTTTAACTCCATTTAAATAGTGTTCTACCTTATTATTAGGATAAACCACCACACGGCCATTGTTCCAGCTGCCGATTGGCCGTAGATAACGGGCTTCTTTTTTCGAAGTCATTAAATCGTATAAAGATGCCAGCGTTCGGTTTCCATCTCTGCCCAATTTTGCATCAGGGTGTAATTCGTCATCTAAAACCTGGTATTCCAGGCCAATGGCCGAACCCTTGTTATTCTCGCTCAGGGTAACAAAATATTTCACCCCGCTATTGGCTCCCGGTGTCAGCTTAAACTCGAACGATAAATCAAAAGCAGCGTATTCATCCTTGGTTACAATATCGCCTCCATTGGTCGATTCTGCACCGCCCGAAGGTTCAACGCTGATGATACCATCGGCAATTTTCCATCCTTTGGCCGGGAAAGCAGTTTTATAGGCACCAACCCAGCCTGCATTGCTTTTACCATCAAATAACAGTTTATACCCTTCCGATTTTTCATAAGCAGATAAGGCATTTGGCGTTAAGTTAACTGTGTAAATACCTTTTGAAAAAGCTTTGGCTTTTAAGCCTTCTGTTTGGATATTAATATTTTTAAAATAAACTTTCTTACCATCATTATCAAGATTATTGCCAATACCATGAACCTGCAAACCAATAAAGCCAGATTTATCCAAGGTATCTATTACATAAGCAACGGGCGTTCCGTTTACCCAGGTTTTGGTTTCATTACCGATACATTCTATCCTGTAATGGTTAAATTCATTCTTTTTGTACAATGGCCTGGCCGATGGGTTAAGCTCTAAAGGATAAAGCCATAACCTTCTGGCTTCATCATAAATTCCGCCTGTCCATGCTCTTGGTGTAGGGTCTATTTCTACCTGCCGGCCAAAAACCAGCCCTTTACCACCGTTCCCTTCGGGTTTAATATGGCTACGGGTCTGGATGCCAGAATTGGTCGTTTCCCCTTCCAGTTTTACATCCAGTTCTAAAATAAAATCGCCATATTCTTTTTCGGTAATCAAAAATGAATTGGGTGTGCCTTTGGTCATCGTTCCCACGATCATTCCATCTTCCACCTGGTATGGAGCAACACCTGCAACGGCTTTCCAACCCGTTAGCGTTTTACCATCAAACAATGGTTTTGCTTTTTGGGCAGCAACTGATAAACTGATTAGCGAAAGCGCCAGAATACTATATTTTTTAAAATTTAACATGATAAGTTTTTCTTGCAGTCATTGCGGGGAAGAATGATGAAACCATCTTTTTGCTAAATAGATGACTATGTACCTCGCAATGACGATATTTTTATTTTAATACTTGAATACTTTTCCGTTTGCGATTACTTCTTGTTTACCTTCATCGAAAACTGCTTTTGCACCGGTACGCACCGCAGCATTGGTCATGATGTTGGCAATAGAATGCGAATAACCGGCTTCGACAGGGGCATTCGGTGTTTTACGGCTGCGCACACATTCCATCCAGTTGCGCATGTGGCCAGAGGTTAAGGCGTCACCGCCCATATTGGCACCGGTTGCGGCTTTAATTTCGGTTTTACTTAAATCAAATTCAGGCAAAAGATTGGCTTTCAATCCCATGGCTGCAGCTTCTTTTTCCCTTAATCCCCCTTTTGGTGATACTTTATTGGTCATCAGGTTGAGTTCGCCACCGTTAGAGTAATACACCTCGCCTACATCGCCCACACTATTCTGCATTCTGGAAGTAAAAGTAACCTGGAAACCATCGGTAGTATCCGGCTGACCATAATCGAATACGGCAACCATCGAATCCCAGTTTCTACGTCCATCTTTCCAGGTGTAAATACCTCCGTTTGCGACTACACTCCGCGGATGTTTTAAATTGGTAAACCAATGTACTGTATCAATCTGGTGGCTCATCCATTGTCCGGGCATGCCTGATGAATAGGGCCAGAATAATCTATATTCCAGATATTTTCTTGGGTCAAAAGCCTCGTTAGGGCGATTTAACAAAAACCGTTTCCAATCAATATCTTCTTCCTTTAGTTTAGCTACTAAATCTGGTCTGCGCCATCTGCCTGGCTGGTTTACATTCCAGACCAGATCTACTGCGGTGATTGGTCCAAATTTACCATCTTGTATAAATTTTGCAGCATTGATGTAATTTTCTCCACTTCTTCTTTGCGAGCCAATCTGCACAATCTGTTTGCTGGCTTTCACAGCTTTAAATGCAGCCTTGGCATCATCCATGGTCTCGGCAAAAGGCTTTTCTACATAGGCATCACAATTGGCTTTTACGGCTTCAACGGTATGTAGCGCGTGCTGAAAATCGGCTGTACTGATGATCACGGCATCAAGATCTTTTGTAGCATAAAGCTCATCGTTATTACGGCAAGCTTTAATATCATGCCCAAATTTTCCTTTTAAATGCGCGATTCCTAAATCTCTGCGATAGTTCCAAAGATCGGATAGACCTACAATATCGAAGTTCAGTTCCTTGTTGTGGTTCAGGAAACAAGGCAAAAGGGTGTCTTTAAAGCGATCAGAAAATCCAACAACACCAACACGTACCCGATCATTTGCACCGATGATGCGTCCATAACTTTTGGCGCTCATGCCCATGGTACCGGCATAGGTTGCTGCTGCAAATACTGCTGATTGTTTAATAAATTTTCTTCTGGAATTTTCCATAGAATACAACGGTTTAAATAAGGTTAGATAGGTTTCATGTTAAACGATTTATAGTGTGTTTAACAGCATCCAAATTAGGATTTTAAGTTTAAAAATGGGCGGAGCTTTGGTAACAATTTAGAAAGGAAGGGAGATGGAGGTGTATAACGGAAAATGGGAGTATAAAGAAAATCCCTTTAGAAAAAATCTAAAGGGATTATTTAACACCTATAAGGTTTTGAAAACCTTATAGGTCTGTGAGATTGTTATTAGCCTAAAACCGCTAAACTTTCTTCAATAATTTTGATTTTTGCCTCAGCATCTGCTTTTTTGTTGCGTTCGTTGGCAATAATCTCGGGTTTGGCATTCTGTACAAAACGTTCATTGCTCAACTTGGCATCAACCGACTTCAGGAAACCTTGAAGATAGATTAAATCAGCATTTAAACGCTCACGTTCTGCTTCTACATCAACGTTTTCGGTTAATGGAATAAAGAATTCATCTTTACCTGCCATAAAAGCTGTTGCACCAACAATTTTATCATTTACAATCTCCGCTTCAGATACATTAGCCAGTTTGAAAACGATGTTTAACCATTTGTTATAATCAACATCAGAATTTACCTTAATGCTTAATGGCAACGCTTCTTTAGGCGAAATCTGTTTCTGGTTCCGCACATTTCTGATTTCGGCTACAACAGTCTTAATTACCTCGGCATCTTTTAATAACTGCTCATCAAAAGGCCCGCCTTTCGGAAATTCGGCCACAATACAACAATCCATTTCTGCGCGATCGCCGAACAGATCATCATGCCATAACTCTTCGGTAATAAAAGGCATATTCGGATGCAATAACTTGATGATATTCTCAAAGAATTTAATCGTAGCTTGATAACTCTCCGCATCAATTGGCTGTTGATAAGCAGGTTTAACCATTTCTAAATACCATGCACAGAAATCCTCCCAAACCAACTTATAAGTAATCGTTAATGCTTCAGACAGTCGATATTGCTTAAAGTTGGCTTCAATTTCTACCAAGGCCTCATTAAAGCGGTTTTCGAACCAGGAAATAGCCTGAGTGTTAGGGTTGGTCAGTTTTTCATCCACTTCCCATCCTTTTACCAAACGGAAAGCATTCCAGATTTTACTGGCGAAATTACGGCCTTGCTCACAATAACTTTCATCGAACATTAAATCGTTACCAGCAGGTGAAGACATTAACATCCCTACACGTACTGCATCAGCACCATATTTTTCAATTAATCCGATCGGATCAGGTGAGTTGCCCAGCGATTTAGACATTTTACGGCCTAATTTATCGCGTACAATACCGGTTAAATATACATTCGTAAATGGCTTTTTACCCATAAACTCGTGTCCGGCCATAATCATACGGGCTACCCAGAAAAATAAAATTTCAGGCGCGGTAACCAAATCATTGGTGGGGTAATAATAGTTGATGTCTTTATTTTCAGGATTTTTAAAGCCATCGAAAACCGAAATTGGCCATAACCATGAAGAAAACCACGTATCCATTACATCATCATCCTGCCTTAAAAATGGCTCCAACTGATGTTTAAATCCAGCTTTTTCAGCTTCAGTACCGTTTTCATCCAGATGTTTTTTCCTCCAGAATTCTTCTAATGCCTCATCTTTGGTTTTGGCTACTACCCAATTTCCTTTATCATCATACCAAGCCGGGATTCTTTGCCCCCACCATAACTGACGGCTGATGTTCCAATCGCGCACATTTTCCATCCAGTGGCGGTAGGTGTTTTCAAATTTATTCGGAATCAGGTTTACCTCACCATTCAAAACATCATCCAGTGCTGGCTGAGCCATTTCTTTCATCTTCACAAACCACTGCATGGACAGTTTAGGTTCAATAGCGGCATCGGTACGTTCAGAAAAACCTACCTGCGATTTGTAATCCTCTACTTTCTCTAAATGGCCAGCTTCGTCGAGCATTTTGGCAATTTTTTTACGGGCAACAAATCTATCTTCACCTACTAAGATAACGGCTAGTTCATTTAGCGTTCCATCATCATTTAAAATATCAGTAACAGGCAAATTGTGCTTAACTCCCAGTTCATAATCGTTCAGATCGTGTGCCGGTGTAACTTTTAAACAACCCGTTCCAAATTCGATATCTACATATTCATCCTCAATAACCGGAATTTCGTGGTTAACCAAAGGCACGAAAACCTTTTTACCTTTTAAATGCGTAAAACGCTCATCATTCGGATTAATACAGATCGCCGCATCGGCCATAATCGTTTCCGGACGCGTAGTTGCAATGGTTAAAAACTGATCGTCAGTTCCTGCAATCAGGTATTTAATGTAATATAATTTCTGGTTTACTTCCTTACGGATCACTTCTTCGTCAGAAACAGCAGTTTTACCTGCCGGATCCCAGTTAACCATACGGATTCCGCGGTAAATCCATCCTTTTTTATATAAATGGATAAACGAATCAATCACTGCTTCAGAAAGATCTTCTTCCATCGTGAAACGGGTACGGTCCCAATCGCAACTTGCCCCTAGTTTCTTTAACTGGTCTAAAATAATACCACCGTATTTTTCTTTCCACTCCCAGGCATATTTCAAAAATTCTTCACGCGAAAGATCTTTTTTATCAATTCCCTGCTCCTTTAACATGGCTACCACTTTTGCTTCGGTAGCGATAGAAGCATGGTCAGTTCCAGGTACCCAACAGGCGTTTTTACCTTGCATACGGGCTTTACGGATCAATACATCCTGAATGGTATTATTGAGCATGTGCCCCATGTGCAGTACACCCGTGACGTTTGGCGGCGGAATGACGATGGTGTAAGGTTCGCGCTCATCAGGCTCTGAGTGGAAAAACTTTTTAGATAGCCAATAGCTATACCATTTATCTTCTGTTTCTGCAGGATTGTACTTGGTGGAAATGCTCATGAAAATTGTTATAAAAGCCAAAAATAGCTAATTAAGCGCAAAGCTGAAAGACTAAAGCAGAGAAAGCCGAAAGACTAAGACAGATGAAGTATCGATCTATTTATTTAGGAGATATTGAGTACGAGTTTTTAGCAAGCAAAGCACAGCATTTTATTTACTCTAGCTTTAGTCTGCAATCCAGACTTGAGATTGGGCTACCATATCAATCAGATTTTTAAAAATTAGTCTATACAAAACAAGACTGATCATCTGGTTTCATAGAATCCTTAATCTACATCTTCAAAAACATCATCCAATGCCAGTTCAAAATCTAGTAATACAGTTGACGTAATCTTTTCGCTTAGGGTAAATATTTTAGAGGGCTGAAATTTACCCATTTCATCCAGGGTATAAATCAAAATACTTTTATCACCCTGGCTCACTACCCAGTACTCCTTAACGCCAAATTCTTCATAAACACGATATTTATGAAGTAATTCAGTTTTAGTATTTCCTGGCGATAAAACCTCAACAACTATATCAGGCGCACCTATACAGCCACGGGCATCAATTTTATTGCTATCGCAGATTACGCAAATATCTGGCTGTAAAACAGTAAATATTTCTTTATCATCATTACTTCCTTTTAGAAAACGCACGTCAAATGGAGAGATAAAAACCTTACAAGGATGTTTTTCAAGAAAATTACCTAATCTGCGGTAAATTTTACCCGAAATCAATTGATGAAAACTTGATGGCGCAGGACTCATCTTAAAGATTTTACCTTTAATCAGTTCTACCCTTTCAGGAAAAAGCCAGTTTAAATAGCTGGAATAGCTGTAAGTTAATGATGCATCAAGTTCATTGAACTGCTTAACAGGCTCATCATCGTTTAAAACAGGATATGGAACAGGTTCAGACACAATTCAAGTCACTAAAAAAAGTAGTAGTACAAAAATATTGATGAATTTATAAATCTTCAAAAACATCATCTAATGCCAGTTCAAAACCCGGCAATACAGTTGACGTAATTTTTTCGCTTAGGGTAAATATTTTCGAGGGCTGAAATTTACCCATTTCATCCAGGGTATAAATCAAAATACTTTTATCACTCTGGCTCACCACCCAGTACTCCTTAACGCCAAATTCTTCGTAAACGCGATATTTATGAAGTAATTCAGTTTTAGTATTTCCTGGCGATAAAACCTCGACAACCAAATCAGGCGCACCAATACAGCCACGGGCATCAATTTTATTTCTATCACAAATCACACAAATGTCTGGCTGTAAAACGGTAAATACAGCTTTATCATTATGACTTTCCTTTGGAAAACGAACATCAAATGGCGAGATGTAAACTTTACAAGATTGCTTTTTTAAAAAATTTCCCAGCCTGAGAAATATGTTACCAACAATTTCCTGATGAACGCTAGATGGTGCAGGACTCATCTTAAAGATTTTACCTTTAATCAGTTCTACCCTTTCAGGAAAAAGCCAGTTTAAATAGCTGGCATAGCTGTAAGTTAGTGATGCATCAAGTTCATTGAACTGCTTAACAGGCTCATCATCGTTTAAAACAGGATATGGAACAGGTTCAGACATAACCAAATATACTAATTTTTATAGCAATCCGACTTTCTATTTTTCAACACTTGTTACTTACCATTAAGAGATTAAGGACATAAAGTTTTAGGCAATTCCTTAACTATCTCAATTTTCTTAATGGTAAAAAGTATAAATGTATTAAAACTTAATCTTTTGAATTCTCACCGCATTTAAAATCGCCAAAAGTGCAACACCAACATCGGCAAAAACAGCCTCCCACATGGTGGCTATTCCTCCCGCACCTAAAATTAAAACAATTGCTTTTACCGCAAATGCCAATACGATATTTTGGATCACAACATTTTTGGTGGCCTTGCCTATTTTAACTGCAGTTGCAATTTTAGAAGGCTGATCGGTTTGAATCACTACATCTGCTGTTTCAATAGCAGCATCGCTACCCATTGCGCCCATAGCTATACCAATATCGCTGATCGCCAATACAGGTGTATCGTTAATTCCATCGCCAACAAAAGCCACAACCCTGCTTTTGTCGCTTTTAATTTCTTCGAGTTTCGCTACTTTACCTTCGGGCAATAAATCACCAAAATAAGTGTCGATTCCTAAATTTGAGGCTACTTTTTTAACGATTGAGGTTTTATCACCACTTAACATCACCACCTGTTTTATTCCGTTTTCGTGAAGTTGTTTGATGGCTTCAGCGGCATCTTCTTTTATTTCGTCTGCAATTAGAACATAACCAACATATTTCTGGTCGATAGCAACCACAACGATACTTTCTTCAATTGATGCAATTTCGGGATCAAAATTTATATTAAATTTCTCCAAAAGTTTAACATTACCCGCTAAAACCTCCCTACCATTAACCATGCCCTTTAAACCCATCCCGGCAATTTCCTCCATGTTTTCGGCGTGATGAATTTCTTTCTGGCCTGCATAGGCTACAATAGCCTTAGCAATGGGATGGGTAGATTTGGCTTCTACAGCTGTCAATAAGTTTAAAAAATCTGTTTCATCTATCTTACTTTCTACTTTCTGAACATTAAAAACACCTTTTGTTAAGGTTCCTGTTTTATCCATGACAACAGTGTTGAGCCTAGTAATTAAATCAAGAAAATTAGAGCCTTTAAAAAGAATGCCATTTGATGATGCCGCACCAATTCCCCCGAAATAACCCAACGGGATTGAAATGACCAAAGCACACGGGCAGGATATAACCAGGAAAACCAACGAACGATACAACCAGGTCTGGAAGTGATATTCGCTTCCTAAAACCAAAATTGGAATAGTAATCAGCCCAAGGGCCAAAAAGAAAACAATCGGCGTATATATTTTTGCAAACTTGCGGATAAAAAGTTCTGTTTTAGCTTTACGTGTAGTGGCATTTTGAACCATTTCTAGTATGCGCGACAATGCACTATCGGCAAAGGCTTTGGTAACTTTAACTTCGACTACTTTATCCAAATTAAGCATCCCGGCCAAAATTGGCTCACCCTTATTAATCGTGCGCGGTTTGCTTTCGCCGGTTAAAGCAGCAGTGTTAAAACTGCTTTTATCACTGATCAATTCTCCATCTAAAGGGATCTTCTCCCCGGCCTTTACCTGTATCGTTTCGCCAATTTCTACCTGTTCAGGATTAATATCTTCATATTTTCCGTTGCGAAATACATGAGCCACTTCTGCCCGAACATCAAGCAATGCCTTAATATTTCTTTTAGCACGGTTTACAGCAGCCATCTGAAATAACTCACCAATAGTGTAGAAAAGCATAACCGTTACCCCTTCCGGATACTCGCCAATAGCAAAAGCGCCAATGGTAGCGATAGACATTAGAGAGAATTCGGTAAAGAAATCTTTGGCCTTAAATGTTTCCCAAACCTCGCGTAAAACCGGAATACCAACCGGTAAATAAGCCACGATATACCAATAAGGGCGAATGACGTGAAATGCCGGAACCTTAAAAACATTATCGAAGGCAATTCCAATCAAGAGCATAACCAATGTTATAATGGCTGGCAAATAAGTTTTAAAGGCTGATGGATCTCCTCCATGATCATGATCATGTCCGTCGCCTTCTTCATGCGCGTGATCATGGTGATGGGTATGTTTTGGTCCGGAATGTACTTTACTGCTGCAACAGCTATCTTCTTTATCGTGTGAATGGCTCATTTATACAATATTCTAGGACATCATTTGCTTAACATCTCCAATACTTCAAAGTTTTTGAAAAACTACGAGATTGGATAAGCACTTCAAATTTATGGAAAATAATATGCTTTATTCCGAATCATTCTTGATAGCAATAATTTTTACAAGTGCACAATAAATTTTGTTAAAAAATGTTAATAGTGGTATAAAAGATTTAAAATCATGAAATCTATCAAAATTCCTTTTTCAGCATCTAACTTGATCAGGCGGCTTGGCTTAGCAAAAATCTACTACTGGTTTAACAAGTAATATTCTTAATATATAACACCAGTATTAATTAGTATTTCATAAATTTCGCATCATTATTAACTTATTAAGCGAATGAAATACCAAAATTTGAAAAGATGTTTTGCGGCGCTGGGTATAGTCGCTGCTGGCTTTTCTGCAAATGCACAAACAAAAAAATTTATCGACCCTGCCAACATGGATTTATCCGTTAAGCCAGGCGACGATTTCTACACCTACGCAAGTGGCACATGGATAAAAAATAATCCGGTTCCTGCTAAAGAAACCCGCTGGGGTTCATTTAACGAACTTCGCGATTTCAACATCAATGCCGTTAAATCTTTAGTGGAAGACGCAGCTGCCGATAAATCTGCATCTTCAGGGTCGGTTAAGCGTAGGGTTGGCGATTTTTATTCAGCCGCCATGGATAGCGCAACCATCGAAAAATTGGGTTATACACCAATAAAAGCTGATTTAGCAAAAATTAAGCAAATCAAAAACGTTCAGGATGTACTTGATCAGGTAGCTTACATGCGCACCAACGGTTTGGGTGGCGGAATGTTCGGTTTGGGCGTTGGCCAGGACCGTAAGAATGTAAACAAATACATGGTAAATATTAGTCAGGGTGGAACGACACTTCCCGACCGTGATTATTACCTGAAAGATGATGCGCGAAGCGTGAAGATCCGCGATGCTTACAACACCTACATGGTTACTTTATTTACCTTAACAGGAAGTACAGCTGAAGAAGCCAGGCAAAAAGCAGCAACCGTTTATAAAATTGAAAAGCAATTTGCTGAAGCGCAGATGAGCCGTTTGGAAATGCGCGATCCTTACGCTACTTATAACAAGCTTACCGTTGCCGAACTGAACCAAAAAACACCAGACATTAACTGGGCAACCTATTTACCTAAATTCAAAATCAAAAATCAAGATACCGTTCTGGTTTCATCGCCTAAGTTTATGGCAAGCCTGGATGGAATGTTGAAATCAGTTCCGGTTGAAGACTGGAAAACCTATTTGGAATGGAACATTTTAAAAGGTTCTGCTTCTAGTTTAAGTTCTCCGTTTGTAAAAGCGAGTTTTGCTTTCACACAGGCGCAAACCGGGCAGAAAGTACAAACACCGCGTTGGCAACGCATGTCATCTTTAACAGATGGCACCATTGGCGAACTATTAGGTCAGCTTTATGTGGCCAAATACTTTAAGCCGGAAGCTAAAGAACGGATGAACCAGATGATCGTGAACCTGCGTAAAGCATTCGAGATCAGGATTAATGGTTTGGAGTGGATGAGTCCTGAAACCAAACAAAAGGCCTTGGCTAAGTTAAATGCATTTACGCCAAAAGTAGGTTATCCTGAAAAGTGGAAAAACTACGATGGTTTAGTGATTAATAAGGATACTTATTTCCAAAATTTACGAAATGCAAGTATTTGGGGGTATAATGAGATGGTTACTCAGTTAGGCAAACCAGTTGATCGTAAACGCTTTGGAATGACTCCTCCAACGGTTAATGCTTACTATAGCCCAACCTTAAATGAAATTGTTTTCCCTGCTGGTATTTTACAGTTTCCTTTCTTCGACCCAAATGCTGATGATGCCGTTAATTATGGTGGAATAGGCGCGGTAATCGGTCACGAAATGAGCCATGGTTTTGATGACAGCGGAAGTCAATATGATGCAGCCGGTAACCTAAAAAACTGGTGGACCGCTGAAGACAAGGCTAAATTTGATGCCAAAACCAAAGCTTTGGGTGAGCAGTTTGATGCTTACACCGTTTTAGATACCGTTCATGTGATTGGTAAATTAACCATGGGTGAAAACATTGGTGATTTAGGCGGTTTAAATGCGGCTTACACGGCTTTCAAAATGACCAAACAAGGGCAAAGCAAGGAGAAAATTGATGGTTTTACACCAGATCAGCGTTTCTTCCTGGCTTGGGCACAGGTATGGAGAGGTAATATTTTGCCTGAAAGTGCTGCTCAGTTAATTAAAACAGATCCACATTCTCCGGGTCCGTTCCGTACCATTGGTGCTCCCGTAAATATGGATGCCTGGTATGAAGCGTTTGATGTTAAACCTGGAGATAAGCTATATAAAAAACCAGAAGACAGGATTAGGATGTGGTAATTTTGAGGTAGAGGGTTAAAAAGGTGGAGGGTGTAAGGCCTTGGTTTTCTTCCGCCCAACGATAAAGTTTAATTATTATATCACCATCAATATTGTGAGCGTTCCGATATTTTCGGGACGCTTTTTTTTAGCTATGTATCGGCTTTTACCAACTCCATCCCTGACCTGGTTCGTGTCGCCACAAACCAGATTTAGGTAACCGTCAGATGTTTCCGTCTGACCCTACAGATCAATTCGACCTGCCCGGTTTCATCTCATCACAAACAAAAGCAATTGGTATTGATGATTTTCCTCGTGTAGAATGATAACATCCAACACCACTGTCATTCCAGGTGCCGTGGTTCGTGTCGCCACGAATCAATAATTTAATTCAATGCTTTATCTAAATCAAAAATTAATCCTGCTCATTTCAGCAATTCTTAATTATCATCCTATCTTTGAAAAAACATAAGTACTTTATCCATGAAAAGCACAATTTCCTACCTCTTTATCTTTGCCTTATCCTTATTTTCTCTCACAGGTTCTGCTCAGGAAAATAATTTGATCAGTCTTGAGAAATTAATCAATAAAACAGATCCTGCATGGCCGTTGGTGAAAAAATGGATTGATTCGGCAAAAAACAAGGTGGAAATACTACCCGTTGATTCTGCAAAGGCAAAAGAGGTTTTATATCACTCACAAATGACGACCTATGCCACACTTGGTTCGGTAATTTACAATACCGGAGGCATTATGGTCGATAACGGCTGGATTAGAATTTTAGGTTCTGGCAGCGAAAGATTAAGCAGAGATGTAGCCGATTGGAATAAAGGAAAAACCTTAAAAGAATATGGAGATAACATGCCCTATCTTTTAATTGCAGATGATGCTGTAGGTGGTTTTTTTGCCATTAATTACGGTGGTTTGGGCAAAGACATCAAAAACGTGTATTACCTTGAACCAAACACGCTTACCTGGCAACCGCTTGGCGCTGGCTATGGCGAATTCCTTGTGTTCTGTTTTGACAGTGATCTGTCTAAATTTTATAAAGGACTACGTTGGAACAGCTGGGACCAGTTTATTGCCAATTTGGATGGCACCAAAACCTATAGTTTCCGCCCTTATTTATGGGAAGAAGGAACAGACATTAATAAATGTACGCGAAAACTGGTTGGAATTGAAGAAATGTACCGCTTTAATATCATGAAGTCGAAAGAGCTTAATGCTGACAAAGGCATCAAAAAAGACGAAACTAAAAAAGAGGAAACTAAAAACGAGCAATAAATCGCTGTTTACAAAACAATTCGATGTCTGATACACTAGCTACCATCACTTAGATCAAAAATACCAGGCTTTTGTTTTGGAATTGAGAGCCTGTTTAAAAATTAAATAAATTTATTTCGTATGTTAGTCTGAGGGATGATTTATTTAATAAAAATCAATATTACTGAGGTATAATTGATTTCTTTTGCCAAACACCACGGTCTTGCCTCGGCTCGCCGCCGCCGAAGGGCTCTTTCTTTTTGGCATCAAAAAGAATCAAAACCGAGGCATTGCCGAGCTCATTAATACAAATGAAACAAGGGAAAACCGTTAATAAAATGCCGGCTGAAAATTTATTCATTTGTTTATATAGCTTTTAGCGGTATTCATGAGGGCTACGCCGTTTTCTTTTGAAGCCAGTTGTACGGCCAGAATAGTGCAGCCCGAAAAATTTGTTAGGCCGGATTTAAGTAGAACGGGGATACCCTGCTATGGCCTAGCTGGATGGAAATGCGAAAGTAATTAAAATCCTGATTAATAATAATTTATAAATAACGTCATTGATAGCGCAGGCGAAAACCATTTCAACGTATTAATAAAGCAATCGACTAAGCCCAATGTGACAGCAAAAGGCCATTTATATTTGTTGTAAAAATTTAAACAGGCTCTGAGTAAAATTTAAGTATACTTAGCCTGTGTTTTCTTCGGTAATTTAGCTAAAACCATCGCCCTGGAATCGGCAACCCTACTTTTTAGCTCTTTATCGTTCAACACCTCTAAATTCTCGATCTGGATCCATTGTCGCTTTGCCATATGATAGGCCTGCTCAATGCCATCTCTGGCAGCGAGTTCGTCAAATTCATCCGGATTACATTTGATCGAAAAACGGTTACCCTCATCAATAGCAATAATGACATAGATTTTCTCTTCTATCATAAAACACAGATGGTCCCATTTCATACCCTCAGTAGTACCGGGCAAACTCAAACAATATTCTCTGAACGATTCTATATCCATATTTTAGGGTTTAGGGTTTAGGGTTTAGGGTTTAGGGTTTAGGGTAAAACCAAAGCTAAGTACAAAAGATTAAAGGTTAAAGAAAAAAGTCAGAAGTTCGGAGTACGATGATTAAATAGCTTAAACTTGGATTTGTTAAATGACTGGGCTGGTAAATAAATTGGAAAGTCGGAGATCGATGATGAAGTTGGAAAGCCGAAAATCAGACCTAAAGATAAAACACACTAATTTATCCTGAAACCAAGAAATCCTATTATCCTGTTTATATTTGCAACATTACCTTCAAAAATAAAATAATCCATGCTCATGAATATTATTACGCCTACTGCAGATGGTTCTAATACGCTTTATAATGAAACCATAGGTGAACATTACCATAGCAAACATGGTGCGCTACAGGAAAGCAAACACGTATTTATTGATGCCGGATTAAAATTTGCCACTATTGATTTAAATGAGATTTCGGTTCTGGAAGTTGGTTTTGGCACCGGATTGAATTTTATTTTAAGTTTCGAATATTGTGCTGCAAATAATATTAAACTGAACTACACCAGTATTGAAGCTTTTCCGCTTACTATAGATACAATAAAGCAAACAGGTTATGCGGCCTATGTTGCTGAAGAGATATGGACTGGCTTTATCTCAAACTATCCAGCGGCATTAAAATCACCTCAAACATTACTTCCGCATTGCACGTTAGAAATTCCGCATACTACATTGGTCGAATACCGCAACGATAAGCAATTTGACCTGATTTATTACGATGCGTTTTCTGTACAGCACCAACCCGAAATGTGGAGTGATGAAATTATTGCACACACATGCAGCTTTTTAAAGCCTGGTGGTACTTTTGTTACCTATGCCATTACCGGCAAACTAAAAAGGGCTCTTAAAGCATGCGGATTTACCATAGAGAAACTACCTGGTGCCCCCGGAAAAAGAGAAATGTTGCGAGCGTTTAAAGTTGAAGGTTAAATAGTCAGAGGTCGGATGTCCGAAAGTCCGAAGTAAAAATTCTGAGAAAAACAGCGTCATTTAAGTCTGGTTGGTGAAAAGTAGTCGCCAACGCTATGCGCGCTCCGCTAATCTATTGCTTCCTTTGCAGTTAAAATAGCCTCATTTTACACCACGCAGACTGGCGTCTAAAACCAGCGCCATCTAATTTTGTTAAAAAGGTATTAACATTCATATCATGGAAAAAATAACCTTAGGAAAAACAGATTTAGATATTGCACCAATCGTATTCGGAGGAAATGTTTTTGGCTGGACGATTGATGAAAAGAAATCATTTGAGATATTAGACCAATTTGTAGCAAATGGCTTCAATTTTATCGATACGGCCGATGTATATTCGCGTTGGGTACCCGGCAATAATGGCGGCGAATCGGAAACGATTATTGGTAACTGGCTAAAAAAACAGCACAAACGCCACGACATTGTTATCGCAACCAAAGTGGGCTCAGATATGGGGCAAGGCAAATCGTTGAAGAAAGATTATATCATCAACGAAGTAGAACATTCTTTATCGCGCTTGCAAACTGATTATATCGATCTTTATTTTTCTCACTTTGATGATGAAAGCACACCGGTCGAGGAAACATTAAGTGCCTACGAAACTTTAATCAAGGCGGGTAAAGTCCGATGGATTGGCGCATCTAATTTTTCGGCCGACCGACTTAAAGAATCTCTAATTTATTCCACGAAACATGGTTTACCGAGTTACCAAGTTTACCAAACAGGATATAACCTTTACGACAGAGCAGACTTTGAGCAGGAACATGAAAAAATCTGTAAGGATTATGGCTTGGGCGTTGTGGTTTATTATTCGCTGGCCAGTGGCTTTTTGACCGGGAAATACCGTAGCGAAAACGACCTGAACAAAAGCCAGCGCGGTGGGGGCGTTAAAAAATTTCTGAATGAACGTGGCTTTAAGATTTTAGCAGCCCTGGATCAGGTTGCAGCGCAACATGGTGTTGAGCTAGCTTCGGTAGCCTTGGCCTGGTTAATTCAGCATCCTTCAATTACCGCGCCGATTGCAAGTGTTACCGACTTAAATCAATTAAAATCTTTTACTGAAGCCGCTAACTTAATATTATCCGCAGAAGATATTTCACTTCTAGATCAAGCGAGTAACTATTAAAATAATCTCTTATATTTAGATGCCCGATTAATGAAACAATTATTCGGGCATTTTGTATTAAACAGGATTTTAAAACATATGAAAGATAAATTATCATTTCTACCCAAATTGGCATTGGTTCTTTTCTGTTTAATCAGTTTAACTTACATCGCCATTTTAGGTCACTCTTTACTGGCTCCCTTACTCTTCTCTTTTTTGATGGCCATCTTATTATTGCCTGTAGGTAATTTTCTGGAACACCGGCTAAAATTCAAAAGGAGCTTATCAACCCTGCTCTCAGTAATTTTGATGATTGCTGTAATTGGCGGGATTGTATACTTTTTTGGCAATCAACTCAGCGATTTATGGGCAGATTGGCCTTTACTGAAAGAGAAAGCAAATGTTTCTTATCATGAACTCCAAAAATGGATTTCGCATACTTTCGGTATAAATTCTCAGAAACAACTTAGTTATTTAAATGATAGTACAGAAAAAGCCTTAGCTACCAGTGCTGCAATTGTAGCTACAACCCTATCTACCCTATCATCTACCCTATTGTTTTTAGGTTTCACCTTACTATTTACTTTCTTTATTTTAAACTACCGCAGGGTTTTATTTACTTTTTTAACTTCTGTTTTTAGTGAAGAACATAAAGAAAAAGTGTCAGAAATTGTAAGCCAGATTCAGTATATCATAAAAAAATACATCATAGGTTTATTCTTACAAATGCTCATTGTTACGGTATTAATGATTACCGTACTGAGTTTATTGGGCGTTAAATATGCTGTTCTATTGGGCCTGGTAGCGGGTATTTTTAATGTGGTTCCTTATTTGGGCATATTCTTCGCGCTGCTGGTAAGCAGCCTGATTACTTTCGCCACTGCAGGTGCTGGTAAAGTGCTGCTGGTTTTGATTGCATTTGTTGGGGTACATGCCATAGATGGAAATGTACTAATGCCATTAGTGGTAGGCTCTAAAGTAAAAATAAATGCCTTATTTGCCTTTATCGGTATTGTGGTTGGCGAGATGATCTGGGGCATATCGGGCATGTTTTTATGCATTCCTTATCTGGCCATTTTAAAAATAATCTTTGATAGAGTTGATAGTTTAAAACCATGGGGCATATTAATGGGCGAAGAACATAAACCCGATAAAAAGAAACGGGTTTACCGGATTACAAAAAAGATTAAATTAGAAGAAAAAGATTAAAATGGCCGAAAACAGATCGCCTCATATTTTAAGCACTTTGGCCAATCTCCTGGGTATTTGCTTTATTGTGCTTACTTCCCTGAAAAAACTTGCACTCAATGATGGCTCTTTGATTGACGAATTTGCTGTGGCAGCTGTAATGTTTTTTATGGCCAGCTGTATCTTATCTTTTATCTCGATGAGAAGACAAAGAATGACAAACCAGCGGTTAGAAAAAGCCGCCGATTTCATCTTTTTATCAGGTCTGTTGGTATTGTTTATTGCTACCATTTTAATTGCATTCAATTTAATAAAGTAAATTAGCTCCTTAAATGAAACCTTTATTTGTACTCGTAATCGTTTATGTTGCGCTATTGGCTTTTGGCACACATACCACCTTTGATAAAGGAGATATCTTTGCAGGCAATATGGCTATGGCTGCGATGCTACTGTTTACTGCTATTGGCCATTTCAAATTTAAAACCAGTATGGCCGCCATGGTTCCACTGTTCATTCCTAAAAAAGTAGAACTTGTACTGTTAACAGGGGTTCTGGAAATTTTATTTGCAATCGGACTGGCGATACCCAGCACCCGTTATTTCACCGGAATAGCATTAATTATTTTTTTTATAGCCATTCTACCAGCAAATATCTACGCAGCCAAAAACAGAATCAACTATGAAGATTTGTATAAACCAGGTCCCGGACCAAAATATTTATGGTTCAGAATTCCTTTTCAGCTTTTCTTAATCGTTTGGGTTTGGTACTTTAGCGTTCGATAAATTTAGTTCAACTATAAAACATGCCTAATAACCCGATTCCTGCAAGCGCCAATAATCCAGCTGATGCCTTTACCCGTTTACTTACCGTTTTAGATACACTGCGTACACAATGTCCATGGGATAAAAAACAGACCATGGAAACACTGCGCCATTTAACCATAGAAGAAACTTATGAGTTAAGTGATGCCATTTTAGACGGCGATTTAGACGAAATTAAAAAGGAACTTGGTGATGTAATGATGCATCTGGTTTTTTATGCCAGAATTGCTTCCGAAACCAACGATTTTAACATTACCGATGTTTTAAATGGCGTTTGCAATAAACTAGTAAACCGGCACCCACATATTTATGGAGATGTTGAAGTGCAGAATGAAGACGACGTTAAACGCAATTGGGAGCAGATTAAACTGAAAGAAGGCAACAAATCTGTGTTGGCAGGTGTTCCATCGTCGCTACCCGCTTTAGTTAAAGCTGCCCGGATTCAGGAAAAAGCCCGCGGAGTGGGTTTTGATTGGGAAGATAAAAATCAGGTTTGGGAAAAGGTAGAGGAAGAACTGCAGGAATTTAAAACCGAATTTAATGTTACCGATAATACTGCAATCGATCTGGAAAAAGCGGAATCAGAATTTGGAGATGTACTTTTTTCTTTGATCAATTATGCCCGTTTCATCAACATTAATCCAGAGAACGCCTTGGAAAAAACCAATAAAAAATTTATTAAACGTTTTCAATACCTCGAAAACAAAGCAAAAGAAAATGGAAAAGCATTAGCTGATATGACACTTGCAGAAATGGATGTATATTGGAATGAAGCGAAGAAAATATAGCTAAAAAGAGTAAATTCGCAAATTTAATATAAATTTTGCGAATGTATTCGCAAAATTTATATTAAATTTGCGAATATGATTTCCAGGGCAATTTCAAGTTTTATCAAGAAACAGTTAAAAGATAATAAAGCTATTATTCTTTTAGGACCAAGGCAAGTGGGAAAAAGTACGCTTTTAAACCAACTATCTTCCGAATTTGCTAAACCAGTTATGTGGTGGAATGGTGATGATGCAGACGTTAGGACAATACTGACCAATACTACTGCTACATCATTAAGGGCTCTTCTGGGAAAATCAAAAACACTGGTAATTGATGAAGCACAAAGAATCGATAATATTGGACTTTCTATAAAATTAATTATTGATCAACTTAAAGATGTAAAAGTAATCGCTACAGGTTCTTCGGCTTTCGAGTTGGCAAATCATATTAATGAACCACTTACCGGTAGAAAATGGGAATATCATCTTTTTCCTTTTTCATTTGAAGAAATGGTGGATGAACAAGGCCTCCTCATCGAAAGAAGGTTATTAAACCATCGTTTGGTTTATGGATACTATCCAGAAATCGTGAACAATCCAGGTGGAGAAGAAATACGTCTAAAGCAATTATCTGATAGCTATTTATATAAAGATGTTTTAATTTGGGAAAAAATACAAAAGCCGGATAAGATGGAAAAATTAATCCAGGCTTTGGCTTTCCAGGTTGGCAATGAAGTATCATATAACGAATTGGGGCAGTTATCAGGATTGGATAATCAGACAACAGAAAAATATATTGATCTGCTCGAAAAAGCTTTCATTGTGTTCAGATTGGGTTCTTTGAGCAGAAATTTAAGAAATGAGTTAAAGAAAAGCAGAAAGATTTACTTTTACGACAACGGGATCAGAAATGCTGTAATTAATCAATTTAGTCCGGCAGAATTAAGACAGGATATTGGTGCCCTTTGGGAAAATTTCGTTATTAGTGAGCGGGTTAAACTTCTTGCCTACAAACAGATCAATTGCAACCAATACTTTTGGCGTACACATGCCCAACAGGAAATAGATTACATTGAAGAAAGAAATGGATTGATGAATGCTTACGAATTTAAATGGAATCCAAAAGCTAATGTAAAATTTCCAAAAACATTTTTGGAGGCTTATGATAATGTAGAAACAAAAGTAATTACACCAGATAATGTAAGTGAGTTTTTGCTATAAATAATACACCCCATCTACATAATACCATTGCCCGTATTCTAACCTGAAATTAGATTTTTCATGCAATACTTCGGTCTGAAATTTTTTATTCAGGTAATAGGCCTTAAACTCTACCACATCAAAAGCCGAAAAAACAATCTCCAGTTTTAGCCATTTGGTATTTTTCGCACTGCTTAAATAACCGCTTTTAGAATGGTTCTTTCTTTTACTACTATGCGTAGTTTCAAAAAGATAATCTGCATCAGCGACTACAAAAGCTGAATATCTCGAACGCATTAAAGCTTCTGCTGTTGGTGCTGTTTTCGTTTTTAAATGATACGGCTGGCAACAAAGCTGAAAAGTTATTCCACTTCCACAGGGACAGTTTATTGGATGCATGATTAAAATTTAAGGCACAAAAATATGATTTAATATTCCTGCTGCTAAAAATTCCGTAAAATTGCAGCAGAATAATGAGGTATTTCTTTCACATTGCCTATCAAGGCCAGTACTTTAGCGGGTGGCAAAAACAACCCGGAGTTAAAAGCGTTCAGGAAGTTATAGAACAAACGCTATCGAAGATTTTAAAATCGCCAACTGCCATTAACGGCTGTGGACGTACCGATGCTCACGTTCATGCCAGTCAATTTTTCTTCCATGCTGACATTGAAAAGGAGATTGATTTCGATCTGCTTTTTATTTTAAACAAGGCTTTACCCTATAACATTGCCGTATTCGACATTATTAAAATGGAAGGTAAACCACATGCCCGTTTCGATGCCGTACAGCGCAAATATGACTATTTTGTCCATACCTATAAAGATCCATTTTTAAGTACCCAAAGCTCTTTTTACCTTCTAAACCACTTAGATTTTGATAAAATGAAGGCGGTGGTAAAATTATTGCCTCAATATAAAGATTACCGGGCTTTCTGTACACATCCCGATAAATATGAACATACCTTATGCAATGTAATGGAAGCCGATTTATTTGTAAACGCAAAGGGCGACAGGTTAAGGTTTCATATTGCCAGCAACCGGTTTTTGGGCAAAATGATCCGCTTGATTATGGGCAAAATTTTAATGGTTGGCAAGGGAGAACTCAGTTTTGAGGAATTTGAAAGCGAACTGATTACCCTTAAACCTTCAAAACTATCATTACCTGCCCATCCAACCGGCCTGTACCTTTCAAAGGTCACTTATCCGTATTTAAACCTCGAACCACGGCCAGAATTTATCCACAGTACCCAAGGTATAGAATGGATTTCGATTTAACTGTAGCATTTTCATTTTTAACTTCGTTTAAGGAGTATGAAAGTCCAAATCTGTATTTTCCTCTTCGTCCTGATTTTAGCTTTAGGCTGTAACAAATCTACAAACGTAGATGTTTTACTGGATGGTCATTATACTGGTGTTCTGGTCATCACCAATAGTGCTAAATCTGTACCTGAAACCCGGCCAATTTCGATTTCTTTACGGGATGGCAAATTTGATATTACACCAGGCGCAAATGCTAACTTAAAACCACTGAGCGGGAAAGGATCCTATACTTTCAAAAATGGCATTGGCTATTTTGACGATGAAGGTGCCTGGACGGCAGATTTTGATTGGAATATGATTTTAAATGGCGAATACGATATCAGAAGCAGCGGTGTGGATTTAACCCTGAGAAAAAGGTTCGATAAAAAAGCAGACTTTTCTCCTGCTACCTCCTACGCTACCATAGATTATGAATATATTTTAAAAAGAAGCAATTAGTTGGTATAGATTATTTGTTCAAAATTAATCAATAGCCGAACCTTAATTGAAGGTTGAGCAACAAGAGCTTAGTTTAGGTTGCTTGGGCATCGGGAATTGATCTGACCGGTGCCCCAAGTTTTTTATTTAAACCTAATGGCCTTAAGTGGTGAAACCTTGCTGATCAATAACGATGGAATAACCAAAACGGTTAAACAAACCACAACCGTAACAATATTAAGCAGCAACACATCAATAAAATGAAATTCTATAGGTGCATAAGCTAAAAAGTAAGACGCCTGATTAAGCTTAAAAATGTGCGTAGACTGCTGTAAAAAACCAAGCCCCAAGCCCAGAATATTACCTAGTAACAAGCCAATACCGATTAAATAAGCAGCGTTGTAAAGGAAAATTTTCATAATGCTCCAGTTGCTTGCGCCAAAAGATTTTAGCATCCCGATCATATTGGTTTTTTCCAGAATCATAATCAACAATGCCGTAATCATGTTAATTACACCTACAATGAGCATCAGGATTAACAATACTTTGGTATTCACATCAAGAAGGCCTAACCAGGTAAAAATATTAGGAAAATTTTCTTCAATGGAATAGGAACGCAAATTACGTGGGAGACTTTGATAAATATCATCGGAAATGGGTTTAAGCCGCTTAAAATCCTTAATTCTGATTTCTATACCACCAATTTCATTAGCTTTCCAGTTATTTAAGCGTTTAATGATATTCAGGTTGCCCAATACAAAACCCTTATCAATATCTTCTACACCAATGTCGTAAATACCTACAATTTTAAATTTACGGGGGCGTAACTGGTTTTGAACAAAGTACATGATAAAATCATCACCAGTTTTAAGTCTTAACCGGTTAGCTGTATAGTTTGAGATCAGCAGTTCTTGCATGGCTGCTGTACTATCAGAAAAATCGATGATGGTACCACTGATAATATGTTGTTTAATATAGTCCCATTTATAGCTTTTATCTATTCCCTTAAAATTAATGCCCTCAATTTCATTATTAGCTGATAGAATGCCGGGTTTTGTAGCAAAAGGATAATAATATTCAATATCGCGATTGTTTTTGAGCATTTTTTCCGTTTCCGCATCAGGTTTAAAAGGCGAATGTTCAAATGAATTATTCAGGTCGTAACGGGTAATCTGTATATCGCCCAAATACCCCCTTACCTTATCCTGAATCTCCGTTTTAAAACCCTTAATGATGGCTATGGAAAGAATCATAACAGCCAGGCTCAGCATCACGCCTGCTATTGCAATGCGGACAATGAGTTTTGAAAAAGTACGTTCAGATTTAATGGCTATCCGCCCTGCTATGAAATATTCGAAATTCAATTTAATCAGTTTGTATTAACAAAAATGCTCAATTCCTTTTTAAAAATGGCATTTTTGAAAATAAATAACCAACTTTAAACATCAATCATTACCTTATCACAAGAAACACCAATAGCATAAATAAAATATGCTGTAAATTGTTTTATTATAATACGGAAGATTAGCATATACTACAATGAAAAATTACATCAGCTTTGCTTTAACCAGTTTAATTACATTATCGGCCTGTGGCCAACCCAAGCCAAAGGAACAAGAGGTTTTGGGCAACAAAAGCCCCGAGAATAAAAAACTGATGATTAAAACCGCTAAGCTACCAACTGCGATTAAAACCGGTGCAGCGCAAACCGAAAAGTATCTGCCGCTATTAAAAGGTAAACGTGTGGGCATGGTGGTTAATCCTACATCAGTTATTGGTGAGCAAACATCGGTTGATAGCCTGTTGAAAAGAGGGGTAAAAATCCAGAAGATATTTGGTCCTGAGCACGGTTTTAGAGGAAATGCCAGCGCTGGCGTTACCGTTAAAGACGATGTTGATACGAAAACCGGCATAAAAGCCATCTCACTTTATGGCAAACACAGCACGCCAACAGCCGAAGATTTAGCCGACATTGATATTATGGTATTCGATATTCAGGATGTGGGTGTCCGTTTTTATACTTATATCAATACGTTGCAGCACGTTATGGAAGCCTGTGCCGCCAATAATAAAACGTTATTAATCTTAGACCGTCCAAATCCAAATGGTTATTTAATAGATGGGCCGATTTTAGATCCAAAATTTAAATCGGGCATTGGGGTACAGCCAATACCCATCGCACATGGTTTAACGGTTGGCGAATATGCACAAATGTTAAATGGCGAAGGCTGGTTGAAAGATAAGGTGAAATGCAACATTACCATTATCAAAAATGCCAATTACGACCACAACATGGAGTATACTTTACCGGTTAAGCCCTCTCCCAACTTAAATACGCAGCAATCTATTTTACTTTACCCATCAACCTGTTTATTTGAGGGTACTTATTTAAACCATGGCCGTGGAACCATGTTTCCTTTTACCATTGTTGGAGCGCCTTACCTTAAAGGTAAATTCGACTTCAGTTTTACGCCAAAAAGTATAAAAGGAATGTCTGAGACACCATTATTTCAGGATCAGGTTTGTTATGGCTTAGATCTAAGAACTTATGATACGGCTGAGCTACGCAAAAGCAAACAGATCAATTTATCGTGGTTAATTTCATTGTATCAGGCATCGCCAAAAAAAGAAGACTTTTTTAACACTAAACTGAGCAAAGAGATGGGCGTTATTGAAAGATTAGTTGGGGTTGCAGATTTCAGGCAGCAGGTAATTGACGGTAAAAGCGAAGCAGAAATAAGAGCCAGCTGGGAACCAGGCTTAAGTGCATACAAAACGATGCGTGAGAAATACTTGCTTTATAATTAATGATTGAATGACTAAATGAAAGAATGACTAAATGAGAGAAGATATTTAAACTTAATGTATTCTGATTTGTTATGAACTAAGCGAATAAAGATTTTCTTTATTTAATCATTCAAAATTTATTCATTCAACCATTATAACATGAGCGGTCCAAAAGTTAAAAGCGATAAACCTGGAAGTAATTACGAGAAAGAGGTACCAAAGGGCAGAGAACCTGTTGACCACAAAACAGTGAGAAAAGAAAACGACAGTACGCCCAATAAGCCCGTCCGGACAAATAATCCGGCTAAACAGCGTGAAAACGAAGAGCAACCTGTGCACCCCATCAAGAAAGCACCTAAAGCGTAAATTATAGTTCAGATTGTACCTGGTTGGATGATCTGAACGATTTTATTTTTAGTGCAAAGAAAAAAGTTGCTCCCTGTCCAAGCGTACTGTTTACCCAAATCCTGCCGCCCTCACTTTTTATGATTTCGGCAGAGATGTAAAGACCTAAACCCAAACCCGGGTAGGTATGTTGCAAATTACCATCTACACGGTAAAACTGATCGAAAACCAGGTGTTGCATATCCTCCGAAATACCAATCCCGTAATCTTTAATGCTTAATATTACTTCATCACTTTGGCTAAAAGTGGCAACATCAATCTGAGCAGCTTCAGTAGAATATTTAATTGCGTTAGATAAAAAATTGGTAATCACCTGCCCGATGCGTTCTTTATCGGCAAAAACGATTGCATTACTGTTTAAATTACAAATTATCTTATGTTTGGAACTGATGTACTGCATTTCATCAACAATATCGTCAACCGCAGCATCAAAATCAAATTCGACTGGATTGAAAGTCATTTTGCCCGACTGAATCTTAGTTACATCAAGCAAATCGCCAATCAGGCCTGTTAACCGATTCAACTGTAGGTCCATTTTACGTACCATAGTCGCCTTTTTTTCATCACCTTCATTGCTGATCATGCGCTCGAGCACCTGGGCATAGGCTTTAATACTGGTTACAGGTGTTTTCAGTTCGTGACTGGCAATTCCTAAAAACTCATCTTTTTGTTGTTGTAGCCGCACTAGCTTGGTCACATCCATCGCCGCATGGATAATGGCATACACTTTTCCACTCGAATCTTTTATTGGTTTATATGTAAAGGTAAACCAACGTTTTTCTTGCTTACCGCTAATATTTACCTGAAATTCTTCCTGATCAGCATGGTAAGTTGTTCCAGTTAGGTATACCTCCTTTAAAATATCAATAGACGGCTGCACGTTTAATTCAGGTATGGCTTCAGCAACAGTTTTACCAATTACGCTTTTATCCTTGCCCCAAAACCGGAGCATTTCATCGTTAGCCAGACTGATGACAATGTTTTCTGTTTCGTAGTAGGCCGTGGCCATCGGTATATCGTACATAAAATTGCGAAAACGCTCTTCGCTCCTGGCAGCCTCCATTTTTGATACCACCTGTAAGGTAATTTCGCTAGCCACTACCATAATGCCGGTAACCTCGCCATCCTGACCAAAAATAGGATCGTAAACAAAGTTGAAATAAAAATCACCTTCAACCCCATTATGCTCTAACCGGGCCATGGTTTCGTAACCATAATGGGCAACTCCGCTATCATAAACCTTTAACAAGATTTCTGGAAAAGGCTGGTCAGCAATTTCAGGCAATCCATCTAAAAGCTTTAAACCGATTACGGCTTTACTTTTCCTCCATATTTTCAACAATTCGTCATTGGCATCTTCTATAATATGATCTCTACCTCTTAAAATGCCAATGGCCACAGGCGCATCATAAATCATTTGCCTAAATAGCGCTTCACTATGTTCTACTTTAAATTTCGCATTTACCAGTTCGGTTACATCGGTAGCATTGTTTAAAATACCCCACACACTGCCATCCTGATCAAGCAGCGGTTTATAAGTAAAATCGAAATAGAAAGTTTGGAGTACATGATCATTTAATAGTACCACCTTATCTTCTTTGGCTTCATAAGGCATAGCAGTACTTCGTACCTGCTCAAGAATACTAAGAAAGGGTTGATCTTTTAACTCAGGCAACGCGAGGGCCAGTTCTTTACCAATTACCGATGCATCTCTGCCCCAGGCTTTAAGTATAGCTTTGTTAGCCACCTCAATAACCATATTTTCTCCAGTATAGAGGGCGATTGGCATTGGAGATTCTTCTATAAGTGTACTAAAGATATTGGCCTTATCGCCGGGATTAATTTGCATAATAGGATAAACAACAGATATAATTGTTTTTTTACTTACTACCTGATTTTAAAAAGGATAGTAATACCTTTTCATTGTGTTCCAAACTCACTTTACCTTTAAGCGAATGATTATTCAACTTCTTCAGGTATTTTTCAAGCTGATTGTTTTCGTAAGCCGTAAGCAAAAGCGGGTAAACGTAAGAACTTTTACATACTGCCCGGGTGTTACCTAATTTTTGAGCTACACAATCTAAAACGGCAACAATTTGTTTTTTACTGTTTAAACCTGCATTTTCATTCACCTGGCATTGGGCAAACTGCCGAAGCGCTTCGAGGGTACCACCCCAGGTCCGGAAGTCTTTTGCCGTAAAATCATCACCGGTAATTTCTTTGATATAGGCATTAATTTTACCAGAATCAATACTTTTATGTTCGCCATTGGGGGTATAAAACTGAAAAAGCTCCTGACCTGGAATATCACGGCATTTTTTAACCAATTTAGCCAGCGAACGATCATTAAGCTCTAATTTTTGCTGCACGCCCTTTTTGCCCACAAAATCCATGGTAATTTTACTCCCATTTATTTTAACATGTTTATCGCGCAGGGTGGTCAGGCCAAAAGATCCATATAGCTGTTTGTAGCTTTCATTTCCAACCCTGATCAATGTTTTTTGCAGTACATCTACCGAAATAGCCAATACCTTACGTTCGTCAAAATCTTTCCGGCGAAGGTCTTTCTGTAAGTTTTTCCGGGCTTTGGGCAGGGCCTTACCAAATTCGAGCAGACGGAAATATTTATCCTCAGCACGTCGGCTGGTCCATTTTGCATGGTACTTGTACTGTTTACGCCCCGCCGCATCAATCCCTGTAACCTGCAAATAAGCATTGGGTTTATTGGCAATCCATACGTTTTGCCATGCAGGCGGGATAACCAAGGCTTTAATCCGGTCCAGATGTTTATCTTCCGTAATTTTATTATCGTCTTTATCAACATAATAAAATTTTCCAGGTTTTCCTTTACGGTAAATACCAGGCATGGTATCAGTTACGTACACCAATCCACTTGCTTTAACAACATCTTTGCCTTGTACCATTTTTTGCCTATAAGTATGGGTTTATTTTTAGTTATTTTGCAAAACTTAAACGTGGATAGCCACGTTATTTAAAAACACAACACTTTCATATGAAAATAGTTTTCATGGGTACGCCCGATTTTGCAGTAGCCTCTTTAGATGCCTTGGTACAAGCCAATTTCGATGTAATTGCAGTAGTTACCGCGCCAGATAAGCCTGCCGGACGTGGACAAAAACTGAATGAAAGTGCAGTAAAAAAATATGCCGTGGAAAAAGGGATTCCTGTTCTGCAACCAGAAAAACTAAAGAATCCTGAATTTATTGAGGAATTAAGATCATATAAAGCCGATTTACAAGTAGTTGTGGCTTTTAGAATGTTACCGGAAGTGGTATGGAATATGCCGCCTAAAGGGACCATTAACTTACATGGATCGCTTTTACCACAATACCGTGGCGCTGCGCCGATAAATCACGCCATTATAAACGGAGAAAAAGAAAGCGGTGTAACCACTTTTTTCCTTACGCATGAAATCGATACGGGTAATATTATCCTCAGTGACCGTACGCCTATTGCTGATGATGAAACTGCTGGCGACCTACACGATAAACTAATGCACATTGGTGCCAAATTGCTGGTAAAAACACTTAAAGCCATCGAGGCTGGCGGGGTTAACGAACAACCGCAGCCACAAAGCGGCGACTTAAAACATGCACCTAAAATTTTTAAAGAGGATTGCAAAATCGACTGGAACGATCAGGCACAGAACATTTATAATTTAATCCGCGGACTAAGCCCTTACCCTACTGCCTTTACTTTTTTACATGATAAGACACTGAAGGTATTTAAGGCTGAAATAGAAAAACAGGAGCCGGGAATAGCTGCCGGAGGCTTTTTAACTGATGGTAAAACCTATTTAAAATTTGCCGCTAAAGATGGTTTTATCAAACTTTTAGATATTCAGTATGAAGGAAAAAAACGAATGCTGATTGAAGATTTCTTGAGAGGAATGCGGTTGTAATTGGGAATTTGAGTTGTCAACTTTAATGGCCATTCTGCAAGAAAGTTGACAACTCTTCTGGTCGATTTCATGAAAGCTGTTAGGTGCAGAACAGTTTAGCATAAAAGATGCTTAAATAATCCGATCGCTATCACATTAGCATGAAAACAGTATTTAATGTCGAATATTTTTTTTTGGAAAGCAGTAACAGTAGCTTTTAGGTTAATACAGCCCCGCTCCCGCTTCTGCCAATTTGAAGGAAATTGGCATCCCGCTTTGATCGGGTTTAAGTGGCGCTGTCAGTGTCTTTATCCAAAGTTAAATAAACCCGACCGACAGCGTTATCCCGATTAGGAATTGTTTCTCTTGTGAAGTAAATTTCATCGGGATTAAGCAAAGGCCGGGACTAACCGGAACCGAAGTGCCACAAGCTTTGCTTTCCAAAAAAGAAATAATGAATTAAGTAAGATCTCTCTATTCCGCTGCGCTTCAGTCGAGATGAGGGTATATTTATAAAGCATTCAGTTTTTCGATCAAAAATTTAGAAACCTCGTTAAAATAACGTTTCCTGCCATAGCCCATTACCCATTGTATGCCTTGCGTGGCGTTGGTAATAAAAACTTCTTCCGCCTCTTTTAATATTTCTGGATTGATCTGCGCCTCAATTAAAGGCATATTGTTCATTTTGCACAACTGCATAACAGCTGTACGCATTACACCACTGATACAACCCTCAGCAAGTGAAGGGGTATAAATCTGTTTATTATAGACCACAAAAACATTGGCACTGATGCTTTCACAAAGAAAACCATATTGGTTTAAGATCATGGCTTCATCCAGGCGTTGCTGGCTTTTAAAAAGTCCGGCCATAACATAAAGCAGTGCATTGGCAGTTTTAAAATTCGAGAGTTTATTAACTGGTTTAGTCATTTCGTCAAAAACATCTATGATCAAACCTTTGCTATTTAATTCATATGTGGATGCTTTTAAAGGAATACCTTCCAAAATATAACCTGCTTTATTGATTTCGGGCGTGTAAACCCCGGCTCCTCCCCTGTAAACAGACAGGCGGAAACGGACATTACCGTTCCATTTGTTGCGTTTCGCAAGATCAGCAGTCTTCTGGCGCAGAAAATAATCGTCCATTAAAGCATGTCCGTCAATTTTTAGCGCTTTCATACCCGCAATCAACCTATCTCCATGTAAATCGGCAAATTGCAGTTTGTTATTGATCATCCGCATGCTTTCGAACAATCCATCTCCAAATTTAAAACTTCTGTTCGAAGCTGTTAAAATCGGGGTATCTACAGCCAAAAATTCATCATTAAATAAAAGATAATCCTGAGACATATTTTATGATGTAGCGATATAATTTTCCCATTTGGTTAAACCGGCTTTAAAATCAGAAGGCAATGGAGATTCAAAATACATATATTCTTTAGTGGTTGGATGAATAAACCCCAAACTTTGTGCATGTAAAGCCTGGCGGGGCAGCAATTCGAAACAATTATCTACAAACTGTTTGTATTTATTAAACGTAGTACCTTTTAAAATCTTATCGCCACCATACATGGCATCGTTAAACAGCGGATGGCCAATATGTTGCATGTGCGCTCTGATCTGGTGCGTACGGCCCGTTTCGAGTTCGCAACTGATTAAAGTAACATAACCCAATCGCTTTAATACCTTATAATGCGTTACAGACCATTTTCCTTTTTCTTCATCATCGTAAATATCCATTACACGGCGGTCTTTCACACTTCTGCCAATGTAACCGGTTACCGTTCCATCATTTTCAATATCACCCCAAACCAACGCAATATATTTACGGGTAATGCTGTGGTCAAAAAACTGACGTGCAAGGTGCGTAATCGACTTTTCATTTTTACTGATCAGCAATAAGCCAGAGGTATCCTTATCAATACGGTGTACCAAGCCTGGCCTACCGTCATTACCAGGCAGTTGAGGGAGTTGTTCAAAGTGGAATGCCAAAGCATTAACCAAAGTTCCGGTATAATTGTTAAAACCTGGGTGTACAACCATGCCGGCGGCTTTATTTACAACTAAAAGATCGCTATCTTCATAAATGATATCCAATGGTAAATCTTCAGGATAAACTTCGGTATCGCGCGGTGGATGAGGTAAAACGATAGATATTTCATCATGAGGTTTAACCTTGTAACTTGCTTTGATTTGTTTCTGGTTAACCAGTACATTCCCTGCATCAATTGCATTCTGAATACGGTTTCGGGAAGCATTTTCTACGCGCACCATCAAAAATTTATCAATACGCAGCAAAGACTGCCCCTTATCAACAATAATTTTTAAATGTTCATATAATTCCTGCTCTTCTGATTCCTGCAATTCGACCACATTTTCCATGGGGGCAAAAATAAACTTTTAACTTCAAGAATTTTTCAATGATTGCAGTTTTAGGAAAAACAGCCTTATCTTTACTTATAATCAAATCATTCTAAATTTTTTAATATGAAAAAATGCTACGCTTTAAAGGCCACATGTGCCTTATTTTTATTGGTATTGACTCAAAAAGCAATTGCTCAACAAAATGTTGGCGACCTTTTTAAGTCTGGTCCTGCTGACGCGACCAAATTGGTTAATGCCTATTTCGATCCATTATACAAAGGTTTGGGCATCGGTTTAACGGATGGGTGGGGTAATACCGCAAAATCTAAAGGTTTGTTAAAATTCGACGTCCGCTTTTCAGTTTCAGGCGCCTTTGTGCCGCAATCAGCCCGAAGCTATGATGTAAATACATTAGGTCTAAATAACATCAGACCTGCAGTTGGTTCGTCATCTATAGGTCCAACTGCTTTTGGCAACGATGAGGTTGGCGGAAAAATGCAGATCTATGCCAGTAACGGACAACCTACAACATCATTTTTTAATCTTCCAAAAGGTTTAGGTTTCCATGTTGTACCTGCTGTACAGTTACAAGCTACTTTGGGTCTGTCAAAAAACATTGATGTTACTTTAAGGGCAATGCCTAAAATAAAACTGGGCAGCGATTTGGGTAGTCTATCAATGATTGGTTTTGGAGCGAAGGTAGAATTGCTACCACTATTAGTTGGGAATACTACCGAAAAACTTATTCCGGTTGATATTGCTATTGCAGGTGGTTTTACACAATATAAATACACATTGCCGTTAAACATCAATAATTCGACAGGTTCTAACCAACATATCGATGCCAGATTTAATGGCGTAAATTTTGACGCAATTGTATCAAAACAAATTTTATTTTTCACGCCATTTGCTAGTCTGGGGTATCAAACTTCCAATACTGATTTAAAGGCTTTGGGTACCTACTCTTTTGATACCGGTAATGGCCAGTCGGTAAATTATACCGACCCGATTGCAGTAAATCAAAGAGATATCAATGGCGTACGGGGAAGTTTAGGCTTTCAGTTAAAGTTTGGTTTCTTTAAGTTTTATGGTTCATATACCCAGGCAAAATACAGTATGGTTAATGCGGGTATTGGTTTAGGGATCGGTAAATAACAAACGATTAGATATAATTTTGGTTAAAAACACCTGAAATATTCAGGTGTTTTTTATTTTTACACGTGTTCGAAGAAATATATAGCCCGGTACAAAAAATAACATTTACTCCTTTCAACAACCTGTTTGTTAAACGGGACGATCTTATTGATCCTTATATTTCAGGCAATAAATGGCGCAAACTTAAATACATTTTAGCTAAGGTTGAGAAGGAAAAAAAAACACATCTGGTTACCTTTGGTGGGGCTTATTCCAATCACCTGTTAGCTACAGCCGCTGCTGCATCACGCTCCGGACTGAAATCGACCGCTTTTGTGCGTGGAGAAGAAGTAAAAAATGAGATGTTATTGCTGTGCAGTTTATTTGGGATGAAACTCGTTTTTACCGACCGTGAAAGTTATCGGGATAAACACACATTGTTTCAACAGCATTTTGCGAATGATCATCAGGCTTATTTTATTGATGAAGGCGGGGCATCTGCTGAAGCCATCATCGGCTGTGCGGAGCTAATTAAAGAACTGGCAGAACCATACGACCACATTTTTTGTGCCGCCGGAACAGGAACCACAGCGGCAGGTTTGTTAAGCGGAATTCAGCAAAACGGTTTAAATACGAAACTTCATATCATACCCGTGTTAAAAGGTGCTTCCTTTATTAAAGAGGAAATAACGAAATATACACCTCTATCGCATCACCTAATACTTCACCTTGATTATCATTTTGGCGGATATGCCAAAACCACGCCTGAACTGATTAGCTTTATCAAAACCTTTACTGCAAAAACCGGATTACTTTTAGACCCTGTTTATACCTCAAAAATGTTTTATGCCATCCAGGATTTAGCCCAACAAGGAATTATCAGTGAAGATGAAAGCGTATTGGCCATCCATACTGGAGGCCTGATAGGCCTTTTTGGTATGAAGGATAAATTTTAGGGCGTTTTTTTGCTTAAAAGAAAACTTATTTTAAAACAGGCAGTTAATTCTTGCCTTATGTTTATCTCCCAACTTTCCAGTTGTTTTATAGCAGTTTTAAGTTCGTAAGCTATTGGTGTTAGTTCGTATTCTACACGTGGCGGTACTTCGGCATACACCGTACGTTTAGCAGTTTTGTTTTCTTCCAGTTTTCGGAGCAAGCGTCAACATAGGTTCGGTAATATTAGGCAATAATTTTTTGAGCTCATCAAATCTGAGTTTGCCATTAATTAACCAGGAGCAGAAGACTGATGCCCAATTCCCTCCAATAAATATTAGCCGCATAAAACTTCCGGACATTCCTTCACTATTGCCTGTTTATTAGCAATAATGGGTCGATGTTTCCTTAACTTTAGGCATTACTTACATTTTTTATAGTACCATACAATTGGTTGCTAATATACATATTTCGGGCAAGCTATCTTATTTTTGTACCTGATAATTTTAAGACTACTGAAATGAAAACACTCATCATCGTCATTCATCCCGATATCCAAAACTCTGTGGTTAACAAAAGATGGATTAAAGAACTTGGTCAATTCCCGGATAAATTCCATGTGCATCAATTACATGAGGTTTATCCTGATGGCAAAATTAATGTGCCTGCTGAGCAAAAACTGATCGAAGAATATGAAAAAATAGTTTTTCAGTTTCCTTATTATTGGTTTAACTGCCCTGCCCTTTTTAAAAAATGGCTGGATGAAGTACTTACTCATGGTTGGGCGTATGGAAGCAAAAGCGGCTATAAAGTTGCCGGAAAGAAAATTGCACTGGCCATTTCGTTAGGTGTAGATCAGGCTGAACTCAGTCATTCCGGTATTTATAAATATCCCCTGAAAGAACTTACACGCCCTTTTGAACTATCCTTTGAATATGTTAAGGCAGATTATAGACCATTTTTCGCATACTACGGAATTGAACATAATACGTCAGCAGAATGGGTTGAAAAAAGTGTTCCGCTATACCTGGATTTTCTCGACAAATTGTAACCAATATTTAACAATGCATTATTGAATCAGTAAGTTGTCAGCTAAAGGATAAAAAAAAGCATTGATCGAGAGATTTTTTTGAATAGACGGATACTAAATCGGTTTATAGAAATGCGCTTTTTAAAAGCCTCTGAATATTCGAATTTCAGTTTAAGTTTCCAGGCGACTTGTGTTCAAGTAGGCTATAGCGTATCAGTTATTTCAGGATTCTAAGTTCTCTATCCTGAAAGCATTCTATATCATTTACCATATTCGACCAAGGGGATGGAATTTTGTTTCCCTAATAGAAGATATTTAATTTACTTTTAAACAAATGGTGGAATTTTAAAGAAAAATCCATTCACTTTCAGATAAATAATCAATGCATATTATTGAATTTAGTTATTTTAACAAACAAAATCAAGTTGTTTCCAAATTTATCTTACCTCCCATTTGAAAGGATAGAGAGCATTAACACATACTCATCGCTGTTGGGCAATTTTTAGGAAATATTAAAGGATATGGACAATGATGGGATCAAAAACAAGGATAAAATAGGGCTAAGATACCTAATATGGTAATCAAAGCAATGAACAAGAGGCTTTTGGATGAAGAGAAACGAATCTACAAAGTAAAGAGGGCCAGTTTACCTCAGATGTGGTATAATCTGCATTCCAGGGCGTAATCGCGGCATAGCACCTAAAGGTTGCTGGACAATAGTTGCATCCTCAAGTGTTTTTGAGAACTCAAAACCGTCCATAGCTTCTTGGTATCGAGAAAAATTTGCGCTGCGTATTGGGTTCTGCCTTTGGTTGCAGTGATTCATGAACTATACTCACTTACAGCCTGGGCATCAAGCTCATCCTTACGATCCATAATTGCCTGGGCTACTCTTTCCAACATTTAATGTCTCCAAACGAAGGTAATTCCACCTTATTTGTTTTCTTTCGGTTGTAAAACCTATGTTCAACAATTACGGAAAAGAGAAAAACTGCCTGTCAAAAACTCAGGTAGCCATCTGTATATAAACTGTTACAAAGTTTAAACGCGATATTATTAGATAATTAAAATTTTTAATGCAACTTTGTCGCGAATGAAAAAGCAATTGATTTCTTCTCATCCCGCAATGCATCGGCTCCTGTCGATGCTTCTTGTGATGCTTTTTTTTTCCATCTCGATTTTACAGCTTTCGCATACCCATCGAGTACTTGCTTCTGAAAAGGAAAATATTACTTCGGATTCAGTGTCCGCACTAGAAAAGTGCGAAATATGTGATTTTATCATCAATAAACAAAGCAAGCATCTTCCCGCGTATTTTTCGGCAAGAACTATCGTTCTTTCACCCGTTGAAATAACCTATAATTGTAATTCCTGTATCTGCAATTACGAATTCACTCTTCAGGGCTTTACCAACAAGGGGCCGCCCATCCCGCACTCCTAAACCTATTCTATTCAGTTATCTGAGTGGATAGCTTTATTCATGACACACATTTTTTTTTAGAAAATGTAGCTTCTTCTTTTATTTTTTATCCGGCTGTGCCACTGCGCTTTTTGTTGCGCACTAAGCCATATAAAGCCTACTGATAAGTGACTATTTTTACTAGTATGCAAAAATTTATTTGCACATTTTTTCTATTGACTTCATTATTTTCCAATGCCTTTGGGCAAAACTTTAACCTGGGGGGGTTGATAAGTGATGGACAACGGCAGCCAATTTCCGGCGTGGTGGTATCGGTTTCCGGAAGTAACAAAACCGTCGTCACTGATCGAGATGGCCATTTCTTAATTAAAAGCCTTGATAGTGGGACAACAACGATAAGATTCGCAAGATTGGGTTATACCGCTATTGAAAAGACCTTCAATATCCATACGGATGATCTCAAGGTCCATGTAATCCTCGTCGCTGAGGTTAGACAATTAAAAGAAGTGACCATCGAGGATGGTCATACCGGCCAGAAGAATAAAACCGAGTCGCTGAATATCCAAACGGTAGATGCCGCTTTTATTCAGCGGAATTTAGGCGGAAGCCTTATGAAAACACTGGAACGCCTTCCGGGAATAAAAACAATCGGCATTGGTTCCGGTCAATCCAAACCCCTCATACGCGGGTTAGGTTTCAACAGGGTGGTGGTAGTGGACAAAGGCGTCAAACATGAGGGCCAGCAGTGGGGCGCCGATCATGGACTTGAGATTGATCAGTTCGCGGCTAATCAGGTGGAGCTGATTAAAGGCGCCGCATCCTTTATCTATGGTTCGGATGCGATTGCAGGAGCAATTGCGATAAACCCTGCGCCTATACCCATGGTCAATTCCATTGGCGGATCTGTTGATCTTATCGGCAAAACCAACAATAACCTTTTTGGTAGCTCGGTAAATTTGTATGCAAGAAACAAGCAATGGTTTTTAGATTCCAGGTTTACCTATCAGGACTATGGCGATTACCGGGTACCAACTGATGAGGTCTATGTATACGATTACCAGGTGAAGTTAAAGGATAATTTCCTGCGCAATACTGCCGGCAGGGAAATTGGTACCCATTTAAATCTTGGATATGTAAATGAGCGCTTCCGATCCGTATTTTATCTCAGCAACACCATCAGCAACAGTGGCTTTTTTGCCAATGCCCATGGACTTGAGCCCAGGAACGTCGATGCTGGAATGCATGATGCATCATCAAGGGATATTTTGCGGCCGAGTCAGAAAGTGAATCATTTTAAAATCATCAATCGAAGCGTTCTTGAGGATGGTAACCATAGATTTGAGGGCGAACTTGGCTATCAGCGAAATTTAAGAAAGGAATTCAGTGATTATGTAAACCATGGCTACATGCCATCGGTTTATCCATCTTTCATGACTGTTCCGTCTGACCTGGAACGGGAATTTGATAAGGTGGTTTATTCGGCGAATTTGCGAGACAGGATAACCCTTGGAAAACATGAGCTAAGTTTGGGGCTGAATGGCGAGCACCAGAACAACGGCATCAACGGATATACATTTTTGGTGCCTGCTTTTAATCAGTATTCAATCGGATCATTTGTATACGATAAATACAGGCTGAATGACAATATACTGCTTCATGCAGCGCTACGATATGATCACAGCCGGATCAAGATGTTCAGCTATACCGACTGGTTTCCTTCCACCATCACCAGCGGCGCAGTAGCAAGAGAAGAGTACGTAGTGCGCTCTTCAGATCTCAAAAGGCAATTCAACAGTGTGGTTTGGTCGGTGGGTGCAAACTATAATCTTGATCGATTTTCCTTAAAAGCAAATGTAGGTAAAAGCTTTCGCATGCCAATTGCAAAGGAGCTCGGCGCGAACGGCGTGAATTATCATTACTTCAGTTTTGAAAAAGGGGATCCTTCGCTGGCGCCTGAACAGTCCTATCAGGCCGACTTGAGCCTGGAATGGAAAGCGGAGCAATGGTCAATATTACTGAGTCCTTTTTACAATTATTTCTCAAACTACATCTACCTGAATCCTACTTCGGGCCACGATACAAATTACGGTGCTGGAAACCAGATCTTTCAGTATGCCCAAAGCAAAGTGGTCCGATATGGAGCAGAACTGCAGTTCAAAATCAAATTTCTTAAAACTTTAACCGCCGAAGCCCTGGGAGAGTATCTTTCCGCCGAGCAGCGTTCGGGTGACAAGGCAGGATACACCTTGCCTTTTTCTCCACCTGCTTCAGCGTTATTCAATCTGACCTGGTCGCCGGTGCTGAAAAACAGACCCGAAGGAACCTATTTCTCAATTGATTACAGGGTAACCAGTCCACAGAACAATATCGTTCCGCCTGAAAAGAAAACACCGGGTTATCAGCTGATCAACCTACAGGCAGGCACTAAAATAAAATTTTACAATCAAAGCCTGATGATCAGCCTTCAGGCACAGAATGTACTTAACACACGGTACCTCAATCACACCAGTTTCTACCGGCTGATAGCGCTTCCTGAAATGGGGCGCAATATCGTATTGTCTGTCAAAATACCTTTCAGCAGCATCAAAAACAAATCTTAAATATTCAGTAACATTTAAAATTCAAATCATGAAAACAACGAAAACCTTATTATTATTTTTTCTTTTTGCCATCACCTTTAGCGCCTGTAAAAAAGATGAACCGGTGCTCCAGGCACCAATGATATCAGCGCTTGAGGTTGGTACCAGCAACAACAAGATCGCTCATCCTGGAAACGACCTGCATATTGAAGCCCAGATCGCCGCACCAGCGAATATCAAAGATGTCGTACTCGAAATCCATCCGGAGTCCGGAAGCGGCTGGAATGTCAATACTACTTACACCGAAGGATTTGTGGGGCTTAAAAATGCGGAATTCCACAAGCACATTGATGTGCCTGCTGATGCCAAGGTAGGCGCCTACCATGGCCACCTGAAAGTTACTGACCAGAATGGACAGGTAAGCGAAATCGAGTTCGACCTTCAGGTAACCGCAGATCCAAGTCTTGCAAAAGTGACGGGTTTCGAGGTTGGACTAAATGCTGCCGGAAATGACCTTCACGTAGAAGCGGCTATCACTGCGCCAAACAAGATCGCTAAACTGGTATTGGAAGTACACGGTAACGGATGGGAAAAAGAAGTGAGTTATGAAGATGCAGCGTTAGTAGGAAAAACTAGTTATACCCTGCACAAACATCTTGAGGTTGCAGCGGCTCCAAAGGGTCATTATCATGTTCACCTAAAGGTCATTGACCAGAGTGGCAAAGAAGTGGAATTTGAGGAACATTTTGACAAATAATTTCTCACCCATATTTAGTGATCGTCGATTCAAGCACCAATCAAGATCATATCGGTTAATTACACACCCATAAACAGATTTCAACCCGGTCATTCGGCCTGGTTGAAGTCATAACTTTTACCATATGAAAAAAGCATTTTTTTATTTTTCCTTCTTAACGGTACTATGCCTGTCTGCCTGTAAAAAAGAGACTGAAAATGAAATTGATACCGAGTATCCAACAATAGATGTAACTGCGGCTAGCGCATTTCCCAAACAGTGTGGTGAGGTGAGCCGGGGAGAAACCTTCACGTTTAGAGCGCTACTTGGTGATAATACGGCCCTCGGCTCATTAAGCCTTGACATTCACCACAATTTTGATCACCATACGCATAGTACCGAAGTGGAAACCTGCTCAATGGAACCGATCAAGGTTCCGGTCAAGCCATTTCTGCTCATCAAAAGTTTTCCAATTCCTGCTGAGCAAAGATCATTTCTGATGGAACAACAGATCACCATACCCTCCGATATTGATCCCGGAGATTATCACTTTATGATCCGACTGACTGACAAGGAAGGATGGCAAACGATCAAAGGACTCAGCATTAAAATCAAATAACTAACTGCATTTCTAAAAAATATATCACATGAAAATTAAAAATCTGATACTGTCCCTGGCATTCATTACAGTCAGTATCTCTGCCTGTAAAAAAGATGGCGCAGAGCCAGAGACATTAAAACCCACTGCTGAAAATGTAGAGATTGGTACGGCAAATAATAAAAGGGCGCTCAGGGGCCGCGACTTCCATTTCAACGCGGATATTCTGGCAGCCAGTAAAATCAAGGACGTCAAACTCGTGATCTCTCAAAAAGCCGGACAGAACTATGCTTCAATCTGGAAGTTTGAGCTCTCGTGGCCAGAATACATTGGGGTGAAAAACACAAACGTTCACAAACATTTTATCATTCCAGCTACTGCACCGGAAGGAACCTATAATTTTGCAGTAATCGTTCAGGATGAGAATGGATCTCAACTGGAGATTAAAGAGGATCTCGTCATCCTGGATCCGGCGAATCTTCCGGTTGACCCGAAAATCGGAAGGGATTTTGTTTCCAGAAATGGCACACTGATTTATTATACTGACGTTTTCGAAGAAAAAGAACTTATCTTCAAAAAGGGTGACGAAATGAGCCTTCATGCCCAGGTGAGCGAAATTAAGGATGACGGAATTCTTTACTCGGTTCTGATCAAAAAGAAGGCAAATTATTATCCTGAAAGTATAGATAAGCTGGATCTAAGCAAGGTTATTGTCGTGACCAAAGTAGAGCATAAAGCACTTGGTAATGCAGGAAAGGTATCCACACTTAAGCTGGTTAATGGAGTGTATGGAGGAGAGACCATCACGGTCGGTTCTGCCATGGACAATAATGAACCCTCCGCTAATTCAATTACCGGAGAGAAAGCGTGGGAATCCGGCCAGTACCAATGGGTAATCCTGTACAAAAACACGACGCACAATATCAGCGTATTCAAGAGTGTTCCCATCACCATCAGTTATAACTAGTAAGAAACTTTACCAGCTACCCTGCTATGGAGAATTGGCTTTTCCAGCGGGTAGCTTCGGTATCAAAAAGTATATGATGTGAAAAGAAAGTACTTATACATACAATCATTTACATCTTTGTTGCTCCCCGCCATTTGTTTTATGGTATGCTTAACTGGTGGAAATGTAGCGTTTGCACAACAGAATGCTTATGAAGAAGTGCTTTCCAGATTTATTGGAGAGCATAAATACGATATTGAGAAACCCGGCGCGCTTGATGGGGTACAGGCCCCCGATTTCTCAGCTGAGACTATCGTAGGAAAGTCAGTAAGCCTAGCCTCGCTAAAGGGAAAGGTAATAGTCTTGAATTTTTGGTTTATTGCCTGTAAACCATGTAAACTTGAGGTTGATCCGCTGAATGAAATTGTGGATAAGTATAAAAATAAAGACATCGTATTCTTATCTATTGCCCGCGAAAAGCAGGAGGATCTCTTGCAATACCTTGCAGCTAACACGTTCGATTTTCAAACAATTGCCGATCCAAAAGCTTTCATCGCAGGAGATGTTTTTCATATACTGGGTTATCCAACAACAATTGTCATTGACCGCATTGGCAAAATCAGGTATTATAGTCTGGGTGGAAAAATCAATGAAGACGCCGTCCGTGCAGATTTCAAAAGAGAGCTGATTCCGGTGATAGATGAGCACCTATCAAAAGACATGAAATAATCACCTCACGAAAACTTCTATATTACTGGTATTTAGTGGCCAGCCTTATTTACCCGTTACTTGAAATATAAAGCCAATTTTATTACAAACAAAAACATATAATTTTATTATGAAAATTTTTAAATCAGTATTACTTTTATTATTGGCACCTCTTGTTTTTACCGCCTGTAAAAAAGACAGGCCGGAAACCGAACTTCCTTTGCCCACGATAACCAATCTGGAAATTGGATCAGGCAATAACGGGCAAGGGATTATCGGACGGGACTTTCATTTGGACATGGATGTAACCGCTGGAGATAAAATCAATACTGTTCAGGTTATGATTAGCCAAAAAAAGGGCATTACCTATCCCGCCCCCTGGTCATTTGAGCTGACCTGGACAGAATTTAAAGGCGTTCGGAACACCAATGTTCATAAACACTTCACCATCCCTAAAGAGGCTTCCTCTGGTGAATATGATTTCATTATCAAGGTCGCCGATGAGAACGGATCAGTGCTGGAACAAATGCACTCCATCAAACTGGTCACAGCGGAAAGCCTTCCAGTTAATCCGCAGATGTATTCGTTGATGCTGGAAAAAATGGATAAGGGATTTGTGTATATCTTCAACAGGGGATTTATGCTTGGGGATGATAAGGGTTATTCAAAAAATGAAAAATTAAGGGCTTATGTGGACATCAGCGAGGTAAAGGGTGATGGAATCATGTACAATTTTTTAGTTAAAAAAAGCGCCGGTCACCTTCCGGAATCTGTAGATAAAATTGATTTCTCAAAAGTGATAATAACGGACATGAGGGAACATGCCGGTGTAACTGCTACGAATACTTTCACCAATTACGTAGGTCTTCCAAACTTCAGTCCAAAGGAATTCCAGATAGGCGCTTCAGTGGAAAACAACATTTCCTCCAATGCTATCGGCGGCGACAAAGCATGGACAAATGGTGAATATTATTTTGGTGTTGTGTACACTAATAATACTTACAACATGAGTGCACACTATTATATCCCATTAACGATCAAAGGGTTTTAAGCGCAAGTAATTTGCGAACAAATGGCCTGCCCTGGCTCCTTTATCATTAATATATTCTATTGACGAGGCGGTCTCAATACCGGCTACCAGATCCTATTCTTCGGTAGCCGGTATTCTTTTCTAGGATTTTTTGATAAAACACTCCTCCAGCTATGTACATTGATACATCCAGCCAATCAGCAGTATATCTCTCATTTATAAGCGGCATGATAGCTTCAAATAAAACTGCATAGAAAAATACAATGAAGATGATTTGCCAGATCTGGAGCCTATAAAACGAAAGCCTGAATATCTTTTGCATTGCCCGTCTAGCCAATATTGCGGTAATGGGTACAATTAAAAGATCATTAAGGTAAAACTGTATCCATGTGGGAAATACATAATCCAGTCTATTTCCGACATATACAAGAATACCCACTGCCGATAATGAAAAGAACCAAATGTTTTCCCTCATCTAGGCCAGCGCAAATACTATCACTCCCCCAATGATGGATACCAATGCGATAAATACATATTTTGCATAAGGTGGCATCCGGTCTAGAAAATTATCCTGATCATTATTATTGGAGAATATATCTCGTGATGGATCAAGTAAATTTCCACACTTTTTACAGCGTTGTGCTTTGCTGTTTTTCTTAGTGGAATTCCAAGTATCACATTTATCGCATTTAATACTACTTTTATTCGTCATATTTTCAAGAAAATTTGGTTTATCATTGCCAGGCAGAATAACCATAGCAACGATAAAAAACGCATGGTTTTTAACTATTATCCTTGAGCGTATTATCTAAAAACATTTCATTTTTAACATCCGAGGAAAGTTCAATAAACCTTTCATATTGTTTCAATGCATCGGCAATGACTTCGCGCTTACTGAAATATTCAATGTTGTAGCCAGGCCGATTATCACCAAAATAGGTTACCGGAATGAAGGTACTTTTTTCTTTGATCCCCGGAAGGTTTTTCTCATCAACTAAGAAACCTGAAATAATTTTCGATTGGACCCTGACCCCATATTTAAAATCCTCAATCACTTTATGTTTGATGGTAATTTCAACGGAAAACGGATCTTCTGACCGTGTTACAGAGGCCAGGATTTGTTTTTTTTGAAAAGCCGCTGCAAGCTCCTGCAGTGCAGGGTGTACGGTTGCGGTAATAAAACCACTTACTGCTTCACTGTTTTTGTAGGAAAGGATATGTTCCAGTCTTGCTTCCCAGAATTCGCCCGACCAATTCGTTGCCGCAGGTGAATAGCCTTTTTTGTAGTAACTATAGTCTATCCTAAGCCCTGCCATGAGGCTATAGCAGAACATGCACATGATGAGTGAAAATGGTAATGCAGTAATGAGCGTCATCGTCTGAAGGGATTGAAGTCCTCCTGCATTTAATAGGACAAGTGATAAAAGACCTAACAGAATCCCCCAGAATATAAGCTGCCACTTGGGAGATTTTTTAGCATTGTTAGATGCTATGTTGTCCATTACGAAAATTCCCGAATCAGCAGAGGTAATAAAGAAAATAAAGATGATAAATATAGCCAGAAAGCTTGTCACCGAAGAAATCGGAAATTGTCCAAGGAACTCAAAAAGAAGCTTATCCGTATTCTCTACGATACTGCTCAATACCCCGTCCCTGCTTCGGTCAAGCCAGGTTGCGCTATTTCCAAATACTGTCATCCAAAGGAAATTAAAAAATGTTGGAATGATCAGTACAGCTCCGATAAACTCCCTTATTGTCCTGCCTCTGGAAATCCTGGCAATAAAAAGTCCGACATATGGTGACCAGGAAATCCACCATGCCCAATAGAGGATTGTCCAGTTGAAAAACCAGGGCTGGGTAGCCTCGTCATATGCATGGGTATTGAAAGTGAGGGTAAAAAACTGCGAGAGGTAGTTTCCAATCCCTTCTGAAAAGGAGCCAAGTAAAAAAACTGTGGGCCCGAGGATTAAAATAAAAATCATCAGGGTTATCGCTGCTACAATGTTAAGCTGGCTTAAAAATTTTACGCCTTTATTCACTCCGGAAGTAGCCGAGATTACAGAAATCAGCATAATGATGAACACAATGCCCACCTGATACCAAAAGCCTGCCTTTCAAAAACCCAACTTCAACCAGTCCGGCATTAAGCTGAACTACCCCAAAACCCAATGTGGTTGTAATACCAAAGAATGTGCTGCATAAAGCAAATGTGTCAATGGCATCACCTGCTGAACCGTTAATTTTATTTTTCAGGATGGGATAAAAGCAGCTGCGAAGGGACAATGGCAATTTGTAACGAAAGGTAAAGTACGCCAACGACAACCCAACAACACCATATACTGCCCAGGCATGAATTCCCCAGTGAAAAAAAGTGTAAAGCTGGGCATTTCTCGAACGCTGAACCTGGTCCAAACCCGAAAATGCTTTTTCTGTATAATGCGACATTGGTTCGGCCACACCAAAATACATAAGTCCGATACCCATTCCAGCAGCGAACAACATTGATATCCATGAAAAAAAGGAATGCTCAGGTTTTTCATCATCATCCCCAAGACGTGTTCCACCGTATTTACTGAAAGTTAGTACCAATAGAAAAATCACAAAGATGGTAACCGACCATACGTAAACCCAGTTCAGATTCACAAATATCCAGGTTTTTACAATATCAAGGGTAGACGCTGTTTGGTTAGGGAAAAAACTAGAGACCAGCGTAATGGATATGATAAATACCAAACTTGGCACTATGATACCAGGTTTGAATGTTGATTTTTTAAAGATTTGTTGAAGTATGTTCATGGGCAAGACTTCAACATAAGACAAAACGGACTATGTTTTGTTTGGTATTGAGCTCAGGGAATATCTTACAATGCTGTAAAAGATCTATTTTTCATGATCAAACCCGATGATGATCATGCGTTGCTGCTGTAATTCTTTTTTACTGGGTACCCTTTTGAAGGATAAATTTTGCTGGTGATACTTAGACGCGTTATTGTTGCCCGGATTATTTTACCAGCTTTGACCATGCTCAGAAATAATGTAATCCCTAATCCCTAATTTTTGATTTGAAAACCACAATTATGACAGAACCTGTCACGCTCGCTGTGAAGTGCTGCAGAACAGTCTGGACATTTTGCCTTTGCCTCCTCGGTAGCCCTAGACATTTCGACTGAAACAATACCAGTTGGAACGGCAATGATACCATAACCAATGACCATAAGTATGCTGGCGAGCATTTGCCCTAGCGGGCTTTGCGGAGATATATCGCCATAGCCAACGGTGGTGATGGTAACAATTGCCCAGTAGATGGACATCGGGATACTAGTGAAGCCACTATTCTCCCCTTCTATAATATACATTAAGGTACCAATAATGGTCACCAGCGTAATCACACTGGAAAGAAACATTACAATTTTGTAAAGGCTGGCCCTTAGCGCTTTTCTCAGAATGTTGCCCTCATAAAGGAATTGCGTTAGTTTGAGTATCCTGAAGACACGGAGCAACCGGAAAGCACGTACCACTACAAGATACTGGGTGCCAATAAAAAAGAGGCTGAGGTATGTGGGGATGAACGCGATTAAGTCTACTATCCCATAAAAACTGAAAATATAACGAAGGGGTTTGTGGCTGGCATATATTCTAAGGAAATACTCAACCGTAAATAAAATGGTGAATATCCATTCCAGTATGTGTATGGTCTGGTAGAATCTTTCCCTGATTGATCCTACGCTTTCCAGAAAAACGGAAAGAATGCTTAGCAGGATCAATACAAGAAGCACCACATCAAAAAATTGACCGGCCCTGGTATCAGATCGAAAAATAATGATATATATTTTTTTTCTAAGGATGTCGTTAGCCCTGATCATGTTCTCTGAATCCGTTTTTTTGGCAAAATAGCATATTAACTTCATAATTAAAATCTGTAGTTTCACTAAAAATGTATATTTGGATTTTTGCGAAATATGGAAAAAACAACGATTGAAAAAATCATGGCGCCTGTAAGCCGTTTCATACACCTGGAATATACCAGTGGAATAGTGCTGCTTATCAGTGTAGTTATCGCGATTGCATGGGCCAATTCACCCTTTCATGATTTTTATGAACACCTCTGGCACATCAATTTTAAGGTTGGATTTGATAAGTTTTTACTCAGCCAGCCCTTACATATCTGGATCAATGATGGGTTAATGGCCATATTTTTCTTTGTGATAGGCTTAGAGCTTAAACGCGAATTTATGGAGGGAGAACTCTCATCCCTGCAAAAGGCCTCGCTTCCTATGACCGCGGCACTAGGGGGCATGCTGGTTCCAGCAGCAATTTATTTTTTTATTAATAAAGGCACAGATGCTGCACATGGCTGGGGAATACCGATGGCCACCGATATTGCATTTGCGCTGGCCCTGCTCTCCATGGCCAGTAAACACATTCCGGTTTCGGTTAAGATTTTTTTATCGGCACTCGCAGTGGCAGATGATTTGGGCGCGGTATTGGTGATTGCGTTTTTCTATACAGATCAGATTAATTTTATGCCGCTCGCTGTTGGTGCAGGATTTTTAATATTATTGATGGTGGGAAACAAAATGGGGATACGAAGCACTATATTTTATCTTTTGCTGGGTATTTGCGTGTGGATTGGATTTTTGCTCTCGGGTGTACATGCCACCATTGCGGGTGTGCTCGTAGCCTTTACCATCCCGGCCGTTACCCGGATTGATGAGCAGATTTATTCCAACAACTTAAGAAAGCTGTCTTACGATTTTGAAGCCGACATACCAGAAAGGGGAAGTTTGATCACGCCGCTACAAAATAAGACCATCCAAAAAGTGAAGACATTGAGCATGGCAGCCGAAACTCCGTTGCAGACTATCGAACATGCCCTACATCCCTGGGTGGCGTTTGGAATTATGCCCCTGTTTGCACTAGCCAATGCTGGCATCGTAATCACCTCAGATTTTTTCAGTTCCATCATCAACCCCGTATCTATAGGGGTTGCCTCAGGTCTTGTTATTGGAAAGTTTTCCGGCATTTTGCTTTTTTGCTGGATCATGGTAAAATTCCGTCTTTCCAGTTTACCCGAAGGGGCAAACTGGAAACATATCGCCGGTGTTGCTTTACTTGCTGGGATCGGATTTACCATGTCGCTATTCATCAGTGGACTTGCCTTTAAAAACCCGGCATTTATTGATCAGGCCAAATACGGTATCCTGATCGCCTCGATTCTTGCCGGAATTCTAGGGACCATAGTTCTTAAACGCATCGGAGCCAAAACATCGATAGACGGAGAAGTAAACGCATAAAAGAAAATATGGAGAAGAAAACAGATGACGTTTGGGGCGCCTTAAGGGCATTTATTGCAAACCGCTTCAACCTTCATATCGATAAGGCCAATGAAACTGAAGTGGTTGATTCAATATCCAGAAACTCAATATTTGTAGGCGGCCCGCTCTGGACCCTTATCTTCGCCATCATTATTGCCTCTGTCGGACTGAATGTCAACTCGACAGCAGTGATTATCGGCGCCATGCTAATTTCCCCGCTCATGGGACCTATAATGGGAATAGGCCTTGGTATTGGAACGAATGACTTTGAGCTGGTCAAAAAAGGGGGAAGAAATCTACTGATCGCAACCTTTATTAGTATTATCACCTCAACGATCTACTTCTATATTACCCCACTACACGAGGCGCAGAGTGAACTTCTAGCCAGAACCACTCCCTCTATATGGGATGTATTTATCGCTTTTACCGGGGGGCTGGCGGGCATCATAGCCGCCACCAGGAGAGACAAGAGTAACGTTATCCCGGGGGTAGCAATAGCAACAGCGCTAATGCCTCCACTCTGTACGGCAGGCTATGGGCTTGCCATGGGCAACTGGCCTTTTTTCTTTGGCGCATTGTACTTGTTTTTCATCAATAGTCTGTTTATCTGTATCTCTACCTATCTTATCGTAAGATTCTTGAAGTTTGACAAAAAACATTTCGAGGATCCGGGCGTGGAAAAAAAAGTTTCCAGATATATTCTCATCAGCGTCCTTCTCACCGTCATTCCAAGCATATACCTCGCCTACGGCATTGTACAGAAAAGTATTTTTGAAAACAACGCGCAGACGTTCATTCGTGAGCAATTCAACTTCAAAACTACCCAGGTGATCAACCGGAACCTTCGTTACGCTAAGGGAGAAAAAGAAATCGACCTGCTGTTGATTGGTGACGAACTTCCCCAGACTACAGTAAACTCGATAAAGGGCAGCTTAAAAAAATACAAGCTGGAAGGAACTACTTTGCGGATAAGGCAGGGGCTTAATGCCCGGCAGGAAATTGATTTTTCTCAGATCAAGGCTAGTATAATGGAAGATGTCTTCAAAAAAGAGAACCAGTCAGGTAGCGCATTAAAGGCCGATAAGCTTGCCCAGCCGCTGCCTGACATCAGACCTGAGCTGATCGCCCTGTTTCCGGAGATCAAAAGCTATTCGCTTTCCAATACGGTAGTGAGCAGGCTAGATACACAAAGCAGGGACACCCTTACCCTTTTCAGTGCCGAAGTCTCCAAGATGCCCAATGCTAGCAATCAGGTGAAGATCCGTTCCTGGCTTAAGAGTCGGCTAAAAGTAGATTCTTTAAAAGCGATTTATAGTAGTAATTGATCTGCAATTAGCGATAAAATAGTTATCTAACCTGTTCAGTGATAAGGTTTACAAAAATGGTGTCGAGAGATGACTGAAAAAATAACATCTAGAACAAATTAATGCTTAATAAAACGAAACGTTAACCAGATCCATGCTATCAAAACTGTTCTTCAAAAATCGGCCTTCTTCTTTCTTCCTGCTACCACGCCAGATTGTTTTCCCCTTCTAAAAAGGGTTTTTAAATTACTTTTCGTATATTGTGGATTACTACTTCCAATTAATGAGGAAAAAAAATATTGTAACAGCTATAAAAAAGTATTTGCCCTTAATTATGGGAACGGCATTTGCCTGTTTTATTGTTTTTTCGTCTCATTCATTAAGGGCAAAGATAATTGCATCCGAATCATGTCCGAAAATCACCTCTTTTGAAAAGGATTTTGACAAGATCACTTACAACATTCCAGTAAAAACAAGCGGCTTTACTTTTTCTAACCCCGAGGCAAGGCAATCGAAGTATAGGAAGAAATTCCAAATGGGTACAGATTCCCATATCGAGTTTAAAGCAGAAGAAACCTTTGTCTACAAGGTATCTAAACACTTCCTAGAGGTTACGATCAATTATCATACGCCTAATGTAACCACCGCTGTCGTACTTTTCATCTACAGGCTGGCTTCTTTTTAATTTCTTATCCAGTTAATTATCAATATTCTACATTGAAGCTACGCTAGATTGGGTATTCATCTTACAGAGCTTTTAGCACAATTGAACGCATTGTTTATGTAATCCTCATGTGGCTAAAGTCTTGATATTTCACTCCAATTTTGCCGAAACCATTCATATGCTGAACAGGCGTTGCTGTTTTAATCACATAACGATGGAAGTAATAAAACAAACAAAAAATGATTAGTATACTGTAAATAAAAGATTAGCTTAATCATAAGTCCCGCTAACAATACATTGTTGTCTGGAATTGGGCCGGATGGCATTTCTGGCCCTTTTTCCGTTTTGAGCTTATAGAGGAAAAAAAGGATTGAATCAGTGTACTCCCCGCATTAGCGACACCAATAATACAAAACATAAAGCAAGGAAATCAGTAAGTTAAACCGTTGGTTAAATGATGAGACCGGAGTCAAAATATAATTAAATGCTAATTGATATCTGGTTAAACCTGTGAATCTGCAGAATTTCGTGATGACGGTAAATGAGCTACAGACTCAGCTTGTCCGACTGAATGCCTAACCTTGGCATGCCAGAGAATTACATCGTTCTCGGACGTTAAGTTTTTTTGGCCTGATTCGTGTTAAAAGTAATAAACAGCCAAGAATAAACTTTTTATCTATCAATCATTCAAATGTTACATTATGCAAGAAAACAGACCAATTGATCAGCAACGGTTATCGCAACAGCGCGCACCAATGGTATCCAGAAAAAGTTTACTTATTGTCATTGTCATATCCCTGGTCCTGCTATCGGGCCTTTGGATATGGAAAGCAGTCGAATTAGGTAGGGTCAGATCTGAAAACGACATGGCCTATAAACTGCTCAAAAGAAAAGTTTCCGTGCAAATGGATTCTAGTTTAAAGTCCCAATTGTTATTATTATCGAAACCCTTTGTCTGGGCAATCCGGGATAAAATGATCTCAGGAAACAGGCAGGATATCAATATTTATATGAATCAGATGGTAAAAGAAAGACACTTTGAGAAAATCTCCATTGTTGATCAACGTAATGTGATTTTGCTTTCTACAGATAAAAAAGAGGAAGGAAAGCCCTACTCAACCTTTTACAATGACTCTTTCTTAAAATCTGACAGCACGAAGATGTATACTCAATCTGGCAGAACCATAGTCATTACTGCCCCGATACTAGGCTTGGATAAACGTCTTGGTACACTTTCAATTAAATATAACATGCCAAATCCAACTTTAGATTGACCTGCAAAGAAAATGGATCCAAGATTTTTTGTAATGCAAGATATCCTCAGAAATGATTCAATTAACTTAGTTTAAACATATAATTGATGGCCACATCTCTACATAAACCCTCATTTAAATTAAACGAACTTCAGGCAACTGCTATCTGCGGAAATGATATCAGCTCTTCCTGCCTATATGTTGCTGCGCTTACCATTTCATTTGCCGGCCAATACGCCTGGATTTCGCTGATCATTGTAGGACTGGTGCTTTTTCTTTTTAGAAAAATATATGGGGAGGTTGTTGGAGCGCTTCCTTTGAATGGCGGTGCTTATAACGTATTGCTTAACACCACCTCCAAGTCTACTGCATCGTTTGCGGCATGCCTGACTATATTGTCTTATATGGCTACCGCTGTGATTTCGGCATACGAGGGCATGCACTATTTCCGAGATATTGTGCATGTGCTTCCGTTGATTCCGGCGACCATACTGTTGCTATTGATTTTTATGATGCTGGCGATTATAGGAATCGGTGAATCCGCTGTCGTTGCGGTTATTATCTTTATCACGCACATTGCTTCCCTCACTTTGCTGATACTGGCAGGGGGCTGGTTCGTCATCCATCATGGAGTAGCGATATTCGAGCAGAACTGGCAACTTCCTGTCCGGTCAGGCGGGATTATGGCAGCCCTGTTTTTTGGATTTTCCGCAGCCATGCTCGGGATATCCGGATTTGAAAGTTCTGCGAACTTCGTGGAGGAACAACGGCCAGGCGTTTTCCCAAAGACGCTAAGGAACATGTGGCGGGTGGTGAGCTTCTTTAATCCTGCCATTGCCCTGCTGGCGCTGAGCATCATACCTCTTGCCGGTATTGATGACCGTAAGGAATCCCTTCTTTCCTTTATGGGAGAAACCGCGGGCGGCAAATGGCTGGCCTACCTGATCTCCATTGATGCTGTTTTGGTTCTCAGCGGAGCGGTATTAACCTCCTATGTAGGCGTAACAGGACTTGCTGAGCGTATCGCCCTGGACAGGATCCTGCCTAATTTTTTTCTGGTAAAAAACAGCAGAGGCGTTAATTACCGGATAGTCATCGGTTTTTTTATTTTATGTCTTTCGATACTATTGGTAACCAGGGGAAATCTGGTAAACCTTGCCGGGGTCTATACTTTTTCCTTCCTGCTGGTCATGGCGCTTTTTGGCATGGGCAATCTGATGCTGAAAATTAAAAGGAACCGCCTGCCACGACCTGAAAGGGCCTCAATACTTTCCGTGATCGTTGCCATATCTTTTATTCTGGCCGCTTTCTTTGGTAATCTGCTACTCAACGCCCATGCTTTTTTCGTTTTTCTGCAATACCTGGTTCCCGCTATGCTTTTCATCATCGTGATGCTGAAAAGGGCGCAGATTATCAAGTGGACACTCTATTCGATGCGCCATCTCGACAAATCTTATAAAAGGCTGGTTCTTGATAATATCAGGCTTCACCGGGCACTTATAAAGATCAATGCCCAGGAACTTGTATTCTTCACGCGGGGGGACAACGTTGCGGTTTTGAACAGGGTAATGATTTACGTAGAGGAAAATGAGGCCACAAAAAAAATAAAGATTGTGCATGTTGCAAACAGCGATAGCGACAATGAGAACCTGAAATCCGACATCCTGGTTTTGGATCGAGCCTATCCCGAAATTGATATCGATTTTGTGGAAATAGAGGGAAAGTTCGGTCCCGAACTGATTGAACAATTATCACAAGAGTGGGAAATCCCTAAAAACTTTATGTTTATCGGATCGCCGGGAGATAAATTTCCATACCATGTATCCGAACTTGGTGGAGTTAGACTGATCATGTAATTGAAAGATATGAATATAGAACACGCTTATGAACTAATTTTGGATAAACTCAGCCTCTGGGCAAAGGAGTTCATCAGAATTTTACCAAACATTGCCCTGGCAGCATTCATTCTGGTCTTAGGGTTTTATGCCGCCAAGCGCCTGCGCAACCTGCTGAGGAAAGTCTTGAAACGTTTTATTTTAAATGAGGCGCTGGACAACCTGTTTAGCTCTGTAATTTATATTTTTTTGCTCGGCATTGTAATATTTATGGCCCTGAGCGTGCTGAAGTTAGATAAGGCGGTAACTTCCATTTTAGCCGGGGCAGGAATCATCGGACTTGCCCTTGCATTTGCCTTTCAGGATATCGCGTCAAATTTTATTTCAGGCATTTTCCTTTCGGTGAGGAAACCCTTATATGTTGGGGACATTGTGAAGATCAAGGATTATATGGGAAAGGTAGAGGAGATTAACCTCAGGGATACCGTCATCAGGACCTATCAGGGACAAATGGTTATTATTCCGAATAAAGATGTTTTTCAGAGCCCCATAGAGAACTACACCCTGTTGGGTAAACGTCGTGTCGACCTGAAAATAGGAATCTCCTATGGTGAAGATCTTGAAAAAGTAAAAGCACTGACCATTGACGCGGTTAAGGATATTGAAGGTTTGGTTGATGAGGAAGAAGTGACCATGTTCTATACGGAATTTGCGGACAGCTCTATTAATTATGTGATCAGGCTATGGATCAATATCCATGAAAACGTAAATTTTTTAGAAGTTCAGAGTCAATGTATCATCAGAATCAAAAAAGCGTATGATGCGAATAATATCATGATACCCTTTCCTATAAGAACACTTGATTTTGGAATTAAGGGCGGCGTTTCGCTGAAAGAAATTCAGCAAGATGCTACTGTAGACTAATGGGGCCCGCTTCTACCACACCTCGATAAATAATCTAAACCAAATTAAAGTACCAATGTTACTCCGTTAGTATCTGCCAGCATGCGAAGCCGTTAGACAACAACATTAACTTACTAAAATCATACAATCATGAGAAATTATGTATGCTCCTCGGGAATATAAGCTGCGTTGTGCTAGGCTACAGAGAACAAATGAGATGATTGAGCGGAATGTAAAAAAAATTGCCGGTATTATTTTGATTGTAATCAGTCGTACCCTTTATTCCCTGGAACCCTGCCAGTCAGGCGGATTCCGGCATTCTTCTTTTATTTCATTCTTTGGATATGGGGTCTTATCTTATTTGCCACAGCAAAGACAAAGCCATAATACTATTCAGCATGTCGTATATGATGTCCGGTTTTTTATACCTTAAAAAGAATTCAAAAAGATGAGTCAGTATATCTTATTAATGCTAATCGCGGGAATTGCCAGTATTGGTATGGCGTTTATTCCTTCGATGGCCAGGAAAATTGGTATATCATATTCTGTTATCTATGTTGCTGTCGGCATGTTGATCTACCTTATATGGCCGACAGCCCTGCCCGATCCTCGTCCGCAGAAAGATAACAGCCTGGTGCTCCACCTCACCGAGCTGATTGTTATCATCTCGCTGATGGGTACAGCAATCAAGATTGATAGAAGTTTCTCATTCAGGAAATGGTCTACCCCGATCCGGCTGATTCTCATTGCCATGATCCTGGCGATATTAATTTCGGCATTACTGGGTGTTTTTGTTTTGGGGCTCACCCTTTCAGCTGCGCTATTGCTTGCCGCCGTTCTTGCGCCAACAGACCCAGTCCTTGCTGCCGATGTACAGGTTGGGCCGCCCAATGAACGCGGTAAATCGGAGCCCCGTTTTGCGCTGACTTCGGAGGCCGGACTAAATGATGGTATGGCATTTCCGTTTACATGGCTCGCCATTTTAGTAGCTTCCCAAGGCATCAGCGCCAACTTGTTGTGGCACTGGACATGGTATTACCTTTTCTTCAAGATTGCAGGAGGCCTGGTTATAGGCTGGCTTTGTGGCAAGCTGGTGGGATATCTGGTATTCTCTATCTCTGAAAAATATCGTTTATTAAAGGCTTCTGATGGTTTTCTTGCCATTTCCCTTACGCTTTTTACCTATGCCATAACAGAATCATTTCATGCCTATGGGTTTATTGCGGTATTTATTGCGGGGCTAACCTTAAGGCATTATGAGAAAGGCCATGAGTATCACCAGCAACTCCATTCCTTCACCGATCAAATGGAAAGGATGCTTCTGGCTGTGCTGCTAATTTTTTTTGGCGGCTCGTTAGTTGGCGGAGTACTTGCTCCGCTGACCCTCAAAATGGCGCTGGTATCAGTGGGATTTGTAGTGCTGGTGCGGCCGTTCTCCTCCTATGTATCTCTTTTGGGAAGTTCAACGCCTATAAAGGAAAAACTTGCAATCAGTTTTTTTGGCATTCGCGGTATGGGGTCTATCTATTACCTTGCCTTTGCTTTCGGCGAAGTAAAATTCGAACAGCAGGATGTACTGTGGGCAGTTGTATCCGCTACCATCCTGATTTCCATCGTCCTCCATGGTCTGACTGCGACGCCCGTAATGGAGCGTCTTAGCAGCAAAAAGAATAAATGATAACCAAATCTACCTTAAGGGATTTCACAAAAAATCTTATCAGCATCAATGTATATTAGTAATGGGTGCTGAATATACTTGACACTTTCCAATGGTATTCTCTTTTTGATGGTGATGGTCAGCGTCACTTAACGTCCAAATTTAAATCCTGATACATCTCTGATCGCTTTACTTCGTCAAGCATCTTATGAAAAACCGGTATGGTTGTATGTATGCAAAGAAGTACAAGAATATGATGCATTTCCATTGTAACGAGTCTATCCTGCTTTCCATAGTCCCAAATAGGATAAATACAATCCGCAAAAATCTCTTCCAAGGTTCTTTCCTTGACTAAGATCCTGGCGACCTTGTCCTGATCAACGATTTCATGTTTTGGATAGTGCTCACTTCTAATTTTTAGCAGATTGCCAAGTGCCTGCAGACTTAATATTGCTGTCCCAGGATCATTAATACCTGGACTGAGTGCTTTAACTGCGACTTCCATTAATTGCCTGAAACCATAATAATAATTGGTATCAATATTTTGTCCGCCATGTATATTGATCAGGCCTGTCATTTCCTCCCGGAGATCTTCAGAAATCTCATTCTTGTTCAGGACTGATAAAACGGGTGTGTTTTTTATGATCATTGTTCCACTTGGCCATTCGGTACGGATAACAAGGTTTTCCCGCGAGCATAAAGCCAGCAGTGGTTTTTCCATAAAGCCCTGATAGATTCCAGACTTGCTGGCGTATATAATGGTAGCTGATAATTGAGGATAGGACGGTTCATGAACATCTCGGTTAACACATTTCTTTTCAAGACTTTTCTGTGTATCATTGAAGATTTTATGAATTATGGTTTCATATTTGACCGACTGGGTAACATAATGAAGGAAATAAATGAAAAGGAAGATATCGATTACCGTAAAAGAGATGAGCAGATAGGTACTGATGGCAGGCACGTATACACCGGAGTCAATATCGCGGATGGTGCTAAGGAGGAATAGTGCATATACGATGGTCCCGATGTAAAAGCCTAGAACAATCTGCTGAAAGCGGTTACCGATAAGCTTTTCAAGTATCCTGTTACTCATTTGTGAGGCGGCCTGATTTAAAAGTATCATCACCATACTGAAACTAAAAACGGTCAGGGATATAATCCCACCGGTAATTGTGGAGATGATGCTCCTGGCAGTACTTGCATCTTTAAGGGTAAGCCAATGGGAATTTGACTTAATGGCTTTTCCGGATTCGGAATAATCAAACTGGACCATGAATACCGATAGAAATAAGAACACCAAGGCAACAATTGCCGGTATAAAGGCAATGCTGCTGATTGTTTTAGAATATAGGATATCCATCGACTTGAGCGTATTTTGGACCAGGACTTTTACTTTCATTTCCTCATTTTATATTTAATTTATCAGCTTTATCTGCCTTAGCTGCATCACCTAAAGTGATCACTGCGAACCAACATATGACTTCAGTTTTATCGTTCTTCTCCCCAGACCTGTCGCAAAGTTAGCTAACATAGCAAGTACTTGCAGCAGATAGGAATGTAACGCTTTAAATAAACGTTATCAACCTTCAGGACTTCTTTTTTTGATGTATAGATTTTTGATTAAAATTATGACCACAACGGTCAGTGGCGTGGATAATACAAGCCCCCAGCTTCCTGTCAAAGCACCGAGCATCATCTGCGCAGAAATGATCAATGCCGGAGGGATATTAACCATTTTTTGTTGTATGATTGTTGTGATAAAATTGCTTTCGATAAATTGAATCAGAATATATAATCCTGTGATCCAAAGGGCAGTTTGCGGACTTTGCAAAAGACCCACAAGCACTGCTGGTAAGAGTGCAAGAATAGGTCCAAAATTTGGTATAAAGCTTAGTATACCAGCCAACAAGGCAAGTACAAGCCATAGGGGGATTCCAAGAATTGCAAGGCCTATAGCGGTAAGAATAAATACCACCAGCATAGATAACAGCTTACCTTTAATCCATTTTCTAAGCTGAATGCCAAGGGTATCGATTAGATTTCTGGTTTCAGCCTGCCCCTGTTCTGGAACAAGTTCAACCACACCATCAATATATGTTTTTGGAGACACGGCAATGAAAAGGCCAATGAATATTACGACATAAATATCTCCAAATCCTCCAAAAGTCGAAGTAAAAAATCCGGTAGCAAAACCTTGAATCTTCTTGCTGGATTCTTCACTGGTAATTCTTTCCATAACCTTATTGCCAATATCACTATTGGTCAACCTGCCCTTTAAATTTTCTATGGTTTTGGGTAACGTCTCGGAAAGCTCTGACACCTGAGTTTCAATTTGTGCACCGACCAACCAGAAAAAACCAACTGTTAGCAATATAACGACAAAAATTGCTATCGCTGTACAAACCTTTTCATTCCAGCCCAGCCAACTTTCCAATATTCCGCTGCAGCCTCTAAAAAATACTGCCAGTAATATCCCTGCGAATATTAGCAACAGAACACCAAAAGTGGCCTGCATAATCAATAAAAAGCTTGTTGTCAAGGCTACAATTCCTACAGCAATCCACACCTTTTTAATGTAGCTAAATTCTGAAGTTAATTTATCCTGTTTTTCCATAATCCAATGCACTTATAGTGTGCTATTAATGATAACTGATTTCTTGGTATTGCGTCGGGCATTACTACTATTAAACAATATGATCAGGAAATTCGATAATGGTACCCAAAAGAGAAGATACTACATGAGGGCTATGTAAATTATAATCCGCCAGGGAAGCCTGATTTCCTATCTTGATGGTAAAGGCGCCCTTTTTGCCGGCCAGTGCACGGAACATGTCCTCATCAGTATGGTCATCTCCTATACAAAGGATAAAATTGTTTTGTTTCTCTTTCAGGATATTCTCCACGGCCCTACCCTTGTTGATTCCATGGTTTCTTACCTCAATGACACGGTTGCCATCGAGTACATCCAGGGAAAGTCCGGGCGTGATTTCCCGTAGCCTTCCATTGAGCTCACCAGCCCGCTTGAGACCAAGAGAGGCTTCTGTTTTGCGGTAATGCCAAGCGAGGGAGAAATCCTTTTCCTCAATAAAACTCCCTGGTGTCCTGGACACCATTTCTTCCATAACCGGCCTTATCTCTGTTTTCCAGCCGGCCGCCATGTCATTAATTGCAACCGCCCAGTTCCCGCCAATCGCCTTTACCTTGGCTCCATGTTCCCCGATCAGCCCAATGGGCAAATGCCCGAGCCATTTTTCAAGCGTAGCGCTGTCCCTCCCACTAATAATGTATAGACTCACCCTTGGATCTGAAGAGAGCGCTGAAAGCTGGGATAACAGCTGCTCGCCCGGAGCGGCGTGCTCAGGCCGTGAAGAAAAGGGTACCAGCGTCCCGTCGTAATCCAGCAGCAAAAGGCGGTGAGCACTCTTGGCATAGGCATTAAGCAATACCGATTTGGAAAAGGCGTCCATAAAACGGATATCCAATTTTTTCTGCCGCTCTTTGACCCTATGCAGCTGGGTAAAGAAGTCCAGTGCCCAGGCATTGACATCATACCTGCTTATCCGTTCGCGCATAACCGAAAGACGCCGGCCCTGCTCTAAGGGATCCATTTCCAGTGCAACGCTGATCGTTTCCGCCATCTCCAATACATCATTGGGATTGATGAGCAGGGATTCGGTAAGCTCGAATGCCGCACCGGCCATCTCGCTTAGAATCAGCACCCCCATGTTATCGTTCCTGCTGGCAACAAATTCTTTGGCTACCAGATTCATCCCGTCACGTAGCGGAGTAACTAGTGCGACATCGCATGCAGTATAAAGACCGAGCAAATCTTCGAAACTGAGGTGGTCATATTGGTAGATCACAGGCTGCCATGAAATGGTTCCCATAGTTGAGTTAAGCCTGCCGATAAATTCATCAATCCTTTTTTTCCTTTCCGAGTATTGAAAGATTGAATGCCTGGATGGTACTACGACCATGATGAAAACTATTTTTCCAATATAGGAGGGATTTGTAGTCAGAAAATGCTCAAATGCCCGTAGCCTGTTGAAAATTCCCTTGGTATAATCCAGCCTGTCCACTGAAAATATCATTTTCTTATCTCCTTTTATCGCAAGGTATCTATCTCTGGCCAGGCTGACCTTCTCTAAGCGATGTGCGTTATCAAAAACACTGAAATCAATACTCACAGGGAAAGCATCAGCTTTGATCTCCCGGTGCTGGTAGGTGATATAATCATTTTCCTGTTCAAGGCCAATGGAAAGTTCCAGGGATTTTAGAAAATGGCTTACATACTCAGCTGTGTGAAAGCCAATAAGGTCTGCACCGAGCACGCCTTCCAATAATTCCCTTTGCCATCCCCTGGGAATGACCCGAAAGAGTTCCGCTGAAGGGAATGGGATATGGAGAAAAAAGGCAATGGTAATACCGGGATTTTTCTTCCTTAAAAGACCAGGGAGGAGCATAAGATGGTAATCGTGTATCCAGACGGTATCATCTTCATGGATGACCTGGGATAATTTCTCGGCAAACTGCTCGTTCACACGCTTATAGGCCTCAAAAAAATCAGGCCGATAGTCTGCCAGTGAAGGAAAATAATGAAAAAGGGGCCATAGAACCGAATTGGAAAAACCGTTGTAATAATTTTCATAGTCAGAAGTGCTGGGGAAAATGGGTAGAAAATTATAATCTGTCCCGCCATGGTTAAGGGAGGCAAGGCTCCAGATATCTTCATCGCAGTCGGGTACACCTGCCCATACTTTTTCGGAAAATACCGCTCTACCGTGACCTTTAAGATAGGCACCTACAGCTGATACCAGTCCGCCCGAGGACTGGCGGAAGGAGTATCCTTCATTGTTTTTTTCTATGGATATTGGCAAACGGTTGGATACAATAAGTAGTCTTTTCTGCATAGCGGCATTTTAAAGTGAAACAACATGACGGCCGGATGATCTTTAAGGAAGGCCGCAGTACCCCAAGATTCCCGCAAGGGAGGGGGCTAAAATATTTCCGGCTTAACCGGGGATTTGACAAAGGTAGCAAAAATGAATTAAATGCCTTTTCTTGCAATAAAAACAACTCCTTTTTAGCTTAAAAGGCTTTATTTTGTTACATTGTGATATCAAAAAGAATATGATCAAAATCGTTACTCCTAAAATGCCCTTAATCATCTCTACCCAACTGAACACGCTTCTGCAGGACAGTTCCAGTAATTATAGGACGCTCCGGGACGGTTATCGGAAGCCCTCCCTCCTAGCTATCTTCCACGCGAAGAAATTTCCCTTCAACAGAGTTAATTCACGTAATGTTTAGTAAATATAATAATAACGTTACGCCCCGGTTTCGTATTGAAGCATGAGAAAAACGAAGAAGAAAAACAAAACTTAGTTGAGCGCCTACATCATAACTTAAAAGCAAACACAATATTTTAGATGAACACCCAGGAAATTATAGCCATCACCATAGTACTTGCAGCAATCTTTGCTTATATCAACCACCGTTTTATTAAATGGCCACCAACCATTGGAATCATGGCACTTTCACTGATTTCTTCAATCCTGTTGGTGAGTCTGGGGAGTTCCAGCTCTCTGCTTTCAGAAAAGGCCATTTCGCTTGCTACCTCGTTAGATTTTCAGGATGTACTGATGAACTTTATGCTGAGTTTTCTACTTTTTGCCGGAGCAATACATATTGATGCCAGCAAACTTAGGGCCGAACGCCTGCCGGTCCTTGTCTTGGCCACAATAGGTATCCTTATTTCAACATTTGTAGTTGGGATATTGGTATATTTCCTTTTTGGATGGTTTAATATGCCTATTCCATTGATCTACTGTCTGCTGTTTGGAGCGCTAATTTCCCCTACCGATCCCATTGCCGTTCTGGGCATACTTAAAAAAGCAAATATTCCCGCGAGTTTGGAGCTGAAAATTTCCGGGGAGTCATTGTTTAATGATGGTGTCGCAGTGGTTGTATTTGTGAGTCTTGCAGAAATTGCGCGTTCTACAACAGGGGACTTTTCCGTCATCTCGATAGGCAAGCTTTTTTTAATCGAAGCATTGGGCGGTCTGTTTTTTGGCCTACTGCTTGGTTATATCGGATATCTGGCTTTGCGAAGCATTGATGACTATAAGGTTGAGGTACTCATTACCCTGGCCATTGTGACTGGGGGATATTTTCTGGCCGGAAGGCTTCATGTATCGGGACCTCTGGCAATGGTTATCGCAGGGATCTTTACTGGGAATAAATCCAAGCGGGACGGCATGTCAGATCTTACCAGAGACTATCTCGGCAAATTCTGGGAAATGATCGATGAGATCCTTAACGCGGTATTATTTCTTTTCATCGGCGTAGAGATGCTCATCATAAAAGTAGAATCAACGGTATTCTGGATCGGGGTCATTAGCATCGGCATAGTACTGCTGGCCAGATGGATTTCAGTGATCATACCGGTTTCGTTGATGCGATTTAAAGTAAAGTTTGAAAAACATGCAGTGACTATAATGACCTGGGGCGGCTTAAGAGGTGGTATTTCTGTCGCTCTGGCACTTTCCCTGAGCCCGGCCATGTACCGTGAACAGTTCGTGCTGATCACCTACATCATTGTTGTCTTTTCGATCCTTATCCAGGGTCTGAGCATCGGAAAGCTTGCGAAGCGGCTTGGGTTCTAAGAAAAGTCGCCCGGTTAGATAAGCTTCTCTTCCTCGATGATGGGCTGAGAGCGGATCAGGATTGATAGGCCCCGCAGCAAAAACAAAGATTCGAACTGCAACCATATAGGGAGCAGACAACTGGAAAAATCTGATCAAAACCATCTTAATCTAATGGAGACAGATGCTTTTTAAAGAGATTCCTGTCAAAAAGTTTTCCACACCTGTGAAGTCCAAAACCCGATTTTGTCTATAATCATACTTTAAACTGTTTAAACCTATTTTTTAGTCCATGGGCACAAAAAGTGCTTAAATTTTGATTTTAGGCACATTTAACTAAATTTGGATTATACCAAAACCAAGTTTATGTATCAATTAACAGTACCTGCCGATCGCGTTAACGAATCTTTAAGTAAGCACATTTTAGCCGACGGTTTCGACCTGACCTATGATATGGAAAAAAGTCATGGCGCTTACATTTACGACTCGAAATACAATAGGACTTTACTCGATTTTTTCACTTGTTTTGCTTCAGTTCCCTTAGGTTACAACCACCCTAAAATGGTTAATGACGAGGCTTTTAAAAAGAATCTTTTACTTGCCGCTTTGGCCAATCCCTCAAATTCCGATGTTTATACCCAACAATATGCACAATTCGTGGAAACATTTTCTAAAATTGGTATCCCCGATTATCTGCCACACGCTTTTTTTATTGCAGGTGGAGGCTTAGCGGTAGAAAACGCCATTAAGGTTGCCATGGATTGGAAGGTTCAGAAAAACTTTGCAAAAGGATATACTGAAGAAAAAGGTTTTAAGGTTTTGCACTTCGAAAGGGCTTTTCATGGCCGTACAGGTTATACAATGAGTTTAACCAATACCCTACCCGATAAAACAAAATGGTTTGCGAAGTTCGATTGGCCAAGGGTAGCTATTCCGGAAGTTAAATTTCCACTTTCCGGAAATCACTTAAACCATGCCATTGCTACTGAAGAAGCTTCGTTGGCCCAGATCAAAAAAGCCTTTGCAGATGATAAAGATGACATCTGCGCCATCATCATAGAACCCATCCAATCAGAAGGAGGAGATAACCACCTGCGGGAGGAGTTTTTGATTCAACTTAAAGCTTTAGCCGATGAAAATGATGCCTTTTTAATTTACGATGAAGTACAAACAGGCGTGGGATTAACCGGTAAATTCTGGTGCCACCAACATTTTAGCGAAAAGGCCAGACCAGATATTATTGCTTTTGGTAAAAAAATGCAGGTATGCGGTATTCTTGTTGGCAATAAGGTTGATGAAATTGAAAGCAATGTATTTAAAGTACCCAGCCGAATTAACTCCACATGGGGAGGCAATTTGGTTGATATGGTACGTTCTGCTCAGATTTTACAGATCATAGAGGAAGATCGGCTATGCGAAAATGCCGCAAAAATAGGCGCGTACTTAAAAGATCAACTAGAAAATTTATCGCATAAATTTGATCAAATGACAAACGTGCGTGGAAAAGGTTTGTTGTGTTCTTTCGATTTCCCGACAAAAGAAATGCGTAATGCATTTATTGGCAAAGGACTGGAAAACAATGTGATGTTTTTGGGTTGTGGTGAAAAAACCATACGTTTCCGTCCGGCACTCTGTATTGAGCAAAAGCATATTGACGAAGGCCTGACGGTTATGGAAAAAATATTACCTTTATTGTAGGCATGAACAGAAAATCGTCGGTTTATTTCCTGGTTGCAGGGGTTTTAGTGTTGATCTTTTTTATGGTTAAAAATGTTTTTGATCAGCCAGGAATTAGTGATATGAAAGCTGGCTTTAAAGAAGTGATCAAATATAGAAATGACAATAACACCGGCCCTATACAACGGATTTACGTGGTGACAGTTAAAGATTCGATTTGGAAAGAAATGGAAGATTATGGCAATTTAATGCCACATACCAAATATGGTAATACCAAAGTGTATTTTTTTATGCAAAATGGAAATGTTCCAAACACATTAGAGCCTGGAGCAGTAAACTTCGACCCAACATTTAACAAATCATGTATTGCCCTATATGAAAAAAGTGCGATGAGCCAGGTCGCATTTAATAAACATCCGTTTTAAACGCAGTTTTTTGGTATAATTACACATGAATCGTGATTATAATTCGATAAGTCCATCAGCAAAATCACTAATGCTGGCCAAAAGCTTAACGGATATTCCTTTTGTTGCTGATGCTGTAAAATTAATTTACGGCAATGACGCCATTGAACATTTATTGAACAGAGACTTTGATGAGGTATTTTTAAAACGACTGGTGCATTTTGAAAGTAGATATTTATCTCTGGATAGTTTACTTTTTGCGTCGGGTTCCTTAAATATTTTAGAAATTTCTTCTGGTTATTCTTTTAGAGGCTTGGATTTGGTTTTAAGGCATCCGACAATTTATTATTTGGATACTGATTTACAAGGTATTATCGATATCAAGAAAGATTTGGTTGAACGGCTAATCGTTAACGAGAAATTAAACTTGAAAGGTAAGCTTAAAACTGAAGCTTTAAACGCATTAAATGAGGATGCCTTTCTAAATGCTGTAAATCAAATGCCCCTTGGTCCGATAAGCATTATAAATGAAGGCTTACTGGTATATTTAAACACCGATGAAAAGACATCTCTATGTAAAACCATCCATAAATCATTAAAACAAAGGGGTGGATATTGGATCACTGCTGATGTTTATGTTAAACGGCTTAAACTACAAAATGATACCGGTGATCATTTTTCTCAGTTTTTGGAAGCGCATCATGTAGAAGATAATAAGTTCGAAAGTTTTGAGCAGGCAGAACACTTTTTTCTGGAACAAGGTTTTAAACTGGTCACCAAAGCAACTTCAGTCTGGCATCAACTTTCTTCATTAAAATATATTGATATTGAATTATTAAAAAAAATGAAAGAACAGGCGAATAAAATTGGGAGAATCCGGGAAACCTGGGTGTTAAAAGCGATTTGATTAAACAGAACGAAATACTCAGCATTTAAATATGTAAAATTACATGACTTGTTTGCCGAATGCGTTAATCCTTATGATTTGGAAATGAAGGGTTTTGTGCATTTGGCATTTTCAGTCCCGCTTTCCCTCCTGCCAATTTAAAGAAATTGGCAGGAGGGAAAGCGGGTTTATAAACGAAGTTTTATGCCTTGAGAAAAACCGCTGTTCAATAAACCTGACAACAGCGGATGCACCGGTTATGTTACATTTCGGTGTGCTTGCTTGTTTCACAGGTTTCTATCGGGCTACAGCGAATGGCAGGACTATAGCACCTATGAAATGCTGACGTTCATTTCCTAAACCTAAAAAACCCTGCTATTTATCATCCTACATTAGCCTTCGACTACGCTCAGACTGAAAATTATCTAATATAATTTAGCTCGGACCCAACATTAAACTCACGAAGTTCCCAGCGCATTAGCCCTTTAAACTTCGTGAGTTTTCCCAACCGCTAAACAAAAGCTGAAAATCCCGTTATTGCCCTACCCACAATCAGGGTATTAATTTCTTTGGTACCCTCATACGAATAAATCGCTTCAGCATCGGCCACAAAACGCGCTACATTGTATTCCAGTAAAATACCATTTCCGCCCATCACTTCTCTTGCTTTGCTTACCACATCACGTGTTCTTAACGAACAGAAAACCTTCGCTAATGAAGCGTGTTCATCTTTTAATAAACCCTGATCCTGTAATTGTGAAAGACGGAAACAAAGTGTTTGCATCGCCGTCAAATTCGATAACATCTCTACCAGGTGATTTTGAATCAATTGGAAAGATGCAATGGGTTTACCAAACTGTTTTCGGGTACGGGTATATTCCAAAGCATTTTCATAAGCACCTCGGGCGCAACCCACAGCCTGCCAGGCAACTCCCGCGCGTGTCATTTGTAATACTTTAGCGGTGTCTTTAAATGAATTTGCATTTTGCAGGCGACCTGCCTCCTCTACCTCGCAGTTGGTTAAGGTGATAATACCATTTTGCACAATCCTCAGGGCCATTTTATCCTGCATTTTCTCTACAGCAAAACCCGGATTATCTTTTTTCACGATAAATCCTTTTACTTCGCCGCTTTCCTCATCACGTGCCCAAATAATTAAAATATCGGCAAAAGTGGCATTACCAATCCATTTTTTCTGACCGTTTAATATCCATTTGCCATTTACTTTTTTACATGTTGTGGTTAGTCCGCCGGCAGCGGCAGACCCTACTTCGGGCTCGGTTAACCCAAATGCGCCAATAATTTTAAATTGTTGCATCAGCGGCAACCATTGCTGTTTTTGTTGCTCCGAGCCACATAAGTAGATCGATCCCATAGCCAAACCGCTCTGTACACCAAAAAAAGTAGAAATAGAAGTATCAATCCTGGCCATTTCCATGGCTAAGATACCTTCCATTAAATTCGATTTCCCCGGACAGCCATAACCTTTGTAGGTTAAACCACAGATATTAAGTTCGGCAAGTTTTGGGATGATTTCGAAGGGGAATTCAGCTTTGTTCCAGTAATAATTAACAATGGGTTTTACTTCTTTCTCTAGAAAAGCACGTACTTTTAACTGAAGCGCACGGTCTTCATCCTTTAACGCTTCGTCGCCCAAATGGTAAAAATCGCCTTCAATAGGTGGCAATTCTTTCTTTTTGCCAGATCCACCCATCATTTTCATCATCCCCTGAATCTGCTTATCATCCAGGCTTGATATGGTTTCGACCATTTTGGGTAAATCGACCTTTTTCGATAAAGCTTCCAGCTTGTCGAAATCTACATGTTTAAAAAGATTATAAGCGTTTTTGAGAGAAGAAAATATATTCGCCATTATTATTCGTTTTGAGAATAACAAACGAAGGGCTGTTTTGTTGGAATGTCAAAATAACCGCAAAGGGCGCAAAGTTTTTTCGCAAAGAAACGCAAAGCATTATTTCAGTTTTTCCATAGAGGGCGCTGAGGTTTACACTGAGGAACACAGAGATTTAAACTGCTAAGGGCGCAAAACTTTTTCCACAAAGACATTTGAGGTTTCAAGTCATTAAAAAATGTACCCAGCTCGGTGCTCTTTGTGCCTTTCTTTGTGAGTCTCTGTGGTAATCAACCTTTTTCGATAAAGCTTCTAGCTTGTCGAAAGCTACATGTTTAAAAAGATGGTAAGCGTTTTTGAGAGAAGAAAATATATTCGCCATTATTATTCGTTTTGAGAATAACAAACGAAGGGCTGTCTTGTTGGAATGTCAAAATAACCGCAAAGGGCGCAAAGTTTCTCCGCAAAGAAACGCAAAGCATTATTTCAGTTTTTCCACAGAGGGCGCTGAGGTTTGCACAGAGGAACACAGAGAATTAACTGCTAAGGGCGCAAAACTTTTTCTACAAAGACATTTGAGGTTTCGAGTCATTAAAAAATGTACCGAGCTCGGTGCTCTCTGTGCCTTTCTTTGTGAGTCTCTGTGGTTAAGATCAAAGCATATTTCAGTTTTTCCACAGAGGGCGCTGAGGTTTACACTGAGGAACACAGAGAATTAACCGCTAAGGGCGCAAAACTTTTTCCACAAAGACATTTGAGGTTTCAAGTCATTAAAAAATGTACCCAGCTCGGTGCTCTCCGTGCCTTTCTTTGTGAGTCTCTGTGGTTAAGATCAAAGCATTATTTCAGTTTTTCCACAGAGGGCATTGAAGTTTAAACAAATCAAGAAAAATGTGTCCAGCTTGGCGCCCTTTGCACCTTTCTCTGCGAGCTTTGCGGTTAAAAAAAGACCTACCTTAAATCAAACAAACTATCTACGCCCAATAATTTCCGCGAAGTAAAACCTTCGCCAAAAGTGGCACCAATGCTTTTACCAAATTCTCTTGAACGTCCAATTACGCTTTCAAAAAACTCAGGGGAAGAGATATAGGTTTCTTGACCTTCAACATCTGGATTATAAAACTGTGTTTTAAAAGCCTGGATCGATTCGATCTTTTTATCCATATGATCAGATATATCCACAATAATATCAGGCTTTAAATATCGATCTTGAATAAATTGCAATAACAATCTAGGGCGATGTGCTTCTTGCAGAACCCCATCCATTGATGTTTCTATTTTTTGTAAACCTGATAGAAAAACAGAATCGTAAACCAAGTCGCCAGCCCTTCCATGGTCGGGGTGACGGTCTTCAAGCGCGTTGCTCAAAATAATTTCTGGTTGATATTTTCTAATCACTTTGATCACTTCTAAACGGTGAAATTCATCGTTCTGAAAAAATCCATCCCTCAATCTCAGATTTTCGCGGATATGCAAACCTAAAATTTTAGCTGAATCTGCCGCTTCTCCGTCTCTTGTTTCTGCTGTACCCCTTGTACCGAGTTCACCTCTGGTTAAGTCTACAATGCCCACTTTTTTACCGAGGGCAATATGTTTTAAAATAGTACCTGAACAGCAAAGCTCTGCATCATCAGGATGTACAGCTATTACTAAAATATCTAACTTCATTGATTTTATTATTGGGTATTTTGATTCAGCAATTGCTGAATTTTCTTTTTGATTTTCGAATTTAATGGCTTAGTAAACGGTAAGAAATAATCTTCCAGCTCGCCATTTTTGTTTACGAGGTATTTATGAAAATTCCATCGTGGCTTCGAACTTAATTTTGCATTTTGTTTTTTATCGCTCAGGAACTGATAAAGTGGGTGAGCATTTTCCCCGCGAACGATAATTTTATCAAAAACCGGAAACTTTACACCGTGGTTAATCTCACAGAAAGATGTAATATCTGATCCTTCCAAAGGTTCCTGCTTTCCGAAATCATTAGCAGGAAAACCCAGGATTTCGAAATCAGGATTGTTAATCTCGTCTTTAAGTTGCTGTAATTCCGTCAACTGTGGTGTTAGACCACATTCTGACGCGGTATTTACGATTAAGACAACTTTGTTCTGAAAAGCAGATAAGGGCTGTTCTTCGCCATTAACTTTCTTAACCTTAAACGAATAAATATTTGGGGTGCGCTCCTGCATGATATATTATTGATAAAATCCTGAAGTACGGATAATAGATTCTATATCTCTATCTGTATTCGGATCATAAGTGCTTTTTAGATTATGTCCAACTACCCGGGCAACAATTTGATAAGAAAATGCCGCAAAACCCCCTTTAGTTTGTTTTACAATATCATATGTTGTTCTGCCCACTTCACGATCGATCAGTTTCGTTAAAATCTGGCCCTGAGTAATCGTCAACTCTTTTATTTCACGGTTAAACATGTCTTTTATTTCTTTATCACATTGTTTAACCAATTGTTTTTGTTCTTTTTTTTCTGGCGTTCTGGCTAAATCCTGCTCAAGTTGTTCATAACGGCGTTTTGCAAACAAAGCATAAGGCATTACCTTCAATACATTGTACCGTAAACGGTTATAAGCTGCCTGCTCAGCGGGTGATTTCCAGATCCTGGCTGCATAAATGTTAACTTCATTCAGTTGCATCCATGGAATCATCACTCCATTATCGTTGGTAGAGGCTACTTTTATCGTATCGCTTTTTCCTAATTTAGGGAATACAGGGGCAGTTGGTTCCTGCGCCCGCAGTGAAACACCATAAATCATTACAATACAAAGAAAAAAGAGCCCTTTAAATTTCATAAATTTATACTTTTACAAAGTTAGGTGTTATTTCATATATTAGTTGTTTCACAGAACTAATATAAGTTTTATTCATAAATAAGACGCATTTTTTTACGCAAAAAATACAAATGAAAACAGAGTTAGTGATTGATTTAGAGGCGGAAAAGCAAGAAATTCTAAAAAGATATAGGGCATTATTACGGGCAAGCAAATCTACTTTACAAAAGGGCGATAAAAAAGAAATCCGCAAAGCTTTTGACATGGCACTCGAAAGCCATAAAGATATGCGCCGGAAATCTGGCGAACCCTATATTTACCACCCTATCGCCGTTGCGCAAATTGCAGCCGAAGAAATTGGACTGGGAACGACCTCCATTGTTTGTGCGCTATTGCATGATGTGGTAGAAGATACCGATATTACTTTAGAAGATATTGAACGCGAATTTGGCAAAAAAACCGCTAAAATTATCGATGGTTTAACCAAAATTTCGGGTGTTTTTGATACCAATAGCTCATTACAGGCAGAGAATTTCCGTAAGATGTTGCTTACCCTGGCAGACGATGTAAGGGTGATCCTGATTAAACTTGCTGATCGTTTGCACAATATGCGTACAATGGATTTTATGCCCCGCCACAAGCAGCTTAAAATCGCTTCAGAAACTATTTACCTTTACGCCCCGCTCGCCCACCGTTTAGGTTTGTATGCCATAAAATCAGAGTTAGAGGATCTTTCGATGAAATATCTTGATCCTGACACCTATAAATTCATCGCAAAAAAATTAAACGAGAAAAAAGCTGAACGTGCACTCTTCATCAAAAAATTCGTAGAACCTATTGATGAGATTGTGCATGAGCAAGGGTTAGTAGCCGATGTTTATGGCAGGCCTAAATCTATCCATTCCATTTGGAATAAGATGAAAAAGAAAAACATCCCATTTGAGGAAGTTTATGATCTTTTTGCCATCCGGATTATTTTGGATTCTGCTCCGGAAAATGAAAAGGCCGATTGCTGGAAAGCATATTCCATCGTAACTGATTTATACCGCCCAAATCCAGATCGTTTACGCGATTGGGTGTCATCACCAAAAGGGAATGGCTACGAAAGCTTGCATACCACGGTTATGGGGCCACGCGGACAATGGGTGGAAGTACAGATCCGTACGCAGCGCATGAATGAAATTGCAGAAAAAGGTTTTGCTGCGCATTGGAAATATAAAGAATCGAGCAACGATAACGGTCTTGATCAGTGGATCCAGAAAGTACGCGAGATGTTGAATAATCCTGAAGCTAATGCTTTGGATTTTCTCGATGACTTTAAAATGAATCTTTTCTCAGATGAGATTTTTATTTTCACGCCAAAAGGTGCCCTGATCCAGTTGCCTTTAGGCGCTACCGCATTGGATTTTGCTTTCGAGATCCATACTGATGTTGGTGCAACCTGTATTGGTGCCAAGGTTAACCACAAGCTGGTTCCTATTTCATATAAACTTCAAAATGGCGATCAGGTAGAAATTATTACATCGAGTAAGCAAACGCCTAAAGAAGATTGGCTAAACGTAGTGGTTACGGCCAAAGCCAAGTCGAAAATTAAATCATCGTTAAAAGAAGAAAAGCGGAAAATTGCCGAAAATGGCAAGGAGATTTTAGAAAGGAAGCTGAAATCGCTTAAAATCACCTACAACACCGAAAACATTCAAAAACTAAGCTATTTCTTTAAACTACCTTCTACACAAGAACTTTTTGTAAATGTTGCCCTCGGTAAAATAGAGCTGAAAGATATTAAAGAGTACTTATCAAGTGGAAAAGAAGTTGAGAATCGTAGTAGTCCGGAACGACCGGAAAATCTTTCTGTTGATGGAATAAAGAGTAAGATTAAGGGCGGCGAATCTGATATTTTACTCATTGGTGAAGATATGCAGCGTATTGATTATACGTTGGCAGCTTGTTGTAACCCAATACCTGGCGATGATGTTTTTGGATTTATTACTGTGAGCGAAGGCATAAAAATACACCGTACCAATTGCCCCAATGCAGCACAGTTAATGGCCAATTATGGCTATCGCGTGGTTAAAGCTAAATGGAACAAACAACAGGAATTAACTTTCTTAACTGGCTTACGCATTGTGGGTATTGATGATGTAGGCTTAATCAATAACATCACACGCGTTATTTCTACCGATTTTAAAGTGAATATGCGCTCTATTACTGTAGATACCAATGAGGGAATTTTTGACGGTTCGATTATGATTTTTGTAAACGATACCGAACACTTAGAAAACCTGATTAAAAACTTATTAAAAGTTAGGGGCGTAACCGGAGTAACAAGGTTTGATGCTTAGATAGTCCGAAAGTCGGGATTCCGAAGCCGGAAGTCAGGATTTCTAGTCCAGAAAACATGCAATTTTAGGCACTAAACTTCTGACTCCCGACCGCCGACTTTCCGACTTATTACAACATTTAAACAATCTAACACTCGAACAATCAAACTAATTACCTACCTTTGAATGGAGTTTAAAAACTATGTCTGAACAAAAAACAAATGAGCTCGTTCGCAAGATTTTTGAGGCTTATTTAGAAAACAAAAATCTACGTAAAACACCAGAGCGTTTCGCTATATTGGAAGAAATATATTCAAGAAACGACCACTTTGATGTAGAAACCCTATATATCCACATGAAAAACCAAAAGTACCGCGTTAGTCGTGCTACGGTTTACAACACGCTGGAATTATTGGTTTCATGCGACCTGGTTACCAAGCACCAGTTTGGTAAAAACATGGCACAATTCGAAAAATCTTACGGTTACCGCCAGCACGATCATGTGATCTGTATCGAGTGCGGTAAAGTAGTAGAATTCTGCGATCCCCGCATCCACCAGATCCAAACCATGGTTGGCGATCTTCTAAAATTCGATGTTAAACACCATTCGTTAAATCTTTATGGCTTCTGCTCTGATTGCAGCATGGCTAGAAAAGTAAGTGAAAGTGCAGCAACAGTCGAAAAAATCAAACAAAATTAAATCAAAATACAAATAAAACCAGCTTAATTTATTAAATAATGACGCAAGTAGATGTACTTCTCGGCCTTCAATGGGGCGATGAAGGAAAGGGAAAAATCGTTGATGTACTAAGTCCAAAATATGATCTTATCGCCCGTTTTCAGGGTGGCCCAAATGCCGGACATACTTTAGAGTTTGATGGCAAAAAATTCGTTTTAAACACTATTCCATCAGGAATTTTCAACGAAAAAACCATGAATCTGATCGGTAATGGTGTAGTAATCGACCCTATTATCCTAAAAAGAGAGTTAGATAATTTAAAAAAAGCTGGTCATGATCCAATTGCCGATGGCAAATTGGTGATTGCCCGTAAAGCACACTTAATTTTACCCACCCACCAATTATTGGATGCAGCTAACGAAGCACGCATGGGTAAAAATAAAATTGGATCAACCTTAAAAGGTATTGGTCCAACGTATATGGATAAAACCGGCCGTAACGGTTTACGTGTTGGCGATACCACACTACCAGATTTCAAAGAGCGTTATGCCAAACTGGTAGAAAAACATACCGAAATCCTTTCTCACTATGAAGGTTTTGAATATGAATTGGCTGAGAAAGAAGCATCATTTTTTGAAGCCATCGAATTCCTGAAAACCATTCCTCATGTAGATAGCGAACATTATGTGAATGGTTTCTTAAAAGAAGGAAAAGCTGTTTTAGCAGAAGGCGCACAAGGAACGTTATTAGACGTTGATTTCGGTTCATATCCTTTTGTAACATCAAGCAACACCACAACAGCAGGTGCCTGTACCGGTTTAGGTATTGCGCCTAATAAAGTAGGTGCTGTTTATGGTATCTTCAAAGCATATTGTACACGTGTTGGTGGCGGCCCTTTCCCTACCGAATTAGATAATGAGGTTGGTGAAAACCTACGCGCATTAGGTCACGAATTTGGTGCAACTACAGGTCGTGCCCGTCGTTGTGGCTGGATTGATCTTCCTGCTTTAAAGTATGCCATCATGTTAAACGGTGTAACCGAATTAATTATGATGAAAGCCGATGTTTTAGATACATTCGATACCATTTATGCTTGTACCCACTACGAGTATAATGGCGAAACCATCGATTACATGCCTTATGATATCATCTCTATTGAACCAAAACCAGTATTAAAAGCAATTGATGGTTGGGCTACAGATGTAACTAAAATCACTTCCGTAGACGAAATCCCCGCTAAATTGACTGAATATATTGCATTTTTGGAAAAAGAACTGGAAGTGCCGATCAAATTCCTTTCCGTTGGTCCGGATAGAGCACAAACTTTAGCATTACGTTAAAAAATTAGATTCGTCATGCTGAATTTATTTCAGCATCCATTTACTCTATTAACACTAATAGACCCTGAAATACATCCTATAGCTATCGGATCAGGGTGACGATCAATTAAAAAAAGGCAATCCATAGCGGATTGCTTTTTTTTTCAAGAGTTTTCAAGTTTAATAGCAATAGCGCCAGAAAGTTGCCAACTCATTGCCAATTGAGATAGTAACTTAATTTCAAAAGTTTGTTTTTCATCTGCAATTTAGTTATTTTTGAGTACAAACACTTTGATTATGGCAACTATCTTAGAAAGCGAAATGCTAAATTATTTTACCCAGCTAGATGATGCCGAAAAAACTTCTGTAGTTAAAATGCTTAAAGCGTTTATAAAAGGGAAAAAAGAAAATTCAAACGTTACCATTGAAGTCTATAATAATGAGCTTTTAGCCGCAGAGCATGAGTTCAAAAATGGCGATTATATTTCTCACGATGAATTATTAAATGAGATTAAAAGTTGGTAACCAAACATCTTGAAATTGTCTGGACTAAGCAAGCCAAAAACCAATTAAAAGAAATCTATAATCACATTAGCCAAGAATCCGTCCAAAATGCAATAAAGGTAATAAATGATTTAACCCAAGCAGTAGAAAATATAGTTCAGTATCCTGAAAAACATAAGATTGATCAATATAAAAAAGATAACGACGGGACATACCGTGCTTTTGAAAAACATCATTTTAGGATATCCTATCGAAACGAAAATCAGATAATAAGAATATTAAGGGTTAGGCATACCAAAATGAATCCTAAAAAACACTAATTTTACGATGCTAACCATAATTCCAAAAGATAAAAATTAATTTCTTACAATTATCGCTGTGATTTTTACCTTTGCGGCAGCTTGAAAACCATTCAAAACATATCTGATTTTAAACGAAAAGCATTACACTGGGCCAACCAGTTCGAAGTCAGTTGCTTTTTAGATTCAAACGATTATAAAAATGCTTATTCTGTTTACGATTTCATTATCGCTGCAGATGTACGTGACGAACTACAATACTCGACAGGCAATGGTTTTGATCAGTTAAAAAATTTTTATGCTAAGCACAAACAATGGGTTTTCGGCTATTTCAGCTACGATTTAAAAAACGGAATAGAAGATCTTCAATCTAATAATCCCGACGGTTTAAACTTCCCGGATTTATATTTTTTTGTCCCAAAATACCTCATTGCTTTTAAAGATGGTAAAGCTGAAATCATCCTTGGTGACCAATCAATTTTAGGAGAAATTGAGTCTTTCTCTTTTGACGATAGACAACAATCTAAAGCCGTACAGATCTTTCAAAGATTATCTAAAGATCAATACATAACTAAAGTTGAAGCTTTAAGGAACCACATCCATAGAGGTGATATTTATGAGATCAATTTTTGTCAGGAGTTTTTTGCAGAAAATGCCGAAATAGATCCTATTCATACTTTTGAAGCCTTAAATCATATTTCTCCCATGCCATTTGCAGGTTATTTTAAAGTTCATGACCAATATATTTTATCTGCCACACCAGAAAGATTTTTATGCAAACGCGGATCGAAACTGACCTCACAGCCTATTAAAGGCACTGCAAAAAGAAGTTCTGATCCTAAAGAAGATAATGCTATAAAACTACAGCTCAGAAATAACATTAAAGAGCAGGCGGAAAATGTAATGATTGTTGACCTGGTACGCCACGACCTCACTAAATCGGCTGTTAAGGGCTCAGTTAAAGTTGACGAATTATTTGGCATCTACAGCTTTCCACAGGTCCACCAAATGATTTCTACCGTTAGCTGTGAATTAAATCCAGAAATCCATTTTATCGATGCCATAAAAAACACCTTCCCTATGGGTTCCATGACAGGTGCCCCAAAGGTTAAAGCCATGAAATTGATCGAAGAATACGAAGTGACCAAAAGGGGAATTTATTCCGGATCTTTTGGCTGCATTAGTCCGGATGGAGATTTCGATTTTAATGTAGTGATCAGGAGCATCTTATACAATGCTGAATCCAAATATTTATCATTCCAGGTTGGAGGAGCCATTACCTACCAAAGTAATGCCATTTCAGAATATGAAGAATGTTTGTTAAAAGCGAGTGCAATTCTAAAGGTTTTAGGCGGTTAATTCGTTAGCCATTTGTTCATTAGTCATTAGTTCAATTGTGCTAAGTCATCCATCATTCTGAATTTATTTCAGAATCCCATCCTAGTTGTAGCGTCCCGCTGCGACTTAATCAATATCTAAAAAAATCTTGTCATTCTGAACGCAGTGAAGAAATTCTTAAAACAAAAAAGGTCTTAACGGGACGCTAAGACCAGATATGAGTTCAATTGTCCTAAGCGATCCGTCATTCTGAATTTATTTCAGAATCTTAACAGAAAAGACCCTGAAATAAATCCGATAACTATCAGATCAGGGTGACGATAAAAAAGGTGGAAAGATTCTGCCTCTTGCATAATCCTTCCACCTTTCAACTCATACTAGTTGTAGCGTCTCGCTACGACTTAAAATTAAATAAAAGAGTCTGTCATTCCGAACGCAGTAAAGAATTCTTAAAACAAAAAGGTCTTAGCGGGACGCTAAGACCAGATATGAGAAAAAGGTGGAGAGTTTCATCATGCATAACCTTCCACCTTTCAACCTTCATGCCCTCTACCTTACTTCTTATAATACTGTTGTGCTTCAGGCAAATATTTTTGAATCTGTGCAATACGTGTAGCATCGCTTGGGTGGGTACTTAAAAATTCAGCAGGTTTTTGCGCTCCGGCAGATGCAGCTGACATTCTATTCCAAAAGGCAGTAGCGTTTTGTGGATTATATCCGGCCATGGCCATAAAAATCAAGCCCAAACGGTCAGCCTCCAACTCCTGGTTACGGCTGAATTTCAGCATCGCAACTGGTGTACCTACGCCATATAATGTATTAAAAATAGATTGTGTTTTCGGATTTTTCGACAGCGCCACACCTGCTGCAGCGCCAACCCCCTGAGCTACCATTTCTTGCGACATGCGTTCTGCCGAATGGCCTGCAATAGCATGGGCAATCTCATGCCCCATAACAGTAGCTAAGCCAGCATCATCCTGGGTAACCGGCAAAATACCAGTATACACCACAATCTTACCTCCTGGCATACACCATGCATTTTTTTCATTGTTTTGTACTACATTAACTTCCCATTGATAATCAGCAATCAGATTACCATAGTTGTTGCTGTTCATATACGATTTTACAGCGGTAATTAACCGGCTTCCAACGGTTTTAACTTTCAAAGCCTGCGCATTTGAAGCAGGTAAAACAGCTGATTTGTTTTCTGTTAAAAAGGTACTATAGGCTTGGAATGCCATTGGCAAAACCTGGTCGTTACTTACCAGATCAAATCGACTACGGCCTGTTAAAGGAACAGTAGAACATGAGTTAAACAATAAAATCCCAGCAACACTCGCTGCTAAAAATAATTTTTTCATAAATGCGATTTTAAACGGTTAGTAAAACTAATAGGCAAAGCCGATGATTAAACAGTAAGCCTATAAATAAGTTTTAAAGAAATGTGTTTTGTTAATTAATTAGTTTTCTTCTTAAACAAATACACTTTTGATTCTTTGCCTTTCAGCAATCTTTCGAGATTTTTTTGGTGCGTTACCAGGATTAAAACACAAACCACCATGCCGTAAAGCACTTCGGATTTGATGGAAACCTGAAACAGGAAAACCACACTTAACGGAAACGTAAATCCTGCACAGATAGAACTTAATGAAACGTATTTAGTTAACAGCAGTACCACCACAAAAACCAGAACGCAAAGCATAGATGCTTCAAAGTTAACTGCCAAAATCATTCCAAAAAGAGTAGCTACACCTTTTCCGCCTCTAAAACCGGCAAAAACAGGGAACAAATGCCCCATTACGGCCGTTACCCCCAAGGCAAGCTGATAGTTAACGAAAACAACTGAATTTTGTGGTCCGGTTACCGACATCCCGATCAAATAGGCCAGATTGGTTGCCGTGTATCCTTTGGCAATATCAATAATCATCACGGCAATTCCAGCTTTTTTGCCCAATACCCTAAAAGTATTGGTCGCACCAGCGTTGCCACTTCCATATTCTCTTACATCAACACCATAAAAGGCCTGACCAAGCCATACAGCTGTTGGAATAGATCCAAAAAGGTAGGCAATTAATAGCGCGCTGAGAGAATAAACCGTAACCATAGCCTACAATGTTACAAAAAATAAGCTTTTAATTTTATAGCAAATCAATTTAGTATGCTTTTAAACTCATATCCAGGCTTTTCACAGAATGTGTGAGCGCGCCCATCGAAATAAAATCTACTCCACAAGCTGCATATTCTGAAACATTCTCTTCCGTAATTCCGCCGGAAGCCTCCGTAATAAATTTCCCGTCGATTAATGCAACTGCGGTCTTTAGGTTTTCGAAACTAAAATTATCAAGCATAATGCGGTCTACACCACCAACGGCTAAAACCTGCGCCAATTCTTCCAGGTTCCGCACTTCAATTTCGATTTGAAGTGATTTATTCTGATCTGCAAGATATTTTTGAGCAGCTGTAATCGCGTTTGAAATCCCTCCTGCATAATCTACATGATTATCTTTAATCAGGATCATATCATATAAACCTATGCGGTGGTTTACCCCTCCACCAATCCTTACTGCCCATTTTTCTAAATAACGTAAGCCAGGGGTTGTTTTACGGGTATCTAAAATCTTGGTTTTAGTCGTTTTTAACATTGATACAATACGATGAGTCTTAGTCGCAATGCCACTCATACGTTGCATGCAGTTTAATACCAATCGTTCGGCTATTAAAATAGCATGTGTGCTTCCGTCAACCGTTAAGGCAATATCCCCGAATTTAACCGCAGCACCATCTTGTAACAATACATCAACTTTCAGGCTGGGATCAACCTCCTTAAATATTTCAATGGCCAATTCAACCCCAGCTAAAATGCCATCTTCTTTGATAATCAGTTTCGCTTTCCCCTGCGTTCCTTGCGGAATGGTAGAAAGTGACGTATGATCTCCGTCACCAACATCTTCGGTAAGGGCATTTTTTATGAATTGATGTATAAGTTTAGTATCCAAAATATAGATTTTAATGCCGCAAAAATAAGAATTATTTGTTAGCAGGCAATTTCCTGAAAGGTTAATGTGACTGGTAGATCTAATTTAGGCTAACATTAGAAAGCTTCTAAAATCAAGCAGATAGCGAAAACCCCTAATCCTTTGCAGGCTCTATCCTCAATTCGGTAATAGAAAAACTGGTATTGAATTTTTTCATGGTAATAGAAACCCGGAAGGTTTCTTTAGCAGTACTCAAAATAATTACCCCAAAACGGTAATTTGGATTGGTATTGATTTTATGAAAAATACTTGTTTTTACTGGAGGATGTTTGATGAAAAAATCTCTCAAAATCTGTTCACCCTGTGCTTTTGAGTATACATCTTCTTCATCAATAATGATCAGTTCGATAGTTGATGCAAAATCTTTGGCAATTTCTTTTGAGTTGCCAGCCTTAAAATACGAAGATAAATCATCAATTATATCTGCCTGAAGGGCTGTAGGGTGATATAATGACGATAAACTAATTATGAGTAAAAGTAAGCTTCGGATCATTTCTGTATTTTATACAGAACCCTATAGCTAAAATTATGCCATTAGCATATCAAAAAAAGGATTTCTTAATTTGTATAAGCTTCAATAAAGTTATATTTGCGATATAAACAAAACAATAACATGGTATACATGAAAATGTTTTGATATAGATCAATAAATTTTACAATAAAAATGGTAAACGATAAAAAACTCGCGCTTATAATCCTGGATGGTTGGGGCTACGGAAAACAAGATAATTCTGATGCTGCATATGCTGCCAACACCCCTTTTTTCGATTCTTTATTACAGAAATACCCAAATTCTAAACTTGAGGCATCTGGCGAAGCAGTAGGCTTACCCGCCGGACAGATGGGAAACTCAGAAGTTGGCCACATGAACTTAGGTGCCGGCAGAGTAGTATACCAGGAGCTTGGAAGAATCAACAAATCGATTACTGACAGAGAATTGCATCATAATCCTGTGTTAGTAAGTGCATTTGATTATGCCAAGCAGCATAATAAAGCAGTTCATTTTATCGGTCTGGTTTCTAATGGAGGTGTACATGCACACATCGAACACTTAAAAGCTTTATGTGATGCCGCAAATGAAGCAAATGTACCAAATGCTTTTATACATGCGTTTTTGGATGGTCGTGATACAGATCCAAACTCTGGTCTGGGTTTTATTACTGACCTTGAAAACCACATACAAAATTCTAATGCTAAACTGGCTACTATGGTTGGCCGTTACTATGCAATGGACCGCGATAACCGTTGGGAACGTGTGAAACAAGCGTATGATGTAATGGTTAATGGCGTTGGCGAAAAAACACAAGATGCTTTAGCTGCAATCAAAAAATCGTATGCAGATGGCATTACCGATGAGTTTTTAAAACCGATCGTATTAACACAAGATGATGGTACTCCTGTAGCGACCATTCAAAATGATGATGTGGTGATTTGTTTCAATTTCCGTACAGACAGAGGGCGTGAGATTACCACAGCTTTAACCCAAAAAGATTTCCCGGAGCAGCAAATGCATAAACTGTCTTTGTACTATGTGACCATGACTACTTACGACGAGAGTTTTGAAAAGGTAAATGTAATCTTCACCAAAGATGATTTAACCCAAACCATCGGGGAAGTATTGGCCAATAACAATAAAAATCAGATCCGTATTGCTGAAACCGAAAAATACCCACACGTAACTTTTTTCTTTTCTGGCGGTAGAGAGGCTGAATTTGAAAATGAGAAGCGCATTTTAATCCCTTCACCAAAAGTAGCTACTTATGATCTTCAACCAGAAATGAGCGCTGCAGGCATAACTGATGCCATTACCAAAGAAATGGAAACAGGATGGGCTGATTTTATCTGCTTAAACTTTGCCAATCCGGATATGGTGGGACATACAGGTGTTTTTGAGGCTGTGGTAAAAGCAGTAGAAACTGCAGATAAATGTGCCGAAACTGTAGTGAACAAAGGTTTGGAAAATGGTTATTCGTTCATTCTTTTAGCAGATCATGGAAACTCCGAATTTATGGTGAATGCTGATGGATCTGTTAATACTGCACATACAACTAACCTGGTTCCTTGCATTTTAATTGATCAAGATTATAAAACCATTGCTAACGGTAAATTAGGCGACATTGCCCCTACTATTCTAAAAATATTAGGCGTGGCTATTCCAGCAGAAATGACAGGAAACGTTTTAATATAATGATCAAAAAACTTTTTATCCCGGTATTTGCCTTGGCATTGTTTTCCTGCAACCAGCGGAAAGAAGCTCAGGCAAATACTGATTTATTGTATTTCGATATAAAAGGATATTTCAAAAAAGAAATTTCGCGTTTGCAAAAACTAAACCCTATTGTAAATAAAACCGTAAGTGTAAATGGTGAGGTAGAAAGCAAAAGCTACAAAATTGCTGACTGGTCAAAGGAACTGGACATTTTTGTTAACGCCGATATCAATAAAACATCATGGAAGGGAAGTTTCAAAACAACAGAACAAAACGGAGTAGAAATTTATACTTCCGATCATAAAAAAATTCCGATTAAAAAGATTTCCATCACCTGGAAAGGTAAAAAAGCAGGTAAAATAGAGATTATTATCGATAATAAAAATATCTTATATCAGTCTCAGGATACTTTAACTTATTGCCCTGATAGCTTATATGAAATCAAAAAACAACAGAAAATCAGATTGCTAAAGAATAAAAAATACGCCGTTGTTGGAAAACTGAAATAAAAAAAAAAAAACCCGAATAGATCAGGTCCCATTTTTTTATTTTAGAGGGCGGATTTATTTAAGGCTTGCAATCTGTGCCTTATCGTAAGTTACCCAATCGATAATATCTTTTCTCAACGGCTGTAAGGTTAATACCTTTTGAAAATCAGCAATAGAGTTATTAAACAGCGTTATACAGGCTGCTTTATCTTCTTTTCTCTTCGCTTTAAAAGACCTGAAAATTGCATAATCTTTATAAGCTAAGCCGCGGTTTTGAAACATCTGCGCATCCTCATCGCCATTAATCTCAATGGCTTTCGTAAAATCTTTGAGCGATGCCTGGTAAAAATTTTCGCGCATGGTATTTAAAGATTCTTTAGGATCGTTGGCGATTTTTAACCTCGCTATACCTCGGTAATAATATGCCGAAACCTCAGTAGGCTTAATATTTAATAATCGGCTGTAAGTGGCAATACATTTTTCGTATTCGTGATTTTGAAAGTAAGAATATCCAAGCATTTGGAGCACGCGTGCATTATCAGGGGTTTTGGCGTCAGCTTTTTCTAATTGCATAGCCGCGGTTTTATAATCACCTTTCATCATGGCCTGCATGCTTCTTTCGTAATTGGTCTGCGCGAAACTACCCGTTGATGTAAAAATCATTAACCCTAAAATCACTTTTTTAAAATAGTCCATGTATGAGTAATAAGTGTAACAAATCTGACCCCTAACAGAATTTATAGGAGAATTTTTTTGCAATATAATCCTATTCTGATAATTTAAAAGTTTTTAATTTTCTTTGATTAAAAACAAGTTGCCCTAAACATTAGCTTAAACGTTAAAAAATGCTTTATATGATATTCGCGAAAATATTTATATTACACTGCCTTTTTAACATATCATTAATATTATTTTCATTTTGGCACAAGAGTTGAATTTATGAAGTGAATACCAAAATTAAACAAATTAAATACGACTAAACTGCCAGTTTGTCGTTAGCGGAAAATGTGATAATGAGTAAACAAGATATATTTGATTTCCAAACAGCAATGCCAATTATAAATGAGGATACAGAGTTTTTCCCTTTAATGTCTCAACAGGACGAAGAGGAAATGAACAATGAGGAGACGCCAGAAACCTTGGCTATATTGCCTTTGCGGAATACCGTTTTATTTCCCGGAGTAGTTATCCCTATTACCGTGGGAAGAGACAAATCGATTAAGTTGATTAAAGAAGCCTACAAGGGAAATAAGATTATTGGGGTGGTCTCTCAAAAGGATGTTTCTATTGAAGATCCTACTTTTGACCAGCTTAATACTGTGGGTACGGTTGCCAATATCATTAAACTATTGCAGATGCCTGATGGAAATACGACCGTTATTATCCAGGGTAAACAACGATTCAGCTTAATTGAAGAGGTGCAGAACGAGCCTTACATTAAAGCAGTTGTTAAAAAATTTGTAGAACAAAAGCATAAGGCTGATAAAGAGTTTAAAGCCTTGATCGCTTCTATACGCGAAATGTCTGCGCAGATTATTCAGCTTTCACCAAACATTCCAAGCGAAGCCAGTATTGCACTAAAAAACATTGAGAGCAATTCATTTTTGATCAATTTCATTTCATCCAATATGAATGCCGAAATGGCCGATAAGCAAAAAATCCTTGAAATGGATAAATTGCAGGAAAGAGCGCAAAAGGTAATGGAACTTTTAATGGTAGAACTGCAGATGCTGGAACTGAGAAATCAGATCCAATCTAAAGTGCGTACCGATTTAGATAAACAACAACGCGATTATTTCTTAAACCAACAGCTAAAAACCATCCAGGAAGAACTTGGCGGTAATTCTGCAGATTTAGAATTCGACGCTTTACAGGAAAGGGCTAAAAAGAAAAAATGGACACAGGCCGTTGCTGATCATTTTGATAAAGAAATAGATAAATTAGGTAGAATGAATCCGGCTGCACCTGATTATTCGGTACAGTTAAACTACCTGGAATTACTTTTGGATTTACCTTGGAACGAATTTACAAAAGATAATTTCGACCTAAAAAGAGCACAGCGCATTTTAGATAAAGACCATTTTGGTTTAGAAAAAGTAAAGCAGCGTATTATCGAATACCTGGCTGTACTGAAACTAAAACGCAATATGAAAGCGCCGATTTTGTGTTTGGTTGGCCCTCCGGGAGTGGGTAAAACATCTTTGGGAAAATCAATTGCAAAAGCGTTAGGCCGTAAGTATGTGCGCATGGCTTTAGGCGGTATCCGTGATGAAGCAGAAATTCGTGGACACCGTAAAACCTATATCGGTGCCATGCCAGGTCGTATTATTTCATCCATTAAAAAAGCCGGGGCAGACAATCCTGTTTTTGTTCTGGATGAGATTGATAAAGTAGGTACTGATCACCGTGGCGATCCTTCATCAGCTTTGCTGGAGGTTTTAGATCCCGAACAGAACAATGCCTTTTACGATCACTATGTAGAGGTAGATTACGACTTATCGAACATCCTGTTTATTGCTACAGCAAACTCTTTAAGTACCATACAGCCTGCTTTATTAGACCGTATGGAAATTATTGAAGTGAATGGATATACCATTGAAGAAAAAATAGAGATTGCCAAAAAATACCTGTTGCCTAAACAGAAAGAAAATCATGGTTTGCAAACTAAAGATATTGCCATTAAACCTGCCCTGATTGAAAAAGTAATAGAAGATTACACCAGAGAATCGGGCGTACGTGGTTTGGAGAAAAAAATAGGTTCGTTGGTGCGTGGTGTGGCGACAAAAATTGCCATGGAAGAAACTTATGAAGCAAATTTAACCAACGATGATGTGGAGCGTATTTTAGGCGCTCCTATTTACGATAAAGATTTGTACGAGGGCAATGAAGTGGCCGGGGTGGTAACAGGTTTAGCCTGGACAAGTGTTGGTGGTGACATTTTGTTCATCGAATCAAGTTTAAGTCCTGGAAAAGGAAAATTGACCTTAACCGGTAACCTGGGTGATGTAATGAAAGAATCGGCGGTGATTGCACTGGCTTATTTACGTGCACATGCTGCAGAATTTGGCATCGATTATACTTTATTTGATAATTGGGATGTACACGTACACGTTCCGGCAGGCGCTACGCCTAAAGATGGTCCATCGGCTGGGGTAACAATGCTTACGGCCTTAACTTCAGCCTTTACCCAACGTAAGGTAAAACAGCATTTAGCTATGACTGGCGAGATTACTTTACGCGGAAAAGTACTTCCTGTAGGTGGTATCAAAGAAAAAATCCTGGCTGCCAAAAGGGCCAACATCAAAGAAATTATTCTTTGCAAGAGCAACCGCAAAGACATTTTAGAAATTAAGGAAAGTTATATCAAGGATTTAACTTTTCATTATGTAACCGAAATGAGCGAAGTAATTGATTTGGCATTAACGAAAAACAAAGTAAAAAAGCCTTTAGATTTAAGTATTAAAATTGCGCCGATTGTAAACTAATTTATAATCTTTTAACAGAGAACGATCAAAAATCCAATTACAATAAATACTTTTATAGTCCCGATAATGATCGGGACTTTTTTATGAAATCACTTTTATTTGCGCTAGTTTTTTGTTTGGTTGTATCAACCGGTTTTGCCCAGTCTTTTAAAAACGAATTTGGTTTTAAAACCGAAAATGATGCTTATCTGGCAACTTTAAACGACAGATACTACACGAATGGACTATTTATCTACTTCCGCAGGGCCATCGATACAGAAAAGCTTTCAGATAAAATAGAAAAAAAGACCTACGAAATCTCTGCCGGACAAAAAATGTATACGCCCTATTGGGGCCAGGTACCGAATAAAGCAGATCAGGACAGGCCTTTTGCAGGTTACCTTTACGCCGGTGGCGCTTATTCGGTTTTCTACAAAAACGAAAGTGTTTTAAAAACAAGTATAGAATTGGGAACGGTTGGACCCAACTCACTCGCTCAAACTGCACAGCGTTTTCTCCATAAAACAGTAGGTTTTTATACTCCTGCAGGATGGGATTACCAGATCAAGAATGAACTGGCTGTAAACCTTGCCGCAAACTATAGTAAACTACTTTTTAGACCTGAAGATCCAATTGTGGATATCAGCGCACAGGGTTATGCCAATTTAGGCAGCACTTTTTCAGGGCTAGGCGCCTCTGTTTTATTTAGGGCAGGTAAAATCAATCAATTGTTCAATAGTGCTTACCATAATGCGGTAATTGGAAATTCGAAAACAAAAAGCCTGAACAACTCAGAGTTTTTCTTTTACGTTAAACCGCAGTTAAACTTTGTTGCCTATGATGCCACCATACAGGGAAGCCTTTTCAATAACAATAGTCCGGTAACATTTGGTGTAAAGCCAATCGTTTTTGAACAACAATTTGGTGTAAATTATAGTTCGAAGCGATTTACAGCTGATTTTAATGTGATTTTTAAAACGAAGGAGGTTAAAAGTGTGGCCAAAGCGCAGAATTATGGTGGTTTGAGTTTATATTACAGGTTTGGGAAGAGTTAGATAATTGTTAATATTGTTTTATGGTTAGATATTTCATTGCTAACTGAAATCGCCAGCTGCTAACCATTTAAAAGATTTATTGAGAATTTGCGACATATGAAAAAAATAATCCTGTTTATCATTTCGTTTTTCATAATCGGTGCGGCTATTTACAATTTATATCCCGAACAAAAACTACCCACAAATACCGAAATTGATTACATTATTGTAAAAAAATCTGATCGGCAGCTATTGGCTTACGCGAAACACAAGCTAATTAAAACATACAAAATTTCTTTAGGCGATAGCCCGGTTGGCCATAAGGAATTTGAAGGTGACGAAAAAACACCAGAAGGATTTTATATTATCAACGCGAAAAACCCAAATAGCGGCTACCATAAAAACCTTGGAGTATCTTATCCAAATAAAGAAGATATTGCCAAAGCTAAAGCCCTGGATAAATTACCTGGTGGCGATATTAAAATACATGGAATTCGAAATAAATTAGGCTTTATTGGCAAGTTTCAACGATTTTTCGATTGGACAAATGGCTGTATGGCACTAACCAACAATGAAGTAGATGAATTGTTTTATGCTGTAAATATTGGAACTAAAATAGAAATCAGGCCTTAAATTTATTATGGATTTGAGGGAATAGGTTATACAATAAAGGGCAATTAAATTGCCCTTTATTGTATCTATTTAGTTTGTCAGTTTAACCACCTTTGCGGCATAGTACTGATCGAGGTAAGCTTTTACTTCAGCTTTTTTAGCTGCATCATCAATAAAGTTATATAGTGGGGTCAAACCATCATCCGAAGCGCCTATAAAAGTTGCTTTATCCTCTGTAGTAGAAGCAACCCAATTGTTAAGGTTCACAATAACTCTGTCATTTATGGTTTCGGGCTTTAATTTGCTAATATCACCTCCTGTTGAACTATAATAGATCTGGGCAGAAGTATTATCATTTAAATTGCGTAGGATAGGCTCATCCAGGTAGCCGGTAGGCAAGCCTAATGTCCTTTTCAACGTATAACGTAATCCTTCCATAATAATCGCCCCCCGTCTCTCGTTCTGAGGTGCTTCTGCCTGGTAAACAACGTCAAATTTAGAACCTATTTTTATGTTTGTTAAAACATGTGTTCCATATTTACTAACAAGTTCCTGAGCAGATAATAAAGTAATATCTCTCTTAAAATCTGCTGTTAAAAATTTATTGACCGACTGGTCGTAATAAAACTTATATACCTTCCAGATCATGTAATACGAATAGTGCCCGTAAACATATTTTTTATTAGTAGCATTCGTTCCTGGAAATACCTGATTAATGGTATTTCCAAAGAGTTTTAAGCCCTTGGTTGCGTTATATGAATTAGAGAATTTTGTTGATAAATCAACGGCACTTTCAGCCTGAATAGTCCTCCACGAAGATTGTGTACCTCTTATAAAAACAACGTTATATGCTCTGTCGGCATCATAAGCAGAAATATCGACTACATTGCCTCTTACAGAAGCCAGATCATTAAACTTATCTGTAACATCATATCCGAACCCTAAAAAATTGAAGGTTGCAGATGGTGGATATACAGGTTGAGTATCTTGGGTTGCTCCCTTAACCAAATAAGCAATGTCAGGGGATAATTTTTCTTCAGGAACAGGATTTGGAATTTCTTCTGGATTTTTCTTGCAAGCAGCAAGTGTAGCCATAAAGGCCAGCGCTAAAATAGTTCTTTTCATTTGGTTTAATTATTTGTGTGTGCTCACCAGTGTCAATTTTGGTGCCACGTACACAACAAATCCTGGTATTTGAATGTGGTTTATAAAAAGGCAAATCAAAACAATTAAAAGATAGCAACAGTACAACCATAAATCATTATAGGTCAATTACTTTCCTGTTTTTCTTCTTTTCAGCTGTTGATGCTTTATTTTTTAGCCGCTTTTCGATAACGCCTTTGGGAATTTTGGTTGGCTTTCTTTTTTTCTGAACGGTTAGTGACCGTTTCAATAAATCGATCAGTTTTGCAATTGTTTTCTCTTTATTAAGCAGTTGGCTCCTATCCTCTTGCGAAACAATATGCAAGAGTCCTTCAGAATCTAAACGGTTTTGAAGTTTTTCATTTAACAGTGTTTTTTCCTCGTCGTTGAAATGCTCAAAGGCATCAATATTAAAAATGAGTTCTACTTTACTCGAAACTTTATTGACATTCTGTCCACCTTTGCCCCCACTTCTGGAAGTTTTGAAAGTAACAGAACGTAAAATTTCTTCTCTTGTAGGTAACATGCCGCAAAAGTAATAATTTGGAATTTAACAAAAAACACATCCAGCAAATCAATGTTTTAGCAATACCTTGTTTATAATCTATCTTAAAAAAATTCAGCATTCTGTTTCTATTTTTTACCTTTGCGCTACGATGAAGAAAAACCTGGTAATAGCAATAGATGGCTATTCATCTTGCGGAAAAAGTACATTAGCGAAAGCACTGGCTAAAAAATTAGGTTTCATTTATGTAGATAGCGGAGCAATGTACCGTGCCGTAACCCTATATTTCTTAAGGAATAATATTGATGTTGCTGATGATGCTAAAGTTGTTGATGCTTTACAGCACATTGAACTGAATTTCCACTCCCGTGATTACGAATCGCATATTACCCTCAATGGTGAAGAAGTTTCTGATGAAATCCGTTTAATGCCGGTTTCAGAAAATGTAAGCGAGGTTTCTGCTCATAAAATTGTTCGCCATGAAATGGTGAAACAACAGCAACGCATGGGTAAATCGAAAAACATTGTAATGGATGGGCGCGATATCGGCACCACCGTTTTCCCTGATGCTCCTGTAAAATTCTTTATGACCGCTGACCCGAAAATCAGGGCCGAACGCAGGTTTAAAGAACTGGAAAGTAAGGGCAATAATGCAACTACTTTAGAAGAAGTGTTTGAAAACCTTGCCCATCGAGATTACGCCGATACCACCCGTAAAGAAAGTCCGTTGGTTAGGGCCGATGATGCCATTATTTTAGACAATACCGATCTTACACAGCAAGAACAATTGGATTTTGCGCTGGAGAAAGTTAATCCTTTTTTGGTTCATTAGTCCATTGGTTCATTGGTCATTGGTTCATTGTTTAATAATTGATTGCCATAAACGCATAGCTTAATTAATCACATTAAGACTAAGGCTTTAGACTAAATAGATTTCTCCATTCCGCGGTGCTCCAGTCGAAAAGACGTGTCGCTAAGATTAACTGTTACCGATTAATTGACACCCAAAATATAAGCCACCAAGCTATTAATCATGAACGATCTAGCTACTAGCCCTTCGACTCCATACCATTGGAATTACTTTATAATTACCTATTAATGAAAGGATTGCGGCATCATGCATTTCCGTATAGATAGGCCATAGCACAGTATCACCGTTCTACTTAAAACCGGCCTAATAAATTTTTCGGACTGCACTGTTCCAGCCATACTACTGCCTTCAAAAGAAAAATTTTCAGCCGGCATTTTTTGTTACTTTTTGATGCCAAAAAGTAAGAGCCCTTCGGCGGCGGCGAGCCGAGGCAAGAATTGTGCGAAGGAAAAAACGTCAATCATATTGATTTTTATACAATAAATTATCTCTTAGGACGACATGAATTGCTTTTTTTATTTTAGTTGAGTCCATTGAGCTACCAGACCATTACCCATGAACGATTTAACCATCTACCCTATATTTCATTCTCCTCAACACTAAACGCTCAGCTCCAACATGGTCTTTTCAGACTATCAACCACACACTATCCAAACGATTGAATATTAACTTCGGGAAAAAATTCATATTTTTAGCACATCACCCAAATATTGCTATGAAATTAAAATCCATAACCTTTACCCTATTATTTCTATCCTTCTTTATTTTAAATGCGAATGCCCAAAAAGGCTGGATCAATCTCTTTAACGGAAAAGATTTAAAAGACTGGAATATTAAAATTGCCAAACACGAATACAAGGAGAATTATGCCAATACTTTCCGTGTAGAAAACGGTTTAATGAAAGTAAGTTATGACGGTTACAATGAATTTGACCAGCAATATGGCCATATTTTTTATAAAAAACCTTTTTCTGCCTATCTTTTAAAAGTAACCTATCGTTTTGTTGGCGAGCAGGCTAAAGGCGGCGAGGGCTGGGCTACACGCAACAGTGGCGCCATGTTACATTGCCAGGATCCGGCAACAATGTTAAAAGATCAGGATTTTCCAATTTCTATTGAAGGGCAGATTTTAGGTGGCGACGGCGAACATGAACGCCATACCAGCAATGTATGTACACCTGGAACGCTAATCAACTATAATGGTAAATTATTTACGCCACATTGTTTGGATTCTAAATCAAAAACCTATGCGGGCGACCAATGGGTAACTGCAGAATTTTTAGTCTTAGGTGATTCTGTTATCAAACACATTATCGAAGGCGAAGTGGTTTTAGAATATACCAAACCTCAAATTGGTGGCGGTAACGTATCTAACTTCGACCCTAAGGTTAAAATAGATGGCAAAGCCTTAACATCAGGTTATATATCGTTACAAAGCGAAAGCCATCCGATAGAATTTAAAACAGTAAAACTTTACGATTTGGAGCCTTATCAAAAAAACAAGGCAAAACTGGATAAGGTATTGGCAAAAATCTTAAAAGAGTAAACCATATCAGCAACTTTTTGTTAAGTGATGACACCATAATTTAATACCTAAATTTATTCGATGCTCACCAAACATTTAATTAAACCTCTTATCCTCTTCGTTTTTCTTTTTTTAGGCCATTTTGTTATTGCACAAACGGCCTATAAGGTAAAAGATATTCCCGATCCCAAAAAGAACGGCGGTGGTTACGTTTGCGATCCTGATCAAATTTTAGGTGCTGATGCAGTTGCACAAATCAACAATACCATTGCCGATTTTGAGCGTAAAACCAATGTGCAGGTAGCTGTAGTTGTGGTTAACGATTTTGACCATGATAAAGAAGATTTCGACTTTGCCTACGAGTTGTTCAATACCTGGGGAATAGGTTCAAAAACCAGCAATAACGGATTGTTATTATTTATTTCGAAAGCGCGCCGTAAATACAGGTTTATTACGGGCACAGGTGCCGAAGGTGTTTTGCCTGATGTAAAACTCAAACATATTGCCGAGCAAAATTTAATTCCTGCATTTAGGGAAGACGACTATGAAGCCGGGATCATCAAAACTTTAAATGCCTTAGGAAAAATTATTCTTAATCCGGAAAACAAAGCGGAATTAAATCAGTTTTTCACACCGAAAACTCAGAAATCAGTTAGTGATATTTGGCTTCCCTCAATTGCTATCTTAGCTGTATTTTTTGGTGTTTTTAAGTTAATTAACAGGCAAGCTAAAAAACTCCCGAAACCAAGTCAAAAAATCAAATCCGAACTTGAAAAACCAGTAATTGCCGGATGTGTATTTGCCTTTTTTTTCATTATATTTTCCATTATTTTTATTGGATTTTATGTTCCCAAGTTAAAATTATCTTACATACCATATATTCTTTTTGTCGTTCTCTCTATCAGCGTATTTTTCAAGTATTTGTTTTACATTTCAAATCTCAGGAACATACATAATGACGATAAAAATTATTTAGAAGCTGTAAAGGCATTTAACAAGAAGAATTGGTGGCTTGTAATCGCATCTCCGCTCATCCTGTTTTCGTTAATTGCCCGCCTGTTCAATCGTTACAAAAACACCGAAAGGTTTAAACCAGTATTGGATAGCAGAAATCAAGAGATGGTCCGCATAGATCGCGACATTAATATAGAGGGAAAGCCATTTTTATCAGCCGGACAAAGGAAAGAAGAAGTTTTGTTAGTTTATGATTATGACATTTGGCAAAGTGTAGATCATCACGAGCATATCATTAAGCAATGGCCAGCTGAAGCTTATAACAGCTATACCGAATGTCCTGATTGTTATTTCAAAACCTATAAACTTAACAAACAAATAACCACTAAAACGGCAACTTATAGCCATGATGGGCAAGCTAAAATAATAAACGAGTGCAGCTTCTGTAAAAAAACAGAATTTATAAAATGGATTACATTAGCCATGTTGGTCGAATCAAAATCCTCATCAAGCTCCTCTTCTTCTTCAAGTAGCAGTAGCTCCTCCTCATCAAGCAGCTGGGGCGGTGGCAGTAGTAGCGGTGGTGGCACTGGTGGCAGCTGGTAATTTAACTTACCAGGTTATAAAATAAATCATCCTCTATAAAAGACGCTTTTTGAAGAAAGATAATTCCTTTTTTCAAACTAATCGTCACCTATCAAAAGTATTTTCTAATTTTGAAACACTTAGCACGGTGTTTGCTTATAGCGTGTTTGCGATTACCTATTAAACTGTTCGCAGAATCTTATACTTATGATTAGAATTTTCTTCCTCCTCATTACGCTTTCTATTTTTGCTAACCGTTTAAATGCACAAGAATTGTATCGTGTTAAAGCCGACCAGTTGCGTGTAAGGGAAAGCAGCAATCCGAAAAGTAAGGTTATTGGAAATATAGCTCAAAATGAAACCATTACCGTTTTGGACGCCGACAATGCCGAGTTTTACAAAGTAAAATTTAAAAACCGCGAAGGCTGGGTGAGCAAAGATTTTGTTGAAAAAGTTGCAACTACAGCTAAACCTACAAATCCACAGGCAACTCCTACACAGCCTGATGCTCCCCAAACGGCAACCAGCACCGACATGTATCGGGTAACTGCCGACGATTTAAGGGTTAGGAAACAAGCTGATCCAAAAAGTAAAATTGTTGGATACCTGCCTAAAAATGAAAATGTTGCCGTTATCGATTCTTCTAATACCAGTTTCTATAAAATTAAAGTTACCAATGGTGAAGGATGGGTGAGCAAAGAATTTTTGGTTAGGATTTCCCCTCTAAAAGCAAAAGTTGAGAATACCAACGTTTCTGCATCTGTACCTCAGGAAAAACAAGATTACACGAACATTATCTTTTTCGTTGTGGTAGCCCTAATACTCATTACCATATTATACTTTTCGATTAAATATGCCAGTGGTAACAAATTTTTGATCGGTTTTTCGGCAATTGTGATTCTGGTCATCGGCTATTTCTGTTATATTACTTTTATACAGGCAAAAGTAGTGGCAGGTACCTTTGCCAGCAATGAAGATATACAGTATAAATCTTTTAATTTTAAATCTAAAGATTCAGTAACGGTTACCGACGCCTATACTGATTCTGTTTTCACCTCGAAGTATGTGATTGAAGGTGATATGATCAAACTTTACGATCAGCAAAATACGATTATGCTACTGATCAGAGATGATAAAACGTTAATTGGCGAAGGTTTTACCCGAGGGACTTTTACGAAACGATAGCAGCACACCGTCATTCTGAAAAAAGTTCAGAATCTGTTTTAAGTGAATGGATCGTCCTTGAACAGGTTACCATTAACAGAATCCGCCAGTGCGATCGTCATCAGATAGTTATCGCATCTCGCGCATGCGGGAACCACGAAGTGCTCAGCGAAGCTAATCTTAAAGTGCGCTGCAATAGCATTAGGATTCCCAATTAAATTGGGAATGAAGACGCGTTTTATTTCTATTCTTCATGCTGAACTTGTTTCAGAATTTTTTGAACGTATAGATGTCCTTCTAAAGGGTATCAATGACAGATTTAAAAAATCTCCGTCATTTCGACTGAAGCGCAGCGAAATGGAGAAATCTTTGAACTAGAATTGCAATAAATCTTTAAACTATGTTAAAAGATTTCTCCCCGCCTGTACGGGCAGGCACTGCGGTCGAAATGACGAGACTTCGATTCCATTAACATTCATTATTGATTTTCAAACAATAATGATCACTCAGGATGACCGTATTTTCTATTTTTACATTAAAAAGCCGTTCCGTAGGAACTTTTGGTAGGTATTTGTGAACACACCCTAGTTTATAAACCCGATAGAGCGGAATAGCCCGGAGCGCAGCGAGGACTATTAGCGATAGCGGGACTGCAGTCCGCGATGAAATACGGCGCGTTCATTTTCAAATAATTATAAAAAATCAATCTATAAAGCGATAGGCATCTTCGCCCAGATCCTGAAATAAATTCAGGATGACGTACCGATATATTATAATCAGCTAAAAATCAGCAAGATTTATTAAAAAAATCTTTTCTATTAATTAAAATATTTTTACCTTTGCAGTCCCTAAATAGGGAAAAAAGGAGACAATTAATTAATGGCTAAAAAACAAGTAGCAGAAAAAGAATTAGCAGCAAAAACAGCTGAACTTCAGGGAGAAGGCGGACGCCTAACTGAAAAAGAAACTATTGAATCAGAAGCGGATTCAGTTTCGATCGAATCGATCAAATCATCATTAGCAACACCAAGCGAAGATTTCGACTGGGATGCAGATGAAAAAGTTTTCGGTAATTACAATGATGCAGACCGTAAAAAGTTTGAAGATATGTATGCCGGAACATTCAACCAGATCACTAAAGGTGAAATCATCAGCGGTATCGTTGTTTCAATCAACAACAAAGATGTAGTATTAAACGTAGGTTTCAAATCAGACGGTTTAGTTTCTACTTCTGAGTTCCGTGATACACCAGATCTAAAAATCGGCGATTCAGTTGACGTATTCGTTGAAGCACCAGAAGATGCTAACGGTCAATTGATCCTTTCCCGCAAAAGAGCAAAAACCCAAAGATCATGGGAAGCAATTAATGAGGCGCTTGAGAACGACAGAATCATCAACGGTTTCGTTAAGAGCCGTACTAAAGGTGGTTTAATTGTTGATATCATGGGCGTTGAGGCTTTCTTACCAGGATCTCAAATTGATATTAAACCTATCCGCGATTACGATGTATACGTGGGTAAAACAATGGAATTCAAAGTTGTTAAAATTAACCATGAGTTTAAAAACGTAGTAGTTTCTCATAAAGTGTTAATTGAAGACGATTTAGAAAGCCAAAAAGTAGAGATCGTTTCTAAATTAGAAAAAGGTCAGGTACTAGAAGGTACTGTTAAAAACATTACTGATTTCGGTGTGTTCATCGATTTAGGTGGTGTTGACGGTTTACTTCACATTACAGATATTTCTTGGGGCCGCATAGAGCATCCAAAAGAAGTATTATCATTAGATGAAAAAATCAACGTGGTTGTTTTAGATTTCGATGATGAGAAAAAACGTATCGCTTTAGGTTTAAAACAATTAACTCCACACCCTTGGGAGAATTTAAGCACTGACATCCAGGTTGGTTCTAAAGTAAAAGGAAAAATCGTAACTGTTGCAGATTACGGTGCTTTCTTAGAAATCATCCCAGGTGTTGAAGGTTTAATCCACGTTTCTGAAATGAGCTGGTCACAAAACTTAAGAAATCCACAAGAGTTCTTAAAAGTTGGTGATGAGATCGAAGCTGAAGTTTTAACTTTAGACAGAGACGAGCGTAAAATGAGCTTAGGTATTAAACAATTATCTAACGATCCATGGCAAGAAGTTGCTGCTAAATTCCCTGTTGGAAGCAAGCACCAGGCAACTGTTAAAAACATGACTAACTTCGGTGTATTTGTTGAAATTGAAGAAGGTATTGATGGTTTAATCCACATCTCTGACTTATCATGGTCTAAAAAAGTTAACCACCCTAACGAATTCACTAAAGTTGGTGATGTATTAGATGTAGTTGTTTTAGAATTAGACGTTGATAACCGTAAATTAAGCTTAGGTCACAAACAACTGGAAGAAAACCCTTGGGATACTTTCGAAACGATCTTCACTTTAGATTCGGTTCACCAGGGTACTGTTGTTAAAGTAACTGATAAAGGTGCTGTTATTGCTTTACCATATGGTGTAGAAGGTTTCGTACCAACTAAACACATGGTTAAAGAAGATGGTACTTCGGTTAAAGCTGAAGAAACCAATGACTTCAAAATCATTGAATTCAACAAAGAAGCAAAACGTATCGTAGTATCTCACGCCCGTATCTGGGAAGAGGTTAAAGCTGAAGCTGTAGCAGAAGAAAGAAATGCTAAGAAAAAAGAAGCTAAAGCTGCTGTAACTGCGGTTAAAAAAGTTAAAGATTCTGTAGAGAAATCTACTTTAGGAGATTTAGACGTATTGGCTCAATTGAAATCGCAATTAGAAGGCGAAGAAAGCAAAGCTAAAAAAGGCTAGTTCTTTTTAACTGAATATTTAATCCCGATAGCGAAAGTTATCGGGATTTTTTTTGCGGTTATTTTTTGCCACGGAAACACGGAGCGCGGGGGATTTTCTTGATAAATCGTTAGTGGTGATGAAGTTCCCTCGAAACGTCATCTCGACTGAAGCCCAGCGAAACGCCCGCCTGTGCGGGCGGGGAGAGATCTATTGAGACAGATTTCTCGACTGCGTTGCACTTCGCTCGAAATGATTGTTATGATAAAAACAAATTTTAAGCAGCTATTTTATAGTTATTTTTATAGCTGGCTTGATTTTTTATAACTGCAGCAACCCTTA
>NZ_FNCH01000031.1 GCF_900100705.1 Pedobacter terrae
TGTGCCTTTATATCCGATTTGCTGATAAAGATCGTTCAGGTACAGCTCAAAAAGAAGTGGGCATTCTCAAACTTGAGGTCGATCATCAGGCTGCACATCATGAGTTACATCAGTCTATATCAGTTTCTCAACAACCCTGAAAAGCTAAATATTGGACGGAGAGATAACAGCGGTCTAAAAAGAGGGGCCTTGGAAATTGATTTTAAAACATAACCTAACTCAATTAGCCTAAAAACAAAGTATTTCCTTCTTTGTAAATTTTAACCGGACAACAGTGAAACAAGTTCAGCATGACGTATTGAAATCTAATCTTCTACAATTTCACTGTTTAAGCTTACATCGTCTTTTACATCTTCTTTAAAGTAGTTTTTCTGGAAGATCAGGATAAGTATCACCCCAACCGAAATTGCGGCGTCTGCAAGGTTAAAAACGGGTCTGAAGAAAACAAATTCCTCTCCTCCCCAAATCGGAAACCAGGTAGGGAAGTGGCCTTCGGCAATTGGAAAGTAGAACATATCAACTACGCGACCATGAAACCAGCTTTCGTAACCATAAATCTTTCCATAAAATACAGAATCGATAATGTTCCCTAATGCACCAGAAAAAATCAGGGCAACATTTAGAATTAAACCGCGGTGATATTTATGCTTAATAAGATAATGTAGGCCGTAACCGATTCCTGCAACAGCAGCAATACGGAAAAGTGATAAGGCTAATTTGCCAAATTCACCACCAAACTCCATTCCAAAGGCCATTCCGTTATTCTCCGTAAAATGGATAATAAACCACTTACCAATAATGTGGAACTCCTGCCCAAGGTACATGTTTGTTTTAACCCAGGTTTTAACGAGCTGGTCGGCCAGTAAAACCAAAAAGATAACAATTAAAGGTTTTGTATAGCCTTTCATTAACTCTGTTTTAATTTAGCTTCCATGCTTAAAGTAGCGTGAGGAACAGCGCGTAAACGCTCTTTTTGAATTAATTTACCCGTTTCGCGGCAAATACCATAAGTTTTGTTCTCGATACGCACCAATGCGTTCTCCAGGTTATCGATAAATTTTTTCTGACGCGCAGCCAATTGATTGATCTGCTCTTTCTCCATCGTTGCTGAACCATCTTCCAGTGTTTTGTAAGCACCTGAAGTATCTTCAGTACCGTTAGCGTTAGGATTACTTAATGATGAGGTAAGCGCATTAAGTTCCTCTTTTGCCATACGTAATTTATCTTGAATTAATTCTTTAAACTCTTGTAATTCACTGTCTGAGTAGCGTGTTTTGTTGCTGTTTTCCATGGTCTTTTCTAATTTTCTAATATATGGATTTATATTTTAGTTACTGAAATGCTTAACTCAACATCATCTATCACGATTTTGTTTGCATTATTTACATCATCAGTTAATTCAAATTCATCGGCCAAGATTTCGGCACAAATGTAATCCTTGTTTTTAGCAACTGCGCTGCTTACCAGGTTATCATTTTGTAACGAAACTTTAATCCTGTCGGTTACTTCAAAATTTAGTTCTTTTCGCAGATTTTGGATGCGGTTAACCAATTCGCGAGAGATTCCTTCCTGTTTCAGCTCTTCCGAAATGGTCACATCCAAAGCAACAGTTAAGCTGCCTATGTTGGTTACCTGCCATCCTGGTATGTCTTCTGCAAAAACCTCCACATCATCATTCAGATCAATAGCATGTTGAATGTTATCGGTGCCGAAAACATTGATGTAACCATCAACTTCCAAACGTTGGATGTCGTCTTGTGTCATGTTCTCTAAAGCTTCTTTTACGATGCTCATATCTTTGCCCACTTTTTTACCCAACGATTTAAAGTTTGGTTTCAGCTTTTTCTTTACAATGCCATGCGTATCGGTTATAAATTCGATATGTTTCACATTGGTTTCAGAAAGGATATAATCGGCAACTTTAGAAATCTTTTGTTCAAAATCGCCGTTTAAAGAAGGGATTAAGATTTTTGCCAAAGGCTGGCGTACGTTAATACTTGATTTTTTACGCAATGATAAAACCATTGAAGAGATATCCTGGGCATAAACCATTCTCTCGTTCAAAGCGCTATCTATTAAACTTTGATCAGCTTCTTTCCACAACGTTAAGTGAACCGATTCTGCAGCAGAGGCATCGGTTACAGTTAAGTTTCTGTACAACCAATCGGCAAAGAAAGGTGCTACAGGACTCATCAGTTGTGCCAGGGTTTCTAAACAGGTATAAAGTGTTTCGTAAGCAGCGCGTTTATCATCAGTCATTTCGCCTTTCCAGAAACGGCGGCGGCTTAATCTGATGTACCAGTTACTTAGATGTTCATCAACAAAAGTCTGGATGGCACGGGTTGCTTTAGTTGGCTCATAAGTATTGTAGCTTTCATCAACTTCGCTGATTAAATTCTGCAACAACGATAAAATCCAACGGTCTAATTCTGTCCTCTCTTCAACTTTGCTTAGGTTGTTTTTGTCGATCTCAAATTTATCGATATTGGCATATAAGGCAAAAAAAGCGTAGGTATTGTAAAGTGTTCCAAAGAATTTACGACGTACTTCGTCTAAGCCATCCAAACTAAATTTAAGGTTGTCCCATGGAGATGCATTGCTGATCATGTACCAACGCGTAGCATCTGCGCTATAGGTTTCAATCGTGCTAAAAGGATCAACCGCATTGCCTAAGCGTTTAGACATTTTGTTGCCGTTTTTATCCAATACCAGACCGTTCGAAACTACATTTTTAAAAGCTACACCAGGGTTGCCCACTTTTGCATTTACCGCTTTAATTTCATCGCTGGCTTCGCTCAACATTACCGCAATGGCATGTAAGGTAAAGAACCACCCACGGGTCTGGTCTACACCTTCTGCAATAAAATCAGCCGCATAAGCATTTTCAAACTCTTCCTTATTCTCAAACGGAAAGTGCCATTGTGCGTAAGGCATGGCACCGCTATCAAACCAAACATCAATTAAGTCGGGTTCTCTATAGTAAAGAACATCATTGTCTTCTCTGAAAAAGATATAATCAATAAATGGTCTATGTAAATCAAGATTATAAATTATTTCCTTTGAAATTTTGTCACAATAACTCTCGAAAAATGAAAAAGGTATATTATATAAAAGAAAATCAGCGGGAAAGAATACTCTTGATTTAAGAGCACTTATAGCAGTATTAATAGGGATTTCTTGCTCTAAAACTTTTAATGGATCTTCAATTCTATGTTTATTTATCCTTTCAAAAGATCTTTGCAAATCAATAGTATTATTTATTGCAAGATTTTGTAAATCTTTAGCTTTTTCTCTATTTAATATGTACCAACCCTTATTTAAAAAGTCTTCTCTGCTTCCTACACACTTCTCATCAATATAAGTTGGATTTTTCCAGATGGGCAATGGTGTTCCCCAATAACGCGAACGCGATAAATTCCAGTCAACCAGATTTTCTAACCAGTTACCAAAACGGCCTATGCCTGTCGATTCCGGCTTCCAGTTAATTCCTTTGTTTAATTCCACCATTTTATCCTTAACGGCTGTAGTTTTGATAAACCAGCTATCTAATGGATAGTATAAAACAGGCTTATCAGTTCTCCAGCAGTGTGGATAGGTGTGGACATATTTTTCAACCTTAAAGGCTTTGTTCTCTTCTTTTAATTGGATGGCCAATTCAACATCAACAGATTTTTCTGGTGCTCCGCCATCTTTATAATATTCATTCTTTACGTACTTGCCACCATAGTTTCCGCCTAGTGATGCAATGAATTTTCCTTGCAGGTCTACCAGTGGAACGGCGTTGCCTTTTTCATCCAAAACAAGCATTGGCGGTACTTCAGGTGTAGCCAATTTAGCCACCCTGGCATCATCAGCACCAAAAGTAGGCGCGGTGTGTACAATACCTGTACCATCTTCAGTGGTTACAAAGTCTCCGGAAATGATCCTAAAAGCATTTTCAGCATTTTGGTAAGGCAATGCATAAGGCAATAATTGCTCGTATCTTATGCCTACTAAATCTGCACCCACAAATTCTGCTAAAACAGTATATGGGATTTTTTTATCTTCAGCTTTGTAATTTGCAAAAGCTTCGTCGCTTTCGGCTAAAATGTATTTTCCGGCAAATTGTTTACCCACTAAAGCCTTCGCTAATACCACCTGGATTGGCTCGAAAGTATATTGATTAAAGGTTTTAACCAGTACATAATCGATCTTAGGACCTACGGTTAAAGCGGTGTTACTTGGCAAAGTCCAAGGGGTGGTTGTCCAGGCTAAGAAATGAACAGTACCAAATGATTTTAGCGCATCAGGCAAAGTTTCGTTGATGGCTTTAAACTGCGCAACAATCGTGGTGTCGCTTACATCTTTGTAAGTGCCTGGTTGGTTCAGCTCATGCGAACTTAAACCGGTACCTGCTGCAGGCGAATAAGGTTGAACGGTATAGCCTTTATATAAAAATCCTTTATCGTAAAGCTGTTTTAAGATCCACCAAAGGGTTTCAATATATTCATTTTCGTAAGTGATGTACGGATTTTCAAGATCAACCCAGTAACCCATTTTCTCGGTCAGGTCGTTCCAAACATCCGTATAACGCATTACCTCCGTACGGCAGGCTTCGTTATATTCGTCAACGCTGATTTTTTTACCGATATCCTCTTTGGTAATGCCCAGTTTTTTCTCCACGGCAAGTTCAATCGGAAGACCATGAGTATCCCAACCACCTTTACGTTTAACCTGGTAACCTTTTAAAGTTTTATAGCGGCAAAAAATATCCTTAATTGCACGCGCCATTACATGGTGAATCCCTGGCATGCCATTGGCAGACGGTGGACCTTCGTAAAAAGTAAACGGATTAGATTTAGGGCGCGAAGAAATACTTTTTTCAAAGATGTTTTCCTTTTTCCAAAAATCTAATATTTCCTGCCCTATTTTGGCAAGTTCCAGTTGTTTAAATTCGCTATACATCAATTAAGTACCTCAAAAAATTAAGGATGCAAAGTTAACAGAATTGGCTGAATTTTGGTAGTTTTGGTGTAAATACTTTTAACGTGAAATTATTTAATATTGGGCTAACATTGATGATTGTTGCCATAATTGTTTTGCCAATTATTGCGGTAGTAAGCCCATCTGACCGGGATTTTGTGCTATATGCTTTTTATTTCTGCGGTCTGCTAGAACTTATAGGACTTATTTTTGTTTTAATCCATATGGTAACACTAAAAAGAAAGACCCTATGATTAAGCTATTAAAATTGCAGAAGGCCGTTTTTGTGATTGCTGCAGGGCTGCTTTCTTTTATCGCTTATAAAATTCTGGATGCTAATGAGGTTAAGGGGAGCATCTATTTTCAAATGCTTGCAGGCGTACTCATCATGATTGGTGCGCTTTGGCTACTCTATCCAATTTTATTTGCCAAAAGAGATAAAGATGGCAATGCCGAAATTATTACCGATCCTACTGTTGAGGTTCCGGCTGATGAAGAGGAGAAAAAACCTGCAACAGAATAATCGTCTTAAATGACCAAAGATCTGTTTGAACTTACGTGTTCTTAAATGCCTTATGTGGTTTAAAAAGGCTTTTTGGAAAGCAAGACCTGCATTTCATTTTAATGTCAGCCCTGCTGTACGCTATAGCCCTCATGCTTCGGGGCTGCCGCTGCCATCAGGTTTAGATAACCTGCGCCTGAGCATAAATCGTATTCGACCGAAGCAAAGCGTAGTGTCTGCCCGTGCAGGCGGGGAGAGGTTTTTTGGATTAGATTATTAAATCCAAAAATCTCCTAATGATCAAACTCACCAGCGTTTTTCGCCGATTCCTCGTCAGAAACTACTTTTCTTACTTTCTTTTTATCTAACCACAAAACCAGTGCAGGCAATAAAGTTAAGTTGAAAATTAAGGCCACCAGTAAGGTTATCGATAGGAGCAAACCCAATACGACTGTTCCACCGAAGGTAGAAGCAGTGAATATTCCAAAGCCAAAGAATAAGATTAACGCGATATGTGTCATACTTACCCCCGTTTCGGTGATGGTATCGCTAATTACTTTTGGTATGCTAAAGTTCGTCAGGTTTAATTCCTGCTGGTAACGCGTTAAAAAATAAATGGTCTGATCGGATGCTAAACCAAAAGCGATGGTAAAAATTAAAATGGTAGAAGGCTTTAAGGAAATTCCAAAATAACCCATAATGCCAGCGGTAATAATGAGCGGAACAATGTTGGGCAACAGCGAAATGAACATAATGCCCAAACTTTTAAACTGCGCCAGTCTTAAAAGAGAAATCAATATAATAGCAAGGCCGATACTTTCTACCAGGTGCCTTAACATATAATCCGTTCCTTTAGAAAAGATAATGCTCGAACCTGTAAGTTCAACATCAAATTTGGATGGAGGCAAAATGCTGTCTATACGTGGTTTTAATTCAGCCATAATGGCGTCTAAACGCTTCGAACCTACATCAGCCATTTGAAAACTAATCCTTGTACTCTGATTTCCCTTACTGATAAAGTTCGTCAACAGACTTGCATTTCCTTTACCGCCGTTGGCAATGTAGGCCAGTATGAAATTCTTTTCTAAATTGTCTGGCAAACGGAAAAAGGTAGAGTCGTTATTGTAAAATGCCTGGGTAGCATATTTTAAGCCCATGTTTACCGAAATAGACCGCGAAAACTCCGGGTAAGCCGAAATCATTTTTTCCAATTTCTCCATTCTTTTTAGGTTGGTTAAATTGAAAACACCATTCTTTTTCTTGGTATCTACGCTTACTTCTAATGGTAAAATGCCCTCAAAATTTTTCTCAAAAAACTTTAAATCGGTTAAAATTTCAGAATTTTTAGGCAGGTCATCCACCACATAGCCATTAACATTTATTTTCATTACACCAATAAAGGCAATGATGGAGATGATAACTGTACCCACATAGATCAATCCACTTTTTTGCTGAACAAGTAAATCTGTTTTCACTAACAACTTATGCAAAAAGGCTTCTTCAACGTGGTTTTGTGCTTTAAGTTTAGGTACCGGCAGGTAGCTGAAAATAATCGGGATTAAACATAGGCACATTAACCAGGTAACCATTACGTTAATAGAGGCTACGCTCCCAAATTGCATCAGTAGCTCACTTCCAGTAAAATAAAGCACCCCAAAACCAATGGCTGCGGTAATGTTTGCAATTAGGGTGGTAATGGCAATCCGCTCAATGGTAATGCTTAAAGCTTTTTGTTTATCGCCATGCTTTCTCAGTTCATTCTGATATTTGTTCAACAGCAAAATACTGTTAGGAATGCCGATAATTACAATTAGTGGTGGAATTAATCCCGTTAAAATAGTCAGTTCGAAGCCGAATAAAACCAATGTGCCTATACTCCAGATTACACCCATTATAACCACTAAAATAGGAAAGAACACGGCGTAGAATTTTTTGAAGAAAATCAATAAGATTAAAGCCGAAACCAGGATGGATAAACCCAGGAACAATACAAATTCATTGCTGACCAGTTTACTTACCGCGGTACGGATATAAGGCAAACCGGAAATGTGCACCTGAATTTTGGTAGATGCCTGAAAAGCTTTTGCTTTAGCTTCAATTTCCCTTAAAATGGGATTACGTTCGGCGGTATTTAAGATTTTGGTATCGAAAGTAATGGCCATTAAGGTGGCATTCTGACGGTTGTAAATCAGCCCTTCGAAAAACGGGTTGCTATAAATGGTATTCCTGATTGAATCCATTTCGGTGTCAGTTTTAATCAAACCGCCAGGAAGCGGTTTTAAAACAAATTTTTGATTTACAGTATCTTTTTCGAGTTGAAAAATGCGTCCTGAAGATAAGACCTGTTTAATACCCTTTAATTTCTGAATATCATTAGAAAGCTGAACCCATCGGTTGTATACTTCTTTTTTAAAAATATCGGGCGATTGTATCCCCACCACCATTACACTCCCATCTTCACCAAAAGTCTTTTTAAAAGCATTGTATTTTACAAATGCACTATCGGTAACAGGAAGGATTTTACTCCCCGTGTAAGAGAGCTTTACATTTTTGGCCTGGTAAGCCATAAAAATTGTTCCTAATACAAAAAATACGATGATTGCGATACGGTTCTGAAGAATAAATCTCGATAGCTTAACCCACATGTGCAGCTTAGTTTTAATAATATTAAAGGCAAAACTAATCTTATTTATAAAATGGGATTACTTTTCGCACAATTAAATTTGCACAAATAACATACTTTTGAAAAAATTGTTTTAACCGGATGTTGCACAAAGTCAGGGGCATTGTTTTAAAGACTACAAACTACAGCGAAAGCAGTGTGGTAGTACAGGTGCTTACCGATAAATTTGGCATGCAGTCTTACCTGATCAATGGTGTTAAAAAACCAAAGGCGAAGATTAAGATGAATATGCTGCAATCGCTCCATTTGTTGGATATGGTGGTTTATCATAAGGTAAATACCAATATACAAAGGATATCGGAAGTTCGGCAAACGCCGGTTTTTAAAAGTATCCCTTATGATATGATTAAAACCAGTATTGTTATTTTTTTAAATGAAGTACTGTATAAGAGCATCCGTCAGCAGTCGGCTGATGAAAGTTTATTCGATTATATTTTTAATTCGATTGCCTGGTTTGATGAAGTGGAAGAGATCAATCCAAACTTCCATCTATCGTTTTTATTAAAACTTACCCGTTTTTTAGGTTTTTCTCCCAATGAGAAAAGAAGAAGTGATCAAATCTATTTCGATCTGCAGGAGGGAGAATTTACATCCCGGCCACCGATTCATTCCAATTACCTCCAATTGGATGATGCGATTGGCTTTATTTCACTGTTTAATTCGCCACTCGAAAAAATTTCTGAAATAAAAATGAGTAATGCGCAACGGCGATTTTTGCTGGATAAGATATTGGTTTTCTATACCTTACATACAGCTTCATTCGGAACAGTGCAATCGCATAAAATCCTTGAAACTTTGTTGAGTTGAAAAAAAAGAAAAAAAGATTTGCAGAACAGTTTTATAGCGCTATATTTGCATTCCCAAACGGAGAGTGGGACATTAAATTTGACAAATAAGGGAAATTAGCTCAGCTGGTTCAGAGCACCTCGTTTACACCGAGGGGGTCGGGGGTTCGAACCCCTCATTTCCCACCAAGCCTTTCAGGAAACTGGAAGGCTTTTTTATCAAATTTAACGCATACAAATAAGGGAAATTAGCTCAGCTGGTTCAGAGCACCTCGTTTACACCGAGGGGGTCGGGGGTTCGAACCCCTCATTTCCCACCAAGCCTTTCAGGAAACTGGAAGGCTTTTTTTATGCTGTCATTCTGAACGCAGTAAAGAATCTTTCATCGGAAGTAAATTGTTTTCTTAACGTATATCTAAAAGGATTTGATTAACATCAAATATTTTAAACGATGATAGTTTATTTCGTAAAGATCTTTCGCTGTGCTGCTATTGACAGGATCCACTAGTTCGGCCGTCATCTCGACTGTAGCGCAGCGAAATGCCCGCCTTTGCGGACAGGCCTGCCCGTACAGGCGGGGAGAGATCTATTTAGTTAGATTTCTCGACTGCGTTGCACTCCGCTCGAAATGACGCCAACTCGAGATTTAGCTAGGTTCCCATAACTCAATCTTATTGCCTTCAGCATCCATAATGTGAATAAATTTTCCATAATCATAAGTGGCAATTTCATCAAGTATCGTTACACCATTTTCTCTTAATTTTTCCACTAGCGCTTCAAGATTTTGAACACGATAATTAATCATGAATTCCTTTTTCGAAGGGGAAAAATATTCATCACCTTTTTTAAACGGACTCCATTGAAGTGATTCCACTTCATCGGGGTTATTGATGTTCCGGTAATCGAAACTCACAGCACCCCACGCATTGATTTCGACCCCTAAATTTTTGGCATACCAATCTTTTGTTTCCTTCGGGTTATCTGAAAAAAAGAAAATGCCGCCAATCCCCGTCACCTTTGGTGTGTTATCATTAGCTGAAGTTGAACTTTTTGTGTCTTCCATATTATTGTTGATTGAGATTTTTTTAGTTAATTTTCTTTCTAACCCCAAGATAGTAGAAAATCAACTTTATTATTTACCATATTCAATAATATATCCGAAATTGCTGACGAAAAAAAACTGTAAATGCTCGGTAAAATAATCAGGTTCATTTTCTTTGGGAACTATTTTGTAGGGATTCTGGCAGTAGCCCTTACGGTTGAGGCTACTCTTCAATTGAAGGTCCCATTTAACTCCCTCAATTATTACCTGTTGTTGTTTCTGGCGCCTACCATTTATTATACCTACGCCTACAATAAAGTTTCTACTGTACCATCCACTACTAATCCGCGTAATCAATGGTATTTTAAACATAAAACGTTTATTAATTGGAGTCAGGCTGTGCTATTTATCAGTTGCATGCTGTTGGCCATTAATCTGCTGTATCAAAACTTTCATCACATTCTGGCGCTCCCGATTAGTTATTGGCTAGCCATAGTCATTATTATTATCGCAGGCGGTTTATATTACGGCTTACTCCCCAAATCCTTCATTAAATTCAATCTCCGTAACACCGGGTGGTTTAAAGCTTTCGTTATCGGTTTTGTTTGGGCCTGTTGTGCCAATGTGTTACCCTTAATTATGCTTAAAATTGAAACGGGGGTGGGCTATCACGATTCGGTATTGTGGACTTGGTTATTTGTAAAAAACTGGATGTTCTGCACCGTAAACGCCATCATTTTCGATATTAAAGATTATCCTACAGATGCGAATAAACACCTGCGCACTTTTGTGGTACGTTATGGTTTGCGAAGAACCATTTTCAATATTTTGATTCCGCTTTTAATTATAGGTTTAATCTCATTAGGCATATTTGCCAGTTACAAAGGCTTCGGGATACCGCAGGTTCTATTCAATGTTCTGCCATTTGTTTTGACGATTTATATCGCTTATTCCATGCATAAAAGAAAAAATATCCTGTATTACCTGATGGTGATTGATGGACTGATTTTATTTAAGGCAATATGCGGGATAATAGGAATGCAGTTTGTACATTAAGCTGAAAGACTAAAGCGGAAAGACCAAAGCGTATTTACAATCGAGAAATTTATCTTGATACTTGATTCTCAATACTTGATACTACTACAAAAATGAACAACAACTATGATAAAATAGCGAATCATTACGATACTTTAAGCCGGTTGGTGTTTTTTAAATCGCAGGTTAATGCTCAGATTGATCAACTTCATCATATTCAAAAAAATAGTTCAGTTTTAATTGTAGGTGGTGGAACAGGATGGATTTTGGAAGAAATTGCCAAAATAAATCCAGGCGGCTTGAAGATTGTTTACGTGGAGATCTCGGCTAAAATGCTGGCACTTTCTCAGAAGCGAAACTATAGAAATAATCAGGTCGAATTTGTTAATCTTGGTATAGAGGATTTCGGAACTGACATTTTATTTGACGTTATTTTAACGCCATTCCTTTTCGATAATTTCGCTGAACAACGGGCTGCAAAAGTGTTTGAGCAGTTAAATCGCTGTTTAAAGAGAAAGGGCCTTTGGTTTATAGTTGATTTTTCCCTTAATAAAGTCAATGGAAACTGGTGGAAATGGCTACTGCTTAAATCGATGTATAGCTTTTTTAAATTACTGGGAATTGTAGAGGCCAATCAATTAATTGACATGAGTCCTTATTTTCTAAATGCAGGTTATCAGATCTTAGAACAACGTTTATATTATGGGAACTTCATTAAGGCGGTAATTTTCAAAAAATAAAATGACATTCATTTAATGCATCCGTGTTGCATTTGAAATATCAATTCAGATCTTTGTATCAAAAGATAAGGATATGGATTTTGATGTAATTATAATTGGCGGCAGCTATGCAGGTTTGTCTGCCGCATTAACCCTTGGCCGTTCAACCCGCAACGTTTTAATAATCGATTCTGGTAAACCTTGCAACCGACAGACGCCGCATTCACATAATTTTTTAACACACGATGGCCATCGGCCCGCTGATATTGCCAAAGCTGCAAAAGAAGAAGTGCTAAAATATTCAACCGTTAGGTTTTTGGAAGGAAAAGCTATTTCAGCTGAGCGGATTGATGCAGGTTTTAGTGTTGCCGTAGAAAATGCTGGTAGTTTTACGGCCAGGAAAATTTTATTGGCCACAGGTTTAAAAGATGTGCTGCCCGATATTAAAGGATTGGCAGCATGTTGGGCCATTTCTGCAATACACTGTCCTTATTGCCATGGGTATGAGGTAAAAAATGAAAAAATCGCTCTGTTGATGAATGGTGAGCATGCCTTTGAAATGGCCAAAAACCTTCAGCTCTGGAATAAGGATCTAACCATTTTAACCAACGGAAAATCAGAATTAAATGCAGAGCAGACCAAAAAGCTGAAATCTGAATCGATTACTATTTTAGAAGAAGAAATTGTTGAAATGGAACACCAAAATGGTCAGCTCGATAATGTTGTTTTTAAAAACGGAGAAAGATTAAATTTTAAGGCAATATATGTTAAACCTGAAATAGAGCAACATATAAACTTTAACGAGCAATTGGGGTTTGAACTAACAGAGCTGAAAACCATAAAAGTTAATGAACAGCAGCAAACTACTGCCGAAGGCGTTTACGCTGCAGGAGATTGTGCAACCTTGTTCAGGTCGTTGTCTTTCATTACAGCTGCCGGAACAATGGCTGCAGTAATGATTAATAAGGAGTTGATTTCTGAAGATTTTTGATCAATCATCAGAAATTAAAATAAGATGGCACCAATAATAGTGACAATAAACATTGCTGCAATAACAATTCTATCGGCTGTAATCCATTGGTCTCTGGTAAGTGGTTTTGCAACTTTTTTTATGGTTTCAGCTTTATGCCTCGAAAGCCTGAAAATCGATGTGTCTAATTTAATAATCATAGGATGATGTTTTAATAGGGTCGATTTTACTAGGGCAAATCCCAAGCCAATATTTAAGAAAAATGTTAAATTGTGGATAACTAATTTTTTTTCTTAATTAATTGATATTTATATGGTTGTAATTACAGTAGTTATTCAGAAAACGCAAATGGGTTGTATGGAACATCAACAACCCGTTTGACCAATGTGTATAGTAAAAGTTTATTACGGATTGTCGGACTGTTTTTCCATGGTATTTAATTTACTGTTCTTTTTGCCATATCCGAAGTAAATGGCTAAGCCAATTACCAGCCAAACTGCAAGCCTTAACCAGGTTTCCCAGGGTAAAAATGCCATCATGGCAATGCAGGTTAAAATACCCAAGATTGGGATTAATGGTACCAAAGGAACCCTAAACGGGCGTTTGGCTTCAGGGTTTGTTTTTCTTAAAATCAGGATACCTACACATACCATTAAAAAGGCCAGTAAGGTGCCAATGCTGGTCATTTCGCCCACCACATTCATGGGGACAAATGCCGCAAAAAGACCAATAAATAAACAAAGGATAATGTTCGACTTATATGGTGTTTTAAATTTTGAATGCACATCAGAAAACATCTTTGGCAATAGCCCATCTTTACTGATGGAGTAAAACATCCGCGATTGTGCCATTAAATCGATCAGGATTACAGATGTATAACCGATCAGAATGGCCAGAATAATGGCCTGACTCAACCAGGCGTAAGGTGTTTTTTCGATGGCAATGGCTACAGGGGCGCCGCTATTGGCAAACTCCTTATAATTGGCCAGACCAGTCATAACGTGCCCGAACAATCCGAATAAAACCGTACAAACCACCAGAGATCCAATAATGCCGATGGGTAAATCTCTCGCCGGGTTTTTGGTTTCCTGTGCGGAGGCGGCTACGGCATCAAAACCAATAAATACAAAGAAGACTAAACCTGCACCTCGTAATACACCGCTCCATCCAAACTGACCAAATGTTCCGGTATTTTCGGGGATATATGGATGATAGTTTGCGGGATCGATATATTGCCAGCCAAGTGCGATAAATACCAAAACTACGCCTACTTTCAGAAATACAATAATTCCGTTTACAATGGCCGAGCCTTTTGTACCTCGGATCAATATAGCCGTCATCAATACCACAACCAATGCTGCGGGGATATTAATGATGCCGTGAACAGCAGAACCATCTGCCAGTTTAGCGGTTTCAAAAGGAGATAGGGTGAGCTGCGGAGGGAGATAAATGTGTAAGCTGGCTAAAAACCGGGTTAAATACTGCGACCAGCTGATGGCTACAGTGGCACAACCCACAGAGTATTCCAATACCAGATCCCAGCCTATAATCCAGGCGAAAAGTTCGCCCATGGTGGCATAAGAGTAGGTATAAGCACTACCTGCAACAGGAATCATAGAGGCGAATTCTGCATAACATAAGGCTGCAAAACCGCAACCCAATGCTGCAATTACAAATGATAAGGTAACTGCAGGCCCGGAGTGATTGGCTGCTGCCAAACCTGTAATCGAAAATAAACCGGCACCAAGCGTTAAGCCTACGCCAATTAAAATTAGGTTTATAGGGCCTAAGGTTCTTTTGAGTGTTCCTTCGCCGCTTTCGTTTGCCTCGGCAACAATGCTGGCAATAGATTTCTTCATGAAAATAAGGTAAGAAGCTGCAAAATTATTAAAATATATTAAATCTATCGTGTTTATATATTTAATAAGATGGTAATTTATGCAGTTTGAATTCTTTTACTGCTCTATGCCGCAGGGGCATGGTACTTTGGAGCGCCAAAGTACCCAAAGCGCTCTGTCAATCCAACAAGGTGGCTTCACACTGGCCCAAGCTCATCAAAAAAACAGCGGCACTTTGTTTTGTGTTCAGACTATTCATAATATCAAACCCTCGTTTATGAACACAAAACCACTGCGTTCCAGGTTTGTTAGTGCCTTTTTGTTCTGTAGAGCACCTGTTTTTTTGATCCTTCTGCCACTTGGGATTGACGGCGTCCTTCGCTGAAACTTGTGCTCTGTTAAAGTCTGTTAGCAAAATGCCTGAATTATTATTAAAAGATGTTTCTATCTGGTTGAATGAAAAATAGGGATGCAGAATATACCGTTCTGGCATTATTCCAAAACCATAAATAGTACCACCAACGCACTCTCAAATAAACCTGATAGAACCAGATAGCTCCCGATTTAAGTAAATGTTTGTATTTAAGAACTATCTAAATCGGGACTATAGGTGATAGCAGGACTGCAAAAACCGAAGCATTACAAGGCCTTGCTTTTCTAAAAAACAGATAAAATTTCTATCTTTTAATGAATTTTTTCTAAAACACGAAATTTTAATTAAAATTATTTATCTGATAATCAGTTATTTGTAATTTTACTTTAATTTATTTTAGTACTATGTATTGCATGGTAGTATATAAAACATATATCTTTGTTATATGATAGCAGAAAATACGCAAACGCAAATGCGGAAGGGAATTCTGGAATACTGTGTTTTATCAATCATCTCACGGGGCGAAATTTATGCTTCGGATATTATTGCCGAGTTAAGATCGGCAAAGCTGCTGGTGGTTGAGGGTACATTATATCCATTATTAACCAGGCTTAAAAACAATGGTTTGTTAAGCTACAACTGGGTAGAATCTACCTCAGGCCCACCGCGTAAATATTATACCTTAACCGAAGATGGTCGGGGCATTTTATCACAATTAGATCAAACCTGGCAGGAGCTGGCTTATGCTGTAGGTATTTCACAAAAAGGAGCCAATTCATAATTAGTTAAAAAGAAATGGAAAAGACCATCATCATTAATATAGGAAACACGATTATTCACATTGAAGAAAGTGCTTACGAGCTCTTAAAAGCCTACTTGAACGAAGTAAAACAATATTTTGCCAACCATGCAGATGACCTTGAAATTGTAACGGACATTGAAAACCGGATTGCAGAGTTGCTTACCGAGCAATTGGATGAGCAAAAAAAACAAGTGGTAGATTCGGCAAACGTAAACTCGGTGATTGCACAAATGGGTAGGGTACAGGATTTCGATACAGCTGAAGAAAGTGAGGAAGAACCTGTGATTAACAGTACCTACCAACACCAGTATGTAGAGAAAAAATTATACCGCGATATGGACGACCGTGTGGTTGCAGGTGTTTGTGCCGGTATTGCACATTTTGTAAATGCCGATCCTAAATGGATCAGGTTGGCAACGTTACTGATCAGTTTTGCAGGTGGATTTGGAATATTGGTATATGCGATACTCTGGATCATCATGCCGAAAGCAAAATCCCGGATCGAACGCATGGAGATGAAAGGTGAGCCTGCAAACCTTCAGGGGTTTCAAAAGAACCTGGATGAAGAATTACAAGCAGTTAAAGAACGCTTAGGCGAAGTAAATAAACATGCGCAACCCATATTTGCCCGACTGGGGATTTTTATTGGTGAGTTTTTTGAATGGCTTGGTCGCTTTATTTCGGGCACTGGTAAGGTTATTTTTAAAGTAATTGCAGGTTTCATTATCGTTTTTGGCGTACTCTTTTTACTTACTTTAATTATTGGTACAGCTGCTTTTCAGGGGTTTTGGGATGCCAGCATTTATGAATATTTTCCCTTCTCTATTGTTAATGAAGGTAATAGGGGCGCCATTTTATTTGGTGCATTTATGGTTTGCTTTGTACCGGTTTTGGCTTTGGTATTATTCTCCATCAGGGTAGCCTTTAATAAACAGGCCATTAATAAAACACTTTCTTTCGCACTGTTAATCATCTGGTTGGCAGGTGTGGCCGTTACGGGTTATCAGGCGGCAAAGATTTCATCGGAATTTAAGCAACATGCAGAGTTAACGCAAACAACTGATTTAAAAGCTTATCCGGTTTATACCATCAATATTGATAAAAGTAAATACTTCAGTAAAGAAGATAGCGTAGCTTACCACATTGATGCGAACAACCGCCATCAGATTGTAGTTGATGATTTTGAAGACGGACCATTTGTGTCTCCGAACCGGATCCGTATTGATATTAATAAAAGCGAAACGGGTGTTACACGCTTAACACAAAAGTATGAATCGCAAGGTAAAACCTTTCAAAGTGCCTTGCAAAATGCGCAGAACATTAGCTACAACTATGTAATGAAAGATTCGGAACTGATTTTTAGTCCGCGGTTTCAATTGAGAAAGGGAAGCATCTGGAGAAACCAGGAAGTAAGGTTAAACCTTGAAATCCCGGTGGGAACCAGGTTAATTTTGAAGCAGGATGCTTACCGTTACGTTAATAATTATTGGACCTGGGAATGTAATGACAGTGAAAATGACCACAATGATTACAGTGTTTGGGTGATGACAGACGACGGTTTGAAATGCGTAGCCAAATTAAAAGAAGAGGCGCTAAAAAAACAAAAGCTAAAAGGAGAACTATTTGATTTGGAACAGTTGAAAAAGAGTAAACCTACGGATACCCTTTACCAGGATTCTGTTTCAAACCGGATTAGGGAGGTTAAAGAAGAGTTGGGGATTGAGCCTGAGCAATAGCAATTTAAAGAACATAAACCTACTAAAATAGATCTCTCCCCGCCTGTACGGGCAGGCATTCCACTGCGTTCCAGTCGAGATGACGATTAGCGAGGCCGGGATGACAATCACACCTAAAAAGAAGAAACCATGAAAACATTATTTACGCTAATTGCATGCTTAATGGCATGTGGGGCTTCTTTTGCCCAAAAATTAAATAAACTTACCGGCAAAATTGTGGATGAAAAAACTGCTCCCGTGCCGTTTGCCATTGTTCGGGTGCTGAATTATCCGGATACGAGCTTTGTAAAAAGTGTATCGACCAATATAGATGGTGAGTTTAGCATCGATCAGTTAAAAAATGGCGAATATGTGCTGTCGGTTTCTATAGTGGGTTTTAAAAGTAAAAAGACAGAACGTTTTACCATCAACGGAGATCTAAATCTACCAGCCATCAGCATAGAAAGCTTAACCAAACAGTTAAAAGAAGTGAGCGTTCAGGGAAAAAAACCATTTATTGAACACCAGATTGACAAAACGGTACTGAATGTAGAGAATAGTATTACATCCACAGGTAGTACGGCACTCGAAATTTTAGAGAAAGCGCCTGGTGTGCAAATCGACAGGCAAAATGAACAGGTTTTATTGAATAATAAATCAGGGGTGACGGTGATGATTGATGGAAAAAACAATTTTTTATCAGCTGCTGATTTAACTACCTACTTAAATAACTTAAGCAGCAGTCAGATCGCTACCATTGAAATTATTACCAATCCATCAGCCAAATATGATGCTGCAGGTAATTCAGGGATCATCAACATCAGGCTAAAAAAGAATAAGGCATTTGGTACCAATGGTAATGTCTCATCAACCTATCGTAATGCGATAAGGGCTAATCTGCCTACCAATATTTATGGATCGGAGTTGAACTTCAACTTAAATCACCGCGTAGAAAAGTGGAACTTTTTTACCAACGCAAATGCCTCTAAAAACAATAACTTCTCCAGTTTATTTTTAGATCGAAGTACCAATGCCAATGGTTTGCAGAGTGTATTTAATCAAAATTTTCAAAAAGTATATACCGGATCTCGCCTGGCTGCAAAATTGGGTGCTGATTATTTTGTGAATGAAAAAACAACGATCGGAGTGATGTTTGATGGCAGTAGCAGTACGCGTAAACTCGATAATTTCTCTCAAACCTTTATCAATGAAACGCAGGCCGGTACAATGAACAAAAATTCATTGATCCAATATTCTAATGCCAATACACCAAACAAAAATTATAGCGCAAATTTTAATATCAAACACGATTTTAAAAAGGAGGGGGCGAGTTTAAATTTCGATGCCGATTTCTCTGGTTTTGATTATTCGGGCCTGGAAAACTTTAATACTAATTTTTATAATGATAAAGGTGTAGTATATAACAATACTATCATTAAAAATGATAGTAAAACAGCGATTGATATTTATGCAGCAAAAACCGACTTTACCTGGCCATTATCAAAAACGACCAAGCTGGAAACTGGCCTGAAAAGCGCTTATGTCAAAACCAATAACGATTTTCTTTCCTCAGCGCTGATCAACAATGAATGGCAGAATATTGTAGGACAGAGCAATAACTTTATCTATAAGGAAAATGTAAATGCAGCTTATGCCAATGTAGCTAAAGATTGGGGTAAATGGCAGCTTCAGGCTGGTTTACGGGCAGAGTATACACAATCTACCGGTACATCGGTAACCAATAATACTCAGGTGAAGCAGCATTATTTATCATTGTTTCCAACGGTTTTTGTCAGTCAGAAAATTTCGGAGAGCAGTAATTTACGTTATGCATACGGCAGGCGGATCGATCGCCCTAATTACCAGCAGTTAAATCCTTTTAATTTTTACATGGATCCTTATACCATTCAGCAGGGTAATCCATATTTAAAGCCACAGTTTACCAATAATTTTGAAGTAAGCTATAATTATAAAAGTGGATTATCATTTTCTTTGAGTTATTCGAAAACAAAAGATCTTATTTTAGATAGTAAAACGGCACAGAATGACAGCACCAGGATTGTTACCGTTGGACAAGGCAATATTGGGAGCGGAGCATATTATACCGCTAGCTTATATTTTCCGGTAAATATTACCAAATGGTGGAGCTTGCAGAACAACTTTAGCTTATTTTACAATAAATTTAAGGATGATAACCTGGAAGGGGCTCCATTTGTGTTGAGTAAAGTAATGTATAACTTTAACATTAACAGTTCTATAACCTTGCCTCATAACTGGACTTTAGAAACCAATTTCTGGTTGAATTCTCCGCGAGTGCGTGGTATAGAGCGGACCACTATTTACCAGTACGCTTTAAATATGGGCGTGCAAAAAAGCTTCCTAAACAAAGCTTTAAAATTTAGATTGAATGTTGATGATATCTTCCAGACCAACTATTGGAAAGGAACGCTGGATTATCAAAATGTAAACTTAAGGATTCAGAACAATTACATCAGTAGAAGGGCTACCTTCAGTGTAAGTTATAATTTCGGTAACCAGAATTTAAAATCGAACCAAAACCGTAAAACAGCTGCGGATGATGTTAAGAATAGAGCGGGTGGGTAGTTTTAAGTTGGGAGTTTGGCGTTTGGCGTTTGGAGTCCAAAGTCTTGAGTCCTCAGTCCAGAGTCAATTTTCGCTTCAATTAACCAATTTAAACAATTAACCAGTTAACCATCTTTAAACCAGTTAACCATTTCAATATGAAAAATATCTTTTACAGTATCGCGATTTTAGTTGTCGGCTTAAGTTTTGGTTGCCACAATGGAGAAGGACATTTATCAGTAAGCACGATAGACAACCAGTCTGACTTTAAATTTGAAGCAAAGTATGCCGAAAGTAAAACGGATAAACTGGAAAAATACCTGGACAGTGCTTTAAATAATGAACTTCCACTGGATCAGCATATCGATCTTTTAGTGAATTTAAATGGCAGCGATAAGTTTAACCTTAAAGCCAAAAAGGGCTGGCTCGAAATCAGCTTCGATAAAAGGAATAGTACAGCTGCAGGTTATAAGAAAGTGAAAAAACTGACTGAAGGGATTAAGAGCAAGTTGATGGAATAATTGTAAGTTAAGCGCATGGCGTAGCGCGTTTGGCCATTATCCTTTTCAATATGATCATCGGTTTCCCGACTTTCACCTTTAACCAAAGAGATCGTACAGAAAAAAAGCGCAAAGGACGGAAAGGTATATGGTCTTCGACTCTGCTACTATTGACACTATCTACAAGTTTGGTCGTCATCCTCGCGCATGCGGGAATCTTAAAGCGCTTGCATTACGATTCCCATCCGAGCCATCGGATCAAGTTGGGAATGACGATCTCTCAAGGGATATTAACCAATATAATTTATCTGTTAATCCTATTAATTTATTCTCAGACTGGCAATTTATGGAGAAAAATCTGCGAATATCTTTATTAAACCACAGAGAACACAAAGAGAAACACAGCGTACACAAAGCTAGGCGATTGTCGTTTAGCAACATGATCTTCGAACTCCGGTCTTCGGACTTTTATATTTATCTGTTTGATCTGTAGAAATTAAATACTGTCATTCTGAACGCATTGAAGAGTCTTTATTAAACCACAGAGAACACAAAGAGAAACACAGCGTACACAAAGCTAGGCGATTGTCGCTTAGCAACATGATCTTCGGACTTCCGGTCTCCTGACTTCCGGACTTTCAGTTGTTGAATCATAAAAAACGCCCATACTTTTCGGCATGAGCGCTAGTTGCTTGTTTATTGTCTTTAATGTTTTACATCAGCAGGGGCATTGGTGGTCGAATCTGCTACAGAATCGGTACTTGTACTATCAACTACTTTATTGGTATCAGTGTATTTATACATACTATCAGCATTTTCCTGATCGGCCTTTTTACCACTACATGCTGAAAATGCTAAACCAAATGCGGCTACTAAAATTATTATTTTCGTTTTCATATCAAATGTTATTGGTGTATTTATATAATCCGTTTTAAAAGGCAATTGTTTTGATAATGATTAAATTAGTAGGGAGTTGGATGACAGAGACAGAAGCTTAGGCGCAATTTTTTAACCGCAAAGGTCGCGAAGAAAAGAAGCACAGAGGACACAAAGTTATAGTCAGAGTCGTAAAGACCGAGGACTGAGGTTTGGTGCCGTCATTGCGAACTGAGGCCGAGGGCTGTTGTAGTGGCGTAAAGCAATCTTTTTAGCAGAATATTCTAGGTATCAAAAGTTGGTCTTCATCTCGACTGTAGCGCAGCGGAATGGAGAGATCTTTCGACTATGTTAAAAGATCTCTCCCCGCCTGTACGGGCAGGCACTGCGGTCGAAATGACGATGCTTTGAGACCTATTCTAGCGCGAGTCTTAACGGGCGGGATTGTTGGGATGGGTTGACTTGTGCTTTTTGAAATTTTGATAGATAATTTTACCTTAAATTATTTATAAAGCACAAGTCTGCCACTTGTAAGGCCATAGCACAGTATCTCCCGTTCTACTTAAAACCGGCCTAATAAATTTTTCGGGCTGCACTGACCTGGCCATTCTACTGCCTTTCAAAGAAAAATTTTCAGCCGGCATTTTTTGTTACTTTTTGATGCCAAAAAGTAAGAGCCCTTCGGCGGCGGTGAGCCGAGGCAAGATTTGTGCGAAGGAAAAAACGTCCGCTCATATCAATTCAAACAATAAATTATCCCTCAATATCACCGATAACACATGAAAAATGCACACAGATAGCTGATTATCCGTGTGCATTTTAAAGTTGAAAACACTTAGCTTACCACCGGTGGTTCTACTCCTGTTGTAGTGGCACGGCGGTTTTGCAGCAGGGCATAGTTGCCAATATGCTGGTTAATCAGGTTTACGGTACTGGCCCAGGGTTCTGCACCATCATTAATATCGAAGTTAGAGTTAATCCGTGTACGCAGTTTATAATATAAATTATTGGTAGTATTGCGTAACTCGCGTAGCTTTTCGGTAGGTGCAGCAGCTAGTTCTTCATTCCGTTTAATATAGGCCTGGTTAAAATCGTTATTGGCTGATTCTAATTCGTTTAGCCAGTTGCCCAGGTTTAAAGCCTTTACCGCCTCTTGCAGTTCGGGTTTGTTTTTCCAATCGTTAACAATGTTGCGCAATATGGTGGTTTCGCTCTGGTAATTCTCTCTGGCTATGCTGCTGCCAAATAGCGCCAAATGGGCACTTAGTGTTTTGCCATGCTGGTTTATTACCGGATCTGCACTGTAAACTAAACTTTGTACCTGCAGGCTAATACCGTTTATGGCATCATCGCGCCGTTTATCTAAAGCCTCTATCTCGGCCGTTACCAAACTGGCCTGACTAATTTTGAACAGCTTCTCCACATTGTCGGTTGCGGTGCGCAATGCATCATACTGCGCACTAACATTAAGCGCTTTCGGATCATTTTTCAATACAATGTTTAAGGTATCGGTTAAAAACTGAATATACTCGCTGTTTCTGAGCGGTTGTAATACGATGGAGTTAATCATAAGGTCTAATTTAATAGTTGATGTTATTTCGTGTTTTTTACTTTGATTTACTGCTGCGCCCTGCAGGAGGGTTTCAAAGTAACTTTAATTGGCCACTGCACATTGCAGGAAGGTTTCAAAACAACTTTAATTGTTTGCTGCACACTGCAGGAGCATTTCAAAGAAACTTTAATCGGTCGCTGCACACTGCAGCAAAGTTTCAAAGTAATTTGCCTCTTTTAAATAAAAGAGATGGTTTTTTAAATGTTTTGTGCTGCGGTAGCAGCTTGTTGCAGAACGCGGAGGTTCCCTAATCATTCCCGTTATTTTCATAACCTGTTAATTTAATGGGCATAAAACCCGTTAATAAAATGTTGGGATGATTTTTTTATAACCGTGGAGGTAGAAAAACTGCCGCCCGGTTTAAAGGGATATGACTAAGATAACGAAAAGGTTAGTTACTGGCAAGGAGATTTTGAGAAAGTTTTAGTCTAGAGTCGGTAGTCCGGAGTCGGAGAACCGAGGTTTGGTGCTTTACCGCGATCGTTTAATATACAGTCGCTGCCTGTTCATTGAAGTTTGGTTATTGATAATTAAATGCTCTGCTTCGTCATTGCGGATTTTTTAACCACAAAGGTCACAGAGAAAAGGCGCAAAGGACACAAAGTTATAGTCAGAAGTCGGAAAGACCGAGGACTGAGGTTTGGTGTCGTCATTGCGAACTGAAGTGAAGGGCTGTTGTAGTGGCGTGAAGCAATCTTTTAGTAGATATTTATGTATAAAAAATTGGTCGTCATCTCCTGTAGCGCAGCGGAATGCCCGCCTGTGCGGACAGGCCTGCCTGGACAAGTGGGGAGAGATCTTTGGACTATGTTAAAAGATTTCTCGACTTCGCTGCGCTCCGCTCGAAATGACGGATGATCGAATGGAGAAATTTCCACAGCAAATCTCTAGGCGTATCGTCATTTCGACCGTAGCGGAGAAATCTTTGAACTGGGTTTTACATGCAACTTTAAAAGATTTAGCTTCGCTGAGCCTTCGGGTTCTGGGCTTCGCTGTGCTCCGCTCGAAATGACGGATAATCGGATGGAGAAATTTCCAGGCATATCATTGCGAACTTAAGGGCAGGGCAGTTGTGGTGGCAGGGAAGTCTGCTTTTATAACATGTGCAAAAATTAATTAGCCACGGAAACACAGAAATCACGGAGGAAACTAAAGTTTTTCCGTGTTCTTCGTGCATCCGTGACAAAAATAATGCTTGGGCAGGCGCAGAAAGAAGAAGTAGTATATTGAAGATGATCGTCACCCTGACCTGTAGCGCAGCGGAAAGCTACGCAGTAAATTTATTTCAGGGTCTATCCGGTAATTAATATATCTGTATACAAATTTAATTCTTCTTTTAGTTTGTTTTTTAGCAGCTTAATTATAAATTTTTGCTATATTTATGTCGCGAACACAGTTAGGCATTTATTTAATTTTTTTAAAATGCACCTAACAAAAAATCAAATTACTTTAGCTAAACTGGAGTTTAGTTATCGCACACTCAAAAGGCCTTTTAATGTAAACCTGGTCCAAAATTCAATTCAATTTTTAAAACAGCTCCGCGGCAAACCATCATCTGGTAAAGAATGCGATTGGTATGTGCTGTTTGTAAATCGAAACCACGAGGTTTTTTGCTGGCACAAGCTAAAGCAACAGGCCAAACCAATTAACTGCATACAGCAACTGGCGGGCTTGGCTGTTGCCTGTAATGCTTATGGTGTACTGGTGGTAAACTATTGCGATGTGAAAGCATTAAGGTTAACCCCCTCGACGAACTTTTTGTAAGCACCTGTTTTAATACCTGCGCAAAGCTAAACATCGAAATTATCGATTATGTAATCTGTAATGCGCAAACGCATTATAGTTTTAGGGATGGGTATAGGGATTAAAAAATTACTGGGCTGTTGAAAGGCAGCCCAGTGCATATATGTTAGTTTTAATAGTTATTAGTAGGCCGCTTCGTCATTGCGAACCGAAGGGTGAGGGTTATTGTGGTGGCGTGAAGCAATCTTCTAAAGCGCTAATTTGCCGAAAAATTATTGGTTAACCAAGGTTCTTATTTAACCTGTCCCAAAAGCTATTATTATTATTATTATTATTCAATTTGCTAAAGAGCCCACCTGTAAGGTAAATTTCCAGAAATTCGAATATCGAATTGCTTTGGACGGTCATTTCTTTAGTTTCATGATCATTATTAAGAATTTCATAACTTCCTCCTTCATTTAGCTGGATTAACCATTGATCACTGTAAATCATATATTCAGCAAAATGAAGCATATTGCTTTTCAACTCATTTAGGTAATCAATTACCTCTGATATCTGAACTATCCTAAACATAAAATCTTCTGTTTCTATTCCATCGCAAAAGGTGTAGAATTCGATAAGATCAGACGGTAGCGGGCAACTAAGTTTTGATTGTAAATCTGTAATATCTTGTTCGCTGCATGGCTTATTAAAGATAATACCCAGTTTTTTAATGATACCTTTTTTGTTTTCAAAAAGTTGTTTGAATTTGTTCATGGGGATAGCGTCAAATTTCACACGCGGCAACGCGTGCGCTAGCGGGGTTAATTTGATTAAGAAAGAGATTAATTTTTTGGCTTCAATATAGCAAATTACCCTTGCAGAGAATCAGAGAGTTGTTTTAGCATTTCTGAAGGGCTATAGATAACCCAATAATTCCAACTACAATAGGAATCCAAGCCTTATGTTTGTCCAGTAAGACGAAAAATTCAATGACATTATGTTTTAAATAACCGCGTTTGGCAATTTTCATTCCTAATGATTTGATGTTATATGAGCTATAATCATTATATCCTCCACCTATCCAAAAATAATTTACAATGTCCTTATTTATTAGTGAGTCTAAAGTTTTCTTCAAATTATCATCACTGAAATTATTAAATGATTTTGCCAGATTTTTAGGCTCAATACAATCAACAGTACTAAATACTTTGATCATTTTCCATTCTGAGAGGTTAATAAACATTTTAATTGTGTGTAGGTGCTATTACTTTTGTTTTTGGAATTAAGGAAGTTAACTTACTATTCTGCTCTAAACCAAAAGGCTAGTTTTTAGAAATTGAATTAGTCTTTTTGATAAATATCTGCAAATGCTTGTAAGCATTCGTTCCTAATTTCTACAGGTAATTCATCTTTAATCTTAAAAGATAAATTATTACCAGATTGATAGGTTATCCAATAATTATGTAATCTATCTGGCTTCTTTCCAGAGATAATATCTTCTCTATTAGAAAACCAATTTTCATATTTTAGTTCTATAGCATTTAATTTAGCTTCAAACAATGTTTCTTTATCTAGTCCTTCCTGAGAGAAGAGCGCTTTCTTTAGATCATTCATATTCAAATATAACAAATCACAGCTATTATTTGGAGGATATCGAGAAAAGGCGGAAGTTTAGATTAAATAACAAAGGGGAATATTACTGCCCTTACTAGCGCAAATCTTAGTGGGTAGGGCGGGGCGGTGATGACTTGTGCTTTTCATAATTTAGATAGATAAACTCATTAACTGTTCATTGATACCGTTGATATTATTTTACACGCATCACATTTAAAGTCATACTGGTTGTTAAGTTGTGTTTTTAAATCCCATTTCTGATTACAACCCGGACAAGGCCTTGTCAGCTCAGCTCCTTTATGCTTCTTGTAGTTATGTAAAATAATAAAAAGTGGGAATAGAGGTCAGCTCTGCTATTTTCTTGCAAATTTCGAGTCCCTGTTTGGATAGTTCAGAATCAATTGCTTGCATTTGGTTTAAAGCCCAACGTTCTCCAACTTCACAATTCATTTGCAAACTGTCGCACGAAATATAATTTGTTTCCCAACTTAAAATAGGCATATAGCCATGATCGTAATAAATTGGTAATCTATAGAGTGGAACTGATTTAAAGCAAGTCCCACAAGTTAACGGAGATTTGATTGTAATATAATTTGTAATCAGAATATAGAAATCAGGCTTTTTACATTTGCAAGGAGATTTATAACTATCATACGACTTTCCGATAGTTTTATATTTCAGCTTAGCATTACAGATATCCTCAATTTTTTTTGTTTGTCTATTTACATAGAAGTTATTAAATTTCTTATGGAGAGAATTTTTCTCAAGCGTGAAGGGTAAACAAACTATTTTGTCGTTTTTAATATACTGAGATTCTATTCTTCCTTGTGTCTGTCCATTTCCACGATAAAAAGACATCAGTACATTAAACTCATCAATAAGTTCATCTTTATCCAATTTTTTTGTCTTTATATCAATTGATATTTCTTGAATATACATGGTATCTTTTATAATTACGGGGAATGTTCTAATTTAAGTATAATAAAAAGAACGTATCGGTTGGCTCAAAATCATTCTGCTTTAGATATTATTTTAAACACATTCAGTCTTTTGCGCCGTCCTCAAGTACTAATACTTGCGCTACGATAGTTCCCTAAAACCCAAAGAACAAATCGGTATCTGGTTTTCTATCACCATTTACTATGCATGCATTATAAATCTGTTATCTTTGCAGCATTTACCAATTATCAGCATTCGTTAACATATACATGGGCAAAAACAGCATTGGCTCTACCATTTCGTATTTCTTTTTGGGAGAGTACTTTTCTGATGCCCTGCGCACCACCATTACCGTGGTGTTACCCATTATTTTATTCTTTTACCTGGGCAATGCCGAGGCAGCAAAAGGAATAGGGGTTGGTGCTTTATTAATCAGCCTGACCGATTTGCCCGATAACCGATTGAATAAACTGAAAACGGCCTTATCCAGTATCATCGTATTTTTCCTGGCCACATGGGTGGTTTCATCCGTATTGTACAGTCCATACCTTACCACGGCAGTGGTGGTTATGGCGGCTTTTGGCTGTTCCATGTTTGCGGTATATGGGCAAAAACTCTCGTTGATTGGCACCATGGCCCTGATTGTATGCACCTTTGTAATGGGGCTCCATCCGGCCAGGCCGCTGTACTTTAGTAGTTATATTTTGGTGGGTGGTGTATGGTATTATGTCATCAGCCTGATCCAGATTTTGATACGGCCTTACCGTTCGCTGCACCACGCTATTTTCGAATGCCTGATGAGCAGTGCCTCATTTTTAAATGCAAAGGCTAAAAATTATGATGTGGATGTGCCGCTCGATCCGCAACAGAAAGAAGCCATTAAACTGCACATTAAGGTAAACCAGAAACACGAGCTGATCCGCAACCTGTTGCTTACCGATAAATACGCCATGAATCCCGACAACCCCAAAGGCCGGTTGTTGCTGGAACGGGCCAGGTTACTGATTGATTTATATGAGCAGTTGAATGCCGTACATTACGATTATGCTTTGGTACGAAAAACTTTGGATACTGGCACGAGTTTAAAACTGATTGCCGGTTTGATTAGATTACTGGCTAAAGAACTGGAGCAGTTGGGCAGGCACGTGCGTTCGGCAAAGGCATATAAAGGAGAGGTAGCCACCAACATCGAATATCAGCAGCAACGCATCATGTTATTGCAGGAGATGGAACGTTTAAACGAAAGCCAGCGTAAAATTGTGCTGAAGGTGGTTTCGAACATGAACGATATTGTGCGGATTATCGAGATGATCAGGGGGAATGAGCGCACCACCGAAAAACACCTGCAGGAACTGAGCGGAAAGATTTCTTACCCACTGTTTATTACCGGCGATCGTTTTTCCATTCAGGAACACCTGACACTAAAATCACCCATATTCAGGTTTTCGCTGCGGCTGGCTATCTGTTTCGTGTTTGGTTTCCTGCTCATCTGGCAGTTGGAGCCGAGCAAATACAGCTATTGGCTTTTCTTAACACTGGTTATAGTCGCGCGACCAAAATTTTCGATTACCTGGAAAAGGAATTTACAGCGTTTAAAAGGCAGTATGGGCGGGGTGGCTATCGGACTGATCATTATCTATTTTGTGAAAAGTCCGGCGGTGCTGCTTTCTTTTTCAGTGGTTTTCTTACTTGGTTTTTATGCCTTTAACCGCTTAAATTATACGGTAAGTGTACTGTGTATTACACCTGCGGTTATTTTAACACTGGGCAGTTATCAGGGGCATTTCGATCACCTGGTGCACGATCGGATTATCTTCACCGTACTGGGCTGTGTAATTGCCATTTTTGCCACCTATTTGTTCCCAATTTGGGATAGCCAGCAGCTAAGGGCAAAAATTACAGATGCAGTTAAAGCCAGTATCCGTTACCTCGAGGTGGCCATTCAAAACCACGCCGAACGGGATGAGAATCAATCGCGTATGGCACGAAAAAATGCCAATTTAAGTTTGTCTGGCTTAAGCGAAGCGATTGATTCCGCCAACCAGGAACCGATGCGGAAACACATCGATTTTAATGGACTTTATGATGTACAGGCTATTATTTACCAGATTAATGCCATCATCACTTCTATATACCTTTCGGGTCATCATCAATCGGGGCAGGCCAATGCGTTGCTGGTTAAACAAATTGTAAGTAACCTGAGTAATGGAACTGAATTAAAAAGCGATGCAGTACCGAGTGTTGATGTTATGGATTTAAATCATGACGATCATTCTACCAGTCAGAAGTTGGTACACATTGCTGCTTTATCGTTCGAATTTAAGCGGTTTAGTGCTGGTTTTTTGGGGTGAGCTTGATTGCTTGTCAGTCTGAGCGGAGTCGAAGACCTCGTTAATAGCTCAATTTAGTTGTTTTTTTGGAAATGAAAGGGCAGTATATCTTGGCGGATTGTAGTCCTGCTTTCCATTCCAAGTCCTCGCTGCGCTGTGGGCTTTCCATTCCAATCAGGTTTATTCACGAAGTTCAGCGCTGGTTCTGGGGGTTACAGTTAATTGTTTATGAATGTATTGCGACATTATGTATTTCCATCTAGCCAGGCCTTGGCACTGTATCTCCGTTCTACTTAAATCCGGCCTAACAAATTTTTCGGACTCCATTGGCCAAGCCCTACCACTGACTTTGAAAGAAAAATTTTCAGCCGGCATTTTTTGTTACTTTTTGATGCCAAAAAGTAAGAGCCCTTCGGCGGCGGCGAGCCGAGGCAAGACTGAACCGTAGGACAAAGGAAAATTGAAATGACGATGCTTGGGAGTCGTTTGTACTGGTCGTCATCATCTCGATTGTAGCGCAGCGGAATGCCCGCCTGTGCGGACAGGCCTGCCCGTACAGGCGGGGAGAGATCTTTGAACCTGGTTATTGAAATCTGGTTTAAAAGATTTCTCGACTGCACTGCGTTTCGCTCGAAATGACGATGCTTGGGAGTCGTTTGTACTGGTCGTCATCATCTCGACTGTAGCGCAGCGGAATGCCCGCCTGTGAGGACAGGCCTGCCCGTACAGGCGGGGAGAGATCTTTGAACCTGGTTATTAAAATCTACTTTAAAAGATTTCTCGACTGCGCTGCGTTTCTCTCGAAATGACGATGCTTCAGGACAGATTTAGCCACCATCTCTGTATTCTCTGCCTCCTTAGCAATCAAATCGTAAACCAGCGGTAATAAATTTGTTTGATTTACCCGCCGCCAATTGTATATTACTATATTGTGCCCGTTTTAAACATGCTTATATGAAAAAATCATCCTTTGTTCTGCTTATCCTCTCTCTTTTAACCATAACCACTTTTGCCCAAAAGAAACCCAACTTTTGGGATGATGTACAGGTAATTAAAAAGTACGATCAGATGTATAAACCACCCGTAAACCCGGTGCTGTTTGTGGGGAGCTCATCTATCCGTAAATGGGACGATTGTACACAGATTTTTGCCAAATACAATGCCTTAAACAGGGGGATTGGCGGTGCCGTTATTAACGATATTACTTATTATTTAAATGATGTTGTTTTTCCTTACCATCCCAAACAAATTGTACTTTATGTAGGTGAGAACGACCTGCCTAATGATACGGTAACACCTGACACCGTACTGAACCGTACCCTTAAACTATATAAAGCCATTAGGGCCAAACTTCCAACTGTCCCTATTGTGTATATTTCTATTAAACCGAGCCCAAGCAGGGATAAATTTAAGGAGAAAGCAGTAGCATCTAACGCATTAATTAAAAAGTTTCTTGCCGGAGAAGCGAATACAACCTTTGTTAATGTTTATTCTTTAATGTTAACAAAAGATGGAAAATTAAGACCCGAACTTTTTGTGGAAGATATGTTGCATATGAATGCTAAAGGTTATGCCATCTGGAAAAAAGCGGTTGAACCGCATTTGTTGAAGTAGATTTTAGAGTCGGAAGTCCGAAGACTAAAGTTGAATACCAAACATAAATTCCGTCATTTCGACCGGAGTGCAATGATGGCTCACTAATCAAATTATATTTTGATACGTCGTCATTCCCAATTTAATTGGGAATCTTAATGCTATTGCAAAGCGCTTTAAGATTCCCGCCTGCGCGAGAATGACGAAAAACAAAATTAAATTTTGGGCTTAAATACTAGATTTTACTTTTGAGAAAGCCTCATTTCTTCGCGCGTTAGAAGCGAGCGCAAGCTTGGTAACTAGGGTTTTACCATGTAAGATATATAAGGACGCGTCAGCTTACATGACCTGAAATTTCTTATATGTTTAGAAATTTCACGAGGTTGTTCAGTACAAATAAACCACGGTCTCCAATAAACTAGCCCCGATAGAACGAAAAGCCCGGAGCGCAGCGAGGACTTGCAGAGAAAGCGGGACCGAACCTAACCTACTAACCACAGGTAGTGCGCTTCAAAATAATAGGAAGACTAAAGCGGAAAGACCAAAGCAAAAAGTTAGATGTTTAAAGATGTCTTTATAAATGGTGCGCATTAAACGATACAATCGTTAAACTATTTATGCACGCGTTAGAAACGCGCGCAAGCCAGTGAAATTGTAAGCGCGGTTAACCAGAATTAAAATTATATATTTATTATTGCGTTTTAACTCCTCCCTAACCAAATGAAGAGACTTTTACTGGCTATCTTATTTCTCTTAATTACTTATTCTACCCATGCACAGGTTTTATTGGGAATTCCGCAGGTGGTAAACTACAATAATGAGCAGTATAATGGCGGCATTCAGAACTGGGATGTAGAGCAGGATAAAAATGGTATCCTGTATTTTGGTAACAATGAAGGGCTGCTTACTTTTAACGGCCGCTATTGGAACCTGTTCAAATTACCCAACTTCACTTCGGTACGTTCGGTGGGGATCGATTCCAAAAACCGCATTTATGTAGGCGGGCAAGATGAGTTTGGTTATTTCTATCCGAATGCGCAGGGTGTTTTAAAATATACCTCGTTGTTAAACCTATTGCCCGAAAATATGCGGAAACTGGCCGATATCTGGGGCGTCTCAGTCGTTCGTGATGAGGTGTTTTTTAGGTCGATACATGCTATTTTGCATTATAAAGATGGCGTAATTAAGAGTTATAAAACCAATACCAACTGGATGTTTATGGGGACTGCAAAAGGCAAAATCTTTTCGCAGTCGTCTGATTCGGGCCTGATGGTTTACGATCATGGCATGTGGAAACCATTTTGCAAGGACAGTATCTTAAATCGATCAGGCATTACCGCTGTATTGCCTTACAATGGCGATACTTTATTGGTTTCCATGTTAAAAAAAGGATTGTTTTTGCTTATTAACCACCAACTAAAACCTTTAAGTAGCCGTTTAAACCAGGTTTTTTTAAACGAACGGATTTATTTCGCCATGCAGATCAGTGCAGATTTATACGGGGTGGCCACCACTTCTGGTGGGGTGTATATTATGAATAAAAAGGGCAATTTAGTGCAGAAATATAACTATCAGGAGGGCTTACAGAACAACAATGTACGGGGTATACTGCTGGATAAGGATAAAAACATGTGGCTGGCCCTCGATGATGGGATTGCCTATGTGGCCATTAATAGTGCAGTAAAAAGTATTTCTCCCGATCGGAATAAACAGATTACCAGTTACGCTTTCCGTAAATACGGACAATCAATTTATATGGGTACCTCTAACGGTTTGTACCAGGCCAAAATTAATTCGGCAATGCCCGATTTAAGCTATTCTCCAGCTAATTTTGAAGAAGTAAAGAACAGTAAAGGGCAGGTATGGGGATTGGATGAAATTAATAACCAGCTGCTAATGGCACATGAAGACGGAACCCTGCTGGTGAAAGATAATACCGCCACCCCACTGTATAGCTCAATTGGTACCTGGATGTACCAAACCATAGATAATGTTTATCCGAGCAAAGAGGTAATAGCAGGTACTTATGCCGGACTACAGGAACTCACTTACGATGGAAACCGTTTTAAAAATGGTGGTAAAATTGCCGGTATTAACGAAACGCTGCGTTTTATAGTTGCCGATGATAATAATCCCGACCAGATTTGGGCTTCGCATCCTTATCATGGCGTATATAAAATAGAACTCCAGCCCGATCATAAAAGTATTCTCCGCACTACCTTATTTTCTGATCGGGATGGTTTACCAACAAAGCTTTATAATTACGTGTTTCATATTAAAAACAGGGTAGTTATTGCCACTACAAGCGGAATTTTTGAATACCATGTTGCAAGCAAAAAGTTTGTCCGCTTTAAATTGTTCGGCTCAGCCCTTAACGGAATTCCTATTCAATACCTAAAAGAAGATAATGATGGTAATATCTGGTTTGTCACCAACAAAAAAGTGGGCGTTATCGATTTCCATAGGCCAAACGGGAAAACTCCCTTCAGTATTTTATACCTGCCCGAGCTGAATGGCAAAGTGGTTGGTGGTTTCGAATCGATATATGCACCCGATAATCAGAATATATTTATCGGAGCCAACAAAGGCGCTTATCATATCAATTACAAAAAATACATTCAGAATATCACCCGGCCTAACGTAGTATTGGGCACCGTAAAATTAATGGGCAATAAAGATAGTGTGGTTTTTGGCGGCTATTTTGTACATAAGGGAAATATTCTACCTAAACAGGAGCTGAGTGAAATACCCGAGTATGTAAACAGCCTGAATTCGATCCATTTCGAATATGCCTCTACACTTTTTGAGCATGATAAGAACATTAAATTCAGTTATCAGCTTACAGGCTTTGATAGCGAATGGTCTGCATGGGGTACTAAAAGCGAAAAAGATTATACCAACTTACCCGCCGGAAAATATACGTTTAATGTAAAGGCAAGTACGGGTATCAATAACGAATCGGAGGTGGTCAGTTATACTTTTGTGGTACTGCCGGCCTGGTACAATACCATTTGGATGCGGATTTTTTATCTCATCTTAATTGTGATGGTCTTGAGGTTAATGATCAGGTGGCAAAAAAGGAAACACATTAAAGAACAGGAACGCATGAGTTACCTGCACCAGCTGGAGCTTGATCGAAATGAAAAAGAAATTGTGCGGCTGCAGAACGAAAAGCTCGAAGCTTATGTAAATTATAAAAACAAAGAACTTTCTACCATGACCATGCACCTGGTGCAACGTGGTAAGGTGCTGGCCAAAATAAAGGAAGTGATATCTGCTGTAATTAAAAACCACGACCTTAACGAAAGTTCGCCAAGTTTCAGGCACCTGATCAGGCTGATTAAGGATGTAGAGAAAAAAGACCAGGAACTGGATCACATGAGTGTACACTTTAACCATGTAAATACCGAATTTTTTACCCGGCTAAAAGACCTTTATCCAGACCTTAGCCAGAATGATTTGAAGTTCTGTGCTTACCTTTCTATGAACCTTTCTTCAAAAGAAATGGCGCAACTTATGAATGTGACGATTAAAGCGATTGAAGTAGGCCGTTATCGCCTTCGGAAAAAACTTCAGCTAAAGCCGGAAACCAATTTGTACGAATTCCTGATTGAAATAGCACGACAAAAAATGCTTTAAACGCATGTTTTTGTTACAAAAGCATTTATTTTTAGTTTAAATGTTTAAATGGCTGTAATATAGGTTTTTATATTGCTTCTGTAGGGCTTATGTAGGCCTGCTTTCTCCTTTATTTAGCCCTTTTTAGGGCCGCTGTATGGTTGGTGTAGTAGTCATAAATTCTGCTATTGCCCAACCCGTGTATAGATTTGATTCATGAAACAGCAACCAGTAAGACTGTATCATGAGCTAACCAAATTCATTAACTTAAAAGTAATTTCTATGAGAAGAAGATTTACATTCGTATTCTTCGTTTACTGTATCTTGGCATTCCCGCTGGCCTTATTGGCACAAGACATTCCCGTTACAGGAAAAGTAACAGAACAAAATGGTAGTCCGTTGCCGGGTGTAACCGTTCGGCTGGAAGGCACAACCAAAGCTGCATCTACTGATGCCAATGGTGTTTTCAGTATTCAGGCGCCTGTTGGTGGAAAACTAAACATCAGTTTAATCGGTATGACTACACAAACGGTAACCGTTCCGGCTGGTGGCCGTATTAATGTATCGCTATCTGCCAACTCCAAAGATTTAACAGAGGTAGTGGTTGTGGGTTACGGTACACAGAAAAAAGCACTCGTAACCGGGTCTATCTCTAGCGTTAAGGCAAAAGATCTGGAATCGATGCCAATTAACAGAGTAGAACAAGCCTTACAAGGAAGAACATCTGGTTTAACAATTGCCAGTGGTAACGGACAACCTGGATCTGCTTCAACAGTAAGGGTAAGGGGTTTTACGTCTTTTGCATCTTCAGGTAATAACGATCCGCTTTGGGTAGTGGATGGTGTAATTGTAGATAATGGCGGTATTGGTTATCTAAACCAATCAGATATAGAATCTATTGAGGTTTTAAAAGATGCAGCTTCGCAAGCCATTTATGGTGCCAGAGCGGCAAACGGTGTAATTATCGTGTCTACCAAAAAAGGTAGAGAAGGAAGATTATCTATTAATTACAATGGATTTTATGGTACACAGGCACCGGCTAAAAAGTTGAAACTGTTAAATGCCACTGAATATGCTACCATCAGGAATGAAGCGTATGCTAATAGCTACAATGCTGCAACCGATGGCACCTTTACGCCTCCGTATGCAAATCCATCTGCTTATGGAGAAGGTACTGACTGGCAATCTGTTGTTTTTAATGATGATGCCCGCAGACAGACCCATGAGTTTAGCGTTTCAGGCGGAACCAACAAATCTACCTTTTATACTTCCTTTGGATATATCGATCAGGATGGTATTGTATCTACACCTATTTCTAGTTTTAACCGTGCTAACATCCGTCTTAACTCTACATTTAAACCTGCCAAATGGATTACCTTCGGCGAGAATTTAGGTTATAGCCATTCGGTTAATAAGTCGTTAGGTAATACCAATAGCGAATTTGGTGGTCCGCTAAGTTCGGCCATTCATTTAGATCCCATAACTCCGGTTATTCAAACAGATCCAAACATCATTAATAAATCTCCTTATACCATTGCCAATATTATAAGAGACCCTGCAACAGGATTTCCTTATGGTATATCTGGCCCTGTTGGTCAGGAAATGAGTAATCCTTTAGCCTATAATCAAACCAGATTAGGTAATTATGGCTGGGATCATAACATTGTTGGTAATGCTTTCTTAGAGATTGAACCTATCGAAAATTTAAAATTCAGGTCATCGCTGGGCACTAAACTTGCTTTTTATGGTTCAGAATCTTATACCCCGCTATACTGGTTAAGTCCAGCTAATACGAATTCGAAGACGAACTTCTATCGCGAGATGAACATGACCCTGAATTACAACTGGGAGAATACCATTAGCTATTCTAAAAGTTTTGGTAAACACCATGCGTACGCTATTTTCGGTCAGGGTTATTATATGGACAACAATAACCGTGGTTTAAACGTAAGGTTTAATAACATCATTGCTCAGGATTTTTATCAGGCGAATTTAAACTATAAGCCGGCAACTGCCGATATTCAGGGTGATGGTAGTGATGCTACCTTGCACGTTGTTAACTCTTTATTTACCCGTGTAACTTATGATTACGATGAAAAATATCTATTTACGGGTATTATCCGTCGTGATGGTTCTTCACGTTTCGGTACCAACAACCGCTTTGGTTATTTCCCTTCAGCATCAGTAGGCTGGGTGCCTTCAAAAGAAGCTTTCTGGAAAGAAAATAAGATGGTTAACTTCTTAAAATTACGTGGTAGTTATGGTATTACCGGAAATGACGCCATTGGCGATTTCAGTTACATATCATTAGTAAATAGCGGACGTAACTATACTTTTGGTACTACCGATGTAAGTACTATTGGATGGAGTCCGGCTGCTTTATCAAATCCTAATCTGAAATGGGAAGAAACCCACCAGACAGATATCGGTTTAGATGCCACCTTATTTAATGATTTTAGCCTGAGCGCTTCTTACTTCAAAAAGAAAACCATTGGCGTATTGCAAACCCCATCAATTCCACTTTATTTGGGAGCAGCAGGTGGTGCGGCAGAAAATGTTGGCGATATGCAGAATACTGGTATAGAATTCGAATTGGGTTATCGGAAAAAAATCGGAGAACTTAATTTAGGGATTAATGCCAATATCTCTACCTTGAAAAATAAGGTAACCAAGTTATTGCCTGGAAGAGAATTTATTGAAGATAACGCACAAAGCTTCCAGGGGATGGGCAACTTTACCCGCACCGGACTCGGGCGTGCATTTAATGAATTTTATGGGTATGAAGCGCTTGGCCTTTTCCAATCACAAGCAGAGGTTAACGCTTACAGAGGTCCGGGTGGTACCATATTGCAACCAAATGCAAAACCAGGCGATGTTAAATTTGCTAACCTGGATGGAAATGAAACCATAAATGGTAGCGATCGTACTTATTTAGGTAGTCCACTTCCAAAATATACCTACGGTATTACCATTAACCTGGCTTATAAAAACTTTGATTTTGTTGCCTTCGGAAATGGTGTTGGTGGAAACATGATTTTCCAGGGATTAAGACGTTTAGATGTAACTTACGGAAACTGGCAACAATCAATTCTGGACAGGTGGACACCAACCAATACTTCAACCGATATTCCTCGCGTTGCAGACAAAGATCTGAATGGAAACTATACTAAATTCTCTAAAAATTATTTAGAAAAAGGTGATTACTTCCGTTTAAAAACCCTTCAGGTAGGTTATAATCTTCCGAACGATGTGATTAAAAAAATTGGCGCACAAAAAGTTAGGGTATATCTAATGAGTGAAAACCTGTGGACCATTACAAAATATACAGGTTACGACCCTGAAATCGGTGGAACTGTATTGGGCGTAGATCGTGGCGTTTATCCGCAGGCACGTTCGTTTATGGTAGGTTTAAATGTTGGATTCTAAAAAAAATTAAAAATGAAAAAGAATATTTTAGCTATTGCAGCCCTTTTAACCGCTTCTCAGCTTATCGTTTCTTGTCAAAAACAGCTGGAGGTAAATCCACGCGAACGCATATTGGAGACAAACTATTATCAAAATCAGCAACAGGCATTTACGGGGTTGGTAGCGGTTTATGATCAATTGGGTAACCAATCCAGCGGTTACCTTACTAAACTTAATTTATTCTGCTCTGCATCAGATGATCATTATGCTGGTGCCGATTCTCCATCAGATTTGGGAGATATGCAGGCCATGAATAATTATACCGTGAACTCTTTATCGGGTGCGCCAAGTTATTTATGGAGTAAAGGCTTTACTGGTGTTTATCGTGCAAATGTGCTATTGAAAAAAATAGAAGGCATTAACATGGATGCTTCAACCAAGGCAAGGTATATTGCTGAAGCTAAAGCATTGCGGGCTATATTTTATTTTGATTTGTTACGCATTTTTAAAAATATACCGTTAATCCTGGCACCGATAGAGCCTGCTGGTATGTTCGATGTTACGCAGGTTGCTCCGGCAGATGTATACAAACAGATAGAACAGGATTTAAAAGAATCATTATCTGCTCTTCCGGTAACGATCCCTACTGCAGATGCAGGACGCTTAAATCAAGGTGCAGCACATGCGGTTTTAGGTAAGGTTTATTTATGGCAGGAAAAATGGGCGCTGGCAGCAGCAGAGTTCGCCGCGGTGAATGGAACAGCACCTGGAGCAAGTACCTATGGCTATAAATTATTGCCAAAATTTGCCGATTTATGGAACTGGAAAAATAAATTCAATTCAGAGTCTGTTTTAGAACTGAGTTACAATACCACCTCTAACATGGGCTGGAGTAATGTTGGCAGCCGTGAAGGTAATGTGATGGGTATTTTGGTAGGGCCACGTAATTATGTGCCTGTAATTGCTGCACAAGCACCAGATTATGTGTCGGGTTGGAGTGTGATGCCAATAACAAAAGAATTATTTGATTTAATCCATTACGATCCACGTAACAAACCTACGGTTGCCAATTTAGATAGTTTGGAAAAAGCAGGTATTGTAACCTATAAACATGCTAATGATAATACCGGATATTTTGTTGAAAAATATGCGGGCAGGGTTTCTACCAAAGCTGCTGTTGGCCAGCTGGAATTAAACTTTGGTCAGAATATGTATGAAATCCGTTTAGCTGATACCTATTTGATGGAAGCCGAAGCCTTGTTAAGAAGCGGTGCTGCTGTTGGTGCAGGTTCCAGAGCATATATTTTCTTTAATGCTGTAAGAGCCCGCGTAGGATTAAATCCTGTTGAGGTAACTATGGATAATATCATGAAAGAAAGACGCCTGGAACTGGTAGCCGAAGGGCAAAGATGGTTTGATTTGGTGAGATGGGGACTTGCGCCTACTAAACTGGCTTTTAAAGGATTTCAGGCCAATAAAAATGAAACCTTGCCTATCCCGCAAGCGGAGTTAAACAATACTAAAATTCTCCAAAGTAAAGAATGGGGTGGCACTAAATAATTGTTCATCATCTTAAAAAACTGAGTTCGATTAGTAATATTGCCTCTAGGTTGCTCATATCGGCTTTTTGATTAAGCGGCCGTCACCCTGAACCGAGCCTTGGCAAGCTCACCGAAGGTAATTTATTTCAGGGTCTTTCCTGCTAAAAAGATGCTGAAACAAGTTCAGCATGACGAATCGGTCAGGGATGGGTCGTTTATAAGACGGTATTTTAATTAAATAATTACCTAGTTCAGGTTATACGTTTAAAGTTTAATTGTTACAGGGAGAGAGCGAAGTCTTTCTTCCTGTTTTTTATCTGATTATTTCCCTTATATGCTAGTTACCAAGTCCATTGGACTCTTAATGGGTTGTGCTTTTACTTTTTCGCTTATGGCACAAAGCGAGCCACAGGTATGGCTAACCAAAGCCGATCGTACAGCCCTTTTTACCCGTCAGACTACAGGTTTAAGACTGTCTACAGCCAAAAACAAACAACCTGTAATTGTAATCAACGATAAAAAAACTTTTCAAAGCATAGATGGTTTTGGCTACGCTTTAACAGGGGGTAGTGCGCAGCATATTGTAAAAATGTCGGCGCCTGCAAGGGCCGCTTTGCTTAACGAACTTTTTGCAACCAACGGTAATCATATTGGTGTAAGTTACATCCGGTTGAGCATTGGTGCGTCTGATTTAAATGAAAAAGTATTTTCTTACAACGATCTTCCAGAAGGGCAAACCGATTTGGAACAAGCTAAATTTGATTTAGGCCCTGATCAGGCAGATGTTATTCCGGTAATGAAGGAAATCCTGGCCATTAACCCTAAAATTAAAATTATGGGCTCGCCATGGTCTCCTCCCTTATGGATGAAAACAACATATGATGCCCGCGGAGGGATGCTCAAACCTGAATACTATGCAGCTTACGCCAAATATTTTGTGCGTTATGTACAGGAAATGAAAAAGGAGGGGATCCCTATTGATGCCATCACGGTACAAAACGAACCTTTACATCCGGGGAATAACCCGAGTTTGTTTATGGCAGCACCCGATCAGGCACTATTTGTAAAGCAGTTTCTAGGCCCCGCTTTTGCAAAAGACCATATTAAAACCAAAATTATTAGTTACGATCACAATGCCGATCGGCCCGATTATCCGATCAGTATTTTGGATGATCAGGAAGCCAAAAAATATATTGATGGGTCTGCTTTTCACCTGTACGGTGGAAAGATTGAAGCGTTAACCGATGTACATAACGCCCATCCCGATAAAAATATTTATTTCTCTGAGCAAATGGTGGTAGAACAACCTGATGCCACGACCATTAATATCATTAATCCGGTATCGCGTTTAATTATCGGCGCCACACGTAACTGGGCCAGAAATGTATTGGAGTGGAACCTTGCTGCAGATCCGGAAAATAAACCTTATACCGATAGGGGTGGTTGCTCCATGTGCCAGGGAGCAGTTACCATTAACGGCAATGATTATAGCCGCAACCTGGCTTACTTTTCCATTGCCCATGCCGCTAAGTTTGTAAGGCCGGGCGCTGTACGGATTGCTTCTAACGAGCCAGATGGTTTAGCCAATGTTGCATTTAAAACGCCAGCAGGGAAATATGTACTTATTGTGGCCAATACCGGTAAAGCAACTGCAGCATTTAACATTAGCCTAAAGGGTAAAACCTATGCTGCGGCGCTTGATAAGGGTGCTGTAGCCACCTATATCTGGTAACTTTCAATCATTTAACTATGTTTTTTAAAAAATCACTCTTATCTGTTTTTCTGTTTAGTAGCATTTCGTTTGCTGGTTTTGGTCAAGGTTTTTTAAAAGCATCAGGCACAAAAATTATTGATGGCCAGGGCCAAAACGTATTATTGCGTGGCATTGGCCTGGGCGGCTGGATGTTGCAGGAAGGCTATATGCTTAAAATTAATAAAGAGGCACAACAGTACCGCATCCGCGAAAGGATTGCAGACTTGATGGGGCCGAAGCAAACACAAGAATTTTACGATGCATGGTTGGCTAACCACATGCGTAAAATAGATGTGGACTCTATGAAACGCTGGGGCTTTAATTCCATCCGCCTGCCCATGCATTATAATCTTTATACATTGCCTGTTGAGCAGGAACCTGTGGCTGGTAAAAATACCTGGCTTGAAAAAGGTTTTGCCTTAACCGATAGTTTGCTCAACTGGTGTAAAGCGAATAAAATGTACCTCATTTTAGATTTACACGCTGCGCCCGGCGGACAAGGGAACGATGTAAACATTGCCGACCGCGATCCGTCAAAACCCTACTTATGGAATAGCGAAGCCAACCAGGAGAAAACCATCGCCCTATGGCGAAAACTGGCCGAACGTTATAAAAATGAGTCCTACATCGGCGCTTATGATATTATAAACGAACCCAACTATGGTTTCAGTAATCCCGAGGAAGATAAAAACGGAACCAAAGAAAAAGTAAACGCTCCCTTAAGAAAACTGATGGTTGATATTACCAAAGCCATCCGCGAGGTAGATCAGCAACATCTCATTATTATTGAAGGTAATGGCTGGGGCAATAACTACAATGGTATTTTCCCGCTATGGGATAAAAACATGGCCTTAAGTTTTCACAAATACTGGAATTATAACGATCAGGCTTCTATAGCACACATCATCAAAGCCCGCGATGAGCAAAATGTACCCGTTTGGCTGGGCGAAACAGGCGAGAACTCTAATGTTTGGTTTACCGACGCCATCCACCTATTAGAAAAAAACAATATCGGCTGGTCATGGTGGCCTTTGAAAAAAATCGGGTTCAATAACCCGATGGAAATTAAATCGAACCCTAACTATGATGCGCTGGTAAAATATCTGAATAATGGTGGCAATAAACCTAAAGATAGTAACGTATACAGTGGTCTGATGGAACTGGCTATTTATTCGAGGTTAGAAAATACCATTATTCACCGTGATGTAATTGATGCGATGATCCGTCAGCCCTTTACTAATGAAACCAAACCTTTTAAAGCCAATCTAATTCGGAATAAAAGCATCATTTATGCCGTTGATTATGATTTGGGGAAAAACGGATTTGCCTATTTCGATAACGATACAGCGGATTACCATACTTCAACAAATAAAAGGTCGGTCGGAAACCGCGGCGGTATTTACCGTAATGATGGTGTCGATATTGCCAAAGATTCTCTTCAATACGAAAAATACTATGTAAACCATATCGAAAAAGGAGAGTGGTTGCAATACACCGTTAAGGTGGCACAAAAAGGTAACTATACTTTAAAAATTAATGCAGCGGCCGATCAGCCTGGCGGGCGGATTACTATTTTAATTGATGGTAAAACGGTTGCCAGTGACGTAGTGGTTCCAAATACCGGCAATATGAAAAAGTTTGCCACTTTCGAAGTTAAAAATGTGCCTTTAAATACCGGATGGCAAAAAATCAGGCTGTTAGCTGCTAGTGGTGGTTATAATTTTAGCTATATTCAGTTTATAAAATAAGCCAAAAATTATTTTGAAAGGTATAAAACGGATCCTGGTGACTTTAGCAGCGATAGCAATCGTTATCATTATCCTGTCAAGATGTATGAATGCGGCCGATGCCTTACCAAAAGACATTAGAGGTGAAGCTTACGCCGGTGCTGCCACCTGTGTAAAATGCCATCAGGAAATTAAGCAATCTTTTGCACATAATGCACATGGTTTAACTTCTAAACCTGTGTATGACCAGGAACTGTTAAAGATTTTTGCCCCCGATTCTAATGTCTTTAACTTCGATGCACACCAAAAAGTGGTTATTGAGAAAAGAGCTGGTGGTATTTTTCAGGTCGCTTATGTAGACGGAAAAGAAGTACGCGCCGAAAAGTTTGATATGGTATTTGGCTCTGGAGAAAAGGCTTACACCTATGCCTATTGGAAAGGTAAAAAGCTTTACGAACTGCCACTTTCCTATTTCTCGGCAATCCGGAACTGGGCCATTAGTCCGGGTTTTACCAACCAAACCTTTTATTATGACCGTCCTATTGGCAGCCGTTGTTTAGAATGCCATGCTTCTTACGTAGATAAGAAAGTAACCCAAACTTCGGGCATTACCACTGATGAGGAAATGGAGCGTGGTGCCCTGCTTTATGGTATAGATTGTGAACGTTGCCACGGGCCTGGCAGGCAACATGCGGTTTTTCACCTCGAAAATCCAAAAGAGAAAACCGCTAAATTTATCACCATTTATAAAACATTAAGCCGCAAACAAAAGATGGATGCCTGCGGCGTTTGCCATTCAGGAAATACCCTGGTTGCCCAGAAGTCAGTTTTTGGTTTCACACCCGGCGATAATTTAGATGACTACTACGCACAGGATTTTGTGGGTTTTGGTGGTGGCAATCCAGATGTACATGGTAACCAAACCAACATGTTAATGGGAAGCAATTGTTATCGGAAAAGCGAAAATATGACTTGCCAATCGTGTCACAATACACACGAAAACATTAAAGGTAATTTAAAAATTTACTCGGAACGCTGTATCAGCTGTCACCAAAGTATAAAGCACAGTGAGGTTACTTTGGCAAAAGGATCGCTTAGCACAAATTGTATTGATTGCCATATGCCTAAAGAACCATCTAAATTGATTACCTTTCAGCAGGCAGGTAAGGATCATTCGAGCCCGTACCTTTTACGTTCACACCATATTGCCATTTATCCCGATATTAAAAAGTAAAGCCAACTTTCAGTAAGAAATCGTCCATTATCCAATAATAGGAGTTGGATTTCGTACATTTGGTTTCTACCTTAAAAATCAGATAGTAGCAGATATGTCTATAAAATACTACTTAGCTTTATTTTTCCTCCTTTTTTTCTCCACCTCTATTTTTGCTCAAAAGAAGTTTACCCTGAGCGGTACTATCCGCGATGCAGGTACCGGCGAAACCTTAATCGGTGCAACGGTCAGAATTTCCGGGGCTTCTAACGCAGCAACTTTAACTAACAATTATGGATATTTTGCTTTAACACAGGCTGAAGGTACTTATACTGTGGCAGTAAGTTATACCGGTTATACCTCAATCGTTAAAACCATCAATTTAACAAAAGATACCAAGTTAAATGAGGAATTAAAAAGTGCAAACGATTTAGATGAAGTAAATGTCAGTGCCAATAACCGTAAAAACGAAAATGTTAAAAGTGCGCAAATGGGTTTGGAAAGAATTGATATGAAAACGCTCAATTCCATTCCCGTATTGCTTGGAGAAAGAGATATTTTAAAAACCATCCAATTGTTGCCAGGTGTAAAATCTGGTGGCGAAGGAAATACGGGCTTCTATGTTCGTGGTGGTGCTGCCGATCAGAATTTAATCATTTTAGATGAGGCTGTGGTGTATAACTCTTCGCATCTTCTGGGCTTTTTCTCTACATTTAATGCCGATGCAATTAAGGATGTAAGTTTGTATAAAGGTGGCATGCCATCGCAATATGGCGGTCGCTTATCATCTGTTTTAGATGTTAAAATGGATGACGGAAACAATAAAGAATTTAAGTTTCAGGGTGGTATTGGTTTAATTGCCTCTCGTTTAAAAGCAGAAGGCCCTATCGTGAAAGATAGAGGCTCATTTATGGTAAGTTTCCGTAGAACGTATATCGATCTGTTTTTAAGGGCTTCGCCAGATTCGTCGGTGAATGGAAGCACACTGAACTTTTATGATATCAACGCAAAAGCGAACTATAAAATCAACGATAAAAATACCATTTATATTTCGGGCTATTTTGGCAAGGATAATATTGGGGTAAAAGATTTGTTTGAGAACAACTGGGGCAACGTAACCACTACCTTCCGTTTAAACCACATTTTCAACGACCGCTTATTTTCCAATACTTCATTAATTTACAACAACTACAATTATACGGTTCGTTTATTAAACGATGCGACTAATTTTAAAGCCACTTCGCTGATTCGCGATTTTAATTTTAAAGAAGATTTTCAGTATTTCAGCAATAAACATATTCTGAGGTTTGGACTAAATGCCACCCAGCACCGTATTTCGCCAATTGATATTGATAGCGATGCTTCTTCGCAGGTGAATTCGCTTTCGCAAGAGCGCAGGTATGGGATAGAATCTGCTGCTTATATTTCTGATGAGTGGAATGTAAACGAGCACCTCAACTTTTTATACGGTGTAAGGCTGGCTGCTTTCTCTTTAATGGGACCTGGTAATTTTAATGCCTACAATGCAACGGGCGAAATTACCGCTACAGAAAATGTAGCCAAAGGTAAATTCTATAAAAACTATTTGAACCTGGAACCTCGTTTTTCGGTAAGTTACCTGCTCAATGAACAAAACTCAATTAAAGCATCTTATAACCGCAATACGCAGAATGTTCATATTTTAACCAATGCTACATCCAGTTCGCCAACCGATCAGTATGTGTTGAGCAGCAATAACATCAAGCCGGAAATTGCCGATCAGGTAGCGCTGGGTTATTTTAAAAACATTAAAGAGAATACCTACGAGCTTTCTGCTGAAATTTATTATAAATGGCTGCAAAACCAGATTGATTATAAAAATGCTGCCCAGTTGCTGGCCAATTCGAATGTAGAATCAGAGTTGATTTACGGTGTAGGTCGTGCTTACGGGATGGAGCTGTTTTTTAAAAAGAAATTTGGCAAACTGAACGGCTGGATAGGATACACCTTATCGCGTACCGAACGCAAGTTTACTGAACTGAACAATGGTAAGTACTTTCCGGCCAGACAGGATCGTACACACGATATTTCATTGGTAGGCATTTATAACATGACCTCAAGATGGACATTTTCATCAAGCTTTATTTATAGCACAGGTAATGCCGTTACCTATCCTGCAGGGAAATATACCGTTGGTGGGCAACCAGCTTATTATTATACCGAGCGTAATGCAGGCCGTATGCCTTACAACATGCGTTTAGATGTAAGTGCAACGTTAGCAGGTAAGAAAAAAGGTAAATACCAATCAAGCTGGAATTTCGGCATTTACAATGTGCTGGCCAGAAAAAATCCTTACTCCATAGAGTTTATTACCGACCCACAAAACCCGAATAAAACTGCTGCGCAGCAAACCTCGCTTTTTGGACTTATTCCTTCTGTTACCTGGGATTTTAAATTTTAATACCATGAAAAAACTAACGATATATTTTGCCTTATTTACGCTGTTCATTTCTTCATGCAAGAAAATTATTTCTATTGATACGGAAAATGCCGATCCACAGGTTGTTATTGAAGGGATTATTAATAACCAGTTGATAGATCAGGAAATTAAAATCAGCAAAACGATAGGTTACACTGAGGAAAATGTTTTCCCGAAAGTTTCAGGTGCTACGGTTACCGTAACCGATAGCAAAGGCAATACGTTTGTATTTAAAGAGGGAACTAAGCCTGGGACTTACATTAACCGTATGAAAGGGGAGCCTGGGGTTACCTATGATTTAAATGCTACTGTTGAAGGACAAAACTATACCGCGAGTTCTAAAATGCCTAATGTGGTTAAAATGGATTCTATCGGGATCATTAAAAATAATTTTTTTGGCCGCGAGCGCAAAACGGCAGCAGCTTTTTTAAAAGATCCGGTTAACGAGGCTAATTTCTATCATTTTAACTTGTACGTAAACGATGTGCTGTCGCGACGCTATTATGCCTACAACGATAGGTTAACCAATGGTAACGAGTTGCGGGTTCAGCTCTTCTTTAAACCCAACAACGATCATGATAGCGATGAATTGAATACAAACGATAAAGTTAGGGTTGAAATGGAATGTGTTGATAGTAATATTTTTAATTATTGGTATGCATTAAGCCAACAGTCAGACCGCGGACCTAACCAGGGCGCCACACCGGCCAATCCTACATCAAACATTAACAATAATGCCTTGGGTTATTTTAGTGCAAACACTTACCAGTTACTGACCACAACTGTAAAGTAAGCATTAATCAAAACTCATAATCAGATTTAACTGTTAAATGAATATGAAAGTATTTATCAGCGGAACCATTGCTCCGGTTGGTTTAAAGCAACTGGAAGAAAATAATCTTACCATTACCCAATGGAAAGAAAACAGGCAGATTACGGCGGAGGAGCTGATTGAGGCCTGTAAAGACCAGGATGCATTGATTAGCGTAGGCCCAAATAAATTGAACGCCGAGTTTTTAAATGCCTGCAAGCATTTAAAGGTGATAGCACTACATTCAGTAGGTTTTGATCAGGTTGATTTAGACACCGCTAAAAAATTAAATATCCCCATTGGTAATACACCGGGCGTTTTGAGCAGTGCAACTGCTGATACGGCTTTTTTATTGATGCTGGCTGTATCGCGAAAGGCTTTTTTCTCGCATAAAAAAATCATTCGGGGAGATTGGAAAAACTATGAGCCCTCACCAGAACTGGGGATTGAAGTAAATGGCAAAACCCTCGGTATTTTTGGCCTGGGTAAAATTGGTTTGGAAATGGCCAAAAAATGTGCTGCGGCCTATCAAATGGAGGTGATTTACCACAACCGCTCGCGTAACGAAGATGCCGAAAAAGAAATTGGGGCAAAATATGTATCCTTTGAAGAACTTTTGGCACAAAGCGATGTACTCTCGGTGCATACTGCACTAACATCTGAAACGAAAGATAAATTTACACTAGATGTTTTTAAGCAGATGAAACCCAATTCGATTTTCATCAATACAGCCAGGGGCGGCATTCATAACGAAAAGGATTTAATCAAAGCCCTGGAAGAGAAAATGATATGGGGAGCAGGTTTGGATGTAACAAACCCTGAACCAATGGATAAAAACAACCCGTTGTTAGCCATGGAAAATGTTGCTGTTTTACCACATATTGGTTCAGCCACCGAAGAAACAAGAGCAGCCATGGCTAAAATTATCGTACAGAATATTGTTGAGGGATTAAAAGGGGAGCAATTGCCTTTTGAGGTGTGGTAGGATGGAAGATTTGAGATTTGAGATGGATGGGGGGAAAATAATTCCATCATCCATCTCAAATTTTCCATTTTACTTAACAAGATACTTAAATACCGATCTTCCTAAATTACCATTGGCATCTATTCCTTCAATAATTACTTTATACTGTCCTTTACCATCAGCATTGTAATATTCAAAAGAAGCATTACCTGTTGCATCCGTAACTACTTTAGGGTTCCAGTAAATAGTGGTTCTTAAGTCATTCCGATTCATGCTGGCAGGAACATCATACTTAGGTGAGTAAAACTGTTTTTCTTTGTTATAACCTTGTGGCGAGAAAGTAAGCTCATAGTATTTAGGAAGCATATCCATCAACTGAGCCTTTGTAATCTTTGTGCCTTTTGGTGCTTTTTTCTGGTTAAATACAATTACACCATTTACATTGTTGGCACGGTTTACCAAACCTAAGTCATCCCTTAAAAAGACCTCAACCGATTCGAGTTGATTAACGTCTATCGTATTAATCTGGTTTACATCCACATTCATACCGTTAATGAAAATACCCATCGGGATTTTTTTACCCTGGTTGTAATCGCGGGTTACGTAAAAGTTATTATCGGCAAAGGTAACCCCCGCCAGCATGCCTTGTAGACAGTTAATCAGCAATCCACAGCCTTTAAACCGATCGCCACTAACTTCATGGTCGGCCATTTGGCTTAGTCCGCTCAATGCAGGGTAATCCTTATGACTTACTTTCGGAACCACTGCGCCTTTAATGGTCACATCTTTTAGCGTATGTAAATAAGCATATTGTTTTTTACTGTTATCTAAATAACTGGTTAAAGTACTATCTATATTTAAAACCTCTTCGGCTGCACTAAAATTTCTGGTTAGTGTTGGTATAGGTGCACCATTTAAGCTTAAGGTCATGTTTTTATAGTTTACATTGTACTTGGCAGTAATGGTTACTTTCGATGAATCGTTAAATACCAGGTTTGAGAATTTAAAGTTTCCTACCGGATCTGTTATACCTTCCTGGTTAAAGCGTTTATCAGGTATGGTTAATAATAAGGCTCCTTTTCTAACCGGAATACCATTATTCTGACGCAAAATACCAGAAATTTCGATGCCTTGCTCCGGTAAGAAATCAATTTTTGGCAATTTATTGGCAAGTATATCGGTATATTTAAAACTGCGGTAACCCTGGGTAAGAAGCAATACATCTAAATCTGCATGTTTCTTAGCATCGGGTGCATTAAAATAGTAGTTGGCTTTTTCAATATAACCTTTAACATCGCTGCTTAATAACAGGCCTGTTAATATTGTACTGGTGGCATCTTCGCTAGATGGAACTTTCGTTTCATCCACAACCGCTACAGAAAAACTACCTTCTACAGGAGCGCCATCTTTTTTGGCCGCCACATTTATCTTCACTTTTTTCTTTGTTCCATAAGTAGTTGCAGCGCTGGTTAACGTTACTGCCATGGTATTTTTGTGCTGAACAAAAACCAGTCGCTCACTTAGTGGTTTACCAAACTCATTAAACAGGGTAAATTGCGCAATTCCATTTGGGAATTTAGATTTAAGTACAGTGGTATTGTATTCTTTATTTGATAAGGCTGTTTGTGCACCATAACAGATCACACCCTTGCTTTGTGCTATTAAATAAAGCTTTTTGCCCTGGTTTTGCTCGAAGAAGGCATCGTTAGCCGAAATTTTGATGGCTATATTATCTGCACTGCTGTTATCTATACTTACAGAAACACCATTTACGGCAACAGTTGGCAAATTATAATTTTGAGTAGTTCCATCGGCATAGGTAACAGTTGCTTTATAAGTTTTTCCAGCTTCTGCCAATAAGTTAAAACTGCCCATACCTAAATGCTGAGCAGTAAAGGTGGCAACAGTTTTGCCATCGTTATCGGTTACCGTACCTTTTGAGTTAATACCCAAACCATCACTCTTAGTCGCTTTAAAGGCTACCTTATTGTTTAGGCCAGCAATTAAACTTCCACCCTCAGGGAAAAATTGAAAATCTTTGCTTACGATTGCATTTTTAAGCAGAAAACTGCTGCTTGCCACATCTTTATCAGTGGTGTTAATGCTGGTAATTAATTCACCTTTTTGTAACTGATATTCGGCCTTTTGGGCGTTGCTCATCGCGATGGTCAAATAACCATTCGCATCCGTTGTACCCCTGCCTTTGGCAATTACCGTAAAACTGGTCACTACCTGCCAGCTTACATTTTTATTGGCGTAGGGTTTATTACTGGCATCTTTAAATTGTACACGCGCATCAATTTTTTCCAATTTATCTGTAGAGGTATTTTTGTAAGTAATGTGGGTTTTTACCTCTTTATCAATGGCTTCGCCTACGTAAAAAGTTTTGTTAAAATAAGCGGGGTCATCACTGTTGAGCATCCATAAAGTATAAGCCCTGATGTGGTAGTTACCCTGTTTATAGTTAATTTGATCTAAAGGGAAGCTGCCATAAGCAAGGCCACCGGTTATGGGTAACTTTAAGGTTTGGATAAGTGAATCTTTCTGATTGATTACATCAACATAAATGATTTTACTGATGCCAGATAAGAAATTCTGATTTTCAGTAACATAAGCTTTAAACCAAACCGTATCTGCTACTGCATAATAAGGTTTATCAAAATGAAGGTAAATCTTTTCAGCAGGGTAATCGCTCAATACCTTATTCGTTTTGGTGATGATGGTGTTGATGCTAATGGTATCGGTTTGGGCCGAAGAAGAAAAACTGAGTATTGATAAGAGCGATAGTATGATAAACGATAATCTAAAAATCTTCATGGATTGGGTATTAAAGCTCGTAAATATATCCAATTATAAATAGCTGTCCTAAATTGTACGGAGGTTTAACATTTTTTTACAAAAATTTCTATGTTTAATTGTCATTCTGAACTTGTTTCAAGGTCTACGAATGAAGTGCTTTTTAGTTTAACCTAGTTAATTGTTTAAACCGGTTAATTGACTCCAAACCTCAGATTGGTGCAATAGTCATTTGTTCATTCCCTGCGTACCGTCATCCTGACCTTGTTTCAGGATCTTAGAACAACCGATAAAGATGCTGAAACACCCGTCCGACTGGCCGGGCGGAAGTTCAGCAGGACGATATATTGGAGGCATCATCACAATATGTGCTAAATCAAAAAAGCCGCTAAATAAGCGGCCCGTTTTCAATATAATGGTGTTTGCCTGTTATTTCAATTCAATTAAGAATTCTTCTTTTGGTGTACGTACTTTTTTAAGGTTTACCAACCAATCACCAGCTTCGTCTCTGTATCCTAAAGGCAATAAAGTAACACTTTTTAAGCCTTTTTTATCTAGACCTAAAAGTTCATCTAAAGCAGGTCCGTTAAAACCTTCCATTGGTGTAGCATCTACTTTTAACACAGCAGCTTCTGCAATCGCAATACCGAAAGCAATATAAGCCTGATGGGCTGCATGGTTAAAGTTTTCTTCTGCAGTTCTGGATAAAAGCATGCCTTTAAGTTGTGCCTTGTAAGCATCTGTAGTATCTAATGGTAAGCCACGCTCTGCATTCATTCTGTCGAAAACTTCATCTATACCTTCTTCTGTATAATTTTCGTTTGCAGCAAAAATTAACAGGTGGGAAGAGTCGATCACTTGCGCCTGGTTAAAAGCAATCGGCGCAATTTTCTCTTTTAATTCCTGGTTGGTTACCACAATTATTTTAAAGGGCTGCAAGCCTGATGATGTTGGCGCCAAATGTGCCGCTGCAATAATTTTATCAACTTTTTCCTGTTCAACAGGTTGACCGTTCATTTTCTTAACGGCATAACGCCAGTTTAGTGCATCTATTAAGCTCATATTTTTGAAGATTTTTTTTAAATTTTATGAAGCAAAGATGGAAATAAGGAACAAACCTATTGTTGATGTATGGTAAGAAAACAAAATACCTAGTAATCTAGTCGTTATTAAAGATGAAGCCGTTATTATAATTGACAGATTCCATCGTTACCGTCATCCTGAACTTGTTTCACTGTTGTCCGGAGAAAATATTTTTTGCTTATAAAAAAAGGGTAGCGATAAAAGCTACCCTTTGTGCTGTTATATTTGAGTTACCACACCTA
>NZ_FNCH01000019.1 GCF_900100705.1 Pedobacter terrae
ACTTCCGCTCAACAGTAAAATCATTGGTGTTTATTGGCATAACAGAATCAATTTAATAATTATGATTCTGTTACCGAATTATATAACATCTACAATCCTGAATTCATTTCAGGATCTCCTCTAGTCTTAGCATCTCCCTAAGATATTGATGAATTTTATCACAGAATATATTTCGTTACGAGCCACCATTGATGCACCTTGCAAGGTGCTACAGCACAATCTCAAACAAACTTAAACTGATTCCTTCATAGTGTTTCGGCAGTCCATCGGTTTTTCCCATGCTTACTACCCCAACATAATCAAAACCACAACTTGTATAATATTCGAGCAATTTTCCATTATCTGCCCAGGTGTCCATCCTGATAAATTTAATGTTGTTTTTTGCTGCGTAATCTTTAGCCCATTTGATAATTTCCTTTACAAAAGAATAACCTCTAAATTCGGGATGGGTTACAATCCGATGGATATAAATCGCATCCTGATCCCGCTGTCCCCAAATTAATTGGTCGTTAAATGTAACGGCAAATACACAGGCTACCACACCATCTACAAGAATTTTATATTGGCGGTGTTCATCAATTTCAGTTTGCACCATTTCTCTGCTAAAGCCCTACCAGTGTTTGTTAAACACTTTCTTTTGATATGCAATAGCCATATCGTAAAATCCGAAAATGGCATCAATATCTTTTGGTTGACTATTTCTTACTTGTAATTGCATATGGTAAAAGTAAGGGCATTTTCTGACCACAGATAAAGAGGACTGTCATTTCGACAGTAGTGGAGAAATCTTTAAAATGTCCAATAAACATAGTTTAAAGATTTCTCCATTTCGCTGTGCTCCAGTCGAAATGACGATGGAGCAAAAACAAAAACAGGGCTACTTTCGCTATGGAATTCAGCCCTATTTTAAATAATATTGGTTTTTAGGGATATTAGCCCTACGCTTTCCACCTTTAAACCTTCAACCCTACTTATTTCTGTCTGAAATAAATCTGAATCGGTGCACCGGAAAAATCAAAGTTTTCCCTTAATTTATTCTCGATGAAACGTTTATACGGATCTTTAATATATTGTGGCAAATTGCAGAAAAAGGCAAACATCGGTGAAGTAGCGTTAATCTGTGTAATGTATTTAATCTTAATGTGTTTTCCTTTTAATGCCGGTGGTGGGAATTTCTCAATCAGCGGCAACATTACATCATTTAATTTAGATGTAGGAATTTTCTTACTGCGATTTTTATAAACCTCTAAAGCTGCTTCTATTGCTTTAAAGATCCTTTGCTTATTTAATACGGAGGTAAAAATGATCGGCACATCCGTAAATGGACGGATCCGCTCATAAATCTGCTCTTCGAAAGCTTTCATAGTCTGCGTATTTTTCTCGATCAGATCCCATTTATTGATTAGAATTACGATACCTTTTTTGTTCTTTTCGGCCAGATGGAAAATATTAATATCCTGACTTTCAATCCCCTCAACGGCATCAATCATTAACACCACCACATCCGCTTCTTCTAAAGCTTTAATGGTACGCATTACTGAATAAAACTCAAGATTTTCTTTAACCTTTGTTTTTTTACGTAATCCTGCCGTATCAATCAGCATAAACTCATGACCGAATTGATTATAGTGGATTTTAATTGAATCACGTGTTGTACCGGCATTTGCAGTAACGATATTACGCTCTTTACCAATTAAGGCGTTAACCAGAGAAGATTTTCCCACATTCGGACGACCGGCAATGGTAATCTTAGGTAACTGATTTTCTTCTTCCGGAATATCTTCGAAGTTTTTAACAATCTCATCCAACAACTCTCCTGTTCCAGAGCCGGTCATTGATGACAACGGGTATACTTCGCCTAATCCGAAACCATAAAAAGTATGTATTTCGTTATATAAAGCGGTGTTATCTACTTTATTTGCGCAAACAAAAACGGGTTTATTACTTCTGCGCAATACCTGAGCGATATCATCATCTAAATCGGTAATACCTGTAGTTACATCCACCATAAAAACCAACACACTGGCTTCTTCGATAGCAATCATCACCTGCTCGCGGATAGCTGCTTCATAAACATCTTCTGAATTGGCTACATAACCACCCGTATCAATTACGGTAAATTGTCTATCTGTCCATTCACCAACGCCATAGTGCCTGTCGCGGGTTACCCCGCTCATATCGTCTACAATGGCTTTACGGCTTTCTGTTAATCTATTAAAAAGTGTGCTTTTGCCTACGTTTGGCCTGCCTACGATGGCTATAATGTTACTCATGGGTGTTCTTTTGATAGTTAATGGCTTATAGTTAATGGTCGTGATGTTTGGGCAAGCTGCTCAAACGATTTGGCTATCAGCCATTGACTATCAACTACTAACCGATTTATTTCGGGCTGCAAAGGTACGGTTATTTTTCCGTAACCTCTATTAATATTAATTTTTAAACTGTTCTAGAAAGCGAAATTAATTATCATAACCGAAGCTTTTTAAATAATTCTTTTTACTTCTCCAGTCGGGAATTACTTTTACAAACATTTCCAGAAAAACCTTGCTGTCTAAAAATTTCTCAATTTCTAAACGTGCTTCGGTCCCTACCTTTTTCAACATGCTTCCGCCGGCACCAATTAAAATATTTTTTTGTGAATCTCTTTCGACTACAATTTCTGCAGTAATCCTGACCATGGAACCTTTACCGTTTTTCATTTCCTCTTCTTTAAAACTCTTTACAATAACTTCGGTACTGTAAGGGATTTCTTTCTGATAGTTGAGGAAGATTTTTTCGCGGATCATCTCCGAAACGAAGAAACGTTCTGAACGATCGGTTAAATCTTCTTTGTCGTAATATGGCGGATGTTCCGGCAACATTTCGAGCACACGATCCAATAACCCGTCTACATTGTGCTTATGTAAAGCCGAAATGGCATAAATAGCAACGGGATTTAACTTCTCCTGCCAGTAGGCAATCTTCTCATCAACCTGCTCCTGTAATGCTTTATCAATTTTATTGATGAGTACGATAGTTGGGATATTACGGTTCAGGATTTTTTCAAGAACGTCGTCTTCATCGTATTCTTCGTTAATATCAGTTACAAATAAAAGTACGTCAGCATCAGTTAAAGATCCATTAACAAAGCTCATCATACTCTCTTGCAAGCTATACTTTGGCTTAATTATACCTGGTGTATCAGAGAAAACGATCTGATATTCTTCTTCATTTACGATACCTAAAATACGGTGTCTTGTGGTTTGTGCCTTAGGAGTAATAATGCTAAGTCGCTCGCCCACAAGCACATTCATGAGGGTAGATTTACCTACATTTGGTTTACCTATTATACTAACAAAACCTGCTTTATGCGCCATTAAAATATTTTTTAAAAAAAATTTGCAGTACAAAGAAACGAATTATATCTTTGCATTCCAATTCGGAAACAGAGTTAAGGATTTAATTCACGAAAAACGAGTTGTATATAGAGTGCGGGGTGGAGCAGTTGGTAGCTCGTCGGGCTCATAACCCGAAGGTCGCACGTTCGAGTCGTGTCCCCGCTACCAATTCAGTTGGTAGTTCTCAATTGGCGGTTAACTGCAAATTGAAAACTGGAAATTAAAATACTGAAAATGGCCCGTTCGTCTAGGGGTGAGGACGCCAGATTTTCATTCTGGAAACAGGGGTTCGATTCCCCTACGGGCTACAAAAATCAATGTCAAATGATGTCAAAACCCTGCAAATCAAACATTTGCAGGGTTTTTTATTGATATCAAAAACCTAAAATACACATCAAATCGCAATAAAAAAGTGTGTATTTCGGTGCGTATCAAAAATGGAAATACTACGCACCGAATTCCAATAACAAACTGTACACTAACATGTTTAGTCGCTAAACATCTTGATATCGGCTGGCTGCCGTCTTACTTTTGTTTCACTCTAAGTAAGTAATTATGAAAGGTAATTTCCATCTGCTTTATTATCTAAGAAAGCAAAAAGTCTACAAAGGAGGCCCTAGGGCCATTTATATGCGCATCACCGTAGATGGTAAACGGGCAGAAATGTCCATTGGTCGTGAATGTGAATCCAACAAATGGAATAGTTCTGCAGGACGTGCTATTTGCACAAAGGAAGATGTCAGAACACTCAATAGCTATCTGGATAGCTTGCAAAGCAAGATGAGAATAGCTCATCAGGCTTTACTCAACACAGGGCAACAAATTACAGCAGCGACTTTACAAGGACAGTTTAAAGGCAAATCTCAAAAAAGCAGATATCTAATGAAATTATTTGCAGAACATAATTCGAGGATAAAGGAATTAGTTGGGAATGGCTTTGAAGCCAATACACTAAAAGGTTACATTACATCTGAAAGACACTTAACAGATTTTCTTCGAAAACAATACTCTCAAGATGATATTCAGATCAGTGAACTTAATTATGCCTTCATTAGTAATTTTGAACATTATTTACGGGCAGATTGTAAGTGTAGCGATGTTTATGCCGCAAAATATATTAAACACCTTAAAAAGATCGTGAATTACTGTACGGAGAATGGATAGCTAAAACAGGCCCCCTTTCTCGCCTATAAATCCACAGCCAAAGCCAAAGAACGCACCTATCTAACCCAAGAGGAGGTAGATAAGATTATAGCTAAAAAATTTACTATAGGTAGGTTGCAACAGGTTAGGGATATTTTTATCTTCTGTTGCTTTACTGGATTATCTTATGCAGATGTTAAAAAATTAAGACGATCTGAAATCGCTTTAGGGATAGATGGGGGGAAGTGGATATTTACCAAAAGACAAAAAACTGATACATCATCCCATATACCAATTTTACCCAATGCCCTTGATATATTAAGTCGTTATAAGGACAATCCTGAATGCGAAAATAGGGATTTGGTATTGCCAGTATTAAGCAACCAGAAAATGAATGCTTACCTAAAAGAGATAGCGGATGTTTGTAGCATAGATAAACATTTGACATTCCACTTGGCCAGGCATACATTTGCAACAACAATTACGCTTTCGAATGGGGTTCCAATCGAGACAGTAAGCAAAATACTTGGACATACTGCTTTAAAAACTACTCAGCACTATGCAAAGGTTCTTGATATCAAGATCAGCCAGGATATGGGTAAGCTTAAACAGCAGTTCAGTCTCAGCTAAAACACATAATTTAAGTCTATTATAAATCTCTTGGTCGGAGATGGGACAGGACGAAACAACAATCGTTAGCCAGCTTAAAAACAACAACTTAAAAATAACGGAGAGGCGTCAAATCATCAGCCCTTATCTGTTACTATATTATTTTAAGATAGCAATCGACGATAGTATTTGTGTAAAAATCATATTTAGATTTCGAGTACTAGCAATAAAAATGCATAAGTAGTCAAATCTTAATGTGTAAAAGGTTCGATAGGATCTGGAGTAGGTTATAGATGTCATTTAGCTTTAATGGCCTTTTGATTGATGAAGTCGATGAAATTCTCTTTATCGATTGCTGGCCTTAATAAATATGCTGCTGATCGTAATTCTCTACTGATTCTATGTTTGGCGTTAAAGCTATAATGGGCAATTCAACAAAAATGGTCTTCGCCAACTTTTGTCGAATTGCCCACTTTTGAACTGTAGACATATTGATATCCATCATACTCGCTTACTAATCCTTATTTGATAATCCCTGTTCCGGTAGGCAATGGTTTTATGCTGTAGTCAAAAACCACGGGAGCTGCTAGAATTATCTTTGTAAATGCAACGGGAGGATTTGTTTGTTGTTTTCCCGCCATATCTTGATCATAATCATCATTGCGATTTAGATCTTGTAAAGTATTGATTGCTGCTTGTGTCGAAATCAGATACTCGTTCTTCTTATCTCTTCCAACTGTAAAAATCATTATTGGAATCACCAGGGTCGCGCTATTATCCTCATTAGACAGATGCGAGTAATCAAGCTCATATAATTTTTTATACGTTGGAAAAAGCTTGTAGGCAAGACTATCACTCGCCACAATCTTAACGGCTATCGCTTTCCCGTTTGTTTTTTTTACGATATGCAACTTGAAATTGAAAACGTAGATAGCTGAGCTATCTTTCAAAAAAGATTTTGGACTGCTTTTGAAAAAAACAGAATATATTTTTTTCTGTATTGATGCGTCCTGGTTTTGTTTATTAGTTTTTTGCTGTGCAAATGATGGCAAAGCTATTGTGTTAACCAGAATAATAAAAATCAGGTTTAACTTTTTGGATTTTTTTTTCATCATTGTATTGTTAAGGGCATTTAGTTCCCGTGTAGCCTGTTTTTCTTGTATCTCTTTCTTGATCGTTAATAGCTCTATTTGCAGGAGAAAGCTGTACTACTCCTGCCTGGGCCAGAGCATATGCCCTGGTAATATCAAAATTTGGGTTAAATGCCCTTATTACATCCCGCAAGCCGTTTAGGTAATTATTGGCTGCCATCTCGAAATGACCATCAACTTCTGGGAACAATGTCCTTCCTCCATTAACGGATATCGTTCCGAATCGATTTGTAAATTCTGTTGGCGATAATTGATGTTTCATTTTATTGAAATAAGCGTGCAAAGCCTCATGGTATAAAGTCACGAGAATATATTCCTTTGTTGCGTACTTCAATACATCTGGGTTCAGTTCAACAGTCTCTTCATCTGTTATACCTGGGACATATCCTGTTGGAGCAGTCGTTCTTCCGTCAGTTGTTGTACCTGCTAGAGTCTGGTTAACTTTGAAAGTCACATTAATATTATCGTTGGCCGAAAAAGTATTCTTGACTAAGTTTGCTATTTCAGTACGCAAAGTTGGAAATTTCCTTAGTAAATCCTGAGCGCACGGATATCCTCTTAGACTATCTATGATTGTTTTCTGTTCGCAGTTTATAATACCTGTATTTCCTCCAATACATCCACAATCACTATTATAAGCCGTTCCATCTAATACGCCTGTGCAGTCGTAATAAGGTGGAGGTGGAGAGTCCCCGCCGCCACTATCTCCAACACCGCCATCTCCTCCTCCTTCGTTGTCTTCTGATGAGTCACCCGTACAGTCGTTAAATTGATGGTCAGTGCCGATCAGTCTTCTTACGCATTCCATATCGGTGTGACCATCCCCCATTGAACAAATTGTTTGATAACGCTCAATCTCTTCAATAGGGCAACCAACCGTCTGCGCGAGTTTCTGAGGGTTCAAGCTCATCTGACTCATCAATTTTGCACTCAAAGCTTTGATCTTATTTGCAACTTTGCCATCAGCATAAGTCCAACCATTTATAAACTCTCCATTGAGTGAATAATAGCGAACCGATCCAGTAAAGTTCGGTAGCTTTTTATAATGCATATTTCTAAAATCCTGATTAATTTTACTAGCTATCAGCGACATATAGAAAAACGCTGATTTCCCAGTTTCTCTGTTCTTTCGGATCAGAAGCTTGATATTATTAGACTTCTCATATTGAGCCGCCTTTTCAGGAGTGGTTTTTTGATCAGTTAAAAAAAAGTGATTAGGGTTCCTTAAATCAACCTCATAAAAAACATTGCTATCGTATTCCGATGTATATGAGGAATTCCAAATAGGTTGTAATTGGCTGAAGTCGTTCTTGTTGACGCTTTTTGTTCTTTTAACATAATCGCTAATTAAATTTTCTGTCTCTTGGTTTTGTTTGTCACTTTCTTTTTTACAAGAATTATTGCCAACGAGCAGTAAAATAAGTAAGATAAAAACTGTACCGTACAGTTTCAACAGATAATAAGTTTTTTTCATTGTTAATTTAGATTTATTATATGAGCGAAGAAACGAATATACAACGGCAAGATTATTAATTAAAACAGCCACTTCAAAATTTACGTGAAGATGAGCTATTGATGTCTGATTGTAATTATAGGACTATTTTTTGTGATACTTTTACACAAATCATATGATTACATAATATCTTCCCCCTTTTTGCAAGATCAATTAAAATTCAGTTTAAGCAAAAATAATTCGCTAAAAATCAAGCAGATAATTTAAATATTTCGAAAATATTGGCGAAGCCTTTTGAAAACTGAAAATAATATATACCTTTGCACTCCTTCAAAGGAAGAATCTTTTGAAGATATAGAGTGCGGGGTGGAGCAGTTGGTAGCTCGTCGGGCTCATAACCCGAAGGTCGCACGTTCGAGTCGTGTCCCCGCTACCAATTCAGTTAGTAGTTCTCAGTTGGCGGTTAACTGCAAATTGAAAACTGGAAATTAAAATACTGAAAATGGCCCGTTCGTCTAGGGGTGAGGACGCCAGATTTTCATTCTGGAAACAGGGGTTCGATTCCCCTACGGGCTACAGATTCACATCGATGATTTAAAACCTGCAATTCAAACATTTGCAGGTTTTTTTGTTGACATCAAAATTTGTATTAAAGCTTAATGAAAAAGTTGGTAATTCAGCGCCTATCGTTACAGAAAATCTTTTGTGCAAGCATATACGCCGCACTTTAGAAGATTTTTTTATTAAGGGAGATAGTATATAAAAAGTACCCTCACGTCAGTCATTGCATTGTTCCATTCTTTATTTGTTACATGTAAGCTTCATTAACTATCTTAGGGTATCGATGCCAAAACCGTATTAGTGATCAAATCACAGATATCCTGCTTAAACTGGTCAACCAAAATTTCCGACAGACCTGCCTGTTCAAGCAATTCCATTTTCAGTTCGTCTTTTTGTCCCGCTACCAGATCAGCAAAATCAGATTTGCTTATCGATCCTGAAGTTAGTTCGTTTATCCAGCTTTTAAGATCAGTCTGCATTTCATTAACCATCTTATACCCATCAGACGTTGCCGCAACAGCATATTCCCTAAGCTTCTTTTCTGCTATGCCTGCAATGCCTTGCTTCAGTATTTGCCAAATATTGCTAAAATCGATAATCATTATTTTAATTTTTAACGTTTAATCTTTCTAATTTCCAAATCGGCAATCTGATCGAACGAAAAGGCTATCTGTTTCTTTTTATCAGTGATATAGGCCGGACTACACCTCCCATCGTTCTGCCACTTTACCAAGAAACCTCCGAGCAAATTCGCTTCTGGATCGTTTAGTAAGGCATACATTTTATTGGTTATGTCGTTATTCAGCCGGTGTTTATTGTATTCTACAGTCTTATTAAGATCTGATTGTAAAGCTTTTACTTCTGCAGCGTGACTAGCGTAATCACTTGTGGCTTCATCCATCAAACTTAAGGCATCTACCTTGAGAGATGTAATTTGCCTATAAGCAAACCGGTCGAAATTTGAGATTAGTGGACTGCAAGCTGTGCCGATTAAAATACTTGCCAGCAAATAATAAGCTATTTTTTTCATACCTGTTATTAAATATTGGTAATAAGCGCAAATGCATTTAATGCTGTTTTGTCTCCGTTAAAAAGATCCTGATCAACCTGCCCGGCCACACCTGTTACCACCCCGGCGCCCGAATATTGCCAAAAAGTATATTCTTGCCATGAGCCAAATAACCCCGGAGGTTTAGACTGATAGGAAGGCACCCACAATGGGTAATTGGGAAAAGTGACACCATTAAAGTATTCTGACCAGAATGATTTTGCGGTATAGATCATCGGGGTGCGACCGGTTGCGACTGAAAGTTGGTTAAGGCAATCTTGAATCAACTGAACACAGGCATCTTTATTTTGCAAAATGTACTGGTTCATTGCCTGGCTCTGTGCATCATTTGAACCTACCTGCCACTCAATATCCAACACTGGTGGTAAGGTACCGGGGGCTGTGAAATCAATCCCACACGACAAAAAGTTCTGCATCTGCACTGCAGCCGAATCCTGAAAAGTTAAAAAATGGTAAGCGCCAAATATCAGTTTCTGTTGCCTGATGGTAGCCATGTTGTGAGCTAGCGTTTGGTCTTTAAAGCCTGCGCCCTGACTGGCTTTGCAATAAACAAACTGAATATGGGATGATAACTGGCTCCAGTTGATATTACTGTTAAAATGGCTGATATCCATGCCCTGCGGCACCAGATTATCCAGTACAGTCCATGTGGCGGGTCCCGCAATGCCATCGGCACTTAACTGATGATCCGTTTGAAATTGGATAACTGCTGCCCGCGTACCCGGACCAAAGTTGCCATCAATGGCCAATGAATAATTAAGAAAAGAGAGCGCTCTTTGCAGCATTAAAACCTCGCTGCCTGTAGAACCGATTGAAAGTGTTTGCATATTTTAAGATTAAGTTTGATGAATATTCTAGCGGTAATTTGTATAATAATTATCCGTAAAAGCTATTGTTTCCGATATTTGTATTCGTTGGCAGAGCTTGTTTAGTTGTGGGCACCTGATACGGAGGAGTTATAATGGATTCGGCGACCGGCCTGACATCAGGCGCGCTGGATTTCCGTGCAGCCTCAGGATCATTTTCTTTTGACCGGATAGCCACAAATGTGGCACTACTGATGCCCATTAGTGTCAATAAAGTATCGCTCAATTCGGGTAAAATGCATCCTGTTTTAATTTCCCCTATTTTATAAAGGTAAATGGCCACCCCCACCAAGGTCCATACTACATGCTGAAAACGATGAATACTGATCCCAGCATCATCTGATAATATATCCGTTAAAAAGCCTCTTGACGGAGTATTCTGGTGCCTCGGTCGCTGATCTTTTAATTCCCGTTTATCTATTATTTTTGAGGTGACTGCCGTACCGGAAAAAATCCCCAAAAGCACCAGTGCCGTTTTATTAATATCCGTTTCTGCACAATCTCCTTTAAATAGTGATAGGTAAATATAGGATGATGATATCACCATTGTCCAAACACCCAGCTGTACTTTGGACAGGCTGAAAGGATATTCTTGGCTTAATGTCTTACCGAGTTTAATTTCCAGCTGTTTATGGTTATTTTGGAATTCCTCATTGTTAGTAATTTCTTCCCGTAAGAGCGACGTCCACGCCGCTAAACAAAAAAATATGATTAGGGTAACCACAATAAAGCTACCCGAAATCAGCATCGGGTAAACCATAACATTTAGCGGGGAACAAATCGGGGTCATAAGGGCTGAGGGTTAAATCTATAAAAAAGTGAATGGGTCAATCAGCTTGTTTTCCTCTTAATCAACTCTTTAATTCAGTAAGTTAAATATTAATTTGGTTATTACATGGAGCTTAAGGAACCAGGATTAAAAGGATTCCAAGCCCATTCTGCTCACAATAACCTACTTGTCCGGCATTATCAACTGAATATTGCTTCATTTGTGCTTTTGCCGCCACACCATAAGCTATACCTACTACATATTTGGTTAATTTCACCGGGCTTCCCTGAACCGAATAATACCCTATTTTAGTAACATCTTTTAAGATACGGCTCAGAAAAGGCTTGGCTTTGAAAGCGCTTTCCACTTTCATTTCAATAGCGTAATACTCCTGATTGTGACCAATACCTATGTCAAGACGTGACTTGCTTAATGGCGAAGGGTAAGGTAGTTCACGCGCACCACTGTATCCCTGGTTTGCTTCTCTAAGTGCTAGAATCAATTCAGTCTGAAGCCAAATTTCCCAACCCGCCCCTGTACTGCTCGCATTAACGATTTGCGGCGCTTTCAATTTAAAAAAATTTAATAATTTATCTGCTGTCATAAGTTTACATTTTAAGCTTATAGTTAATCATTCGATTTCCATCGGATTTGACGCTGATGAACCAAGCAACGACGACCCGGATGTAAGGTCTATGGGATTTGATAGAGACGAACCAGGCAAAGGCGACCCAAAAAGACCAGACGAATTAGACGACACAGGCAAGCCAAACGGTGCAGTTGAAGAAGCAGAATTTGCCCAATCTGACTTAACCGAGGTGTAAAAAAGCTGCGCCCAAATTTCCACCTCGCGATTTGTTGTTATGTAAATACTCTCTAATTTAGTGTAATTTTTCAAATAGTTTTGAGCTTCAGGCGCAAAGTTTAATGCCACAACGGTTGTTTGACAATACCTATTCTCGTCATTTATATTATTCTGATTTAGTTTTTCCTGATCTTCATTTACACCTTTAACTAAAGAATAGATTGCCGGGTAGAGTGGTTGGTTCGAGATATTTAATGGATCAACCTGTTGGGGATCTCCTATAGAATTAACAAGCGGTCCCGCGGAGAGACATTTTAATTCTACTGCAATTCGGTATCTCGGATTTGCAGTATTACCATTAATCAACCAATCAACTGCAGGCTGTTTTGAACTTCTATTTCCCTTCGAATTTAACCTCATTTTGAAAATTTCCGCTTCCCGCAGGATATCCACATCTGGATAGTTTGAGTGCATATATGCTGCGAAATCAATTTGAACCCAAGCCTCCCAACTACCTCTCAGGGGCCAACACTGTTTGATGTAATCGCTTCTTTCTTCACACCATTTCTTCAAATATTCTATAAAAGTATTATAATCTATTTCCATAACTTTCCAAATTAATTTCCGACGTTTTGCTGCGCTGGATTGTTTATAATACTTTCGGCATTTTGTACACTTTGCTGGGCAGCCAGCATAGCCGCATCAACATTTGTATTTACCGTATTCATTGCTTGCTGAATAGGGTTAATTAACGGTGGTGCCACCGGTGTAACAGCTGCTGCGGCTTGAGGCTGTGCCTGGTCATTAACCATTTGCAAACTACTTGCGGCAAGTGCCTGGAAGCTACTATCAACCTGCGATTGCATCGCCTGTATAGCCTGTTGTTGAATGGTGGCAATCTGCGATTTAAGATCGCTGATTTGTTGCTGCATGACCTGATGAGGTGACATTGATGGTGCCGCAGCCGGCTGATTATCGGGCACAACTGATGTAGTCCCTGTATTAGGAGAATCGCTTTGCATAACATTGTTTTTTAAAAGTGATTGGAATGAGGACAGCACCAACCATGGGCGCCGCCCCCTTTAACCATTCCGTTCCTTTTTGGATCCGGTGTAAGTACGGCCTAAGAGCCGAAGATTTGTTTCGTACCTACGGCATCAGATGCGGTATCGATTGAATACAGCATGGTCACACCCATAGTAGTAGCTGCCTGCGCGGTAATGTTACTTTGCTGTTGACTGCTGGTTGCATTGTGTGCTGCATTAGCCAATGCTTGTGCAGTAGCCTGGTACAAGTTGCCCATTGCAATTGCAGGAGCATCGCCCAATACTTTGGTGTTTGCCTGGGTTACTGAATCGGTGATCTGGTCGTTTACTGAAGTTGGAAAAGCCATGATAAGTTGGTTTTAAAGATTAATAGATAATTTTTGTTTGATTAAAATCCCTTCACTTTGCCGGGAGTATAGATTTGTTTGGTACCCACGGCATCAGATGCGGTATCTATCGAATACAAAGTAGTTACGCCCATAGTGGTTGCCGCCTGCGCCGTAATATTACTTTGCTGCTGACTGGTGGTTGCATTATGTGCTGCATTGGCCAAAGCTTGCGAAGTAGCCTGGAAAAAATTTCCCATTGCGATAGCTGCTGCATCGCCCAATACTTTGGTGTTAGCCTGAGTCACCGAATCGGTGATCTGACTGTTTACTGCGGTTGGAAAAGCCATTTTTATTTAGTTTGAGTTGAACATAGGTTTATTGATAAATCATATGTGTGCCTACGGCGTCTGACGAAGTATCAATGGAGTACAGGGTTGTTACTGCCGAGGTGGTAGAGGCCTGCGAAGTCACATTGGTTTGCTGTTGCGTATGGGTTGCGTTGTGAGCCGCATTGGATAAGGCCTGAGAGGTAGCCATAAAAAGGTTACCCATTGCCATCGCTGGCGCATCGCCCAGTACCTTGGTGTTTACTTCAGATACTGAATCGGTAATTTGACTGTTTACTGCTGTTGGAAAAGCCATAACGGTTTAGATTTAGGATTAATAATTAATTATTGATAAATTTTATGGGTACCTACTGCATCTGATGCGGTATCTATCGAATACAGGGTGGTAATGCCCGATGTGGTAGCGGCCTGGGCCGTAATGTTGCTTTGTTGCTGACTGGTGGTTGCATTATGTGCCGCATTAGCCAGTGCCTGGGAGGTAGCCATAAAAAGGTTACCCATTGCCATTGCCGGCGAATCACCCAATACCTTGGTGTTAACCTGTGATACCGAGTCGGTGATCTGGTCGTTTACTGCTGTTGGAAAAGCCATAACCGTTTAAGATTTAGAGTTAAGATTTAATTATTGATAAATTTTACGGGTACCCACCGCATCTGATGAGGTATCTATCGAATACAAGGTGGTAATACCTGATGTTGTGGCAGCCTGAGCCGTAATGTTGGTTTGCTGTTGCGAATAGGTAGCATTGTGTGCCGCATTTGCCAGTGCCTGTGAGGTAGCCATAAACAGGTTGCCCATTGCCATCGCCGGCGAATCACCCAATACTTTGGTATTTACCTGTGATACAGAGTCGGTGATCTGGTCGTTTACTGAAGTTGGAAAAGCCATTGTTGTTTTAATTTAAGTTGTGAATTAATAGTGAATTAGTTGTTAAGCGAATATTTTGGAAGTTCCCACCGCATCAGATGCTGTATCTATAGAATACAGCGTGGTTACCCCCATTGTGGTTGCCGCCTGCGCCGTAATGTTAGTTTGCTGCTGACTGGTGGTTGCATTATGGGCTGCGTTAGACAAGGCTTGTGCGGTTGCCTGAAAAAGATTAGCCATCGCGCTTGCCGGCGCAACGCCCAATACCTGTGTGTTTGCCTGAGTCACCGAATCGGTGATCTGGCTGTTTACTGCTGTTGGAAAAGCCATAGTTGTTGTTTTTTAGAGTTTATAATGATTAAATTTTAATAGAATATATAAGTGCCACTCCCTGGGCGGTTACCGCCTGCCCTAAAATATTGGCCTGCTGCTGCGCTATTGTAGCATTATGAGCTGCATTAGCCAATGCCTGGGCCGTTGCCTGATATAGATTGCCTATAGCGATAGACGGCGCATTTCCAATAACTTCAAGACTTGATTCGGTAATTGAATCGGTAACCTGACTATTTACTGTTTCTGCCATTTTAGGATTAGCTTTAAATATTAATTACTGGTGCCATTATTAGCAGCGGACGTACCGCTTCCGGTAGCGGCAGTTGCAGGATCGGCTCCTGTTGTTGAAGAAGCCGAAGTTGTGGTTCCTCCTGTTGCTGGGCTGGGAGCAACAGGAGTTGGCCCCGGTGGCGGTGTAGGCGCAGGAGGTTTCGCTCCCATTACCGAAAGTATACGCGCACAGGTAGAGGTAGTGGTTGCCGAATTAAGCATCTGCGCATTGTGCTGCGCCGTAACAGCATTGTGCATAGCCATACCTATGGTTTCGGCCATTACATTGTTCAGCATTGCTACCGATTGCGAGTCAGCGTTACCCTTAAGCAGTTGCTGTACATCGGTTACAGAAGAGAGGATATAATCGTTTGCCATAATTTCCTATTTAATTTAAGTGAGTAATCTTGGTATCTGGAAGCAGGTATACGGTACCATTTCGATCCACGCCAACATTTGCCATGCCCTGAGCGGATTGAAATTTAACCGAAGCCGTGGCCCCATCCTGCGACAATGCATTGCTGGTTGCCGTTGTAAAGCTGATGAGGTTTTTTACTGCGGCAAGGTAATTTTGGATGGCTGTATTTAAGCCGCCGCCTGCCTGTTCGTTGAGCGTGATATTCTGAATAAGGTTAAGCATGGCAGCACTGGCGGTAGTATAACCAATAAAATGACTTGCCCTGGCCAGTTCGGGAATAGCTTGGACCAGGTTTCCACCGTCGGCCAGCATGTCTATTGATGGAGTAAACAAATAAGGCTGTACCACTGCTTCAAACTGCGCATACAGGGCCTGGATTTCGCTGCTTTGCGTTTGCGGTATAAGGTTTTCGCCCGGCAGCTGTTGTAGTGCATACTGATAGAAAAGCGAAAGGTTAACAAAATCGGATACAGTAGCCGCGGTTGTAGCTGCAAAGGCTGCCGACTGTGTCTGCAATTCGGGATTAACTTCGCTTTGTTTCATCACAAAATCAGTTAACGTTAGCATTTCATTAAAAGAAAGTGCCTGAAAAAGATCCGGCCGTTGTTGAACAAGCAGAAAAATCATATCCGCACTTTTTGCCATATCTCCATAGCTGAGCAGCTCGTTTTGGTGCAGCAATAAGTCCAGGTTGGCCTCATTGTCATTCACAGTTAACCGAATAGCAGCCAGCTGTGCAATATCGGCTTCGGATAAAGACAGTATTTTGTCGATATCTGCCCTGAACGTATTGAACCGGATATAGCTTTCGCCCGTCAAACCATTTTGTATCAGTTTAAGCAACTGGTTTTCGCTTTCGGCATTGATGCCATTAACCGTGGTATCGGTGATGCCAAAGCTTAACCATTTCTGCCCTCCATTAATCATAGAAAGCACCGCCTGTGCCTTTGTGCTGAGCCCACCAATAGAAGTAAGTTGTTTTCCGTTTAGATTAATCATTGCGCTTGATTTTGTTTAAAGACTTTATTTCGATGGAAATCCACTGAGTACTGTTGCGGCGTTTTGACCCACCACCAGAAAGTTGGCCGCTGCGCTGGTCGCTAAGGCCTGGGCGGCAGTTACAATAGGTGTATATTGTTCCGCATCTGCCGGCACTGCAAGCATTTGCGCCATGGCAACACCAATCGCGGTAGAACTGATGGTATTTACGTTTCTGAGATTATCAACTGCATCCTGTACGGCGAGTGCTGTTGATTGAGCGACAGATTGAAAGGCTTTCATCGTCCCTTCGTCTTGCATAATCTGTGGGGTAATGCTACTGTCTGATGTGGTTAAACTTGTATAAGGCATAATAAATTATTTAATTGTGTATCCGTTAACTAGTTCATTTTTATATGAAATGATGCTTTATTAGCAGAGATTATGTACTACTTTGACTCTCCAGTATTTTTTTGCAGCAAACAGACAAGCATGCATTGGCTATTAGTTGTCCGCTACGCTGATTGGTGCTCGCATTGTGCATGGCTATCCCCATTGATACTGCCATACTTTGAAATATAATCTGTAATGAATCCATGTCGTATTGTTTGATATAAAATTACTAACTAAAAATACATAAGACTTGTAAAAAACTGTCAATCATTTTACAATTTTTCTAGCAGTTTATTCTTTAGCCATGATACTGGCATTTCAGCATTTTTTTTCATTTTAAACGTCGAAGGAAATGTTCCAAAAACAGTTTTAAAGCAACGGCAAAAATGTGAATGATCAAAAAAACCGGTAGCCACCGCAACCTCCGTAATAGTATCGGCATTGCCGAGCAGCTCAGAGGCATATTGCAATCTCAAGTCCCGTATAAACCTTGCAGAAGTGACAGGATATAATTCTTTCAATTTACGGTTTAACGTGGATGGGGTCGTGTTCAACAGTTTGGCAAGCTTTGGTATTGATTCTGTATGATTATCGCACTCAGATAAAGAAAAGCTCAAAAGCTTTTTTAACCATTGATGCTGCGTGGCATGATTTAATAAAATTTTAGCTTCAGGCATATCAATAGGTATTTTCCAACGGATTATTAAATCATGATCAGCATTTTGGGTTTCCCGATATTTAGACGGACTGATTTTAAATGCACTCGTGAAAGAGCGACAGAAGCTGGCCTGAGCTCTGAAACCTGTAAGCCGAGCAATGTTTTTTACCGGCTCATTACTACTTAGCAATAAATAACAAGCCTTGTACAGGCGGTGATGAAGTATAAGTTTAGCAGGTGTATTTCCGGTAAGTTCGAATACCCTACGGGTTAATTGAGATGCAGTCATCTTCAATAACGCAGCCAGTTTAACTACACAAAAATTTACATCGCCATAATTTGATTCCATATGGGCCATCATTAAATCAATAAAATGGTGCTTCTTCCGTACCATTATCGTAATTGTTGGCGATATCGGGGATGATAGTTTTGAGGGTGGCGTACGATGTAGATTCATGAGTGCTGCTAATGAAATTAATTAACTGATATTCTGTATATCAAAGGAAGGTTATTGTTAAACTCGTTTAAAGAGCGTAAACAGGTGTTTTTGTAAATGAGGGTTTAATCTTCACCGCCAAGGGTAAATCCCTATAGCCGTTTTAGAATTATCAATGTAATATTTATGAGACAATCAATTGATTAATTATTACTCAATGTATTTACCCATAAATAAAGACACTTATGAAATAGTAAATTTGTATTTTCGATGATTATTGGAGGGGGTATAATTCAATATAACAGAGGGTTCTGCCATACTCATAAAACAATTAATTATATAAAAAATTAATTTTCATTTACCTGTTTTTATTATTCTACATGATAAACAATCAAGATAACTCGTCCAATCCTGGGGGCTTAGCAGATTTTAATGTTGTTTCTGAACTCCAATTTATAGAATACACACTTGAATGGAGCAAACAGATTTCGGGTATTGAAATGCCGTGGAAAGTTTTTGCGGATAAAGACAGCAGTATTGAACAGATGTTGGCTCAGGTTTACTTTAACGACGCAACCATACAAAGTTTGCTATCATGTGTTGGGGTTAAGCACATCCATGCAAGATTTGCAATCGTTCACGACTATTATCCTTACAAGATCAAGCTGCCTACTTTTACCATCATACTATATGCTACCGATCAACTGGGCCAAAGATGTTCGGCTTACCATATTGGTAGACCACAATATCATGATACCATTACGGTGGTAAGCAGCAAGTCCTTGCCAGAGATAGGGAACTTTATTTCGGGCCGCCTTGCCAAAGAATGGATAAGTGAGTGGAAAACGGTATGCAATGCCAGTCCAAAATCACCTGAATTATTAAGTAAGCTTTTTCTGACAAACTATGGATACCTCGTCGGATACAACTATGTCGTCTCAGACTTTATGTATTCGTTATTTCCGCCAGGAACGCAAAAAGAGTGTTATGATGTAGTTATATTGCCGGTTATTCATAAACATGTTGCTGATCACCTCAATGCACAACCTACATTGAAACGTACTTTCGGACTGGTTTTGGCTGGCGTACCGCTTAATGCAAAGGGTATAACAGGAGATGAGGAAGTAAACTCTTTTTACGATCTCTCTCTTCCAACCCCACCTTCTAACAGTACATATTGAGATCCGGACAATCAATATTCCGGCCAGGATATATAAAGCGACTGCCAGGATAAAATTTTGAATTAAGATCCAATCTTGCATTTATGAATAGTGCTTTTCAAACGTTTTTAATCTATTCGTCTGTTGTGGTAATCGTACCATTTTTGGTCGCTGTTATACGATTTAAAAAAATGGACCAGGCATGGCGATCGCTGGCCTTATTAATCTTTTTTGATTTCTTGGTAGAAGCTATTGGCCATATTTTGTACTTTCTGAAAATCAGCAATCATTTTTTGTGGCCAATTTTTATACTCATCGAATTTACATTACTGGCAAGGATTTATAAATCTGAGTTTAAAAAAATGGCAGTTAGCCGTTTCATACCTATTGTAACGTTATTGTTTATCGCTTATGTAATTGCCGACTGGCTGATGGCGCCTAATGATGATCTGAGTGCCCTTCCTCACTTTACAGAAGGGGTGCTGATACTGTTACTTGTATTGTGTTATTATTATAAAAACCTAAGCTCGTTTATAGAAACACAATTGGAACGTCAACCTATGTTTTGGTTATCGACAGGTCTGTTTATTTATTTCTCAGCCAACTCGGTGATCTTCATTTTTAGTAACTACATTCAAATGTTATCGCTTAATTTCTTTAATCTCATCTGGTTTACCCATTCTATATTTAATATACTTTTATACATTTTTTACACTTTAACAGTATGCTTAATCCCAAAGAAACTGAATTACAACATCTGATATTCGGAAGTATTCTGGTTATGCTACTGCTAGCTGTTGCGACCATTTCATTTTTTGTTATATACCATAGAAGGCTGCTTAAAGAGCAGGGGCGTTTACAAAAAGTGAAGGATAAGCACCAAAGACAATTACTTGGTTTCAGCATTAGCATTCAGGAAAAAGAAAGGGTAAGGATAGGACAGGATATGCATGATGAAATAGGATCCTCTCTTTCAGCTATTAAAATGCTCGTTAATCGGCTTCCGAACACGGATGTTGAAAGCCACCAATTGATTTCGAACATTAAAAATGGATTGAGCAACACCATAAGTGATGTAAGAATGATTGCGAATAACCTGTTCCCATCTGTACTGGCAAAATTCGGATTGGCGGATGCATTACATCACCAGGTAAAGGTATTATCTGCGAGCAATACCTTAGCGATTGACATGGTATTAGATACAAAATTTGAACTTAATTTTGAATACGAGCTGGCCATATACCGCATTATGCAGGAATTAATCAACAATGTCATCAATCATGCAAATGCAAAAAATCTTTTAATCATGTTGAATCAAACACCTGAACGCATATTGGCTACAGTTAAAGATGATGGCTGTGGTTTTGATGCGGCAATAATGGAAGATCCGATACAGATGGGCATAGGTATTAAGAGTATTAAAACCCGGGTAGCAGCCATGCAGGCTACTTTGAAAATAACATCTGGAAAAGATACGGGTACATTAATTGAAATACATATTCCTTTAAATGATGAAAAAGATCAAAGATAGGCTAACCCATCAACCCTTAAACCAAATTAAAATAGGTATAGTGGACGATCACAAACTGTTCAGACGGGGACTAATGGAAATTCTTGGACAGGTGAAACACTTCGAACTTATTTTCGAAGTAGAAAGCTATTCGCAATTGTTAGAAGAAATGGAATTGCAGGTGCCTGATGTTATCCTGATGGACATTGAAATGCCCGGAACAGATGGAATAGATGGCTGCAAACATATGATGGAAAAATTCCCGGAAGCAAAAATAATTGCCTTATCTATGCACACCGCAGATAATTTCATTTTTTATATGATGAAAGCCGGTGCGCGTAGCTATTTGCCCAAAGATATTGATGAACAAACCTTATACAAAGCCATTGAAACCGTATATAATAGCGGATTCTATTTTACAGATGCTGTTACCGCAGCCATGCTAAATGGTGTTAAAAATAATTATGGCAGGAGGTCAACTTTAAAGTATGGTGAAAGCCCGCTCAGCAAAAGAGAACTTGAGGTATTAACCCTTATTTGCAATGGCTTAACCACGGCAGAAATTGCACAGAAATTATTCATCAGTATAAAAACCGTGGAGGGCCACCGTAAAAATTTATTGGAAAAATCAGGTATGTCCAATTCAGTGAGCCTGGCCGTATATGCAGTTAAAAATGGAATTCTCGATGAACGATAATAAACAACAAATCCTCATCTTTTTAATTTTTCTGCCAAACGTTGCAAAATTTAAAAATTATGGAATTTTCCCCTTCTCCCGCAAACACCAAACTTTTAGTCCTGACAAAAGTGGGATGAAATAAAATTAGTTCTAACAATATTGCTGCAATCAAACCCGGTGATCTACAATTATGGGTGTTTTTCCTGTAGTGGCATTGATGTAAAGAGTTAAATCCTTACCCACTAATACTTCTAAGTTTTTCACTGGGTAACCAAATATCTCGTAGAGCTGCTGAAGCTTTAACCCGATATAGGCTTCTTGGTTGCTATTGGCTACATCGGTGATCAATAGAAATCTTATGATATTGGAACCATCTTGTGATGCGATCTGTATCTGAAACCGTTCTACATCTGAAAAAACGGCATTAAAATCATCCAGCTCATAGTTGCACTCGTTAAACATAAAAGAATTTGATGATCTCCCTTTTAATTCAAGGTAAGGTTGGCCATCAATTTCTACCCATTTACCAATATCGCCTGTATTGTACCTAAAAATCGGGAAACGTTTACGGAATAGATTACTTACCAGGAGAGAACCATAGCCACCAGCATCACAACTGCTTAGCTCCACTACCAGACCATCAATTACACTGAACAATGATGGTGACCGGCTGTAATTACACCAGGCCCATATCCCCGTTTCTGCAGAACCATACAATGAATAGATCTGCCGGGTTCCGAAAATATCTTCGAAAAGTTTGACATGTGATGGCGGCAAAAACTCGCCACCAAACAAAAGATTGTTAATGGATAAACGCAGCTGATTTTTTTTAAGGTATTGCGCAAAAAGGAATAATACTGAAGGTGTACCCAATAATAAATCAGGCTTAAAATTTAGCGCCATCTGGTAGGCATTTTCATAAGGCAAACCGGCACTGGCCACCAAAGTGGTTGCCTTACACCTTTCCAGCAGATCGTCCATAATGGCAGCGGTACGGTACATATCCATGTAACCGAACATATTAAGTGCAATGGTTTTTGGCGTAAAAACTTTAGCTTGTAGTAAAGCCGAAGCAAGCACTGCACGCTGTTCGAGATTTTCTGTAATATCAACCGGAAAAATCAGGGGTTTTTGGGTAGATCCACCAGAGCGCACCAAATAAACACCCCGTTCCTGGCTATGCAGATCGAAATGACCATTTAATAGTTTAATTAATTCCTTTTTACCTACTATGGGCGCATTTAGATAGTCTTCATGATCAAGATAATAGGATCTGAAAAGATCAGACTGTTTAACAACCTGGTAGTACTGATTAAGGAGGGGATTGATCATTAAAATATTTATCTTTTGATGAGCAGATAGCCGATGTATTTAGGCAAATAGCTGCGATAATACCATAAAAACCTGATTTTTTGGCTATTGGATGATAAATTCCGTAAAGCATGTTTATACCAGCGTTCGCCGATCATGCCCATCATCAGCTTATCGTGCTTGTCCTTACTATTTATATATCTCGAAATTATCGGTGGTAATTCAATTTGTTTAAAATGGCTGTATTTTTTCCTCGAAAGGCTACCAGGTACCTTGTTAACGTAAAGATAAGCGCCGGTTAGCAAAGCTATCTTTCCTGGCACTTGGTTTAAGATGCTTTTTAGTACCCTATACCAAAAATCGATGCCTTCATTTAGCTGCGCTTCGGTCTCGTATCGGTTAGCGGCAATCCATTTACTCCGTATCATTACATTACTGCCTACCCCCATGATAAAATTCCGGGCACTAACTGCCTTTAAAGGATCCTTAATCAGAAATAGATCTACATCAAGCGGCTCCAGGTACTTTTTTAAGGGCTTTAGGTCTGGATATATTTCATTGCCCGGCATAAACGCGATGTTTAGCACCATAAAATCAAGCTGATGCAATTTAAATGCTTGAGCTGCAACTTCCAACAGCCGTGGTTGATATTCGTCATCTGCATCCAAAAAACTGACTAATTCGCAATTAGTAGCCGCAAAACCGATGTTGCGTGCATTGCCCGGGCCTTTATTCTCGGTGAGTCTTATGACCTGTATCCTGCAATTGCCAAAAGCCGAAATATGATGATGTAAATATTCATAAACAATAGAAAGGCTATTATCTGTACTTAGGTCGTCTACAATAACCAACTCATCCGGCAGTTTACTTTGCCGGATGATTGAATTTAAAGTTTGCGTGATGTAAGCCGCCTTATTAAACAGGGGTATAATGATCGCATGTGTCATACCTATGATGCCGATATCATAGCAGGAAAGATGACTCCCCTACCCTGGTGAACATTAACCACGCTTTCTGCAGAACCACGGAACAAACCAGGACCAAAAGACCGGTCATTGTAACACAGTAGCATCCCGACTAAATTTATTACGCCTTTCTCCGTACCACTGCCATATTTAAACCAGCGTTGGGGTACATACTGTTGTACCATATAGTCGGGCCATTGTTTCGCTATAATATCAGACCAGGCAACAGCTTCGCAATCACTTTTTACGTACATATCGATACCACGGCCACCACTATTACGTTTTAACACCCAATTTAACGGTGAGTTGCTTACTTCATTCCGTTTTTCAGGCGTATGCAAGGCATAAGTAGGTATTAAAAACGACCGTAAGAAAAGATATTCTTCTTCAGAAAGATAATTTCTCATGATCTCTTCATTATAAAGAACAGCAAGAATACGTTTATCGTGAACCAATATCAGTGTACGTACATCGTTAAAGTAGTTCCCGTTATGGATAATCAGTTTTAATACCTCAAGGTCAAAATTACGTAGTTCTTCACGGTCCATTTCCAATATAAACTGATCAACGGGTTTGCCATCGAACAAAATTGACCCATTTTGGCATTTTAACTGGGCCGGACTTGCAGAAACATAATCCAGGCCCTGCTTGCTAAATTCATTTAACAGGTAAAATACCTCAGTGCCTTTTTCTTTCTCATGCACCAGCACAATAGGCTCACTACTATTAAAACGGCTAAAAATGGCAGGAATAAAGTCGCGCTGATGAGGAACAGCTTCCAACAAAGGCAAATGGCTATCTTCAGTAATCAGATTCAGGTAATAACTCAGCATCCATCCATTAATCGGATACCTTGCCCCTATCTCACAGATTTTGATACTGCCATCGTCTGCCTGTAAAAAATCGGGGCGGTACATGCCCACTTCATAAGGCCGAGCATTTGCGATGCTCAAAATATTGTTTAACGCCTCATCAAAATTATAAATGTTACGTATTCTTTCATCGGTAAAATAAGCATTCACAACATTGGTTAGCGCTTTGTTCAAAACCTGGCATAGTTTTTCCATGCGTAAAATTTCGCTACGGTTTACGGCAACCGGAACCGGAGAAAAAGAATCTGCACCATTGCAGGGTATTTCGCCCAGGTGTTTCATCAATAATTCACTCAGTGTTTCCTGATTACAGATGCTATGTTTTTCTACAAGCTCGCCCGTCATCATTTATACAATTTCTTCTTCAAACATCACAGGTTCCAAACTTGCGCTAATGGTTTCCATAACAGCTGCTTTTTTACTCAAATAATCGGCAACAATTTCGCGTAAATCATAATCTGCTAAATTTACATCCATCGCCTTAACATAATAATTGATGGCGTTAACGGCAAAAAAGAAATGGTTTTTCTCAGTTGGTCCACAGTGTACGGTTATCCAGGCCAGTGTATGTTTTAAGGTATCTTTATCGAAACCAAAATCATCTTCCAGCCAACGGGTAAACTTTGGTAATATAAATTCCACCTCGCCATGGGTATAAATTTCATGAACTAGTGTAGTTAACAGGCCAATCAACAAATCTTTATTGCGCAACGAGTTCTGGTCTTTCCAATATTTAAAAGCACGTGCACTTGGATCCAGGTATTGCCTTAACAACCAGCCATCATCGCCGCAGGTATTGGTAGCCATGGTATAGAACAAATCAGAGTGTAATACTTTGCCCACAACAGCCAAATCTTCATCAACAATCCTGTTCAGGCTGGCTACCGATCTGAAAAGCTGCGCTTCATCTGGTATAGGCATATTTTTATGGATCATCATGGTCATGCGATTGCTTAATCCGGCAACAGTTACCGCGCTATTATTGGTTTGGCTCCAGCTATGAAAAAAAGGCTTAAGATGATCCCTGTCATGCAGAAATGAAGTAAGTTTCACAAAACTGTCTTCAATTGTTTTAAAATGTTCAGCTTGTTGGGGAAAATAGGCTAAGAGTTGGTGCTTCAATGGAGATTCTTCAATCCCTTCAAGCACTGGAATGATAATTGACAATAAATTTTTCACGATTGTTTGGTTTAAGGTTTATTAAAATGTAAATATATACAGCTTAAAATATTCTTAATTTGTTTTAAATATAAAATAACCTAATGCTTTTTAGTTCGCACCTTAAAGGATGAGACTGAATATCAATATAAAAAACAAATAATATTTAAATAACTGATAATAAGCAATAAAGCTAATTATCGATTACCGGAATAATTGATGGAAGAGCATTTTTCATTTGGATAAGCGTTTTGAGTGAGCAGCTGGATTTGACTTATACATAGATACGCACTTTATTTTTAATAAGAAATAAGCACAGAAAATATATTCAAAAAATACACATTTTTACTTTTTAACACACTTAAAATGTATTTTATATCATACATATATTGCTATTATAATTCATTTGTATTTTTTGAATATGGCTTTTAAAAAAGAATCATATTTAAATTTTCACAAAAATCAATGTATATTATCCATCCACCCATCATGTTTTTTTTAAATTGTAAGTAACCCATGCTGTCACACAACCAAAAATTGCCCATTTACAAGTTAGAACCTGATGACATTGCAGGTAATAAACACTTTAGGTTATATCAATTTGAAGGCACTTTACCAAACCAATCGGAACTGCTGATTCCACACCGTAAAAACCATTACCTTATCGTTTTGATCAGAAAAGCAGATAGTCGCCAGTGGATTGATATGACGCCCTATAAGCTTAAAAATAATACGCTTTATTTTTCGGGACCAAATCAGATCATTGTTAAAGAGGGTTTTAAACAGTTATGGAGTACCGGAATTGCCTTTACAAAGGAATTTCTTTCGCTTCAGGAAAATGCTTCATTAAGCAAACTTCCATTGATACAAAACTTACATGATCAACATGAATTGGCCCTTAGTGCAGCTGACCTTGATTTTGTTGAAGATATGCTCGCAAAAATTAATGTAGAATACCAAAATCAGAGCGAGTGGCAGCAACGTATGCTTACGGCCTATCTCACCTTACTCCTCACCTACCTGAGCAGACTGTATACTGAACAGTTTAAAGATAACGGCCATTCTGCAGAGAAACTGTTGTTAAAAGATTTTCTGACGAAGATTAATGAATATTATAGGGAACTGCGCGAAGTGAGTGATTATGCTTCTCTATTAAATATTTCACCCGGACATTTAAGCGAAGTTGTGAAAATACAAAGCGGAAAACCTGCCATCAAACACATTCACGAGCGATTGATACTAGAGGCACAACGCTTGCTTTTCCATACCGATCAAGTTTTGAAAGAAATTGCCTTTGATCTGGGTTTTTCAGACACTTCTTATTTCAACCGCTTTTTTAAACGTGAAACAGGGCTAACACCGTCTGCATACCGTGCCAGTATCCGCAAAATGTACCATTAATACCGATGAATGTGTTCTACCATGATCAGCATCGTGGTCTACATTTGTATTAAAAAATGTATATATGAAAACAGTACTCATTACAGGAGCAAATAAAAGCATTGGTTTTGAAACGGCCAAACAGTTATTACAGCAAGGATATTACGTCTATCTGGGCTGTAGAGATATCCAAAAGGGAGAATTGGCAGTTGATCTGTTAAAATCAGAAGGCTTAAATGAGGTAGAACCCATTGAAATTGACGTTGACAATGCCAGCTCCATTAAAGCCGCAGCCGAATGGCTTACTCAAAAAATCAAATCACTTGATGTATTAATTAATAATGCTGGTATTGCCGGTAATATGCAAGCGGCATTAGATACTGATATAAATGTATTTAAAGAGGTATTTGAAACTAATTTTTTCGGAGTGATAGAAGTGACACAGGCATTTATCAATTTATTAAAACAATCTCCTGAACCTAGAATTGTTAATGTTACATCGGGTTTGGGTTCACTTGCGCTGCATAACGACCCAACCTGGAAATACTACAAAGTAAAACCCGCAGCATATGTTTCTTCAAAGGCTGCGCTTAATGCCTATACTATTTTACTGGCACATCAGTTAAGTGATACCTTCTTTAAAGTAAATGCTGTTGATCCTGGTTACACAGCAACAGATTTTAATAACCATTCAGGTCCCGGCACTGTAACTGATGCAGCGGCAAGGGTAGTAAAAGCCGCAACATTAGGTGCAGATGGACCAACCGGACAATTTTTTAGCGATGATAGTGCACCTGAAACGGGAATTAGTCCCTGGTAAAGTCTTTTGTAATTAAGATTTAAGCGATATAGATCTACCCAAGCAATGAGCTGCACAATCATTGCATGGGCAGATCCGCAAACTAAGCCGGTTAATAATTTTTTTCTGTTTTGCCTATAAATTTAAATATTTCCTGCCCAGGGGAGTCTAAGCAATATTCTCCAGATACCTTAGTACCTCTTCTTTTTTTCTACTGGAAACCTGAATCTTTTCTCCGTTCTCCATTTGAAGATAGCCCTCCCTGAAGTATTTTTTAACATAAGCGAAATTGACCAGGTAAGATTGGTGGCATCTTAAAAAGCCAAAAGGAGATAACAGACTCTCATAATCTTTTAAACCTTTTGACACCAGTATTTCGTTTGATCCCTTGATTACAAAAGTAGTATACCCTTTATCACCCCTGCACAACATGATACTTTCAATCGCGACCACTTCAATAAACTCTAGTGTTTTGAGTGCGATGCGCTTATTAGCCGATAATCCCTGGGCCAGGTAATGTTCTTTAGCGATGGTTAACTGCTGCTGATCAAATAAATCCTGTTTACGATGATGGAAGCATTTATTTAGCGCAGACGTTAAAGATTCTTCATCAACAGGTTTAAGCAGGTAGCCAAAAGCACCAAGATTAAGTGCCTGTATTGCATATTGGTCATATGCAGTTAAGAAGATCACCTGAAAATCGGTAACCTGAATTTGTTCAAAAAGCTGAAAACTATCACCATCCTTTAACCTGATATCCGCAAGAATAATTTCTGGTTTTAAAGCTGGTATCTCTAAGGCTGCGATAGCGATTTCGGCGGCTGAGCCCACCACTTCTACATAATCAATCCGGCTCACAATTTGTAAAATATGCTGCAAGATACGCGGTTCGTCTTCCAATATATAAAGTTTCATGTTAGCGTGTATATTAATCGTTGATAATCGGAATATTGATTTTTACCAGTACTCCAGTTTCCCCAGTATTTTTTTTGTCGGTAAGTTTAAAACTGGCGTTTTGGCTATAACGGCAAAAAAGTGCCTCAAATCGCTCAGCCAGGATGGTTTGCGCCAAAGATTGTTTTTGCTGATCGACAGAGGCTGTATTGCTTAAACCGCAGCCATTGTCGTTTATCGTTATTTCGAGCTGATTGTCCTGTTTTTCAAATGAAATCTTAAGCAGCCCTTTGTAAGGGATATTCCTGAATCCATGTTCGATTGAATTTTCGATGAATGGCTGAATAAGCATTGGGGGAATGAGTATACCCTGTGCATCAATTTCTTCCGAAACCGAGATCTGATAGGTAAAAGTATCAGCGTAACGCATTTGCTGTAATAACAGGTAATTATTTAAAGAAGATATTTCTTCGTCAATGGAAATAAAATCTTTTCTGTTTTGTTCGAGGATTGCCCTTAACAAACCTGAAAAGGATTTTAGATATCTGACAGATTCAGACGTGTTGCCTGAAGAGATCAAGCCCTGCAGATTGGAAATAGCGTTAAATATAAAATGAGGATTAAGCTGTACCTGAAGCAGTTTTTGTTCCATAATTAAACGCTGGTTATCGGCTGCAAGAAGCTTGTTTTTATCTTTTAACCGAAGCTGGCGATAACTGATAATAAACAATGATACCGCAGCAAGAGAAACAACCAATACCATGAACAGTAACCATCGTTGTTGATTAATCAATTTTTCATTTAACTTATTGCGACTGTTAAGGTCGTTAATACTGCGGTCTTTCTTTTCTACCTCGTATTTTTCATGCAATTCGGCTATTTTTGCTGCCTCTATGGCTTTATTATTTCTGATTTCCGTTTTATAAAGGGAATCGGCAGCAGCCAGAGCCGATCTGTAATCTCCTTTAAACTTGTAGGCATCCATCAGGCCCAGATAAGGACTAGTTTTGCGCTTTCCTGAAGGATCTTTTTTTTCCATTTCTATCCCTGCACGATAATAAAAGATAGCAGAGTCTGGTTGGCCATTTTGTATAAACGCTGTAGCCAGATTATTATAGGCAATGTCATTTAAGTTATCCGTTTTTTTCAGAAAACGGAAATATATACGGCTACAATCCAACGCCTTATCTGTCTTCCTTTGTTTACTGTAAATCTGTGCCTGATTATCGTAAGTGCGGGCGAGTGCGAGACTGTCTTTGATGTCAACAGCCAGTATGCGCGCCTGGTTATTATAATATAACATTTTGTTCAAATCGCCAAGCCTTGAAGCCAGCAAAAAAGAGATATCAAAATACCGTTGTTTAATAATAGGATGATTTTTATAAGGATGCGCCGCAAAATACTTGGCAGCGTATTCCAATGATTTTCGTTCATTATTATTTTGATAATAGGCCTGTGCAATTATATCGTAATAAAGATAGGTTAAACAGCTTTTCTGTGTCTCAGCTGTTTTTAAACCAGAGAAAATCCGGTTCATGAGCGTGGCTTCTACCATCGATCCATTGGCAATGGTATAGGAAATGATGATATTATTCCTCAATAGTTCAATGTCGTCATTTTTGCGGTATCCCTTCATTAGTTGATAAGCGGCGAAAGCACTATCTTTTTTCTTTTTAAGCGAAAATTTTCTTGCCCTAAAATAATGGTAAAAGGGATTTTTTTCCTTATCCGGCAATAAGGAAAGCATACTATCCTGCTGATTAATGATAAGCCTTAGCTTTTTAGAGCCCTTGAGCGTATCTAAAGAAAGGATAAATGAGATCAGATCAGCGGTAGACTGCCCTTTAACAGATACCGACGGGCCGGCACCAGTTGCCTCAGGTTTTTGTTCGCAAGAAACCAGGCAGAGCATAAAAAGTATAAAAACAGGAATAAAGCAGTACCGAAAAAAAATATTCATTATTGATTGTTTGATGGCTGAGTATTTTCTCAAAATTAAAGCTTAAATATATCAATCGGAAGCTTAGCTAAAAAACCTTTGTCAATATTCGGGGACTTTGAGGCGATATCCGCTGGTAAAAGTTAATTATTCGATCAAGACTAATTTTAGATTTCAATTTAAGGTATACTGCGGGTAAAACAATCGGTGCTTTTGAGCTTCAATGTATCAACCTTATTGGCCAGCAGGCTTACACACAAAGCAGTTCTAATACTCATGAACTCAATATTTATAACATGCCCTTAAGGCAAAGAACGTTTTTACTTAAATACAGCTTCAATTTCTAAATTCAGGAAAAGATAGTTTTGCTGTGAAGCTATAAATGAGCAATTAGAATACAAAGCAACTCAAGGTATAGCCAAAAATTTACCCCCACCTGATTAAGCATTTAATATCTTTGCCAGATGGAACATGTATTGGATAATCCTATTTATTATGCCCTAACATCCGGGCATAGACATATCTCAAAAGGCACTGATGAGGTAAAATATTATGTGGAAGATATCACCGCGTTTGCCGGCTTAAAAGATAATTCGCAAGAGAATCTAAATACACTCTATCATATCAGTCCGGCAGAAAGTGTTTTCGTGTTTTTCTCAAAAACACCAGTAGAAATATCCGGGCCATGGAAATTGTTGACCCATATTGATATGTTTCAATTCATTTTTCGCGGCAAAGAAATACCCATGGCAGATGCAAGTGAAATAACAGAACTGGATTTAAAACATGTTAATGAAATGATCGACCTGGTAGAACTAACCAAACCAGGACCCTTTCTCGCCAGAACCATTGAACTGAGTAATTATACTGGCATATTTGTAGAGGAAAAACTAGCTGCAATGGCTGGACACCGGTTTTTCCCGAGTCCTTACCGGGAAATAAGTGCTGTTTGTACACATCCTGATTATTTAGGCAAAGGGTATGCTTTTAAGATTTTACAAGAGCAGATTAAAAGAATATTGCTCCGTTTGGAAATACCTTTTCTGCACGTTAGAAATGACAATGAAGGCGCCATTAAACTTTACCAAAAACTTGGTTTTGAGATCAGGACCGATATGATTGCCTATGTGATCAAAAAAGAGGTTTAAACCAAGAAGAGAATGTTTCTAAATAGAAATCAGCAAAAAATTTGCGGTTTTTATGGCTTAATTTTGCCAGACAAATAACAAAACATGTCTAAAACAAAACTTACCATTAACAATAACGGCTCTGTTAAGATAGAGGGCGATTTCGAAATAGTAGATAGAAACGGTAATGCTTATGGCTTACAGGGCAGAGAAATAGTTTCGATCTGTCGTTGTGGTTTATCTAAAAACAAGCCTTTTTGCGATGGCGCGCATAATGGGCATTTTGAGCACGAAGCCATCGCATTCGATCTTCCGCCTAAAAAAGTTTAATAAACAGTATTTAAAAGCATCAATCTTCCTAGGTTGGTGCATTTTTGTTTCAAGCCCCACTTTTACCGGAACCTTTCTATGCAATTTGATGTTAAATGAATAAATAATCTACATTATGGCAAAAGAGAAGAAAAAAAGCAAAAAGAAAAAGGATAAAAAGAAAGGCAAAAAAAAGAATAAGTTAGGCGTCAAAAACTCGTTGGTAAATAACATTAATGCCCGAAAGAAAAAGGGCAAATCGAGATCCGAGAAAAAGTCAAAAATCAGCAAAAAGGCATACAAAAAAATGCAAAAAGGCTGGAAGAAGTAATTACTGATGTTTGGTGTTATTGTTTTCACCACATTTACCTGCAACTATCAAAGAGATACTTATATTCAAAAAGATAGCAACGTCTTCAATGAAAGCTTGTAACTTTGTACGATGGAATCAAGAAAACAGCACCGTAATAAAGAAACCTGTACAGCAAATTTAAACGCAGTAAAAGATGCCCTATATGTGTTAAATGGAAAATGGAAGTTTCCTTTGATTATTGCTTTGCAAGATGGGCCAAAGCGGTTTAATGAAATCCAGAAATCACTTGGAGAAATTACACCCAAGATTTTATCAAAAGAACTTAAAGATCTGGAATTAAATGAGTTTCTGGTTCGAAAGGTATTTTCTACTACTCCTGTTACTGTAACTTACGAACTTACGCCCTACAGTGAGTCGCTTGACCGGGTAATTAATGAGTTGAGAGATTGGGGATTGAAACATCGCGAACGCCTGGTGAAGAATAGAAAAAAAGAATCATCAGCAGCAGAAATGAAGGTTTCATTGTAGAAGCAAAAGCCGATTCTTTATTATCATCCATTTCGCCTAAAAAAGCAAAAAACCGATAATGATAAAATTCGGCTATCTTTGTACAAAATAAAATCCATGGCGGTATTACATAAAAAAGAAGAAAAAATTCAGGCAGTGCTGGGTAGGTTGCCTAAAAAATATACAGACGAACAATTTGTAGAAATGTTTATCAAACTTTATTCTAAAGATTGGGGCAAAATTAAATCAGCTTACATTAAACAATCTCAGGATAAAGAACCAGGAACAATCATCAATATGCCTAAACCAGAGGTATATTTAAGACAGATCCTTGCAAACTATCTGCAACAAGATCATGTAACTGAAGCAGCAGCACCTAAAGAAGAACCTGTTGCTGAGGCACCTGCAACTGAAGTAAAAAAGACAAAAGCACCAGCTAAGAAGAAAGAAGTTGTAGTTGAAGAAGCACCGGCCGGGGAACAAAAGAAAAAAGCACCTGTTAAAAAGAAAGCCGAAGCAACTGAAACGCCTTCATTTGAAGTTAAAAAAGCTAAAGCGCCTGCAAAGAAAAAAGCTGAGGCAACAGAAGAAGCTCCGGCAGCTGAAAAGAAAACAAAAGCAGCAGCTAAAAAGCCTGCAACAAAAAAATAAAAAATATTTTACCTCATATATAATAAATCACCTTTCTGGTTGTTTATATATATGAGAGCGTTAATTTAGATGACGGGGATAGGTCGGTATGATTTATCCCCGTTCTTTTTTAGCAGTTTTTTGCCCTTGCAGTTTAATCTTAGCAACATAAGCAGAGAAGACACTGACCTCAGCCATTCCAACTCATTTTTTCTCTAAACTTCAACGACCATTCTCACGATACGTCATTCCCAACTTGATTGGGAATCGTAATGCCTCGGTAGGTTTATATATTGCATTAAGATTCCTGCCTGCGCAGGAATGACGACCGTTCTCTAAAATCAGTCAATAATAGGCATCAAAGCATCTTTCAGCTTGTACCATAATTCATTTTCTCTCATCATCAAGTTTTACATCCAATTGTAAACTTTATTCTTTTGATTGGCATATCGGGAAAAGTCGATATACATTTGCATCATGGATCAGATAGAAATATTTAAAGCCCTTTCGAACAAAACACGTTTACAGATTTTAGGCTGGTTAAAAGAGCCTGAGTTACATTTTCCGGAACAGCCAAATGCCGATTTTGAAAATGTTGGTGTTTGCGTTGGGCAGATCCAGCTTAAAAGTGGCTTATCACAAAGTACCATTTCCGAATACTTGTCTATTTTGCAGCGTGCTGATTTAATCAACTCTACACGCCTGGGCCAATGGACTTATTACAAACGAAATAAAGAAGGCTTAAAAAAATTAAGCAATATCATCAATACCGAATTATAATTTAGAAACATATGAACACAGATAGTTTATTCAGGCCATTTAGCCTTAAAACATTAAATATCAAAAATAGAATTGTAATGGCGCCGATGACGCGTTCGTTTTCTCCTGGTGGTGTACCAACGGCTGAGGTTGCATCGTATTATGCAAAAAGAGCAGCCGGAGAAGTGGGTTTAATTTTATCAGAGGGGACGGTAATTAACCGTCCGTCTTCTTCATCAGATCCCAACATTCCACATTTTTACGGTACCGAAGCTTTAGCAGGATGGCAGCAGGTAATTAATGAAGTGCACCAGGCCGGTGGGCAAATGGGGCCACAAATATGGCACCAGGGTATTCATGCAAATCATGCTTCAGGCTGGTTGCCAGATACCCCATTTGAAGGGCCTTCATCTTTTAATAGTCCGGGTTTCGAAAACGGCGTACCGATGACAGATGCGGCTATTGCCGATACTATTGCTGCTTTTGGTCAGGCTGCGGCTGATGCCAAGGATTTAGGTTTTGACACAGTTGAAATACATGGCGCACACCAATATCTGATTGATCAGTTTTTTTGGGATGCGACCAATAACCGCACCGATATTTATGGAGGTAAAACCTTAGCCGAACGTACCCGATTTGCTGTTGAAGTAATTAAAGAAGTACGGAAACGGGTTGGTGAAGATTTCGCCTTAATTATCCGCTTATCACAATTTAAACCCGCTGCTTATGATTTTAAATTAGCTAAAAATGAGCAGGAAATGGAACAATGGTTAACACCAATGGCCGAAGCCGGAATTGATATTTTCCATTGTTCGCAGCGCCGTTTCTGGGAACCTGAATTTGAAGGTTCTGACTTAAATTTTGCGGGATGGGCCAAAAAAGTAACCGGGAAAGCTACAATCTCAGTGGGCTCAGTTGGTTTGGATGGCGATTTCTTTGGTGCTTTTGCAGGCCAAAGCTCACAGCCTAGCTCGCTAGACGAACTGGTACGCAGAATGGACCGTGGCGATTTTGATCTAGTAGCAGTTGGTCGGCCGCTTTTAGCAGATGCGAATTGGGTGGAAAAAATTAAAAATAACCGCATGGAAGAATTGAAAGGCTTTAGCAAAGAGGCTTTAATGGAATTGGTATAAAAACCATATTTCTTCTTTTTATTTTAAAAGCATCTCGAAAGGGATGCTTTTTTGTTTGTGATGTCAGATGTTACCATCTAACATTTAGAGTTTTTGCCACGGAAAACACAGAAATCACGGAGTTAGCTGCACTCTCGCCTAGTCCGTCATTACGAGCAGGCTTTTTTAGCAACGAAGTAGAAATTTCGTGAGTTGTAGGATAAATGAATAGTTTTTTTCTCTATGATTAGGAAAGCAGTGCCTGCAATGCTTCGCTTGCTCCAGCCCCGCCCTTTGCTTAATCCCGACTGAAAAAGTCGGAATAACGCTGTCGGTCGGGTTTATTTTACCTCTTACAGTAGCAATGCTGTGGCCACCTAAACCCCTGCCCGTTGCAGGCGGGCGATCAAAGCGGGATGCCAATTCCTTCAAATTGGCAGAGGCGGGAGCGGGAATACAACAACCCAAAAGCTTCTGTTATTGCTTTCAAAAAAACCTAAATCCTTTTTTTATGGTGTTAGACATGGCCAATCAATCTGCCTAACGATTTTTTCCTTAAATTCACATCAAAAATTGATCATCCCATGTCGAACATTAAACTCATTATCGAAGAAAGGCCGGCGAACATTGGCAATTTTATGGTTGGCAGACTCCTGCCTTTCAGAGAGAAACGTATGGTTGGGCCATTTTCATTTATTGATCATATGGGGCCTGCTGCAATGAGTGATCATGAGAACCTCGATGTCCCACCTCATCCGCATATTGGTTTATCTACCTTAACTTTCTTGTTCGAGGGCGAAATTACACATAAAGACAGTTTGGGATCGGATATTGTAATTAAACCCGGGCAGGTAAACTGGATGACCTCAGGCAGCGGCATTGTACACTCAGAAAGAACCCCTGAATACCTTCGCCATACCGATAAAATGCTCCATGGCTTACAGATCTGGGTAGCTTTGCCCAAAGCTTTAGAACAAATGGAGCCTGAATTTTGTCATGTGGAAGAAGCAGACATTCCAAACTGGACTCAAAATGGCGTCCATTTTAAATTAATTGCTGGAGAGGCTTTTGGCTATAAATCTCCTGTTCCAGTGTACAGTCCGCTGTATTTGTTAGAATTAAAAAGTACAAAACGGGAGAAAGTAAATATTGGCGATTACCTGTTTGGCGAAAGTGCGCTGTATATTTTAGAAGGAGTAATAGAGAGCGACGGACATATTTTCGAACCCCGCCAGATTTTAATTGCCAACGATGCCAAACTCTGCGAATTTACCATGCACGAAAACACCACTGTTTACATTTTCGGGGGCGAACCTTTTCCCGAAGAACGTTTTATTTACTGGAACTTTGTGGCTTCTGACAGGGAATTGATTGAAAAAGCCAAAATAAAGTGGCTGGAACAAACTTTTAAACCTGTGCCGGGAGAAACTGATTTCGTGCCTTTACCCAATCAAAATCCATACCTAAAGAAATAATCCTGATGGAAATACAACAGCTAAACAGCGAAAAGAAAGGACAGTTCGAAGCCTTGGATAACGGCTTGCAAGCAGGCATTCTGGCATATGTTTGGGCTGGCCCCGGCAAATTCATTATTGATCATACCGAAGTCAGTGCAGATTTTGCTGGCCAAGGTGTAGGAAAAAAATTAGTGATGGCGGCTGTAGATTATGCCCGGGAAAACAAGCTAAAAATCCTTCCCCTTTGCCCATTTGCAAAAAGTGTTTTCGATAAAACACCCGAAATCCAAGATGTATTGTTTTAATATTGATTAATTCTTCCTGCCAAATAAATTCATGTTTACCGAAACGGCTACGCCCGTTGAAGATAGTCTGGTATTTCCATAGCCTATATTCGTTAAAGGAATTTTCATAAAAGGTTTAGCACTGATGCTTAAATTATGATTGATTTTGTGCTGAAACTCTACACCAATATTGGCAATACCCAAATAATGTTGGTTTTCGTTTCTTATTTCGAAATCCTGAGGCCCCTGATAAGCGCCACTGTAAGAAAAACTATATTTCTCTTTTAACATTAAATAACTGGATAAACCGGTACTTACGGAAATGGAATTACGTCGGTTATCAAAAACTTTATAGTTTAAATTAATCGGAATATCCAATACATCACAGTTGGCATGGATATTTGATGGTGTTATGCCAAATACATAGTTTGTATTCGGTTTATATAACCTAAAATCCGAATTGTAAATTTTCTTTGCATAAGATGCCCCTGTAGTAACACTTAATTTTTTGGTTAGAATTACAGTTGCTTCCAGACCAAAACCGCCACTTAAGCTACTTTGCCCAGACTTTTGTACGCTAGTTAAATCGGGTGCCGCCAGTATACTTAATATCAATCGAGGCTTTCTCTTAAAAATTGGCGCATTAATTTTTGCCACCTTACCATAAGCGGGTTCAAATACAATGTTTTGTTCTTCAAATGCTATTGGTTCCGTTTCAGTCCTTATTTCGGGTTTATGGATTACATTAGCTAACTGGTTATTATCACGGCCAGCTTTCATAACTTTTGAGGAAATTGTTTGCGTAATTGATGTTCCATCTCCCTTTTGCGTATGGTCGGCCTGGTCTGTATTCTTATTACCAGCTAATAAGTTTTCTTCCGCATTTCCGGTAGAAGTGGTATCATCTGCTGGCTTTTTAATTAAATTTGGTTTATCATTTAAAGGTCTATCAGTATTTTTATCCTTTTCTGTCTTAGCTTTAACCAGATTGTTTTTAGATTGATCAGCGCTTGGTTTAGCCAATAAAAACACCACCAGCAACAAAGCAGCTATCGCAGCCACAGCAGTTAACCATATTAGTGGCACTACCCTCCTTTTTGGTGATGGATGCAACCTTTCCTCCAGATGATCCCAATCTAAATCATTAAAAGGAAGGTCAGGATTTTCCAATCCATCCTTAAATAATTTATCTATATCTTTTCCCTCTTTCATTGCGTATTTGTATTTAACCTTACCTGTAACAGGTTTCTGTCTACGTCCGAACTCCTTACCTGGTAAGTTTTCGTTTCCGTAGCTTTTAACATTTCCTGTAATTTTTGTCTTGCTTTAAACAGGTTAGATTTTGATGTACCTACCGAAATCCCAAGCATTTCGGCAATGTCTTCATGCGTATATCCATCTATGGCAAACAGGTTAAAAACGGTACGGTAACCCGGACTTAGTTGTTGCACCAGGGCCAGTAAATCCTGGTAAGCCAACTTATCATAAACAGAACTTACCTGCGCTACATTTTCATGATCAATAATATCTACGTGATCTGCAAATTTTAGATTAGCGCGATAATAATCAATCGCGGTATTGGTGATAATCCGACCTAGCCAGGGTAAAAAAGCTTTCGTAGGTTCATATTTGGCAATGTGCTTAAAAGCCTTAAAAAAGCCATCATTCAGTATTCCCGCGGCATCCAACCGATCGTTAGCATAGCGCAAACAGATACCCATAGCAAAGCTATAGAAATGTTGATATAGCGCTTTTTGACTATCTCTTTCATTTCTAATGCAGCCTTGAACATACTTTTGTATAAGAATGTCTTCTTTGTCGCGGTTAGCGGTCACAAACTCTCCTTTCAAAACACATTACGATGAGGAACAACGAAAGGTTGCTTCAAAAAATCAATTTTTCTAAAAATATTTTACAGTATTCATCTTGGTTTAAAAATCTTCATGATGGAAGCAACCATTTAAAACTTGTGGGCGTAATAGCAGCATATCAATTTTTATTAAAGTTAAAACTAAAAACAAAAATCTTATGCTAATCTACTTAAAAAGAAATCTATTGGCGGTACTTTGTATAGCTATAGTATTTACTGCCTGCAAAAAAAGCAGCTCAGACGAACCAACAACCCCACCTGTTAACAACAATAAAGGAATCCAATTGGCAACCGATGCCAAATTCGGATCAGTATTAACAGATAAAGACGGCAAAACCTTATACTTTTTTGCCAACGATGCTGCAGGTACACCAACCTGTATAGGTGGTTGCGAAACCACCTGGCCTCTTTATTATTCAGCCGATGCCAGTACAGACTTAAACCTGAACAAAACTGAAGTTGGTGAAGTTACCCGTGCTGATGGCCGTAAACAGAGTACTTATCGCGGATATCCGCTTTACTATTTTGCTGGCGATGCTGCAAAAGGTGAAATTAAAGGGGATGGTGTTGGTGGAATCTGGTTTGTAGCGAAGCCCGATTATTCGTTAATGTTAGCGAATGCGCAGTTAACAGGGAACAATATCAATTACACCAGTACTTATGCGGTTGGTGATGGAAAAACCATTTACTTAACCGATAGCAAAGGGCGTACTTTGTATGCTTTTGCACCAGACAAAAACGGTGTAAATACATACACCAGGAGTGCAGCTCAAGAAGGTATCTGGCCAGTGTATGAATCTGAATTGCTTAGTGTGCCCTCGGCCATTGCAAAAACTGATGTTGGCGTAATTACTATAGCCACAATAGGTAAAAAACAATTAACCTATAAAGGATGGCCATTATACTACTGGGCATCAGATGTAAAAAGAGGAGATAACCTGGGAATAGTAATTGGAAAAGGACCTGGATTAACTTGGCCGGTATTACAGTTAAACGCAACTGTTGCCCCTGCACAATAAAAACACTTGGGTTAGGCGGGTAGAATGGCCGGCTGTGTTTTCGCAGCCGGCCTTTTTTATACCTCTAATAAGGCTTGTTTAATTTTTTCAGCTGCTTCAGCCAATTCTTCATTGCTTGGCTTTAATTTTTCTTTGCTGAAATTCATATCACTCACGTTATTCATCGGAATTAAATGAATATGCGTATGCGGAACCTCGAGTCCAATTACCGAAACGCCCACTTTTTTGCAAGGAAATGCTATTTTAACACCCTTGGCTACAATTTTTGCAAACATCCACAAACCAACATACAGATCTTCATCCATATCGAAGACGTAATCCACTTCAATTTTCGGGATCACCAGCACATGGCCGGCCGTTAATGGAGAAACATCTAAAAATGCTAAATATTCTACTGTTTCAGCAACAACATGGGCAGGGATTTCGCCTGCAACGATTTTTGAAAAGATAGTCATTTGTGGTATAGGGTTTAGGGTGTGAGGCTTAGGGTTTTTATAGCGGAGGATATGCCTTAAGACTTAAACCCTCCACCTTCTGCCTTATCTGGAAATTTCGAGCACTTCAAACTGCATTTTGCCTGCCGGCACTTCGATTTCGGCAAATTCGCCTACCGATTTACCCAGCAAACCTTGTGCAATTGGCGATTTAACAGAAATTTTTCCGGTTTTTAGATCGGCTTCACTTTCTGCCACCAACTGGTAAGTCATGGTCGCACCGTTTTTAACATTTTTTATTTTTACAATAGATAATGCCAATACTTTTGATAAATCCAGCTTAGACTCATCAATTAAACGGGCATTTGCCAACGTATTTTTTAGTTTTGCTATTTTTGCTTCATGCAATCCCTGCGCTTCTTTTGCGGCATCGTATTCGGCATTCTCCGATAAATCACCTTTATCCCTTGCTTCTGCAATTGCTTTAGATATTAGCTGACGACCGGTGGTAGTTAAATAATGAACTTCCTCTTTCAATTTATCTAACCCTTCTTGGGTATAATATGTTACCTCTGTCATTGCTCTATTAATTTTATTCAAACGCCATAAAAAACAAACAAGACTATATAGTTGGTTTGCTACATAGTCTTGCTTCAATTATAACGAAGATAAAATGTGGAAATTACAAAAGCAAATAAAAGATTAACATTTAACGGAATTTTTAGATTTCAGCCCCCTTTTTTACATCAACCCGCTCACTTTAGAAACAAAATTAAGCCGATACGTAACATTCAATCATACACGTACTCAAAATCCAATCATTAGTTTTATTTTAGCTCAAATTATTCTTAAAAAATGAAAAAGTTATTTTCTATTGCTCTCCTCGTTTGCCTGAGTGGGTATACGGTTTCTGCACAGGAACTTTACATGCCCAGGAACATCAAAGCAGCCTATGCAAAAGGTACGCGTGCGATGAATGGGAAACCTGGCCCTAATTATTGGCAAAACCATGGTAAATACAACATGGATATTCAGGTAGATGCCGAAGCCAAAGTGGTTAGCGGTAAAGAGGAAATTTTATACAGCAACAACAGTTCCGATACCTTAAAAAATCTGGCCATCCGCTTTGTAAACAACTTACACAAACCCACCTCACCAAGAAGCGGTGCGGTAAGTGAAGATTTTTTAAGCACAGGCTTAGATATTAAGGCTTTTTGGATAGATGGCCAAAAATACAAAGTGGACAGCAAAAACTGGGGAACAGTTGGTAATGTAGCGCTGAAAAAGCCCTTATTGCCAAAATCGAAAATGACGGTCAAAATCGAGTGGGATTACCCCTTATCAAAAGAAAGCGGACGAGAGGGACAGATTGATCCAAACTCATTTTTTGTGGCTTACAGCTACCCCCGTATATCAGTATACGATGACTATAATGGCTGGGACCGCATTCCACACACGGATAGGGCTGAATTTTATAACGACTTTAACGATTACGAATTCACGATCAAAGCTCCTAAAAACTATGTAGTATATGCAACCGGAGATTTCCTGAATCCGGATGAAGTATTGCAACCGGAGATTTCTGCACGTTTAAAAAAATCATATAACGGTGATGAAGTCATCCATATTGCTACCGAACAGGAAATGAAAGATGGGAAGGTAACGCAACAAAAGGACTGGAACACCTGGAAATTCGCGGTAAACCACATTACCGATGTAACCTTTGCCTTAAGCAACCACTATGTTTGGGACGGTGCCAGCGTAATTGTAGATAAAAAAACCAATCGCCGTGCCAGTGCCCAGGCTGCTTATAACCCAACTACAGGAAAGGACTTTATCAATTCGGTTAAATACAATCTTAACGCGTTAGACTGGTTTTCGAACAATTGGCCGGGCATCCCCTATCCTTATGTAAAAACCATTGCTTTTCAGGGTTTTGCAGATATGGAGTATCCGATGATGGTGAACGATTCGCAATTTGGCGACCCTGTATTTGCACAACTGGTTCAGGACCACGAAGTGGCACATACTTATTTCCCATTTTATATGGGCATTAACGAAACCCGTTATGCCTACATGGATGAAGGCTGGGCCACCACATTCGAATATTTAATCGGCATTGCCGAGCATGGTAAACAGGCTGCTGATGATTTTTACAGGAAATTTAGAGTGAACAACTATATTAATGATAAATCTGCAGAAGAAGACCAACCTGTAATTTCAATGTCTGATCAGGTTTCTGGCGCAGGTTATGGCAATAATTCTTACGGTAAAGCTTCATTATCTTACCTGGCGCTTAAGGATATGCTGGGCGATGATTTATTTAAAAAAGCACTACATACCTATATGAGCAACTGGAATGGCAAGCATCCTATTCCATGGGATTACTTTAACTCTATGAATGCAGGTTCCGGGCAGAATTTAAACTGGTTTTTCCAAAACTGGTTCTTTACCAATAATTACCTCGATTTAGCCATTAGCAAAGTAACAACTGCAAAAGGAAAATCGACCGTAACGGTTAAAAATGTGGGCGGATTTGCCATTCCATTTGATATGATTGTGACCTATACCGATGGAAAAACCGAAACCATCCACAAAAGTCCGGCAGTTTGGAAAGCCAATCTAAAAGAGTTGAACATCTTGCTGAGTACTGCTAAAAAAGTAAAGTCAGTTACTTTGGATAATGGCATTTATGTAGATGCTACGCCGAAAGACAATGTTTGGGAAGCGAAATAGTTAACAGCTGGCAGTTTTCAGTTGGCAGTTATGAAACTGCCAACTGAAAACTGTTGATTAATAACTGATAACTGGCTGGTGTTTAACCGGGAAATTTAATGAATTGGCAATAAAACACATTTTATTGGCTTCATGATGCAGCGTTGCTGCAAGTTCATAATGAGCTTTATCAGCTATTAAAACCTGCGGATGAAGCGTAACTTCTTTAAATCTTCCGCTTCCATCAGCCAACTCTTCCATTGTACCTACTGCTTCATCTTTATAATCGATGACTACGATTTCGTTTTTAGAGCATAGATGCAAATACCAGAGCATGTGGCAGCTGGAAATTGATGCCAATAAGAGGTCTTCAGGGTTATATTTAGATTTATCACCTAAAAAGGTAGAATCTGAGGATCCGGAAATATTGGCTTTGCCTTTTACTGAAATTACATAATCACGATCGTACGAACGGTAATCCATTGTGCCCGAGCCTTTATTGCCCGTCCAGGTAACTGTGGTAGAATATAAGTGATCTTTCGGCATGATAAAATTGGTTAGATTATATAGCCAATTTAGAAAATAAAATGGAGATTTTCCTATTATTCGCCCTACTTTCAGACCTATGAAGTTTCGAAAACCTCATAGGTCTTTATAGGTGATGAATATTAATTTGAAAATCAGGGTTGGTGATGCTTCGGTTCCGAAAGCCCTGCTATCTCTCCAAGTCCTCGCGGCGCTCCGGGCTTTCCGTTCTATCAGGTTTAGTTAACAACAGTTTCCTGAGGTGGGGCAATGTCCTTGCCATTAAAGTTCGGAATACTGTCAACGAACCTTGCTAGGTCATGTTAGTTAAAAATTAAGCGCTTTCAATTTATCCGCTAAGACTTCCGAAATTTTACGGTACGAATCAAACGTCCAGCCACCAACATGCGGGGTTAAAATCACTTGATTATTATGCTTTAAATCATCGTACCAGGGCTGTTCGCCCAAGGCCGGGAATTTTTCCGTTTGCAGCACATCCAATCCAGCACCCAAAATTTTTCCGTTTTTAATTGCATTCAGCACTGCGGTGGTATTTACAATCTCTCCTCTGGCTGTATTGATAAAGAAAATCGGCTTTTTAAAATGAAAGAAATATTCGTCATCAACCATTTGTCTGGTTTCTGCTGTCAAAGGAATATGCAAACTCACTATATCGCTGTATTTTACAATTTCTTCCATACTCACCTCACGGGCAAAAGCATTAGAAAAGCCTGTTTTATACTTATCATAAGCCATTACATCAACCTCAAAACCAGCCAGCTTTCTGGCAAAACTTTGTCCCATAAAACCATAACCGATAATGCCAACCTTTTTCCCTTTCAATTCGTAACCGCGGTTTCCTTCCCGGTCCCAAACACCATTTCTAATTTCGGTATCGGCCCTGCGGAAGTTGTTCATTAACGATAAAAGCAAACCTATGGCATGTTCGCCAACAGCATCGCAGTTGCCTTCGGGTGCATTAATCAGTTCAATATTTCTTTCAAAGGCAATTTTATCATCAATATTATCCAAACCAGCCCCCGCCCGGGCCACAAATTTTAAATTTGTAGCAGCAGCAAAAATCTCGGCATCAATTCGAAATTTGGTACGTACGGCAATCCCCGTATAATCCTTTATTTTATCTAATGTTTGTTGGCGGGTAATCTGTGGTTCATCATCAACCTGGTAGCCCATGGCAACGGCCTGCTCTTTAAATGCAGGGTGCAGATCATCAACAATTAATATTTTTTTCATCTGTTCATTTATGCTCAATGTGATAAACAAAAGTAACATTTTGTAAATCGTTCAATTGTAATATTCGTTTATAGTTTTTATAAAACCAATAACCGCGAACGCTTAATTGAAAACGGCCACTAAGAAGCTTATCGCTAACTTTAAGGCGAATACTACCCCACAAAAATATTACTATAAAATACCTGTAATAAAATAGTTACGGCCCGTTTATTAAACTTAGTTGCCGTTACTTTGTCTCCCTTTATAAAAACACACGAAATTTTATTTTTAATGAGACTTTTACAATCAAGAACTATACAGATTACCCTTTTACTTTTAAGCTTATCATTTAACCTTTTCGCACAAACAGGCGGAAAGGCAAAAATTACCGGAGTACTTAAAGATGCAAAAACACAAGAAACCATTCCGTTTGCTACAGCAGTTTTAATAGATAAAGCGACGGCCAAAAACGCAAAAATAGCGCAAACCGATGTAAACGGTGCTTTTGTGATGACCGATATCCCTACAGGAACCTTTACTTTTAAAATTAGTTTTGTGGGTTACCAGACCATGGTGAGGGATAATGTAACGATAACAGCGAGCACAGGTACCTTAAATTTTGGCGACATTAAAATGAATACGGCGAAAGGTAATGTATTAAGCGAAATTACCATAACCGGGCAAAAACAGGGCATGCAAATGGGAATCGATAAAAAGATTTTCGCTGTAGATCAGAGCGTAATCAGCGAGGGCGGTTCTGCTGGCGATTTATTACAAAATGTTCCTTCTGTTTCTACCGATATGGATGGCAATGTGAGTTTACGTGGCTCTTCAGGTGTTAAAGTATTAATTGATGGAAAGCCATCTTTAATCGCTGGCGGCAATGTAGCACAAATCCTGCAATCTATCCCGGCCAGCTCTATTGAGAGTGTTGAAGTAATCACCAACCCATCAGCGAAATACGATGCCGAAGGCCAATCAGGTATTATTAATATTGTACTTAAGAAAAATACAAAACTTGGTTTTAACGGTTCAGTTGCTTTAACGGCAGGTAACCGCGATAACTATAATGCCAATACCAACTTAAGTTTTCAGAACAGCAAAGTGAATATTTATGGAAACTATGGCTATCGTTATGGCAATCGAGTTGGCGGTGGCTTTCAAGACATTACCTATAAATCAGATTCATTAAGAACAAGGTTTGCGAGCCAAAATACAGTTTCCAGCTCATTGGACAAAGGACACAATGCCAAAGCAGGCATAGATTATTATTTAGCACCAAAAAGTGTGATCAGCTTATCGGGTGGTTTTAACTCAAGAGAAAATGAACGCAATGAGCAGCTCGACATCAGGCAATTAGATAAAAACCAATTGCCGGTTCTGTTCAGCAACAGAACAAATAACACCGATGGTTTTGGATCAAGTTATGATGCAAATTTAGATTACGTACAGAAGTTTAAGAAACCGAAAGAAGAACTAACCTTTAATTTTGGTTATTCTTATGGTACCAACAATAATGATCAGTATTACAGTACCAATACTACTAACCGTAACGGCGTACCCCTTGATGAAACTTTGAGTTTACAGCGTGTATTTAATACCGGTAACAACACCAACTATAATATCCAAACGGATTATGCCTTGCCTGTGGGTAAAGCGGGTAAAATTGAAGTGGGTTACCGTAGCCAGATCCGCTTAGGAGAAAATGATCAATATGCAGATTCTATCCTGACCAATAGCAGTATCTATATCAGTAATAATAAATTAATCAATGGTTTTGATAGTAAAGACCAGGTGCATGCCCTATATTTCAATTACCAGAACCAGATTAAAGATTTTGGTTATCAAATAGGTTTACGGGGAGAAGATGCTCGTTTAGACACGCATTTAGAAGGCTACACGAATAATGTATTAACCACTGCCGAGGGAAATATCCACTACAAAAGGATATACCCAAGCGTATTCTTAACGCAGAAACTGAAAGGCGATAACCAGCTTCAACTAAGTTATACCCGTCGTGTAAACCGTCCACGTCCATGGGATACTAATCCATTTTTAGATGTTTCCGATCCATTAAACTATAGAGGTGGTAACCCGAATTTATTACCGGAAGATGTACACTCATTCGAACTGGGTTATAGCAAATACTGGAAAAAAGTAACCTTAACCTCAAGCTTGTATTTCCGTCAAACCAATGATGTGATTCAGCGCGTAAGAAGTACACCGGTTAATGGAATTATTACCTCAACCCCTCAAAATTTAACCAACCAGATTAATAGTGGTTTAGAATTAATTGGCCGTTTCGACCTGATTAAAGCTTTAAATTTCACCACAAACGTAAACCTGTACCAGGCAAAATTTGCTGGCGATGCACGGTTTGACATCCCATCAAGCAGTGGCTTTAGCTGGAACGCCAACCTGACCGGAAATTTAACTGTAGTTAAAAATTTATCGTTACAGGTGCGCGGCGATTACAGGGCTCCAGAAGTGATGGCACAGGGAAAACGCAATGCCATGTATGGAATTGATGGTGGGGCCAAATACGATTTCCCGAACAAAAAAGCGTCGTTAAGTTTCAATGTTAGAGATGTATTTAATACCAGAAGATGGAGCATGACCACTGAAGACAGAGCCACCATTGTTGATTTTGAACGCCAGTTTCAGGGAACGATGGGAAATTTAACTTTCTCTTACCGCTTTGGAAAAACTACCTTTACCGGCACGAATAAAAAGAAAAAAGAAGAGCAGGACAACCGCCCTGATGAAGGATCATTTTAATAACCAAGGTAACCCGTCATTTCGACCTCAGTGGAGAAATCTTTTAACATAGTTAAAGATTTCTCCATTTTATAATGCTCCAGCCGACACCTGATTCTGGTATAGCTTTTTATACATCAGTCAATTGAAGAAATCTTCATTTGGCACTATAAAATAAGATGATTGCTTATCTTGCGATCATGGAAGAAACTAACCCCTGGAGAACGCTGGAGAGCGAAGTAAAATACGATAACAACTGGATCCGTTTAACCGAACAACAGGTGATTAACCCATCTGGCGGGCAAGGAATTTACGGAACCGTTCATTTTAAGAACCTGGCCATAGGCATTCTTCCATTAGATGAAAACTACAATACCTGGCTGGTTGGTCAATACCGATATGCGTTAAATGCCTATAGCTGGGAAATTCCCGAAGGCGGAGGGCCACTCCATGAAGAACCATCAGAAAGTGCAAGAAGAGAATTACTGGAAGAAACGGGGATGAGTGCCCGAAATTGGAAAGAGATCCAAAGGATGCATCTTTCTAACTCTGTAAGCGACGAATTAAGCATCATCTATATCGCCACCGATCTTATTCAAGGTATTGCCATGCCTGAAGAGACAGAACAGCTCGTTGTAAAAAAATTGCCCTTCAGCGAGGTTTACCAAATGGTGTTAGATGGGAAAATTACAGACTCGATGAGTGTAGCTGCAATTTTAAAAGCGAAGCTTATGCTGATAAATGGGGAATTGTAATGACCATAACCACCAAATGTTCCTAACGGAACATAAAAAATATTACATATTTTTCTACCCAGCATATGTCCCGATGGGACATTTTTCAGATAGAATACACTTGATAAAATTATTATTCCCTCCAAACATCTCAGCAATTTCTTATACCGATCCGGAGGAAAAATTCTTTGTACAAAAATAATACGGTTAGCATTTTGTTCCGCAGGAACATTTTGTGTTAACAAAGGCCTAGGATTTGGTAAAAGCAGAAAATTTATAATTTAATTCAAAATTAAAAAAAGCATTTCAATACCTTTTAACAGACCTAATTTTTTAAAGTTCGAAGACATAACAGGATTGCGGATACACCTCAGCAATTTCTTATGCTGTTCCGTAGGAACAAATCCTTGGTAGAAAAAATAATACAATCAGGATTTTCGTTCCGTAGGAACGTTTCGTGTAAATAAAAAGGCTTTGGATTTAATAAAATCAGAAAATAATTTTTAATTTAATCAAAGATTACCGTACATCACATTTTTAAAGGCCTTGTTTAAATCGCTGACGTAATCCCAAAAAAAATTAAATCATCCTAAAATTTAAAGTTCATAAGAACAAATTCTAGCTAGGAATTTTAGTTCCAGAAGAAAATTGATATTGATTTAATTTATAATACCATGCCAAATACATACACCCAATTGCATATTCAATTTGTGTTTGCAGTTAAATTCAGGGCTGCATTAATCAAAGCAGATTGGAAAGAAAGGCTCCTGAAGTATATTACCGGAATATTTCAGGCGAATAACCATAAAATGATCCAGATTAATTGTATGCCCGATCATATACACATTTTTATCGGCATGCGTCCGCACCAATCTATTTCTAGCTTGATCCAAAATGTAAAAACTGAAAGTTCTAAGTGGATAAACGGCCAGGGATTCTGCTCAGGAAAATTTGCCTGGCAAGAAGGCTATGGTGCATTTTCCTATTCAAAAAGCCATATCCAACAGGTTATTCAATATATCCAAAACCAGGAACAACACCATAAAAAGAAGACCTTTTTAGAGGAATACAGCAACTTCTTAAAAATGTTTGAGATCGAATATGAAGAAAAATACATCTTCAAAGAACCAGAATAATTTATTATTATCTTTGCCACGTATTAATCAACCAGATGAGCAAGCTTTTCGGATATATTTTAAGTCCTATATTTTATTTTTTATTTGGATTAACCCTTTGCATCTTCCACCCGATACAATGGCTTTGTTTTAAGCTTTTTGGCTATAAGGCACATAAGGTTTCAGTAGATCTCCTTAATTTTTTTCTTACCTATTGCCAGATTTTCCTTTTTAATTCAATTCGTTTTAAAAACGAATACGAACTGCCGACAGACAGGCCTATTATTTTTGCAGCAAACCACCAAAGCATGTACGATATTCCCTCGTTAATTTGGTTCCTAAGAAAATACAGCGCAAAATTTATTTCTAAAATCGAGCTGACCAAAGGCATTCCATCAATATCTATTAACCTGCGTTTGGGTGGTGGAGCAAACATCAACCGGAAAGATAACAAGCAGGCCATTTCTGAAATTATCAAACTTGGCCGCAGAATGAAAGAACATAATTGGAGCACCGTTATTTTCCCGGAAGGAACCCGGGCAAAAGACGGACAATTGAAAACATTCCAATTTGGCGGTATTGCTACCCTATTAAAAGTAGTGCCTAATGCTTTAATCGTTCCGGTGGCCATAGAAAACTCATGGAAAATTGTCCGCTTTGGCATGTTCCCTTTAACCACAGGTCATGCTTTAAAATGGACCGTTTTAAAGCCGATAGAACCGGGCGTAAAATCAGCAAACGATATTACTTTGGAAGTCGAAAACGAAATCAGGAAAGTTCTGGGCCAGCCGATGGCACAGCCAGCTACGTTATAATTTTATTAATCTCATTAAGGATTCTTCGATTCCGACAGCATAGACAGGTTTCCATAGAATGATCGTCATCTCTGTAGTGCAGCGAAATGGAAATATCTACCTAAACAGATTTCTCGACTGCGTTGCACTCCGCTCGAAATGACGATTTTTTGGTTAGGTGCTCGGTATTTCTGTGAATCTGTGGCAACAAAATGGTTAAACCGGTTAAGCGCTAACGCCAATCGCTCTAAATATTCTTATTTCCAATCACCCTAAAAAATTCATCGCGGTAAGTATCGCCTACAGGAATAATTTTCTGGTTAATGGTGATGCGGCTACGCTCAATACTTTCAATCTTATCAACCGCTACAATATAAGATTTATGCACGCGGATAAACTGACTTTGAGGCAAAGCTTCTTCCATCTTTTTCATGCTCTGCAGGGTAATTACACGCTCATCCTTGGTAAAAATTGAAATGTAATCCTTTAAGCCTTCAATAAATAAAATATCGTGCAGGTAGATTTTTTGAATTTTATGTTCCGTTTTCACGAAAATATAATCCTGAACCGGGTTTGGTGAGCCCGAAAATGGTGCAGGTGTAACAATGGGTTGTGCTACACTGGCAGGAACTTCAACCGGTTTTACCTGATTATGTACTTTTTCTACCGCTTTATAAAAACGATCAAATGCAATAGGTTTTAACAAATAATCAGAAACATTGAGGTCGTAACTTTCCAAAGCATACTGTGGGTAAGCGGTAGTTAATATATAGTGGCATTTATTGCCGGCGATTTTTAAAAACTGGATTCCGGTTAATTCGGGCATCTGAATATCCAAAAACACCAAATCAATTCCACCACCCTGAACAATCTGCAAAGCTTCAATAGGGTTTTCGCACCTTTTAACCATAGTTAAAAAAGGTACCTTAGAAATATAATCCTGTAAAATATCAAGCGCTAAAGGCTCATCATCAACAACAATACAGTTTAGGTTCATTTTAGGTTATTATTTTAATTAATGATTTTATCCGGTTTATGTTTGGCTATCGCGGATTATATGTCAATCATCAGTTCACAGGTATAATGAGTAGCCGAATTTACAACATTTAATTTATATCTATCAGGATAAACTAATTGTAACCGCCGTTCTACATTGGTTAAACCAACCCCACCCTGGGCATCTTTATTCTGTTGGTTCTTTTTATTCACTACACTAAAATGCAAAATCTTCTGGTTGGCAATGATATTGATCTTTACGGGTTCTGCCGGATCGGTTACTACGCCATGTTTAAATGCATTTTCTACAAAAGAAATTAGCATCAAAGGAACAATTTTCTGATTATCAATCTCGCCGTTTAAAGTGAGTTCGATATAGGCACCATCTTTAAACCGTATTTTTTGCAGTTCGATATAACTGGTTAAATAATCTACTTCCTTGCTTAAGGCAACTGTGGGCGTATTGCTTTCATAAATCATGTACCGCATAATCTCAGAAAGCTTCATAATCGCATCAGCTGTTTTATCTGATTTTTGATAAGCCAGTGAATAGATATTATTAAGCGAGTTGAAAAGAAAATGTGGATTTAGCTGCGACTTCAAAAACTGAAGTTCCATCTCACGGCGCTCACTTTCCAGGTTCCGTTGTATCCGCTCACTTGCAAACCAATCAATAGTAAATTTGATAATACAGCTACAAATTAAGAAAAAGCCGGATAGAAAAGTAACCATAATCACAAAACTATGTACCGGTATCTCCATTCGTTTACCTTTAGCACTAACGTTGGTCAATACATCATCCGGATACAAAACCGCAATTGCTGTTTTAGCCACAACAGAAACTGCAATCAACGATAGGAATGCCAGTACATAGATAAAATACTTCTTCCTTTTTTTGATTAGTTCGGGGATTAAGAAAATGTAATTAATATAGAAAATAGAAATATTTATTATTCCGTATGCGATATAGCTGATAAAATAGTCCTTGGCGGTATGTATTGAAGTATCAAAAATATTTACCCCAACAATTAGCATAACGATAATTGCCCAGAAAATAGCGTGCAATATTAAAGGACCCTTACTTTGTTTCATTAGAAATATATTAATGGTTATGAAGAATATATAGAATCATATCCTATCATGCTCACAAAATAAATAAAGTTTTATCGATTTACTTACACAATCTACCAACGGGCATTTTTTTTCTACGAACGGTCCAAAAGGCAAATTTTATCGACAAACGCCAAAAATGTTCTGTTGATCTAGAATCTTGAACACTTGGTATAATAGATTTTAGCAGGTTATTTTTCTTGAGTTTCTTTGAATCATCAAAACGAAAACAAAATGAAAACATCATCAGCAATCAACTTAAAAAATCAAACAGTAATTACTGATGGTCTTTTCACAATCTCTCAAATAAAACTATCGATCATGAAAAAGTTAGCAAACACATCGCCATTTTTACTTTTATTAGTACCAGTATTTATGATGATTATTTTAACACTTACCGTTAACACCAATCAGAATGATGCAGAAATAGTTGTAAAACCTACAAAAACAACTGGTTCTATGGTGAAACAGGCAACTGCTATTTTCAAATAGGTGTAATGGGTAATTACGCTATCGAAACCGTAGGTCTAAACTTTAACTTCGGCAACCAGACAATAGTAAAAGATTTATCTTTACAAGTACCGAATGGAAGCATATACGGGTTTTTAGGCCCAAATGGCGCTGGTAAAACAACCACCATAAAAATCCTACTAAACCTATTGAAGTCACCGTCCGATCAGGTATTTATATTTGGTAAAGAAATAAACAGCAACCGTATAGCGATTCTTAAACGTATAGGTGCATTAGTAGAACAACCGGCCATTTATGGTCATTTAACCGGAAAAGAAAACCTGGTTAACCGTTGTATCCTACTGGGTATTAAAAAAGCAAAGGCCGATGAAATGCTGTCGCTGGTAGGGTTAGCAGAAGCAGCAAATAAAAAAGCTAACAAATATTCGCTAGGCATGAAACAACGGCTGGGCATTGCGCAGGCACTAATTTCAGATCCAGAATTACTCTTACTTGATGAACCTACCAATGGATTGGACCCAAATGGGATTATTGAGGTTCGTAACCTCATGATCGATCTAGCCACAAAACACCAAAAAACAATACTGGTTTCAAGCCATCTATTAGCAGAAATAGAAAGAACAGCAACTCATGTTGGCATTATAAATAAAGGCCAGTTATTATTTCAGGGTACAATTAACGAACTTCATTTATTGAGCAAACCCATGCTTGAAATCGAAGTCGACAATATCGAAAGCGCAAGCACCCTATTAATAAAGCAGGGATATGAAGTTACCACAAAAACGGAGAAGGTAATTAGTGTACTATTTGTGTCTTCACAAAAAAGCGGAGAACTAAATACATTATTAATCCAGAACGGTTTTACGGTGAGCAGTCTATATCAGCAACGAAAAGATCTCGAAAATTTATTCCTGGATATCACTAACACCAATTAACATGCACGCTCTTTATATTTCCTTAGTATCAGAATATTACAAATCCAGAAAAACCTTAGCCTTTTGGGCTGCCATATTATTACCCCTTATTATTTGTGGATTAATCAGCGCTGGTTTTTATAACAATGCTGAAAAAATCATTGCTAACCACTACCCTCCAATGCTCTTATGGGCACAATATAGCGGCGCAGCACTAGGCGTAATGGGATTCTTAATCATGCCTTTCTACGTTATTTTTATGGCTTTTTCGGTCAATAATATCGAACATAAGAACGATACATGGAAAATGTTATTTGCCCAACCACTCAATAAATTTTCAATTTATGCAGCAAAATACCTATACGCTATATTGTTAATATTCATTTGCTTGTTTTTATTTGCTGCACTTACTTATGCATTTGGAAATTTACTACAGGTACTGGTTCCTACGTTTAATTTTAATCAATATAACCCATTAGATATCCTGATTAACGCTTACGCTAAATTATTTTTAGCTTCTTTGGGCATTTTATCGCTACAATTTATATTGAGTTTGTTATGGAGCGATTTCCTTAAACCAATGGGGATTGGCTTTGTAGGCACCATTATGGGCATTATTGCTGCCAATGTAGGCTGGAAGTACGCTTACCTGATTCCCTATTCTTTGCCAACGCTTGCTTCAAGAATATCTAAAGTAAAAAAAGGCATGGATCCCTTAGCTTTCTCTATTTTTACACAAGAAATATGGACAAGTTTAATCTATGCTTCAGTTCTTTTCATCATCGGCTATTTTATTGTAACCAAAAAGAGCATAAAGTAAGTGCCATAGTAAACATACCCACAAATAAAAGCCTGCTGATTTGACTTTAGGATCAAATAGCAGGCTTTCTTGTTTAGACTGAGAGGTTATATGTATTTTTTACGCTTATAGAGATAATATTTTTTCTTTGAAAGCCCAGACAATTAATTGATAAGAGTTTTTAAGATCTAATTTTCTCACCATATTTCTTCGGTGCGTATTAACCGTGTGCTCGCTGATAAAAAGCATTGAACCAATTTCTTTGCTATTGTACCCCCTTGATAACAGATGTACAATTTCGACTTCCCTTTCACTAATCGCCCCATGATTTTCCTGCAATAGGATATTATTCATCATTTTTGAGAGAATTAATTAGTTTCTAATAATCAGCCTTTATCAAAACAGACTTATTTTGATATCAGTTTAAAATGTTTGTTTTATAGGGTAGACAGCCTTCATTATTTACAATAACAAACTATTCCTCGCTATTGTATACCAAAATTAGTGGACAAACCCAATATAATGCGAGTGTAAATCGCCCTAAATTAAAGGGTGTTTTTACGGTATTTATTTGCAAATACTTCTTGATAGATCATTAATTATTATCGATTTTTAGGCCTTTACAAACAAACCCTTTAAATTTTATGAGCGAAAAATTAAATATGGAACCTATCGACCCGAAGGTTGCAAAGGCTATGGTTATTGCCTATGCCAAAGATGGTATGACCCCTTCAGAATCTTACACAAAGGCAGTATGGTTTCCTGCTGAACAGATTTTGGACATCGCAAAATCAATGAGCGAAGGCAAATATGATGGATTAAGAATTTATTTTGCACAATATTTAGAAGGAGCGATCGATGGTGTTCCTGAATCATACGAAGGTAAAAATACTTTATTGTTGGTACCAACTACATCAAAAGTGGGTAATGGCAATGGAGGAGAGGACCACGAAGATGATTTGGACAATATTGGAAACCGCGGACAGGGCTGCCCTGACCAGTGCAATGGTACGACCTTATGACAATGAGGTATTTATCGCCCATATTTATAGCAGAGGTTATTTGCTTTATAGTCGCACTCGCTATAATATGGAAAGATAAAAATGCTTTTGGAAAAGTAATCACTTGTTATTTAGCTATTGCGCTCGTTACAGAGGAGGCTGCAGCCTATTTAGCCATAAGAGGAATACACAATTTATGGCTATTTAACATTTATATTATTTTTGAAATCAGCGCAATATTATATGGTCTATACCATTGCATAAAAAAATATGTTAGTGCCAAGCCTATATTTCTGATAAGCTTGGGCACTATAATACTCACCTATATTTTCTTTTTAGTTACTCAATCTTTTTCACATTTAAATACGGTTACAATTACTGTAATGTCGGTGATTTTCACACTTTTTTGCCTTTACTATTATTACTTGCTCTTAAAAGATGAAAGCTTTATTGAGATTCGCACACATCCTGAATTTTGGTGGGTTACAGGCGTTTTGTTTTATTACTTCGGAAGTACCATGTCAAATCTTTTTGATGGATTATTTACCGTTAAACTTATAGGCTTTGCTACCCTGAGGTATTGCATTTATATCATATTAAACCTGATTTTATATAGCTGTTGGTTATATTCCTTTATATGCAGAATGAAACAACGAAAATTGCACTCTTAGTAGCCATTGCTACACTAATATTTCTACTCGTACCCGTATTTTTGATTTTATACATCAGATCGTACAACCGGCATAAAAAGAATCATTTTCTGGAAAAGCAGAATATGCAGCAGAAATTTGAGTCTGAGATGCTTCAAACTCGTGTGGAGGTACAGGACCAGACCATGCAGAGCATCGCGACCGAATTACATGACAATGTTGGCCAGTTGCTCAGTCTTACCACCTTAACGCTAAACTCCGTAAATGTAAACGATGAAGAGAAGGCCAGAAAGAAAATCGACAATTCACTGGCACTTGTTAACAAATCCATTAAAGAATTAAGGGAGCTAGCCAAGCTATTACATGGTGAACAACTGGTAGAGAGCGGCATTGGCCATGCCATAGACCAGGAAATTAACTGGCTTAACAAGGCAGGAACATATGAACTAAAAGTGAATAATCATTTGGTAGATCTGCAGATCACTTCCCCTGATAAAGATTTGATCATTCTTCGTTTATTGCAGGAAATCATCAACAACATTATTAAACATGCGCAGGCAAAACAGATACATATTGATACGTATCTTGAGAAAAATAAATTACATTTAAAGGTAGCGGATAATGGTATAGGGTTTGACCCAAATGAAATGAAGATGAAAAAATCTGGGATGGGATTAAATTCTATTTACAAAAGAATTGAGATGATCAATGGAAAATTAGTCCTAAATTCGGCTCCTGGCGAAGGTACGTCTATTTCAATTGAAATCCCCTACCCCTAAATTATGCAACGACCAAGTATTTCTATTGCCATTGTTGATGATCATACCCTTTTCCGCTCTGGATTAGCAAGTTTATTAGAAGAATTTGATGAAATAGAAGTGATGTTCGAAGCCATGAACGGCACTGATCTTCAAACTAAAATTAATCAGCATACTGGAGTTCAGCTTATTTTAATGGATATTAACATGCCCGTGATGGATGGTTTTACCACTACTAAATGGGTTAAAGCCAACTATCCAAACGTACATGTACTTGCGCTTAGCATGCTAGAGGATGAAAAAGCAATAATTGGGATGCTTAAAGCAGGTGCCGGAGGTTATATGCTCAAAGAATCTACACCTTCTGACTTATTAACTGCTATTAAGGTGATTGTAGACAAAGGATTTTATGTAAATGAACTCGTATCAGGCAGACTTTTAGTGGCTTTAAAAGATGGAGATGTTAAACCAACATTTTCTGCCAGAGAACTTACTTTTTTACAATATTGCAGCACAGAACTTACCTATAAAGAAATTGCCGATCTGATGAATGTGAGCCCCAGAACGGTTGACAACTATAGGGAATCTCTTTTTGCCAAGCTAAACATTAAATCGCGTACTGGGTTAGTGGTGTATGGCATCAAAAATAACCTAATCAATATCTAATGCAGAGATCAATCAAAATACTGATTTACAGAAGGATATATAGTAAAATTTCATTATCTCTTTTCAAAGAAAACGCCTAAAATAGCACAAAAGCACTATCTTATCTATTTTCAAATAATTATTAGATAAAATTTGGGCAACTAACCAATTAGTTTTAACTTTAGTTAAGGCAATTAATTTGCCATTATCCTTATTATTATTAACTATTATGGAAATTAAAGATTTAACTAAAGCGGAAGAGCAGATTATGCAGGTTCTATGGCAATTGGAAAAAGCATTTGTTAAAGAGGTTATTCACGAGCTACCGCTCCCCAAGCCTGCATACAATACCGTATCAACAATCATTAGAATTTTAGAAACCAAAGGTTTTATCGGTCACGAGGCTTTCGGAAAGGCTCATCAGTACCATCCCTTAATCAGCAGAGAAGAATATAAACGCCATGCTACAGAAAAACTGTTAGGCAATTACTTCGAAAACTCTGTAGAAAGTATGTTCTCTTTCTTTGTTAAAGAAGAAAAACTGGATTTAAGTGATGTTGATGAGATTTTAAAAATGATTAATCAGATTAAACATAAGCCAAAATGAGTTTTGCCCACTACCTATTACAGGTAAACTTATACTTAATTGTTTTTTTCGGCTTTTACAAATTACTGTTAGATAAGGAAACGTACTTCACTTTAAACCGTATTTATTTAGTAGCTGCAGGTCTTTTGTCTTTATGCACACCATTTATCCGTTTAGAGTGGTTAACAGAACAGAAGGCGGCGCAACAGGTTTATACATCAGTTAATTGGGAAGCCGTATTGGCAAAAGCAACCATTGTAACGGAACGTAATGATGGCTTTAACTGGGGAAATGCCCTTGTGTATATCTACTGCACAGGAATTGCATTTTTTTTAGTCAGGTTCATATTTAACTTAATAGCCGTTAAAAAACTCATAAGTGTAAGAAAGGCAGGCTCCGCTTTTTCTTTTTTTGGAAAAAAAGTAATTGATCATGAATTACCGCAAATGGATGTGATTGATATTCATGAAGAAGCACACATCAAACAATGGCATACCCTGGATATTTTATTTTTCGAAATTATAGGAATTATTACCTGGTTAAATCCAGTAATTTATCTTTATAAGAAAGCCATTAAAAATATTCACGAGTATCTGGCAGATGAACTTGCTGCCGAGTTTCAAGGTGATAAAGCTCAATATGCCATGTTGCTACTCAGTAAGTCTTTTGGTATTTCACCAAATACCTTAACAAATGGATTTTTAGAAAAATCGTTGATCAAAAAAAGAATCTTCATGCTTCATAAAGAGCGATCTAAAAAGATCGCTGTTTTGAAGTATGGTATCTTTATTCCGTTATTTGCACTTCTCATTGTACTTGCATCAGCTACTGTACGTAAAAACGAAAAATTGCTATCCATTACTGATCAGATCCCAATGAATAAGCCAATAGAGATGGTTGAAAATATAGTTAGTCCGTCCGGGAAGACTGTTATGGCACCCGAAACTTTTGTTGATGGCAAAACAGATCCAAGCTGGAAAGGGTTTTATCAATTTTTAACAAAGAACATCAGATATCCAAAAGCGGCAAACAGCAATCAAATTCAAGGTAATGCTCAAGTAAAGTTTAACATAAAGGGAGGCCTGATTACACGTATTTCATCAAATGTAAAACTAGGTGCTGGCTGCGATGAAGAGTTGATGAGAGTAATTTTATTATACAAAGGTTTTAAAACTGTTGCTGATGGGGAATACGCCTTGACAGTAAGCTTTAGCATTCCAGAATCTGCAGAAGAGTTTAAGAATAAACTGCTGCCAAAATCTGATGGATATATAGCGCTAAACAAAATTAATATCTTATCCTATCTTCCTGAAGATACAGAAAAAAACGATTTAAAATCTGAAAATGCAGGCGAAGTATATGATTTTGTTTCTATTGAGAAACAACCGGAGTTTCCGGGCGGCATCAACAAATTTTATAACTATGTAGGTAGTAATATCAAGTATCCAAAAATGGCGCAGGATAACAATGTCCAGGGTAAGGTTTTCCTTAGTTTTATAGTGGAGAAAGACGGGGCGCTATCGGATATTCAAATTACACGTGGTTTAGGAAGTGGAACTGACGAAGAGGCCGTAAGGGTTTTAAAAGAATCGCCAAAATGGAACCCAGGTATCAAAGATGGCTTAGCGGTAAGGGTAAAATATAATATCAACATTAATTTCACACTTACTGATCCTGCAAAAGAAACCAAAACGAGCAGCATTTCTAACAACAGAATCAGATTAACGGATGGTACAAATATTGACCCGCTAATTATTCTGGATGGTGTTAAATTATCAGATAACAGTCTGCTAAATACAGTTAATCCAAATGATATTGAATCAATGGAGGTATTAAAAGATAAAACTGCAGTAGATCTATACGGCCCAAAAGCTAAGGGTGGAGTGATTTTAGTGACCAGCAAAGGTACAAAAAGCAATACTTTCCGGCCACTCAACCCAAAAGAGTTTACGATAGATAAAAACACTAACTTTTTCGAACGACAAAGAAACTTCTAATCAAATTCGATATGAAAAAAGTAATTATATTGAGCATGATGATAGGCTTTAGTTTAGCCGGGTTTGCCCAAAAAGCAGATAGTACTAAAACAACCAAAATTACACTTAGAGGCGTAGCCGCCTATTGCAATGAGGCTTTGATTATAATAGATGGTAATAAACAGTACTTAAGGGGTCTTTCGTCACTTAACGAGGTCAACCCAGATAACATTGAATCTGTAAGCATCTTAAAAGATAGTTTGGCAACGGCCCGATATGGCGCCGATGGTTTTGCAGGTGTAATAGACGTTAAGACCAAAACTGGCGCACTAAGCAATAATTATGCACCTAAAGCCGCTCCAATAGAAATGAACAAATCTGATTTAAAAGGAAAAGTATCAGGATTTAGCGTGCGCCCCTCAATACCGAATATTAATACGCATAAAGAAGTAAGATATTTATTGAACAGAGATTTTGACCCCAAGGCAAAACCCCTTTACGTGGTAGATGGAAAAGAAGTTACCAATCCTAACATAAACGAAAAATCCATAAAATCTGTTGTGGTGATAAAAGATGCCAGTTCTCAAAAAATATATGGCGATAAAGGCAAAAACGGAGTAATAATGACTACGACTAAAAATGCAGCCTCACAGAAAAACTAATTGTGAATGCAATAAAAAGTTAATTTCTCTAAACACAAAACCCCAGCAAATTTGCCGGGGTTTTGTGTTTTCTCTCCTGTCTCGGAAGACTAAATTTAGAAAATATTTAATATACATACAAATATTACAGAATAAAATTTCAATAAATGCAAAAATTTAATATGCAAACATAAGATTATTATAACCTTCGCAAACTTTTATTTTGAGGTCAATTTATTGTACAAGCTTTCGCTTTCAAAATTTAAAGTTTCATATGTTTTCATAATAGCGTATAACCATTAACAAAGTACCAATTTAATGACTAGCTCTCGCCCAGTCATTAAATAACAGGAGTAGTATAGTTTTTCAATTTAATAATACGTACAAATTAATGTTGCACTAATAACTTTAATTTAAACTAAAAAGCCCCCACTAGGTGGAGGCTTAAAATTCCGATAAATCGGAATACACAGTATATTTTTTAAACGGTTTCTTCTGAAACAAATTTTGCAGATGCAAAATCTCGGTTCATACGGGCAATATTTTCCAAAGAGATTCCTTTAGGACATTCGGCCTCACAGGCACCAGTATTGGTACAATTACCAAAACCTTCGGCATCCATCTGCGCAACCATGCTTTGTACCCTGCGGTAACGCTCAGGCTGGCCTTGTGGCAACAGTGCCAACTGAGAAATTTTAGCAGATACAAATAACATTGCCGAAGCATTTTTACAAGTTGCCACACAAGCACCACAACCAATACAGGCAGCCGCTTCGAAAGCTGCATCAGCCTGCATTTTAGGAATTGGCAAATTGTTAGCGTCCTGTGCATTACCAGTGTTTACCGAAATAAAACCACCAGCAGCAATAACCCGGTCAAATGCCGAACGATCTACCGTTAAATCTTTTACTACCGGAAAAGCGGCTGCTCTCCAAGGCTCAACAACTATGGTATCGCCATCTTTGAAAGAGCGCATGTGCAACTGGCAGGTAGTAACTAAATCTTTTGGTCCGTGCGGACGGCCATTGATATACATTGAACACATTCCGCAAATCCCTTCGCGGCAATCATGGTCGAATACAACCGGCTCTTCACCTTTGTTAATCAATTGTTCGTTTAATACATCGAACATCTCTAAGAAAGACATATCCGGTGAAATATCGGCCAATTTATAATCTACCAAAGCACCTTTGGTATTGTTATTTTTTTGACGCCAAACTTTTAGCGTTAAGTTCATATTTCCTGTACTCATGGTATCTCAGATTTGAGATTTGAGAAATTAGATATGAGATTGAGATTTTCATCTCATGTCTCACATCTCACGTCTCTTATCTATTTATAACTTCTTTGTGCAACTTTAATATTTTCAAACTTCAATTCTTCCTTATGAAGTTCGAAGTTTACACCTTCTTTAAATTCCCAAGCGGCAACGTAAGCATAGTTCTCATCATCACGTAATGCTTCACCTTCTTCTGTCTGATACTCTTCGCGGAAGTGACCACCACAACTTTCGTTACGGTTTAAGGCATCAATGCACATCAACTCGCCCAGTTCGATAAAATCAGCTACGCGGCCTGCTTTTTCCAATTCAGGATTAAGCTCATTAACAACTCCTGGTACACGAACATCACTCCAGAATTCAGCACGTAATGCCCTGATTTCCTGAATGGCTTCATTTAAACCTTTTTCGTTACGGGCCATACCACATTTCTCCCACATAATGTGGCCTAAACGTTTATGGAAATGATCTACTGACTTTGTTCCTTTAATATTAACGAGGGTATTTAAAATACCTACTGCTCTGGCTTCAGCTTCTACGAAGGCAGGGTGATCTGTAGGAATTGCTTTCACCGAAATTTCTTTTGATAAATAAGCGCCAATAGTGTAAGGCAGAACGAAATAACCATCAGCCAAACCTTGCATTAAAGCAGATGCACCTAAACGGTTCGCACCATGGTCTGAGAAGTTAGCTTCACCTGTGCAATATAATCCCGGTACAGAGGTCATTAGGTTATAATCAACCCATAAACCACCCATGGTATAGTGAACCGCTGGATAAATACGCATCGGCGTTTCATAAGGATTCTCACCAGTAATCTGCGCATACATATCAAACAGGTTACCATATTTTTCCTTGATCACTGCAGTACCTAAACGCATACAGGTTTCTTTATCCGGATTGTGATTACCAGCTTTAGCAGCTTCGATTTTTCCGTAACGTTCTGTATTGGCTTTAAAGTCTAGATAAACAGCCAATTTTGAAGCCCCTACCCCATAACCAGCATCACAACGCTCTTTCGCAGCACGTGAAGCTACATCACGGGGAACCAGGTTACCAAAAGCAGGATAACGGCGTTCTAAGTAATAATCTCTTTCATCTTCAGGAATTTCTGAAGCTTTACGATTGTCATCTTTCTTTTTAGGCACCCAAATACGTCCATCGTTACGTAACGACTCAGACATTAAGGTTAATTTAGATTGATGATCGCCAGAAACCGGAATACAGGTTGGGTGAATCTGCGTATAGCAAGGATTTGCAAAATAAGCTCCTTGTTTGTGCGCTTTCCAGGCTGCAGTAACGTTACTGCCCATCGCATTGGTAGAAAGATAGAATACGTTACCGTAGCCACCCGTCCCTAATACTACCGCATGACCAAAATGACGCTCGATTTCTCCTGTAATTAAGTTGCGGGCAATAATACCACGGGCTTTGCCATCAATTTTAACAACCTCAAGCATTTCGTGGCGGGTATACATTTCTACTTTACCCATACCAATCTGGCGTTCTAAAGCAGAATATGCACCTAATAATAATTGCTGACCGGTTTGACCTGCGGCATAAAAAGTACGTTGAACCTGCGTGCCACCGAATGAACGGTTATCTAACAAACCACCATACTCGCGGGCTAAGGGCACACCCTGAGCCACACACTGATCAATAATATTGGCACTTACTTCGGCCAAACGATGCACATTAGCTTCGCGGGCACGGTAATCGCCACCTTTAATCGTATCGTAGAAAAGGCGATAAACACTATCACCATCATTCTGATAGTTTTTTGCTGCGTTAATACCACCCTGAGCAGCGATAGAGTGTGCTCTACGTGGTGAATCCTGAAAACAGAAACATTTTACTTTGTAACCCATCTCAGCCAAAGTAGCCGCTGCCGAAGCACCTGCTAAACCTGAACCTACAATAATTACCTCAATAGTTCTTTTGTTCGATGGGTTTACCAAAGGCACAGAAGACTTATATTTTGTCCATTTACTGGTTAATTCGCCTTCTGGAATATTTGAATTAATATCTGACATATCTTGTGTGCTAAAACTTAATCAATTAAATGTGTGTAAACTGCAATTGGCATTAAGGCAAATACGATCGAAATAATTACTGCATACCATACACTAACACGTTTAATAATTCCATTGTATTTTGAATGGTTCCATCCCATAGTTTGAAATGCAGAAGCGAAACCATGTAATAAGTGATAACAAAGAGAAATCATTAATAAAACGTAAGCAGCAACCCTAACCGGATCCTGAAACTTCTCTTTCATTACGGCATATAAATCTTCATGTCCGTTTGCATCAACAGTTGGAATACCGGTAAAACGGGAAACTACCCAAAAATCCTTCAGGTGGATAACAAGGAAAATCAGTAGTAAAGTACCTAATAAACCCATAGAACGGCTATACCACTTGCTATTGGCGTTACCATTATAAACGGCGTAACCTACTGGCCTGGCTTTTCTATTTTGAATTGTAAGGTTAACTGCCTGGTAAATATGCACAAGCAAACCTAAAAATAATATGTACTCCCCTGCTCTAATGATCCAATTGGTAGCCATAAAATGCGCTCCAATATTAAATTTCAAACCATTATCGTCAAGAAATATTAACGAATTAATACCAGCATGTACAATTAAAAAGAGTATCAGGAATATCCCTGTAATACCCATAACGTATTTTCTCCCTATTGATGAAGAAAGTGCATTTCCGAAACCACTCATTTGATTAGGATTTATATCTAAATTTCTTGCAAAAGTATCTAATTATGAGTTTAATTTATAAACGATTATGACAAAACAGCGATAAAACATTTATTTAGAAACATTCTAAAGCATATTCGTAATTAATCGAAAGAATATGCGATTATTTAGGGTTTCGATTATCAATTTTTAATTTTAGTAAAGTGTTATATAATTGTTTTGACCATTAAGAAATTAAGGTCATTAAGGTTTAAATACGCTTTTTCTTGCAAACTTATTAATCAGGTAGAATTTTGAAATATTCGTTAACGATCGGCACTATACTTTTAGTAATATTCTCCGTAAAAAAATTAATCAATAATCCCTGTGGGGCACCTAGAAGTTTCATATAGGTTTGGAGTTGCGCCTGATGAACAGGTAAGATATTCGATATTGCCTTTATTTCTATTACAACACAATTATTAACAAATAAATCCGGCCGCAAATCTAAATCCATTTCTAAATCATCATACTCTACTGACAGTACGAATTGTTGAGCAACTGTATATCCGTTTTTCTCCAATTCATATTTTAAGCAGCGTTCATAAACACTTTCCAATAAACCTGGACCTAATATTTTATGAACTTTAATTGCGAATCCCGTTATCTCATAGGATAACTGTGTAACCTCTCTTTTAGTCATTTCCTAATTTAGTTGAGTTAAAACATGCTTTTCCGCATTAACTTTTAAGCAAATAATTAGGGATGACAAATAAGTTTATAATAGAAACTTATTTAAACACCAAATTAACAAATATCCTCTTAACTACCTAAATTTCTTAATGGGAATAGATTAGATGATAAGAAAACTTAACTTTTAAAAAAGAATGGCATAAAAAAAAGTCCCGATTTGCATCGGGACTTTTTACGATTTATGTATTCGAGTTTTCTTAAGCTACTTTAACATTTACCGCGTTTAGGCCTTTTCTACCTTCTTCTACATCGTAGTTTACGGTATCATTCTCGCGAATGTTATCGATTAAGCCTGAAGCATGAACAAAAATTTCGGCATCGCCATTAGATGGAGTGATGAATCCGAAACCTTTAGTTTCATTAAAAAATTTTACTGTTCCTTGTTGCATTGTATTGTATTTTAATTTTACCAAAGATAAGGTTAAATACCTATAAATCAATTTTTTATTTTTTTTATTATATAATATCGCTCAAATACATGGTCTGTATGCCTGTTAAGCCCTTTTTAAGATCAAATTTAATCTAACAATTATTGACATACTACCTGGTTTCAGCACGAATTATGTTCAAAATAGGTTCCGCCCATTCACTTTTCTGCCTAAAAAACAAAGTTATTTCAAAAGTAAACCTTCACAATTAGAGCTTTCGTTAGCTATAAACCACACTTTCGCACTGCTCCTCATTCACCGTCACATTTTCGGTAATTTTTACAACTAATGTTTCATTACCCCTATCACTATAGCTTAAGATCAGCAAATCACCAACAATCTCATGTAAAATTAACTTCGGGCTGGTATAAGTGATGGAAACGACGTGCGCTGCTTTGTTTAACAAATCAGAAGCATAAATATGCAATTCGGCACAATTGAAAAGGATCGGATGATCTTCGAGATCACTTAAAACGGGTATTTTATAATCTAATGCGGCAATGCTGTTCATGACCGAATACTGAAGTTTCTGATTTAGCGTAATGGCCTTTTCATTGGCCTGTTGCATCTGAGAAAAAGTATGCAGGCTTTGATCTAAGCTATAGATTTTTGATCTTTTTTGAAATTCTTTATAAGTATCATGAAATATTCGTCTTTCAAAATCCGTTCTGCACATGAAATTGAAATATTGTTTTACGCGAAGGTTAATACTAGCTAAAGCCATAATATTCGGTTTTGGTTGCTGATTCCAATGGAACAATAAAAAATTAATTTATATCGGCAAAAACTGATGATCAATCAGTAGCAGCGAAACTAAATCTTGATTATGAACAACGGATGAATATTGATTTTATGTATCAGAAATGAGGTCAAGTAACTAAGATTTAAGATATTTTAACAGTTAACTGTATTGATTAGATGTAAAAAGGCTCCTGATTACACTACTATTGACAGAGTCTACAAGTACTTCCGTCATCCGATAGCTAGCTATCGGATCTCGCGCATGCGGGAACCATGAAGTGCTCAGCGGAGCTAATCTTAAGAAACCTTGCATTAAGATCCCCATCCGATAGCCATCGGATCAAGTTGGGAATGACGATCTATCTCGGGATATTATCAACTTAAAATTTAACTGTTACTCCAATTGATTTTTCTACAATAAATTTCCCCTCAACGTGACAAAAGTTGAGATTATACTGGATAATGCGCTTGTCTATGTGATACAAACCAATGGATTGCATCAACTCAATTTTCAAAACTGTTTAAGTGGCTGGCAGGTTATATGATTATACAAAACATGTATCACTAAATAATTACCAATATGGAAACGAGAAACAACCATGCATTGATCCAGACCTTACTGGATTGTGCGCTAGCTTGTGAACATTGTGCATCGTCTTGCTTAAAAGAAGAAGATATCAACATGATGATCAATTGTATTAAACTTGATAGGGATTGTGCCGATATCTGTACGCAGGCGGCCAGATTATTGCAAAGAGATTCAATTATAGGGCATCAATATTTATTGTTGTGCGAAGAAATATGCAGGCTTTGCGCGGCAGAATGTAGCAAGCACGATCATGAACACTGCAGACAATGCGCAGCAGCCTGCGAAGAATGTGCAGACGCCTGCCACGCCAACCACGAACCGATCAACCAGGATTAAATAAAAAGGCTTCCCAAATTAAATTTGGGAAGCCTTTTTAACTATTTATTACAATGAATTACTGGGCAGGGAAACTGTAGTTATACGAGCCTTGCTCACTTACACCAGAAATACTCACCATGTTATTTCTGCCTAAAGGCAATGCTTTTTGGACATCTGCCACAGAATTTACAGGTTGTCCGTTCACTTTGGTGATAATTAAACCTTTTTCTACCCCAATATTATCGAAAGCTTTACCCGTAGTAACTGATGTTACGACCACGCCACTGTTAATGCCATATTTCGATTTCTGCGCTTGAGTAGCCGGAACAAAGGTTGCACCCAGTTTCGAAACTTCTATGCTTTTACCTGCAGCATTTTTAGCGGTAAGACCAACGCTGGCTTCTCCTTTTAAAGTTACAGTGTAATCTTTAAGTGCGCCATCTCTCAACACGGTTAATTTAACTTTATCGCCAGGATTTAAACGACCTACTTTTTCTTGAAGATCAGGCGAATCGTTGATCACTACGCCGTCAACTTTTTTGATTACGTCACCTGCTTTAATGCCCGCTGCGGCAGCACCGCCACCAGCAACTACATCGTTCACATATAAACCACTTATTTCGTTGGTTTTAATGCCTTCTGGTTTTTCCTCACCACTTAATGGCACAAAGTTAACCCCAATATAACCACGTTTAACAGAACCATACTTCATAAAATCATCTACAATTTTACGGGCAAGGTTAACCGGAATTGCAAATCCATATCCTTGGTTATACCCGCTCTGTGATGCAATTGCTGAATTAATACCCACCAATTCGCCACTTGCATTTACAAGGGCACCACCGCTGTTACCAGGGTTAATGGCAGCATCTGTTTGGATAAATGATTCGATACTGGTATTTGCTGGACGATCTGGTCTTTTACCGGTACGTTGGTATTCGCGATATTCCTCTTCTGTAATTTCATTACCTTGTTGCTCGCGGCCAATGATCCCGATGCTACGGTTTTTTGCACTTACAATACCAGCTGTTACAGTTGTATTTAAATCTAACGGAAAACCAACAGCCAATACCCATTCTCCAACCTGAACATTATCCGAATTACCCATTTTTACTACAGGTAAACCAGTTGCATTTACTTTAATCAATGCTAAATCTGTATTTGGGTCGCGGCCGATTACTTTTGCCTCTACCTTACGTCTGTCTGTTAAAACCACTTCAACTTTCTCCGCATTTTCTACCACGTGGTTGTTGGTTACGATATAGCCATCCTGACTGATGATTACACCAGAACCTGATGCGGCTCTTGGTTGACGCTGCATCTGACGACCACCGCCGCCAAAGAAATCTTCCATCATATCAAACGGGGAAGAACCTCTGCCACCACCACTCTGCGCAGCGTAAGTTGTTTTGATGTGTACTACACCAGGCGCCACTGCTGCAGCCGCCTGAGTAAAATCTGCAGCACCAGCCGATGATACTTTTAGTGGGTTATTGGCAAAATACAAATTCTGTTTCTCAGTAATTGTACTGCCTGTCTGGTTACGCTCAAATAGTTTATAACCTCCAATTGCTGCTGCCCCACCTATAAAAGCAGCCAACACGGTAATTCCTAATATTTTTTTCATGTGCTTATATATTGTTTTTTTAATGGTCATGAAGCTATTAAAAGCCTAGTTTTATTTTATAAATTGGTTAGCTTTTAATGGTTTCATGTGTTTGTATATTGTTTTTTAACGGCCATGATTTATTATAAACTAATTTGCTAGCTAATGGTTTAGCTTATAATATTCATTTATTAAATGTTCTTGTTTGCAAGAGCGTTTTTAATTTTGATTTAAGCATGGTGCTCCAGCAGTTCTCATCTGCTTAAATTTTCTTTAGTAAGTTTATTCAAATTTAATACCATATAAACGATATTTGTATCCTCAAAGCACTTAGTTTTGTGTTAAAAAATGTTAAATCAACAAATACACATCATTAATTAGCTTTTTGCATTTCAAATATTGCATTAGAAAATGAAGCTTTCATGAAAATTAATTTCTTTAAATACCAAGGCGCAGGTAACGATTTTATTTTAATAGACCATACTGATGGTCCGTTAAAAAACATTGACAATCAGCTATTTGAACAATTATGTCATAGAAGATTTGGTGTTGGTGCCGATGGATTAATGTTTATAACTAAACATGAAGATTATGATTTTGAAATGCACTATTTCAATGCAGACGGCAAGCCCGGAAGTATGTGCGGAAATGGTGGCAGATGCATCGTAGCCTTTGCCAAACAGCTTGGCATTATCGATCGGGAAACAAACTTTTTGGCAGTAGACGGTCCGCATTATGCCAGAATTTCAGAAAATGGAGAATGGGTTGATCTACAAATGATTGATGTTGATACCATTACCAAAGATGGTGAAGCCTACGTATTAAATACAGGTTCGCCACATTACGTTGCACTGCAAAGTGATTTAAAAGATTTTGACGTTTTTATCGAAGGAAAAGAAATCCGCTATAATGCAACATATGCAGAAAAAGGTATAAACGTAAACTTTGTTGAAGATAAAGGCGATCATTTATTTGTACGCACTTACGAGCGCGGTGTTGAAGATGAAACCTATGCTTGCGGCACTGGTGTAACGGCGGTTGCCATGGCCATGGCCAAACATAAAAACCAAACGGGTCATATTAAAACCGATATTAAGGTTTTGGGTGGCGATATTAAAGTAGCATTCGATTATGATGGTAAAACATTTACCAATGTATTTTTATGCGGGCCCGCAAAATTGGTTTTTGAGGGAGAAGTGGTATAAGCAGTTCATTTGACGACATTATAAAGGTATCTACATCAGCTATATTTTGATGATACCTTTTAACAATAATTAATTTAACATTTTTCATCTTTATTAATTCCAGCGTTCACTCTTGTAAAGAGAATAATAGGCTTTTAGGTAGAAATCAACATTTTCTGTTAGCATCATTTTTTAAAGCTCAATTGTATAGGATCAAAAACCTTAACAATGTCCCATTTATTTTTGTAAAGCGGTATTGGTAGTCGGGCCTTGAAGGTTAAGAGATCACCACAATCGAATCTAGCGTTTCGCGGGTTGATTGATAAATATAATAGTGAGGTGCAGCAAGCATTAAGCAGCTGGAGCTAAATACCATAACCACTAGCGACAAAAGATATTTCATAATTTTAAATAAGAAAAACTACTATTATCATTCATGGAGTAGTAGTGTAAAATATACACTCTATATATCGCCAACTGCTTGATATAAGCAACAGTTGGTTTCATTAATTCCAATTTAGCGTACCAATTTAACAGCTTTTAACAACTGTCTCAAGATATTTACAAGTATCATTTTGAAATAAAAAATTCTATTAAAAGACTCATAAGCAATATTTTAATTATATTTAAGAGATAGTGAAACCCTAAAATAAATCAATCGATTGATTAAATGACAGAATTTGGACAGATATATTTTTGGTTAGGCGCTATTTTTGGACAATAATTGCGGAATCTAAGCCCTAAATTTTGACGACGCTCTTAATTCAGGAAATTCAAATTTATACACACACAGAAATAGTCCATGAGAAAAGTAACAACTCTCTTTTTTAGCGTGAGCATAGGTATGCTTTTAGCATCCTGCGGAAACAATGATGATGCTAAAAAAGCGGCAGCTGCTGCAGCAGCTGGTCCACAAGCCTACCCGGTTTTTACCGTAAATACACAAAATACTACTTTAGATTCTGATTATCCAGCAACGATTGAAGGTATTCAAAATATAGATATCCGCCCAAAAGTTGACGGCTTTATCGAAAAGATTTTTGTAGATGAGGGTGCCGTGGTTAAAAAAGGCCAGTTACTTTTCACGATCAATGCACCTCAGTACGAACAACAGGTACGCACTGCAAGAGCGGCCATTAGCAGTGCTGAAGCCGATGTTAATGCCGCCCAGTTAACAGTAAACAAAACCAGGCCTTTGGTAGAAAAAGACATCATCAGCAAGTACGATCTTGATGCTGCTCAATTAACACTCCAAAGCAGAAAAGCCGCGTTGGCACAGGCAAAAGCTGAATTAGTAAATGCACAGGTTAACTTAGGTTATACCTCGGTTAAAAGTCCGGTTGATGGTGTAGTTGGCAGTATTCCTTTCAGAAATGGAAGTTTAGTAAGCAGTACCAGTACACAGCCTTTAACAACAGTTTCTAATACATCAAAGGTTTATGCTTACTTCTCCTTAAATGAGAAACAACTGCTGGATTTTTCGAGGACCTATAAAGGGAATACTTTGGCTCAGCAAATGAAAAACATCCCGGCGGTAAGTTTGGTATTGGCGGATGGAACAGTTTACGCACAGAATGGTAAAATCGAATCCATCAACGGACAGATTAATACCAATACAGGTTCTGCAAGCTTAAGGGCCACCTTTCCTAACCCTGCTTCTTTATTGAAAAATGGAGCGAGCGCTTCAGTAAGGGTTCCACAGCACATTGAGAATGCCATTTTAGTACCTCAAAGATCAACAATCGATTTACAGGGCAAAAAATTCGTTTATCTTTTAGGCGATTCTGCTAAAGTAATTAATACTGAAATTGAGGTTATGGATTTGGCCAAAGGAAAGTTCTATGTAGTAACTAAGGGCCTTAAGAGTGGAGATAAAGTTGTTTTGGAAGGTTTCCAATCGTTAAAAGACGGAACGAAAATCAAACCGGAAGAAAAAAGTGCCGATTCAGTTTATGCTGAAATCAAAAAATAACAATATCATGTTGCTTATCACACTGTTATCAGTGTAATCAATATTAATTATGTTTAAGAAATTTATAGAAAGACCGGTTTTATCAACGGTTATATCCATCATCATCGTTATACTCGGTGTTTTAGGTTTAGCTACGTTGCCGGTTTCACAATATCCGGAAATTGCCCCGCCAACGGTGCAAGTTTCCACTTCATACCAGGGTGCCAATGCCGATGTGGTGATGAATAGCGTAGTTGTTCCGCTGGAAGAGCAGATCAATGGTGTGGAAGACATGACCTACATGACTTCAAGTGCCAGTAACGATGGTTCTGCAACCATCACAGTAAACTTTAAACTGGGTACCAACCCCGATCTTGCAGCGGTAAACGTACAGAACAGGGTTGCCCGTGCGACCAGTTTATTACCTGCAGAGGTAACCAAATCGGGTGTAATTACAGCGAAAAGACAAGCCAGTAACGTATTGATCTTTGGTTTATATAGCGATGATCCTTCCTACGATCAGAAGTTTTTGCAAAACTATGCCAACATCAACATCATACCACAGATTAAAAGGATAAATGGTGTTGGGGATGCGAGTGCGTTCGGAACGTTGGATTATACCATGCGGATCTGGTTAAAACCTGATGTGATGGCCACTTACGGACTGGTGCCAAACGATATTAGCGTAGCCCTTGCCGATCAGAACGTGGAGGCTGCTCCGGGTCAGTTTGGAGAACTTGGTAATCAGGCATTTCAGTACACTTTAAAGTATACAGGTCGGTTAAAAGACGAGGCACAGTTTGGCAATATTATTATCCGCACTACCGATAACGGACAGGTTCTTCGTCTAAAAGATATTGCAAGAATTGAATTAGGTGCACAAAGTTATGCCAGTTCGGTTAAATTTAATGGAAAACAGGCTTTAGGTATTGCGATTAATCAAACTGCAGGTTCAAATGCAAAAGAGGTAATCGAAAATTCTATCAAAACCCTTAATGAAGCTCAAAAATCTTTTCCAAAAGGGGTACATTACTCTACTTTGGTTAACGTGAACGACTTTTTGGATGCATCGATTGAAAAAGTACTTCATACCTTAATCGAAGCATTTATTTTGGTGTTCCTGGTGGTGTTTATCTTTTTGCAGGATTTCCGTTCAACCTTGATTCCGGCGATCAGTGTACCGGTGGCGATTATCGGAACTTTCTTTTTCCTGAGTTTATTTGGATTTACCATCAACCTGCTCACCTTGTTCGCCCTGGTGCTCGCTATTGGTATTGTGGTAGATGATGCGATTGTAGTAGTTGAGGCTGTACATGCCAAACTGGACGAGGGTTATACCGACGCCAAAAAAGCAACTATTGATGCCATGGATGATATTAGCGGAGCGATTATATCGATCACTTTGGTAATGGCCGCTGTATTTATCCCGGTAAGTTTTATCTCTGGATCATCTGGCGTATTTTATAAACAATTTGGTTTAACACTGGCCATTTCCATTATTTTATCGGCCATTAATGCCTTAACTTTAAGTCCGGCATTATGTGCCTTATTCTTAAAACCGCATAAAGAAGAGCATAAAAAATCTAAAAACTTTTTACAGCGTTTCTACGATGCTTTTAATACATCATTCGATGCCGTAACCGGAAAGTATAAAAAATCGGTAAGCTTTCTTTCCAGACAAAAATGGATAGTAGGTTTGGCCATTGCCTTTTTCGTTGCCCTACTGGTTTGGACAATGAATACTACGCCAAAAGGTTTCGTACCCAATGAGGATTTGGGAACCATCATGAGCGATATCTCTTTACCGGCAGGGACTTCACAAGAGGAAACGAGTATTATCATTACCAAGATTGACAGTATTGCGCACAAAATACCTGAAATTAAAAACACTTTAAGGATTGTGGGCCGTAGTATGATCAGTGGTTCAGGAAGTTCGTATGGTATGGTAATTTCGCGATTAACCCCATGGGATGAACGTAAAGGACGGGATGTAAAAGCAATTATTGGAGAACTGTTTGCAAAAACAGCAGGCATTAAAGGTGCTAAAATTATTTTCTTTGCTCCGCCAACTATCCAGGGTTTTGGTACCAGTGGTGGTTTTGAGTTCCAGTTACAGGATAAAACCGGCGGAGACATTAAAAAATTCAACGAAGTTGGAAATACTTTTTTAGCAGCATTAAGTAAACGCCCTGAAATTCAATATGCTTCTACCTCTTTTAACCCAAATTTTCCACAATATCAGATTGATGTAAATGTGGCAAAGGTTAAACAGGCCGGCCTGAATGTTAGCGACGTATTGGGTGTGATGCAAGGCTATTACGGTGGTGTTTATGCTTCAAATTTCAACAAATTTGGTAAACAGTTTAGGGTAATGTACCAGGCTGACGCGCAATATCGCGCTAATGAGCAAACGCTAACCCGTATTTATGTTAGAACCTCTTCAGGGCAAATGGCTCCGGTATCGGAGTTTATTACTTTAACCAAAGTATATGGACCACAAGCTATTTCCCGTTTCAATTTGTTTACTTCAATTTCGGTAACAGGTAATCCAAATGCTGGCTATAGTTCGGGTGATGCCTTAAAGGCCGTTCAGGAAGAGGCTGCTAAAAATCTTCCGGCAGGATATGGCTACGAATTTTCAGGTTTATCGCGCGAGGAAATGGCAGGCGGAAGTCAAACGGTTTTCATCTTTTTACTTTGCGTAATCTTTGTTTATTTCTTGCTTGCCGCACAGTACGAAAGTTATATTTTGCCGTTAGCAGTTTTATTTTCTTTACCTATTGGTTTAGCAGGTGTATTCGTTTTCGATAAAATTTTCGGAGTAGATAATAACATTTATACGCAAATTACGCTGATCATGCTTGTAGGACTTTTAGCCAAAAATGCCATTTTGATTGTAGAATATGCAGTAGATAGAAGAAGAAAAGGTATGAGCATAGCCAATGCGGCAATTGATGGCGCAACAGCACGTTTACGCCCGATTTTAATGACTTCATTTGCCTTCATTCTTGGTTTATTACCGCTAATGTTATCATCAGGTGTTGGTGCGGCAGGTAATACCTCAATTGGTACGGGAGCTGTAGGTGGTATGTTGATCGGAACAATTTTCGGGGTTTTCGTAATTCCAGCACTCTTTATCATATTCCAATCCCTACAGGAGCGCATTAGCAATAAATCACCTTTTAACGAAGGTATTGACCATGAACAAACGCCAGAGGAATATGAATTGGCTACTGCGAATAGCAAACATTAATATTAAGAAAATGAATTTTAGATATAAGCATTCCCTTTTAATCGGTTTAGCCATTGTTGCCCTGAGTGCCTGCGTAACTAAAAAATACGAACGTCCTCAGGTAAAAAGCGAGGGTTTATACCGGGATAATAATACAACAGATACGACTACAATGGCAGACCTGCAGTGGAAAACCTTGTTTTCGGATACCACTTTACAGTCGCTGATCCAACAAGGAATAAATGAAAATTTAGACCTGAAACAAGCCATTGAGCGGATCAAAATTGCAGAGGCTACTTTAATACAGAGTCGTGGAGCATTACTACCAAGCTTGCAGGCTGATGTAAATGTGACTGACAATAAGCAGTCGCAGGCCTCCTTAAACTTTCCTCCCGGGATTAATATTAATTTAGAAACCCAAACCTATAAGGCGCAGCTGAGCACTAGCTGGGAGGCTGATATATGGGGAAAATTAACAAGCGCAAAACGTGGCGCATATGCAACCTTACTGCAAACTGATGCCGCAAAAAGAGCTGTCCAAACGCAATTAATCGCCACTATTGCCAACAACTATTATACGTTATTGGCGCTCGATAAACAATTGGCCATTACTGAACAAACCATTAAGGTGAGAACGCAGGATGTGGAAACCATGAGAGAATTAAAACAAGGTGCGGTGGTAAATGGTGCGGCGGTTGTACAAAGTGAAGCGAATTTATACGCTGCTCAAGTAACCTTACCTGATTTAAAAAGAAGCATTAAAGAAGCTGAAAATGCATTAAGTGTATTGGTAGCCAAAGCACCGAATGCGATTAATCGTACTACCTTAGATCAACAGACTCCTTATGCGAATTTACAGACAGGTGTTTCTGCACAATTATTAAAAAACCGCCCGGATGTAATCGCTGCAGAATTTGGTTTTAGGTCAGCTTTCGAAAATACCAATGTAGCGAAGGCGTACTTTTACCCTGCATTAACGATTACCGCAGCCGGTGGATTATCAAGTTTACAATTACAGGATTTCTTTAGCAAATCTATCTTCTATAATTTGGTGGGCGGTTTAACACAGCCAATTTTTGCAAGGGGAGCAAATAAAGCCCGCCTAAAAACAGCTGAAGCCAATCAACAGATTGCTTTTTATAACTTTCAACAGACGCTATTAACTGGTGGACAGGAAGTATCAAATGCCTTGTATGCTTATCAAACGGCGGCAGAGAAAGAGGAAACGAGGGCAAAACAAATTGCCTCTTTAACGAAAGCAGTAGATTTTACCAAAGAATTATTGCGCTACAGCTCAGCAACAAATTATACGGATGTGTTAACTTCAGAACAAAGTTTGTTAACCGCTCAATTGAACGGGATTAATGATCGATTACAAAAATTACAGTCAGTGGTAAATCTATACCGCGCACTGGGTGGTGGTTGGAAATAAACAGTCATAAAAAGTACGTTAAGGGCATTCTGATTTATACAGGATGCCTTTTTTATTTCACGGGTTGTGTTGGTACAGGCAATCGCGTTATGTTTTTGCCACGAAAGCACAGATTAGCACGGAAGTTTTTGTTTGTCATCACGAGTGATATTTTATTGTAAAAATCAATATTAATGAGGAACCGCAACGTAGTGATACCGCCTGGTAAACAATCAGGGCAAGTCAGTTTAAGAAAGATAATGTAGGCTTGTGAACTAAAATCCTGGTCACTAAACTTTGTTTGTACCAAAAAATTAATATCTGTAGGCTAAATTATCCCCATCATAGTTCATTTTCAACGGATATTAAAAATCTATACCTTTTTATGCTAAAAAAGGCCAGTTTTTTTGATGTAACCGCAAAATATTGTAAGTTTAATTTTTTTTAAGCGCTTAGCTTAGAAAAATTTTTAAACCAATCAATGTTACGTGTCGATAGTTCTAAAGCCTGTAAAGTGGTGTACTCTTTGTGCAAGCATGAGTATTTGGGCTATTTAATTGAACCACACGTAGTTCAGCTAAATCCACAGGGAGATTTTTCCTTTACTTATCAACGAATTTTCACCCACACCGCTGAAGAATTTAATGCCTGTTTGACTGACATTGATTATAAACTGATCAGGATTTTGGATGATATTGAGCAGGATTCGCTCATTAAAAAGTATTATAAAAAATTAATCAGACCTACTGAATTCTTTACCAAAATTTTCGACGATAAGTTTTATGAAAGTGTTCGTCCTAAAATTGAAAAGAAACTTGCCGAAGCTTTAGAAATCTTAAAGGTCAAAAATGAGCTTTATATAATGGACAAAGATGGCTGGCCTGTAGAACGCAAAATCGAACTTGCTCATGAGCCTGCTTCTATCCTTTTCCATTTCCGGAGGAATGAAACAGAAACACGTTATTTTCCTACCATCAAATACCAGAACCTGCGCATCGAATTCATGTTTAAAGAGGCGCAGATTATTAGCAACAAACCTGCCTGGTTATTGCTGAATGATGTATTATACTTTTTTGATCAGGATATTGAGGGCAAGAAATTACAGCCCTTTTTAAATAAACGCTTTATAGCCATACCCAAAACAACTGAAGCCACTTATTTCGAAAAATTTGTTGCGCCCTTAATAGAAAAACACCACGTGTATGCTGAAGGTTTCGAGATCCGGACCGAGCAATTTGAGGCTATACCAGTGATTAAGGTTTTATATGTTGATGGTGGTCTTTCTCAGATTCAGCTATATTTTAAATATGGGGAGTACACATTCTCAGTAGAAAATGCACATAAAGTTACGGTACGTTTAGAAAAAACAGAAGATAACTATATTTTCCACCGTATTAGACGTTCGGCAGACTGGGAGAAAAAACAGTTCAATTTGCTCCTCTCCTTAGGGCTTAAAAAAACAAGTTCTTTGTTCAGTAATCTGGAAGTAGCTTCAGCAGAAGAAAACCCAAGTTATGGCGCCATAAACTGGGTAAATGAGCATATCGAAATCTTAGAGGCATCGGGTTTTGAAATTGAACAGGCTACAGGACAGAAAAAATTTGTACTCGGTGCCAGTAAAATCGACCTGGAGGTTAAAGAAGGAAATGATTGGTTCGATATCCATGCAGTGGTTTGGTTTGGTAAATACCAGATCCCGTTTCTATCTTTAAAACAACATATTTTACATAAAAGGCGCGAATTTTTATTACCCGACGGAGAAATAGCCATTATCCCTGATAAGTGGTTTACGCAATACGGCAGTTTGTTCAGTTTGGCAGAAACAGGGCAAACGCTTAAATTAAAGAAACACCATATCGGTTTAATTAATGACCTGGCTGAAGATAGACTGGCTAATGTTACACTCGAGCGTAAACTTCAGCGTCTTTCGGATTTTGAGGATATTGCCGATACACAGATGCCGGTTCATTTTAAAGGTAGTTTGCGCGATTATCAGAAAGCTGGTTATAACTGGTTCAGCTTTTTACGCGAATATAATTTTGGTGGCTGTTTAGCAGATGATATGGGTTTGGGTAAAACCATCCAGACCTTAGCCATGCTGCAAAAAGTGAAGGAAGATGATCAACTGGTGGAAACGCAAACCACGTCGCTGATTATTATGCCAACTTCTTTAATTTATAACTGGTTAACAGAGGCTAAAAAATTTACCCCGAAACTTAAAATACTGGCCCATACAGGTACTAATCGTAATAAAGATGTAGCCAATTTTGCCAATTACGACATTATCATTACCACTTATGGTGTAACCAGGGTAGATGTAGATGAGTTAAAAAACTTCTATTTCAATTACATTATTCTTGATGAAAGTCAGAACATTAAAAACCCGGCATCAAAATCTTTCAAAGCCGTCAGAAGCTTAAAATCAAAACACAAACTGATTCTGAGTGGTACACCGGTAGAGAATTCGGTAAGTGATTTATGGTCGCAGTTAACTTTCTTAAATCCAGGCTTATTAGGTACGCAGGCATTTTTTTACGAAGAATATGTACAGGCAATAGAAAAGAAAAAGGACGAGGAAAAAGCACGTAAACTCCAATCTATTATCAAACCTTTTGTACTCCGCAGAACAAAAGAGCAGGTAGCGGCAGAATTACCTCCTAAAACGGAACAGGTAATTTATTGCGACATGAGTGAAGACCAGGCCGCTTATTACGAAAAAACAAAATCAGCCTACCGTAATGATTTATTGCAGAGCATGGATGACGGAACTTTCGCTCGGAAACAGGTTCAGCTTTTACAGGGATTAACCGCTTTACGTCAGCTCGCTAACCACCCTGTAATGATTGATGGGGAGTACATTTCTGATTCTGGCAAATTTGAAAACGTCATCCATACGTTAGATAATGTGCTTAAGGGCGGGCATAAAGTTTTAGTATTTTCACAATTTGTAAAACACCTGGATATCTTCAAAAAACATTTTGAAGCAGAACATATACCATTTGCTTATTTAGATGGCTCAACCCGTAACCGTGGCGAGATCGTTTCTGAATTTCAGCAGAATACCGAGCTGAAGGTTTTCTTAATCTCCATCAAAGCTGGTGGTGTTGGTTTAAATTTAACCCAGGCCGATTACGTTTTTATCCTCGATCCGTGGTGGAACCCTGCAGTAGAACAGCAGGCTATTGATAGAACCCACCGGATTGGTCAGGATAAAAAAGTCTTTATCTATAAATTCATCGCAAAAGATACTGTCGAGGAGAAAATTTTAGCTTTACAGAACCGTAAAAAATCTTTAGCCAATTCATTGATCACTACCGAAGAAAGTTTCTTTAAATCACTGAGTAAAGAGGATATCAGAGATATTTTAAACTAATATAAAGTATTTACAGTCATTGGTTAATATAACCCATCTGAGCAAGTTGAATTTTGAAAGTAAATCAGTCACATACGTCAACCCTGACTTGTAGCGAAGTGGAAAGGTACGAAGTAAACCGAGCCTTAAGCGAGCTCACCGAAGGTAATTTATTTCAGGGTCTTGATAACCAATAAGATGCTGAAACACCCGTCCGACCGACCAGGCGGAAGTTCAGCAGGACGATTCTCAGAGATGATCCCATATTTAAAATTCTTTTCAAACTCATTTCCTCCTTACTTGTTATACAATAGAACATAAATTCTACTATTATGACAAATCAAGATTTTAATACCGCAGTAAATAATGTTAAAGAGGCATGGAAATATCCAGAGTTATTTGAAAATGTTTCGAAATCAGAACGTTGGTTATCTGGCGCAGCGGGTACATATTTACTTTTTAAAGGTATTACCAGCATTTTTTCGCATCCTGTAATTGGTCTGACTGGCGCAGCAATTGGTGCAGGATTACTTTACCGTGGGATTACAGGCTACTGCCCAATGCGCGATTTAGCAGAACAACGAGGAGAAGATGTAGCGCCTGATGAGGTCGTGATAACTGAAACCTATGTTGTTGACGATTTAGGGTAAAATTTTAAATACTAAATTTCCATTTCTTAATAAACTGGTTAACTTTAAAAAAGTTAACCCACTATCATGAACAAGTACACACTATTATTTATCCCGGCACTTTTTGCAGGGCAAGTTATGGCACAAGATAAGAAACCAGATCCTGCCAACGATCCAAAAACAACAGAGGTTTGGGAACCTGTTCCTAAAATTGTTACGCCGGGTAAATTGCCTCAGGATGCACCATCTGATGCTATTATTCTTTTTAACGGTAGAAATTTAGATGCGTGGCACGCTGTTAAAGACCCGGCTAAACCAGCTGCATGGACAATTGATGATGGCTTTTTTACCGTGAAAAAAGGTACTGGAAACATCGAAACCAATAAAAAGTTTACCGATTACCAGCTGCATATGGAATGGAAAATTCCTGAAAACATTACAGGCGAAGGTCAGGCACGTGGAAATAGCGGCGTGTTTTTAGCTTCAACCGGGGGTGGTGATGATGGTTACGAAATCCAGATTTTAGATGTTTACAACAATAAAACCTATGTGAACGGACAAACAGGAAGTGTTTATAAACAGGCAGTTCCTTTAGCTAATGCCAACAAAAAACCTGGCGAATGGCAATATTACGACATCATTTGGAATGCACCACGTTTTAACGAAGATGGAACCCTACAAAAACCAGCAAGTGTTACCTTATTTTTAAATGGCGTACTTCTACAGAATGGATTTGTATTAAAGGGTGCAACAAGGTACATCGGTGCCCCTGAATATAAAAAACATGGCCCTTCTTCTATTAAATTACAAGATCACGGCGATCCAAGTCCGGCCATTAGCTACAGAAACATCTGGGTAAGAGAACTATAATTAGATGTCTTTGTTTATAACAAGGATCGAAGAGAATTGCGATTGTATCGCTTAAAGGAATTATAGTCACATTAAAAATGTGAAGTTCATACATCCCGGTTGCAAATAGTGACGATAGAAATTATAATTTCAACAAAACAACAATAAGGAACCTGCAGGCCAAAAGCTTGCAGGTTTTGTTTTATAAAATAATTTGACGGATAATTGTAATCAGATATTTAAGATCGGATTTTTTTTATGAACAAAGGCAGATTAGAGGCATTTAGTGATGGTGTAATTGCAATTATCATCACCATTATGGTTTTGGAAATCAAAGTACCTGAACATGGCGAAACTTTAGCAACCTTAAAACCGCTTTTCCCAAAATTCATCAGTTATATCCTAAGTTTCATTTACGTTGGCATTTACTGGAACAATCATCACCATCTATTGCATGCCGTTAAAAGGGTAAACGGATCAATGCTTTGGGCCAATCTAAATTTCTTATTCTGGCTTTCACTTTTTCCGTTTGCGGCTGGCTGGATGGGCGAACACCACTTTGCACTGTGGCCGGTTATTGTGTATGGTGTGGTATTACTTCTAGCAGCCATTTCTTATACCTTATTGGTCATTATCATTAAAAAAACAGAAGGTCAGCACTCTTTAGTGGTACATGCCATTGGTAATGATGCTAAAGGAAAATTCTCGTTGTTATTCTATATTGCGGGTGTTGGATTAAGTTTTATCAACCCATGGATTGGCGTAGCGCTTTATTTCGCGGTGGCCTGTATCTGGTTTATTCCTGATAGCAGAATCGAAAACGCCATGCGCGAGCAGGGTTTCATTGATAATGAGCAAGCTAACTAGCATCAATACAATACCGGCAGGCATTAGGCAGTTAGCCGGAAATAGCCACACAAGCGTAGCCCCTTAGCCCCGATTGAAGTGAGCACGCCTCCCGGTTCTTCTCCGATCAATCGGCACTGAAATAGTACCGGGAGAAGTAAAACGTAAAGCGGGAAGAAACCTAAATAACAGTAGCAAGCTGCGCTCCAAATAAATGATAAGCCAGGCACATTGGTATTAGTGGGCCTGTAGCGTTTCCATGTATAATTCCCGATCAATCATCTCTGCACCTAAACTCATCAAATGGCCATTTGGCAACTGACAGTCAATTAAATCAATATTCATTTTGCTTAAAAAAATAAGGGCAGCTTTTGAGGCATTACTGACATGGCTAAACATACTTTCACCACAAAAAACCCGGTTTACCTTTAAGCCGTATAACCCCCCAACCAATTTATCCTGCTGCCAAACCTCTACACTGTGTGCATAACCTTGTTGATGGAGTTTGATATAAGCATCTTGCATGTCGTTGGTAATCCAGGTGCCGTCCTGCCCTTTTCTTTCTGTAGTGGCGCAGTTTTGGATCACCTGGGTAAAAGCCTGGTTAAAAGTAATTTTAAAAACCTCCTGTTTTAAAATTTTCCTCATGCTTTTACTGATCTTGATTTTATCAGGATAAATCACACAGCGTTCGTGTGGCGAATACCAAAGAATAGGTTCACCTTCACTAAACCATGGAAATATACCGGTTGAATAGGCAATCAATAACCGCTCCGTACTTAAATCGCCCCCTATGGCTAACAAACCGTCCTCCTCTGCCAAGGCCGGATCAGGAAAGCCTGGATGATCATCTAGCAACTGAAAAAACATGACCAAAAATAAGAAAGAAAACAAAGATTAAACCCTGACGTTCTAAATAAGTCATATTGTAAAACAGTCCATTATGAATACGAAAGATAATTTCTTAAAAGTAAAACATCTTTATAACCGGGCGGGCTTCGGAATTTCTTATACCGACTTAGAAAAATTAAGCAGAAAAAGACTGGATAAAGTAGTAGATAGTTTGCTTAAAGATTCGCAAAAAGATGATCCAATTAGCTTAGTAAACGATTTTGAATCAAGACGGCAGCTTTTGGTACAGGCTGGTTTATATGCAAAAAAAGACCTTACTGATGAGGAAAAGAAAATGCGCCAGCAAATTATCCGCGAACAGAATGATGTGAGCCGCGACCTGAATATTGCTTTCATTACCAAGATGATCAATACAGATGCGCCCTTGAGGGAAAAGATGACGCTCTTTTGGCATGGACATTTTGCCTGCCGCAGCAACAATCCTTTTTTTGCACAACAGCTGAACAATATTCAGAGAGCAAACGCCTTAGGTAGCTTTAAAACCTTATTGGTTGAGGTTTCTAAGTCGCCTGCAATGTTACAATACCTAAATAACCAGCAGAATAAAAAAGGTAAGCCAAATGAAAATTTCGCCCGGGAACTGATGGAGCTTTTTACTTTAGGAAGAGGAAATTATTCAGAACAGGATATTAAAGAATCTGCCCGCTCATTTACCGGCTGGATGTATGACAAAGATGGTTCGTTTATTTTCAGGAAGAATCTGCATGATCCCGGAACAAAAACGTTTTTCGGTAAAATCGGAAATTTTGAGGGCGAAAACATTATTGATATTATTCTCGAAAAACCAGAAACCGCGCATTTTATAGCCGGGAAAGTATATAAATTCTTCGTTAATGATAGCCCTAACGAGGCACATATTAAAGAACTTGCCACACATTTTTACAATTCGAAATACGACATCGCTTCAATGATGAAAAAAATGTTTACTTCCGATTGGTTCTATAGCCCGGAAAATGTTGGCACGAAAATTAAATCACCAGCCGAATTTTTAGTTGGTTTAAGCCGCGAGTTTTATGTTACCTATAACAAGCCACAGGTTTTAATACAGCTACAAAGCAGTTTAGGGCAATATTTATTTAACCCGCCCAATGTTGCAGGCTGGCCTGGTGGACAAAGCTGGATCGATAGTTCATCGTTAATGTTAAGAATGCGGATTCCTTCACTTGTTTTGAATGATGGAGAAATTGATTTTAGCGGCAAGGCCGACCCCGAGGATGAAGCGGTAATTGCTTTAAGCCGAACGGCTACCACCAATGCAAATGCCAACTCGAAACCAAAATCTTACGTAAATGCAAATGCAGACTGGCCTAAATTTTTAAGCACGCTGCCAAAGGGATTAACACCACTGGAACTCACCGAATTTTTATTGCAACCGAAACTGAATACCAAAATAACAACGATGGTAGGCGATAATAAAGGATTGAGAAGCACGGCGGTAGAAATTACAAGCATGCCAGAGTATCAGTTGTGCTAGGCTTATGTTTGTTGATCGTTAATAGCTCATGGTCAATAGCCGTTTTCGCTAAACATCCAGGCAATCAACCATCAACCGATAAACCATTGACAAGTGAACAAAAACACCAATAAGATGAACAGAAGAAATTTTTTAAGAAATACAGGATTTGTTGCAGCAGGTTCGCTATTTGTTCCCGCTTTTATGAAACCACTTGAGGCCATGGCACTTGATGAACTAAGCCTCTACAAAAACCTGGTTGTGGTACAGCTTTCTGGCGGAAATGACGGCCTAAATACAGTTATTCCCTTTGGAAACGACATTTACTATCAAAAAAGAAATAGTATTGCCATTAAACCCGAAGAAGTAATTAAACTGAACGATATGCAGGGATTAAATCCGAACATGGCCGCTCTGCAAGAGATTTACGACCAAGGCTGGATGACCATTATTAACGATGTAGGGTACCCAAACCCCGATCGCTCGCACTTCCGATCAATGGATATCTGGCAAACCGGTAGCGATAGCAATCAATTTTTATCAACCGGATGGATTGGCCGCTATTTAGATAGCAATTGCCAAACCTGCAAATTCCCTTATACCGCGATAGAAGTTGACGACTCACTTTCGCTGGCTATGAAGGGTCAGACCAAAAAAGGAATTGCATTAAAAGATCCTGCAGCTCTGTTCCGTAATACCAACGATCCGTTTTTTAAGGCCATGTTACAGAACGATAAGGAACATTTAGATGAAGATAATTTAGGTTATTTGTATAAAACTATGATTGAAACCTCATCATCAGCCACTTATATACAGAATACTTCTAAAGTTTATCAGTCTAAGTTCACCTACCCAACTTCAGGTTTTGCCAATCAACTGAAAACGGTTTCGAAATTTATTTCTTCGGGATTAAAAACGAGGGTTTATTATGTATCATTAAGCGGTTTTGATACCCACGTGAATCAGATTGGTCAACAAGGGAACCTGCTTAAACAGTATAGCGAGGGCATGGCTGCTTTCTTAAAAGATCTCAAATCGAACAATAAGCTCGAAGATACCCTGGTGATTACCTTCTCTGAATTTGGCCGTAGGGTGGAGCAAAATGCCAGTAATGGTACCGATCATGGCACGGCAAATAATATGTTTGTTTTTGGTGGACGATTGAAGAAGCAGGGAATCTTCAATGCAGCGCCTAACCTTAGTGATTTAGACACAGGAGATTTAAAATACCAGCTGGATTTCAGACAGGTTTACGGTACCATTTTAGATAAGTGGCTGGATGTAAATAATGCTGATATTTTGAATAAGAAATTTAATACATTGGATTTTATATAAGGTACAAGAAGTCAAGTTTAGTGGCCAGCATGCTATGAAACCTGACTTCTTATTCTCTACTTTCTTTTCAATACATATACCGGCCGGTTTGAGGATTGATCTATCTGCTCCGTATAAACGCTAAACAACTCATAACCATAGCCCTTCATTTTATTGATCGCATCAATAGCCGAATTAAATTCGATTTTTTTATCGTGATCATCCCTGATGTAGAGTTCGCTATAATCACCTACTTTTTGACCATGTTCCAATGCAATCCATTGTCTGTCTGTTAAAAAACTTTTTACTGCGCGAATTTGAATATAATCTACATGGATATCAGTCAGTTTCACTCCATTTACATTTTGGGCTTTAACGCGCGATAGCCCAAAGCATGCGAACATTGCCGCTGCAAAGATGATTTTTTTCATATTGTGTTTCTTTTGTGTGTAAGTCTAAATTACAAAGAATCCAGTTAGAATACACGAACGATCTGTAACAAAATATGCAATATTAAATCTTAACGTAAAAAACACAATGAACTTTTTAGGCAATATTATCTGGATTATTTTTGGCGGTATCTTTATTTTCTTCGAATATATCATCGGAGGATTAATCCTTTGCCTAACCATTGTGGGGATTCCTTTTGGCATTCAATGCTTTAAATTTGCTATTGTAGGCCTCGCACCTTTCGGCGTTAAAATAAGTGATACATCATCGAATACCGGCTGCTTATCTACTATCATGAATTTAATCTGGATTTTTTGTGGAGGATTCTGGATTGCCTTAACGCATTTGTTTTTCGGCATCCTGCTTTGCATTACCATTGTTGGTATTCCATTCGGACGCCAGCATTTTAAACTGATGAATCTGGCCTTTACGCCTTTCGGAAAATCGATTTCTTAATAATTAAATTTTAAAAAAAATCTACTGCTTATTCGTCATTGCGAGGAGGAACGACGAAGCCTGCCTGCAGCAGGCAGGCAATCTTACGAAGATCGCTACTTGAGATTGCTTCGGCTTGCTCAATTCCGAGCTTGCTTTAATAGATTACTGGTTTTACCGAAGAACGCCGTCAATCCCAGGAGCCGGAGCTATCAAAAAAACAGTTGCAGGAAAGAACAAATAGCATTACCAAACCTTAAACGCAGTGGTTTTGTGTTCATAATACTAATTTAATTGCTAAAGAGAATTAAACACAAACCCCATAGGGCTCAATCAGACCAAAGAAAACATAAACAATAACTGATTAAACGAAGTGCCGCTGTTTTTTTGATGTGAGTGTGGTTGTGTGAAAGGCTCCTAGCTGGATCCGATAGCTATCGGATGACAAAGCGCTTTGGGTACTTTGGCGCTCCAAAGTACCATGCCCCCCGCGGCATAGAGCGGAAAAAATAATATTTTTGCTGAAAAATAATTTTTCTTAATCAACGGGGTTAATAGTACGAAAGATCCTGACCACGAAGTAGCTACAAGGCAATTGAAAACCATATTTCTACTTGTAAAATAAATCCGATAGCTATCGGATCAGCATGACGATCGCCTTAAAACTAAGTGCTAAAGAACAAATAAAAGCTAACAGAGATGTGTCCACACGATAGGCCTGCGCAGGAATGACGCCCCTTTAAATTATTGGATCAATCCTATGGATCTAGAATGTACAATCGCTTCCGCACTATCATTAAATAAACAAGCTTCCACCCCTTTATCTTTTACTTTTTTAAGCAGTTCTTTGGTTTCTAACTCTTTTTCAGGCCGGATATTACGGATATAAACCGCTTCGATATTTTTGGGGTACTTTTCTACTATTGAACTATAAATTTCCGGATCCTGCTGCGAATTATCTCCAAAGAATACAAACTTCTGATTGGGAAAGGTATCTAAGATTCGCATTACCCTTAATAATTTACCCTCATGACCGGTTTTACCCGTTTTAATTAAATCTCTCCACCTTTTGAGTGTATTCAACAGAAAAGCACCCTCAGGCAGTTGATTAAACCTGAAAGTCTCCACCAAATAATCGTAAAGATTCCATTCACTGCTGCTTACATAAAAAAAAGGGTTGGGTTGATTCGCCTCCGTGTGCGACAAGGCCAATTGCTGATAGTGGCTGGCCGTATCTGAAAAGGTTTTACGTGTATGGGGGTTTTTGATAAATAACTCTCTCAATCTTCTGCCTATAGTTGCCGAGTGAGAAACCATCACAGTATCGTCCACATCAGAAATAAAAGCATATTGCGTAATGTGTGGCACATATACCCTACCTTCTCCACTATTTAAAACAGATCCGTCTTGATCAATAGCTTCCACTTTAACATTGTGCCACCCCGCCGGAACATCATGTTGGGCCTTCCATTCGAACTTAAAAAAACCATCTACTTCGGTTTTATTATAAACAGTCTGATCAAAGAAATGCAAACGCACCTCAACAGAAGCATAAGGTTTTAAAATAAAGAGCTTTAAGAGATGGATAATATTAACAAACAAATTATTACTGTAAACTTGCCTTGTTTTCGCCTTGTGCTTAAAAACATGACCATAAACAACCAAATTGTGTGCATGACCATAACCGTGATATACTTTTACACTAACAGATTTATTCATCTGTATTAAAACAGAGTTTATTTAAAGTTGTTTGTTGATTAAACCCCATCAGGTAAAACATGAAATTATTATTCATCATCAACCCAGGCTCAGGCAGTCATGATCTAAATTTAAAGGAAGTAATTTCTACCCATTTCGATTCAAAAAATACAGAAATTGATCTTTTCGAATTACCGGAAGACTGTTCTTTAGAAAAGATCAAGGAGAAGATCAAAAGTGCGAAAGCAGATCGCGTAGTAGCCGTTGGTGGCGACGGAACCTTAAAACTGGTTGCAGAATGCCTGCTGCATACCGAAACGCCTATCGGCATTATTCCCGCTGGTTCGGCTAACGGGATGGCAAAAGAATTGGGCATACCTACTGATATTGAACAGGCCTTAGCCATTTTGGATGAAGGCCATTTGCAAAAAATCCATGTGGTTAAACTTAATGATGAGATCTGCATTCATTTATCAGACCTTGGTTTTAATGCCTATCTGGTAAAAAAATTCGATACCCTGCCGCAACGCGGTATGTGGGGTTATGCCAAAGCCACCTGGCATGCCTTATGGAACCACAGCAGAATGGAAGTGCAGCTGAAGCTTAAAGATGAAACCGTTACCTCTAAAGCAGCGATGGTAGCCATTGCCAATGCGACCATGTATGGGACCGGACTTAAGATTAATCCTGACGGAAAATTAGATGATGATCTTTTTGAAGTGGTTCTGGTAAAAGATTATTCCTACCTGGAGGTCATAAAGATATGGATTACGAAGTTACCCTTCAACCCTAAAAAGATAGAAGTATTTCAAACTGCTGAAGTAAAAATTTCCTCAAAACACAAAGCACACTTTCAGATTGATGGAGAATATATTGGAAAGGTAAATACTGTTGAAGCAAAAGTCCTTCCTGCTGCCATAACAGTAGTTTTACCTGAAGTATTAGAAAACTGAGCGGTGAATTTTAATCGTAAAATACAACCTGAAAAATTCGGCAATAAAACAGATCCGGAATAAAATATCGAACCATCGTTCAGCCAGGTTTAGCATTTCGGGTAAAAAAGTAATAAAACCGATGGAAAATACCCATACCACCAAACGGAAAGGAAATTGAATGTAATAGGCAACAAAGCCAAATTTCTTGTTCAGAATTAAACCGGCAGCAGAAATGAATAGTGAAACGAATAAGGGCAGCAACAATACAACTTTGGCTTGCGAAAGGATCTGATCGGGGATTTCGTTCAGGTGTGTTAAAATCTGCCAAAATTGTTTGGACAGCAAAACGATACTAATGAGATCCAATAAGGCAAAAAACCGGCCGGTGTTCTTCATTACTTACAATACTTTGCTAAATAATCATCTGCTTTTTTGCTTCCCATGTATTTAACAAAAAGAAAATCCTCACAAGCACCTTGTTTGTCTCCCTGTTTTATCTTTTTTAGGCCCATTTTAATGCGATCATCGAGGTATTCATCATCTATACCCAACTGGTTTTTGATCGCTATAATCTGAACTTCTTGTCCGGGTTTGGCCTGATCGATATTTTTATAGAAATTAATCACAGAATTGGTGAGGCCTTCTTCAGCCTGATAGTTGCGAATGGCTTCCTGCATGGCTTCACTTGATTTCCCTTCGCAATTGTAGCCCGAAAGTTTAAAATTAACCGGGGCAATGATCGAAACTGTTGTATCGTAACCCGCCGGAACCTGCCATTTACCACTGCTCATTCTCACTAAACGCAGTGCTTCCTCATCCAAATCAGACAGTATGCCTTTGCTCACTTTCGAAAAATAAACTTTCCCTTGTGCATTAAGCTTAAAACTTATATTCACTGTTCCCTGGATACAATTATCTTTAGAAAACTGCGGATAGATGGTATTCTCCATCAGGAAGTTTGTAAAACCGCTTTTACCAGTTTTAAACTGCTGAGCCATGGCTAGCGAGCAGCAGAAAAGTAAACACAAGGTGAACAGTTTTTTCATTGTACTAATTTACTAAAAAAAGCTGAAAACATTTTACCACAGAGGAACACCAAGTTTTTCACAGAGAAAATGAGAGATTTAATTTAAATAGTAAGTTCGTCATTCCTGTGCAGTCGGAAACCTTAAAGCTTATTGCATTACGATTATTCATCAGTTTTTCTCTTTTCAAAGGTATGCATGAACACTTTGTGGTTCCCAATCAAATTAGGAATGACGATCGCTAAAAATCCGCTCTGTGGCCTCGGTGCCTTCCCTCTGTTCTCTCTGTGGTTAAATTTGCAACATCATATTTGGCCATAGAGGCACCGAAAACACAGAAAAAACTTTGCGCCCTTTGCGCATTCCTTATTTTCTTTGCGGTTAAGAAAAAGTAACCTTCAAAATTAAATTCGGATCAGGACAATTGGCTAGATATTTTTCCCGCTCACTAAATTTACATACGCCCGGATAATCGCCTGTTAATCCCTGCATATCTTCTATCAGCTGAAAATGAAGGTGTGGCGGCCACCAACCGTTTTCATCTTTGTTCCCCAGTTCGGCGAATTTTGCCCCTGCTTTTATCTGCATTCCTTCTTTCAGATTACCTAAAGAAGCTAAATTTAAGTGCCCGTAAAGCGCATGGAATTTATACCCTTCGATATCATAAGCCAGAATGATGGTTGCCCCGTAATCGCCGAAATTATTGTTATTGGCAAAGCTATGAACAATTGCATCGTAAAAATTGTAAACTGGTGTTCCTTCAGCTCCCCAGATATCTACACCTAAATGTAACCTGCGGTGTTCCTCACCAGCATTAAAATAAGCACTTCTAGAATAAATAGTGCGGTGTTCGTTGTATCCGCCAATTCCGTATCGGGTATTGTTTTTAGCTAACTTTTCATTTACCCACTCAGAGAACAGGTCGGTATCATCTAAAATTTCATCTTTTAATTCCGTATTGACAACGGTAAAATCAAAAGGCAAAAGCTGATCATGTTTCGGATCGAAATCTACAATCTTATGGATGAATTCGCGGTTCTTTTCAATTACCTGCTTTAGAATATGCATGGAAGATGTTTATTTAAAATATAAACGTAATTATAAATATAGTGCGATAAAGCGCCACCGATAACAATTAAGTGCCAAAGTTCATGACTATGCATCCACCTGGAAAGCTGTTTATCCTTTGCGTAATAATAAGTTCCGCCGATATAAAAAACGCCTCCTAACAATAACCAGAAAATAGCTCCGATGGGTAAGGTGCCTAACATTTTTTGGAGCAATGGCACAATTAAACAGCCCATTAAAATATAGATAGACAAAAGATATAGCTGTACTTTTTAAGCGGTTAAAATTTTGAGCAGGCAACCCACGATGGCTATAATCCATACAATAGCAAACAGGCTCCAACCCAGCCAGCCGTCAAAAACCAGTAAGGCAGTGGGGCTGTAAGAGCCGGCAATCATGAGGTAAATACAACAGTGATCAAATTTTTGCCAAAAACGCACACCGTATTCGGTTGCAGGATAGCCATGATACATGGCACTTACGCCAAAAAGAATAAAAATACCTATACTATAAATCCATGCAGCGGCGTATTCAATCGATGTATGGCATTTTTGAAGCAAAAAGTATCCGGCCGGAATTGCTACCAATGCCGGTATAAAATGTGTGAAGAAATTAACGGGCTCCCTTAGCTTCCTCACAAAAAATTATTCGCTGTCTTCGTCTTTTTGTCTGGGTTCTTTAGCAATCTTATCAAAAAGATGATCCATGCGTTCCACATACTCATTAGTATCATCTACAAAGAAAGTAAGCTCTGGCACCACTCTTACCTGGTGGCGGATTCTGCTTCCCAATTTATACCTGATCTCTCCAGCATGCGAATTAACGGTGTTGATTGATAGTGTGGTATTATTGGTATTAAAAAAGCTAAGGTAAACTTTTGCTACTGCCAAATCAGGCGAAACCCTTACGCGGGTAATGGTTACCAATGTATTAGGTAAAAATGCAGCACCTTCACGCTGAAAAACCTGTGCTAACTCCTCTTGTAATACTCCTGCAAATTTTTGCTGACGTTTACTTTCCATATTATTTAAATTATCAATTACCAATCATCAATTACCAGACGATTTAATCCAGATAATATCGATCGATAAGGTTTAAATTATCAATGACCAAGAATCAATTATCAGACCATAACTCATCTGCTAACATTAAACCGGGCAATAATAAATATTTCAAAAAATGTAAAAACCTTTAAAACCTCACCACCTTCTTGATTAATATTATTCGAAGGCGATCGTCGTGCTGAATTCATTTCAGCCTCTCTACTCCAAATAGACCCTGAAATAAATCCGATAGTTATCGGATCAGGGTGACGATTCCAAATTAAAAGGACTTAGAAACATTGAATAGAGATGTCATTAATCAAACTGAGACCTACTTTTAAAAGCTGTAAGACTTATCTCCGCAACCTATTGACGGAATTTATTTAATATAATAAATTGCTATCATACGGGTACCTCGCCACATGGGCAGCCTTAACTTTATCGTACAATAACGTTTTAAATTCTTCTAAATTTTCTTTCTCAGTGGCTGATATAAACAATACAGGCACTTTATCGTGGCTCATCCAACTTTTCTTAAAGTCTTCTAAAGTAAGCTTTCCATCATCCTCTTCATTGTCAACTTCAGGCGAAACATAAGCATCAATTTTATTGAAAACCAGGATCATATCTTTATCAATCGCACCGAGATCTTTCAACGTTTCGTTAACGGTATTAATCTGATCTTCGAAATTTGGATGCGAAACATCTACCACATGAATCAGCAAATCGGCTTCCCTAACTTCATCCAAGGTAGATTTAAAGCATTCTACCAAATGGTGAGGCAATTTGCGGATAAACCCAACAGTATCAGAAAGCAGGAAAGGTAAATTCTCGATTACTACTTTACGAACAGTGGTATCTAAAGTAGCAAAAAGTTTATTTTCTGCAAATACTTCCGATTTCGACAACATATTCATGATGGTAGATTTACCAACGTTGGTATAACCAACCAAAGCTACCCGAATCAGCTGACCACGGTTTTTACGTTGTGTCTCGTTTTGTCTGTCGATATTTCTTAAACGCTCTTTTAACAAAGAGATTTTATTTAAAATAATCCGTCTATCACTTTCAATCTGCGTTTCACCCGGACCGCGCATCCCGATACCACCTTTTTGGCGTTCCAGGTGGGTCCACATACCCGTTAAACGCGGCAGAACATATTGCAATTGTGCCAACTCCACCTGCGTTTTTGCTTGAGCAGTTTGTGCCCTGTTGGCAAAAATATCCAGGATTAAATTACTTCTATCTAAAACCTTAACCCCAAGCTCACGATCGATATTACGCAATTGTGACGGCGATAACTCGTCATCAAAAACCACCACATCAATTTCTTCTGATTTTACATAAGCTTTAATTTCTTCGAGCTTACCTGTACCTACAAAGGTGGCACGCTCAGGCTTAAGCATTTTTTGCGTAAAAACTTTCTCCACCTTCCCTCCTGCTGTATCTACCAAAAAGGCCAGCTCGTCTAAATATTCTTTTGTTTGGGCTTCTTTTTCGCCAGGCGTAACCACGCCGACTAAAATTGCCCTTTCCTGCACCACGGCAGTATCATAAAATTTTTGTTTTCCCATGTAATTGATACAAAGATACGAAATTTGCGACCAATCATCCTCCCGCAAACTGCGAGGTTTATAGATCGCTAAATCTGTTCTACAAACTGCTGAATGGCAGTTCCCGGATTATCCGTTTTCATAAAATTTTCACCGATCAAAAATCCATTAAAACCTGCTACTTTCAATTCTTTAATGGTCTGCGGATTACTGATGGCACTTTCCGAAATCTTTAAAAATTCATCCGGAATTTTATTCACCAAATCGAACGAAGTCTGGATATCAACCGTAAAATCTGCCAGGTTTCTGTTGTTTACCCCAATAGCATCTAAATGAGGAGAAATACTTCTTTCCAGCTCTTCCAGATTATGCACCTCTAAAAGCACATTTAAACCAAGCTTATGCGCAAACTTTCCAAAATCATTAATCTGTTGCGGCGTTAATATAGCCGCAATCAACAGAATAATATCAGCACCCCAGGCTTTTGCTTCCAAAATCTGGTACTCATCGATCATAAAGTCCTTTCTTAAAATCGGAATCTTGTTTGCAGCACGGGCAGCTAGGATATCATCGGTTTTACCACCAAAAAAATCTACATCAGTGAGTACAGAAAGTGCAGATGCTCCAGCAGCACTGTATGCCTGCGTTACTTCAGCAACATCGGCCACGCCATTGATTAAACCTTTAGAGGGCGATCGACGCTTAAACTCTGCGATAATCCCTGTTCGATCATGAGCCAATAAAAATTCCCTAAAAGAATAGGGTTGCCGCTTAAAATGCACCGAATTTTCTAAATCAGTTATGGAAACCAAGGCTTTCGCATCAGCAATTTCTTCTTTCTTACGTTTTACGATTTTATCTAATATAGACCCCACACCCCCTAAAGGGGTCTTTTCCGTTCCATCGTTCATATTTTTTTTCATAAATATTTTGCTTAAAGTTTAACCCCTGCTATTTCCCCCTTGCTTTTAACTCCCCCTTTAGGGGGGCTGGGGGTTAAGGCGCAGCGGTTAACCAATTCTCCATCATCTGTTTACCATACTCCGTTAACACACTCTCAGGATGAAACTGTACACCACGCACATCTAACGTCTCATGTCTTAACGCCATAATTTCATTCTTATGATCTCTGGCTGTAATTTTTAAACAGGCAGGAAAATTATCTTTACTCACCACCCAACTGTGATAGCGGCCAACATTAATGGTTTGCGGGCATTCCCAGAACAATGGCTCATCGCCGTCTACAACCGTTACCGGTGTAGCAATTCCGTGCATGGGCCTGCCTAAATTGTACAGCGTACCCCCAAAGGCTTCGGCAATGGCCTGTTGGCCTAAACAAACCCCAAAAATGCTTTTTGTTGGTGCATAAGTTTTAATTACATCCAGCAATAAACCAGCTTCTTCAGGGATACCTGGGCCTGGTGAAAGCAATATTTTATCATACTTGCCTACATCTGCCAGATCAAATTTATCATTTCTCCAAACTACCGCTTCGTAACCCACTTCATTAATCAAATGCACTAAATTATAGGTAAAACTATCGTAATTATCGATCACCAGAACTACCCCCTTGCCCTCTGAAGGGGAATTACTATTAATATCTTTTTCCATTGTATTTCTTACTAGTGGATTTACTCCAGACTAAAAACTCCCAACTACAAACTAAATCTGCTCTGCCATTTGCACTGCTTTACGCAATGCGGCAATTTTATTGTTTACTTCCTGCATTTCGGTTTCAGGCACTGAATCGGCCACAATACCTGCCCCCGCACGGTAATGCAGTTCGTTATTCTTGCTCATAAAAGTCCTGATCATGATGGCGTGGTTAAAATCTTCGTTAAAGCCCATAAAGCCAATGGCACCGGCGTAAAAATTTCTGCCCAGTTTTTCATTTTCATCAATCAGCTGCATGGCTTTATATTTTGGTGCCCCACTCAAAGTCCCTGCCGGATAAGTATCGGCGACCACCTTAAAAGCACTTACATTTTCCTGCAAACGGCCACTCACTTTACTCACCAGGTGGATAAGGTGAGAATAGTACTGCACTTCTTTAAAAGACTTTACTTCAACGCGGTTACAGTGCCTGCTTAAGTCATTTCTGGCCAAATCTACCAGCATTACATGCTCAGCACTTTCTTTAGGATCTTGCTCTAACTTTCTGGCCTGCTCTGCATCTTCAATGTCGTTTCCACTTCGCTTAAATGTTCCTGCAATTGGAAAAATATTGGCCGAATTGTTTTTGATCGTAATTTGCGCCTCTGGTGAAGAGCCAAACAGTTTAAAATTCCCGTAATCAAAATAAAACAGGTAAGGTGACGGATTTATTGAACGCAGGCAACGGTATACATTAAATTCATCTCCGGTAAAAGCTTGTTTAAATGCTCTTGAAGGAACGATCTGAAAAACATCGCCACGATAAATATGCTTTTGTAGTTTTTCTACCAGATCCATAAAACCCTGATCTGTCAGATTTGAACTTTCCTCACCACGAAGCTGGAACTTATATTCAGGATAATTTTTATTCTGGATCAGGTATTCCATTTTTTCCAATCCCCCTTCTTCTTCGCCTTCGAAAGTATTTTTGAATAGTGTAATCTCGTTTTTAAAATGATCGATGGCAATGATGTAACGATACAAGTGGTATTGCATTTCCGGAATCTCTTCTCCTTCGGGCGTTTCGGAGGTAAACTTGATATCTTCAAAATGCTGCACGGCATTCCAGGTAAAATAGCCGAACAAGCCACTCGAAATGAATTTGATTTCAGGCAGTTCAGTTTCCCTAAACTTATCCTTAAAATCAGCAATTTCATCAATCAGGCTTTTGCTCTCGGTAATTTCGACCGCCCCGTCAGGAAAATACGTTTCCAGTCGGGAACCTTTTAAAATGACACCCGCAACCGGATCAGCGCAAACAAAACTCATGGAGTTTTCGCGGCTGTGGTAATCCGAGCTCTCCAGTAAAATGCTGTTTGGATAAACATCGCGCAGGCGCAGGTAAATGCTTACCGGCGTGGTGGTATCGGCAAGTAGTTTTTTGTAAGTTGTATTTATTTTATACATGTTTTTACGATGTTGTTATCGCTTCGTGCATTGCAATAACGGTTAAATTATTTTAACAATAAAAAGCCCGGCGTGTGGTTCTACGCCGGGCTTTAATGGTTCTTTAATAAGGTTTAGGTTGATAAACTATATTTCTTTCATACGCAGCCGGCGCAATCCGTTTTCGAATTACTTTGCCAAAGCCATGTATGTATATTGTTGATCATGAGCTACAAAAATATAAAGAATTTTGAAAAAGCAAAATATTTATGAAAATAAGTTTAGTACGGAGTCGTGAGTCTTAATCCACTTGTCATCCTTGTAATAGTTTAGTAATTCGGTAACAGATTTTTTTGAGGAGCATTAATTATTAGATTTTTTCATTTGCTTTTTTTGCCATTTCAATTGGAGTTA
>NZ_FNCH01000028.1 GCF_900100705.1 Pedobacter terrae
AACGCCCAATCTTTATACATCGACCCTGTTACCTCTGCTGCACAGCTTGCACACGCAAGCGTGATCAATTCGCAGTTGAATGTTACCAAGGAAAAATTAACCCTGGTCGAGAGGGGGCAATTAGCCGTTACTGGTCAGTTAGGCATTGTCAATGACATGCAAGCAAAAATCTACAGAGGGCTTTCGCAAGTTTCTTCCATTCTAACGAATCTCGCAGACGTGCAGGAGATATCAAGGATAACTATCGGCATGACAGATGATATTAATAAAGGCATGGCCGTTGCAGCAAAAAACCCCATCCTTTTAGTTTTCGCCGAAGATCAAGCCAACTATTTTTATACGAGAGCCACAAAATTAGCTTTAGAGGTTAGCCAGTTCGCTTTAAAAGGTGGCGAGGGAAACCTGATGGATGCCGGAGAAAGAGCGAAGCTAATTCATAAGGTAATGACTGAAATGTTAATCCTTCGCTCATTAACTTATGGCATGTACAGGGCTATGTACTATGCTCAAATGCGAGGTGTATTAAGGTCGCTCAATCCATTCCAAGGATATATAAATATGGATGAACGAATCATGAACGATATCCTTCGAAAACGCAAGTATTTAAAGTAATGGCTTATGAAAAAATTAATATTCACCTTGCTTGTAGGGTTTGTCACCCTACGGGCTAACGCTCAGGTCAACGTTCCGTTATTGCACCAATTGGTAAATGATAGTAAAACAGAGAACAAAAAGCAGATAGACGCAAAAACTGAACAAAGAAATTCTACTGCCATTGAAGAAAGCAATAGAGGGTTAATGAAGCAGGTTAAAACCAAGTACCGTACCCTGCAAGAGCGTTTCGCAAAAATGAGCATCGTATTTGATGCTGCAAATATCGGCATCAGTGCCACCCCTTTAGTCCGGGAGATTATCAAACAGCAACAGGTAATTGTAACCTATGCGCAGAGCGACCCCGTGTTACTGCCCGTTGCGCTCGACAGCGAAGTAATCTTTGTTAAACGGGCAAACTCCCTTGTTAACTATTTAATCGGCTTATGCGCAACCGTTGGTGACCTCAACCAAATGAAGGTTAGTGACCGAAGGATACTGTTTCAGCACATCATAGACGAATTAAAAGCCATTTCCTATTTATCGGGAGGTGTGGCAAGAACCTTACAGGCAGCCGTTATAAAAAGCCGGGGGACAGACCCTTTTTCGGACTATGTCAACCGTGAAATGGGGGTAGTTGACGATATAATGAACAACGTTAAAATCCTAAAGCAATGAAGCACCTGTTTATACTTATAGCTTTTCTTTTCATAATAAAGGGGAGTTATGCTCAAAGAGTAGTGTTTGACCCAGGGCACTTAAATATTGTTAACTCAAATGCTGCCACACGACTTGCGGGAGAGTTTGCCTATCACGCCTCACTTGAACAAATCCGGAAAAATACAGACGATATTGCCATTAATCTAACCAGTGTTTCCTTGGTGCAAACTATGATACATCGGTCTTTAACCGAAATAAACGAAGCATTAAAAGATGCTATACAGGTGAAGCAAATGGCTTATCTGATAGATGATATTTACAGATATAGTGGTGAGGCCATCAAATTAGCAAAAGGCAATCCTGAACTGATGTTGTTTGCCGAGGAATCAACCCAACAACTAAAATATAGGGGTATCAAAATATTAAGTGAAGTTTCATCAGTAGTACTACAGCAAAAAGAAAATGTCCTGATGAACTACAATGTTCGGGACGAGCTTATTAGAAAAGTCCTTGATGAACTACGAATCATGAACGCCTTAATCTATGGAATCCGGCAAAATATGTACTGGGCTAAAACACGTGGAGTAATAAAGAGCCTCAATCCATACCGACAGTACATCGATAAAGACCTTGCCATTATGGATGATATTTTACGAAAACGCCAAATGATAAAACGATGAATTATGAAAACGACTTTTATATTGCTCATACTAACAGGAATGGGCTTTTCCTGCTTTGCACAAAAAATCATTAAAGACAAGGCCATCATCTACCAACAAGAAAGGATGGTATATAAACAATGGGATAAAGATAAGTTTGTCCCTGAATTTAAATGGTACAACCCCGGCTCTTATGCTGCCTATGCTTTAACGTGGCTATTGCAGCCAGGATATAAAAACGGCCCTGATATACGGCCACTTCGGGCAGGTGGTGAACAAACACAGCGCCTTGCTTTGGCAGCAGCCATGCAGGTATCATCCAACTTTTATAAGAAGGAAGCCGATACATTAAGAAATACTGCACTTGCGGAATTTTACAATTATTCCGGCACCGTATCAGCCACAGACCCACTCTATAACCTTTACTATAAAAAAGAACTTGCCCCACTGGACAACATTGAGGCTAATGCCTTTAAAAATGTTCCTGCCAACGTCGTTTTGTATATGGCTGAAAGTGGCGCTTATAACTGGTATTTCACTGAAATGAACAGCTTGCGAGAACGGTTCGAAAATGCTAAACGGGTTGATATCGACAGAGGCCAGCGTATCCTATTGTATCACCGTATCATGTTGGAGCATCGAAAATTAGCCGAGAACTGGAAATACAAATTAGCAATGTCTGAAATGATGCTTGCCTATAAAGAGAAGATGAAGAATAAAATTGAAAAAGGCAATATCTACTTTAATGGTACCACCAAAAGCGAGGACGAGATCATGAACGATATTTTAAAGAACCGAAAAACACTTAAACCATGAATAAAAAACACGTAATACTACTTATCCTGATAGTCGGGATAATGTTCACCAGTTTAAGTGTAAGCGCACAAACGCCAGTCGGGAACGACCAATATAAAGATGCAGTTAGCTTCTTGCAGGGCAATGGGGTTTACGACCGCCCAGTAATGAAGTTTTTTGAAGGTATGAGAGATTATGCCTTTGGCAACTTTGCAGCATTCATTTACGATGCGCAGGGGTTGGCCTGTATCTTTATGCTGATGTTTTTCTCCATAAAGTCTTATGAAATGATGTCAGGTGATAAGCAATTGGAGGTAATGCCCCTATTAAGACCGTTTGGTTTGATGATGGTCATTATGTGGTGGGGCGTTTTTTGTAGGGTGCTTGCTTATCCAACTGATCTTGTCGCTGCCAAGGCCGAAGCAATGTTTGGGGAGCAGCAAGACGAAATCAATAACATGCGGTTTGAACGGGCTGCTCTAATGATACAGGTTGCCGATCAGTTAATGACCTTTCAGGCCAAGACCGAAATAGCAGCAGACGAGGCCAAAGAAACCAATCAGGGTGTAGGAAAGCAAATCGTTGAAAGTGTAAAGGGGTTCTTTGCGGATAACATATACAATCCTATTGTCGAAATGAAAATAAGGATGCAAACCAGTCTGCAACTACTTGTCACGCAAGCTTTGGAACTTATTGCCTTATGGATATTAAGGATTTGCGTGTATGTGGTTTTCATGCTTCAAATTATCTATTCCACCATCTTAGTTATACTTGGTCCGTTTTCGGTGGCGGTTAGCGTATTACCTGCTTATAGGGACGCATTTAGCACATGGGTAGCACGGTTCGTTTCGGTAAACTTATACGTAGGCGTTGCTTATTTAATTCTGTATGTCGTTGGAATGCTGCAACAGTATGCCATGAGCGTTGAGATCGAAAAGTATAAATCTTTAGTCAATGGTAGCGGTGATGCAATGGAGAAAATGGCATGGTTGGCCGGAAACGGAGTGTTAAGCTTTGGGCTTGTAATTGTAGCCTTCTTTGTCGGTGCTATTGCCATTACCACCGTCCCAAGTATAAGCACCTGGATAATCTCAACTTCCGGTATTTCTTCGGCTGCATCAACAGCAGCACGTACAGGTTCGCAGGTTGGAAGAATGGCATCAGCAGCCGTATTCAAAAAATAACTTTTCTTAATCACAGTAGGGAGGGCTTGAATTTTTCAAGCCCTTTTTATTTAAACCGTATTTACCATGCTAATTAAAAATATAGAGAATAAAATAAGGTTGGCCTTATTTATCGCATTAGGAAGCTTTATCACATCTATTGTTATAGCGGTGATAGTTTCTGTATCTGCATATAAACAGGTAAGCAGCGCACGGGAAAACATTTATATCCTTGATAATAATGTACCCATTTTAGCGAAGCAAACTAACATGCAGCTTAACAGACCCGCAGAATATCGGGCGCACATTGACTTATTCCATTCTATCTTTTTTTCGCTAACACCCGATGACAAGTACATAGAATACCAAATGAAACGGGCTATGTATTTGGTTGATGAAAGCGGAGCCTTACAGTACAACAACCTAAAGGAAAAGGGCTTTTTTAACTCTATCCTTTCTTCAAGTTCCGTCTTAACCCTACAGACAGACAGCATACAGCTTGATATGGTCAACAAACGCTTTATCTATTACGGAAAGCAGATCATTGATAGACGCAGCTCGACAGTGACACGCTCGCTTATTACAACGGGTAATCTTAAGGATATACCAAGGAGCGATAACAATTCGCACGGAGTATTAATCACCAATTGGAAAACACTTGAAAACAAAGATTTAAGCAATGTTCAAAAGAATCAGTTCTAAAGTTGACCCTGATGCAACAGTTGCAAAGGAGATACGCAAAGAGTTTGGAAAGTACTTTGACCAAGCAACCGATAGCCGAAACAGGTTCTTAAGTGCATACCCCAAGCAAATATTTATCGGTATGGTTGCGCTAATTGTTATTTCGGCCATTGTCTGTTTTTTAATCCTAACTCCCGATCAACGGCAGAAAGAAAAGATGCCGGATTTCTTCAAGGGTACTACCCATGTTGGCAATGAGGTTACCGATGGTGTAGGGCAGATCATCGACCTGGGCACAAAAATATCGGATTTAAATACGCTACGAAAACAGGTTGAGGCGGTTTTAGCAAAACCTAAATTAACTCATGCAGATACGCTTTTTTTAGAAAAGGCCATCCTGCAATTGGAACAGAGTAACAAACCACGTAATCAAAAGAAGCCATGAAAATAGATTTTAAAAAACCGAAGTATGTTATCCCAATTATCATACTTCCTTTCCTTTTCCTGTTTTTTTATGCTTACAAATCATTTAGTAAGGGTGAAGAAAAGGCGGTAGAGGATAAGCCGGAATTGCAGTCAAACGTAGCACCAGTATCCGAGGATATCAAAAAACGAGAACTGGGGAACAAGCTTGACGCTTTCAAAGACCAGTATAAAACAGGTGACGGTTATACAGCAGTTGGCGCTTTGGAAGAAGATCCTACGGCATCGGGCGTATTGGAAGGCCAGTATAATGACCGTGAGAAATATGTTTTGGATAGTATCGATGCAGCTTATAAAGCCAGGTTCGGAAAATCGCCCAACTCCAAGGGAAGCAGCTATTCGGGTTCAGGCCGAAACGCTATACCGAGAAGTATGTCAGCATACGAAAACAGGGGCAGCAGCAACACCTTAAGCAGAGAAGATCAGGAATTAGCAAATGCCCTATCCAACTTAAAAGGTACAGGCAATTCCACCAGAGCGCAACAGAGTGGGCAAAACCCAAAGGAAAAATACGAAGACCCAATGGCCTTGTTTCGTGAGCAAATGAAGCTGATTGATAGTGTAGGAAAGGCGAACGACCCCGATTACAAAGCCCAAAAGCAAAAAGAAGCATTACTGAATAAGGTCGATAACCAAGTAGCCAAAATGCCGAAGCTGGATGTTGAAAAAGCTTCAAACATGAATGATGCTTTTAATACTGTTCAGGTAGCTAAGAAAAACGATTTTATCAAAGCTATTATAGACCAAACGGTCACAGGATATGCAGGTTCAAGGGTTCGTATTCGCTTATTGGAGGATATTAAAGCAGGAAAGCACTTAATTAAAAAGGGGACATACATCTATGCTCTTATATCAGGCTTTGAACAACAACGGGTAAAATTGACCGTCACGTCTGTTATGACTGATGATAAGATACTGCCAGTTAAATTAGAATTGTACGATCTGGACGGTATGCAAGGGCTATTCGTTCCGGCATCCGCTTTTAGGGCTTTTACAAAAGAGGTGAGCGATTTGGGTTCAAGTATTCAGATGCAGCAAGACCCATCAAGCGCAAACCAACTTTACATGAGTGCCTTATCTAAACTTTTTACCTCGACTTCTACGGCCATATCCAAACTTATCAGGCAAAATAAAGCAAAGTTGAAGTACAGCACTTTCGTGTACCTGATTGACCCGGACGAATTAAAAGAACAACAACAAAACTACTAAAGAACAGACCCATGAAAAAGATACGTATATTATTATCAATGGTTTCCCTTTTAGCATTTAATGGCTATTCGCAGGAAAAAATAAAGGACGGTACATTACAGAAAAGTAAGCTTGAAAAAATTTACATAACACGGGATGTATCATTACACTTTGTATCACCCGAGCCAATCCAATATGCGGATATCTCTACAAAAAGCATGTTGGGTGATTTGCCCGTTAAAAATGTTTTAAGAATAAAATTCATTCCCGATAGCGCAAAGCAATACGGTTTCGTAAACCGGAGCCTGGGCATAGTTACTGTTGTTGGTGAAAAGTTTATCGCCCAGTATGATGTTTGGTATACCGAGAACGAAGAAAGTGTTCAAACGCAAATTGAAATCCTGCCAAAGAACACAAATCCTTTAGACGTAGGCAATATTCCTATGTCACAGAATGACCTTCATAATTATGCTTTACAGGCATTAAAGAAAGGAACCAAGACCCACGCCATACGCTCGTCAGCTTATGGAATGGACGCACAGGTAAATAACGTGTACACAGTTGACGATTATGTATTTATTGATGTGACCTACTCAAATAATACCAATCTTAAATATGATGTTGACGAGTTCCGTTTTAAAATCGATGATAAGCGAATTACAAAGGCTACAAACGTACAGTCGATTGAGGTAAAGCCTGTTTATCAGCTTTATAATAAAGCGTCATTTAAACGGACATACAGGAACGTGTTTGCCTTTAAAAAGTTCACATTCCCCGATAACAAGGTCTTAGCCATTGAACTTACTGAAAAACAGATATCAGGTCGTGTTATAACACTACAGCTTGATTATTCGGACGTACTTAACGCAGATACCCTATAATGAAAAAGGCACTTTTATTTGCCTTTATATTTATGGCAGCCATAAATGTTAAGGCGCAAAACGGAACCAAATTTTTCAGCTTAAGGGGCGGTTGGGTTGCAAAGAACGCATTCACCGGAACGCTAAGCCTCGATGTCAGCACGAAATATTTCAACCAAAATGAAATCTATGCTGAATACTATCAGAACTATAAAAACCATGATCTTAAAACCGTCATGGGCGGGTTTGTTCTTAAACCCGTTATGTTCCGAAACGGCAATACCGCTTTGAGGTTTAGGTTAGGCGCAGGATTAGGCTCTACAACCCGAAAGTTTGTTGCAGCCCCACAGGTCGGATTAGAGTATGCGCAAAGCATCGGGAAGGGTTTTGACCTTCTTATCATCAATCGTAATCAGGTGTTATTCTGGGGTGATAAAACCGATAAATGGCGCATAGGACTTGAAGCAGGTATCAGAATACCTATAAACTAAATCTATTGTTATGGAACAGATCATTAAACAACCCCCAATTATCAAATTGCCACATCTTGGTTTAATTGCAATAGGCATTTGCCTTGTTGTCTTGTCCGTGATAGTCGAACCGTATATTTCTCTTAACAGGACGGGCGTTATCGTATTTGCAATTGCTTTCGGGCTATTGGTAGTCGAATGCACTTTGTTTACTGTTATTATCCGTTCGATGATATCCAAAAGGACCAAGTTAGAAAGTTGGTCAAGGAAAAATAAGATCATAGCTTCTACAGTGATAGTTGGCGCTTTTTTGTGGACACTCATGCTATATGAAATCTGCAAAGTTGTTTACTACAACGTATTTGCTTAAGGGCTGAATAGCCGAATCGTTAAGAAAGATGGTAAGAAATTGCCATCTTTTTTTATACCCTAACTTTTATTTAAAATGGAAGAGAAAAAGGAATTACAAAAGCTGCATGGGATGCTGCAATTTGTAGTATATCTGTTGATTTTCTTTGAGATCGTAATATTTGTCTATGCAGAACGAGTATTTATTTCAGGAAAGTTCGGCAATGGCTTTGCCCATATTTTCGAAAAGCTGTCACACATGGCGATCTATAAAAATATCTTTTATAGTAAGTTCACAACCTTAGTAATTATCTGCTTAGTTTCTATCGGCACATTAAGTAAAAAGAAGCTTGAATTAGACCCGAAGAAACACATTGTCTACCCTTTGGTGGTCGGCCTTCTACTTTTCTTTGGCAGTATATGGTTTTTGAATCAACACGGAAAAGATGCCTTCCCTTATACCTCATGGTACAATATCGGATTTATCGTTACTTCATTGGTTGGGGCGGTTCTCATACATACCTCAATGGATAACATTTCAAAAATCATACATAGTGGATTTGGTAAAGATGAATGGAACATTGAGGGTGAAAGCTTCATGCAGTCAGTTAAAGAGGACGTTACCCCCTATTCAGTTAATATACCGATGCAATTCTATCATAAAAAGAAGGTGCATAATGGCTTTATAAATGTAGTAAATCCGTTTCGGGGAACTATTCTGATAGGTACACCTGGTTCCGGTAAGTCCTTTGGGGTTGTAAACCCATTTATCCGGCAGATGATAGCCAAGGGCTATACAATGTGCCTGTATGACTTTAAATTTCCCGACCTGGGCCAAATCGCTTACTATCATTACCTTTTAGCCAAGCAGAACAACAAAATTAAGGATTACCAATTTAACGTTATTAATTTAGATAAGGTTGAAAAGAGCCGGAGAATAAATCCACTACGGGCAGATTATATAGAAACCCTCGCTGATGCATCTGAAACCGCAGAGGCCATCGTAGAAAGCCTACAAAAAAGCGATAGTAGCGGAGGTAGCGAAAAGTTCTTTACCCAGTCCGCAGTAAACTTTTTAGCATCGTGTATTTATTTTGTTTCCCGGCACGACAATGGTAAGTATTCGACTTTTGCCCATCTCTTGGCATTCTTGAACAGGACTTATGAAGAAATCTTTACCTGTCTGAACACTTATCCTGTACTTGAAAGTTTGCTCTCTCCTTTCGCATCGGCTTTACAAAAAAAGGCATATGATCAATTGGAAGGGCAGATAGGAACTTTAAAGATTTTTATTTCAAGGTTGAATACCGAAGAAACCGCCTGGGTATTTTCAGCAGATGATTTTAATTTAAAGATCAGCGACCCCAAGCACCCATCCATATTGATTTTAGCAAATAGCCCTGCAACGCAAAACATCAATTCTACCTGCTATTCTGTAGTAGTCAACCGCCTTACAAGGCTTATCAATACCAAGGGTAATTTGCCAACGGCTATTATAGCGGATGAAGCACCCACCCTATTTATTCATAAAATCGAAAACCTAATATCAACGGCAAGAAGTAATAAAGTAGCCGTTTTATTGGGCTTGCAGGAGTTGCCTCAATTGAAGCAGCTACAGGGCAAAGATACAGCAACAACAATCACCGCAGTAATTGGAAATGTAATTTCGGGTTCAGTCAGGAATAAAGAAACATTAGATTGGTTAGAGCGCCTTTTTGGTAAGAAAAAGCAAATTGGTGAAGGCTTAAGCATTGACCGCTCGAAAACGTCGGTATCCTTAAATGAAAAGTACGACCCTCTTATACCCGCCGGAAAGATAGCCCAGTTAGGTACAGGTGAATTGGTGGGTTTGATTGCAACCGATGTAAACAACGATTATACGGGAAAGTACACTACATCGAACGTTCATTGTAAAGTGAACCTTAATTTGGCCGATATACAAAGGGAGGAAAAGGGTTATCGTGAGTTGCCCAACTTCTATGACTTTAAAGGCAACAAAGCAAAAATCTTAAACAGCAACTTCTTGAAAATCCGTAAGGATGTAGATGGCATCATTCAATATTATTCTAATTAATGCTATCATATCTAAGCCGGAGCATCCGCAGATCAGGGCAGCGCCACCAGTTAAATGATAGCAAATAATTCTGCCGGCACGATGATTTTCATCTGCTTTTGATAGCAATTCTTATACCTGGAGATCTTCCGGAAGAAAGTTAATGATAGCAGTTTTGTTCTCTGCAGAGAACCAGGTACATCAAATTTGATAGTATAATTCATTGGCCGCCCGGTTGATCATTCACCCTTTTGATAGTAAAGCGTATGAAACACTTTCAATTTTCCTTTATCGTATTTTTTCTTTTTGCCGTAAATGGCTATGCCCAAGAGTTTAACTCAATTGTAAGCGTAGAGGAAGTTAACACCATAGCTGTTAAAATGAAAAGCATTGTCAAGGATACGGTTGTCAAACTTAAAATTATCAAAGACACCGTTTATACCTCGAATTATTTACCCGAGTGTGAACCCCTCGAATTGTCCTCTTTGCCTTTGGCAAATATAAAACTCACTTCGGGATTTGGGTACCGTATTCATCCAATACTGGGGAACCTTAAATTTCATAACGGAATCGACCTGTCCGCACGTGAGGCTAATATCTATTCTGTACTTCATGGTACTGTTGTAGTATCGAGCTATGATAATATCATTGGCAACTACGTTGTCGTAAATCATGGGTTTTATGAGACTACATACGGCCACTTAGCGGTGCGATTTGTAAAAGCAGGGGATTTAGTAAAGGCCGGAACTGTAATAGGCCGTAGCGGAAGAACAGGCCGTGTTACTGGTGAGCATTTACATTTCATAGTAAAGTACAATGGCCAAAGCATCAACCCCCTTCCCTTCCTAAAGGAAATCTTAAGCGTTAACCGCAAAGAGCAACTAACCGAATTTTTAACTAAAACAAGTGATTATGTCAATTAAGACCAAAACAGAAATTTCACTGCAAAACAAATTACAGCTTGTGGCCGAAGGTGAAAGTGTAGAGCTTAATAAAGCCGAAGCTGAATTGTACGGAGTAGATGTTGCAGATGTGCTACCTGATGAAGATTTGGAAGATGAAGGAAGGGAGGCGAACAATGGCAACTGAAACAAAAAAAATGTATGAATTAGTTGCTGAAAAAATCATTGAGCAGCTAAAGCAGGGTATTGCACCTTGGCAAAAACCCTGGAATAGCGCAGGAACTGATTATAGTATGCCTTTCAACGCTGTTACAGGTAATCCATACAAAGGTTTAAACGCCTTATATCTTCATTTATTCAGCCCTTACGAAGACCCACGTTGGGCAACCTTCAAACAAGCTGAAAGCGAAGGTTGGCAAGTACAGAAAGGCGCTAAAGGGTTTATGATAAACTTCGTGAAAACCCATGACCTACGAACTAAACTTGACGAGAACAAACGGCCAGTTATCGGGACAGACGGAAAACCCGTTAAGATCAAAGTAGAATTAAACAGCCCCATTGTTACCAAAGCCTGGGTATTTAATGCAGAGCAAATTAAAGGAATCCCGCCTTTGCCAGTTCGGGAGATAAAAGACAATGAACTATGGGAAAAAGTAGCCAGGGCAGAAAGTATAGTAAAAGCTTCGGGCGCAAAAATTGAACATGTTGCAGGTGACAGGGCTTTTTATGCGCCCCTTTTTGATAAAATCAATATGCCGGAGCGCCCCCAATTTGAAACAGCCGACCGCTACTATTCGACCCTGCTTCACGAGTTAGGCCACTGGACAGGGCATCACTCACGACTTGATCGGGAACTGGTTAATAAGTTCGGAACCCCCGACTATGCCCGAGAAGAATTACGTGCTGAAATCGCTTCAATGATTTTGGGTAATGAACTTAAGATAGGCCACGACCCGAAGCAGCATATCGCCTACGTGGATAGTTGGATAAAAGTCCTAACCGATACCCCTTATGAAATCCATGCAGCAGCAGCAGACGCACAGCGCATTTTCGATTATGTAATGGCCTTTGAAAAGAAGATCGAACAAAAGCAGGAGGCTACCAAAGTGCCGGAGTTTAACCCAAACACGTTGCAAACAGGTGATATCATCAAATATAATGGCACTAAATACGAAGTGTTGGAAGCTGATAAAAAGAACTTCTTAATACAAGATTTATCCAATAAACACAAGGTGCAGCTTACCGTCAACGATGGTCTTTTTAGTTCCCTGATTGAGGCTAAAAGAGCCAACAGAAATACCATTTCAATATTGGATAAGGCAGAAAGCAAGTCAATGGAGCCTGATTATAGTATTTCGACCGCAAAGGAAATGGTTGCCCAGGAAGAAAGCAGTTTCAAAAGAAAATTCTAATCAATTAATCATAGTAACATGAACGAACAATTAAATAACCAGTTGCCTTTAAAAGACCTCGAAAGTGTAGGTCTGTACAAAGAAGGCGCAATCACAATGGACAGGGAAAACATTAACGCCTTAAAGCGTGGAAACATGACCGACCTTGTAGAGCTTAAAAATGTAAAGGGTAATGATGGTTTCGAAATTGAAGCTTTGGAAGCCCGTTTATCGGTAGTAGACGAAAACGGGGAGAATAAGCTAAGGATAGACCCAGTTTATAAGGACGTACAAAAGCACCCTCTCTTATCAGATAAGGAGCATGAGCAGCTTGTAAGCGGTGAGGTTGCCAATATCAAAAAAGAGGTGGTTGATAAAGACGGCAATGCAGCTTCCGAAATCATCGAGTTTGATAATCTAACCAACCAGTTCTTAAGTTATGACCCAAGGAAGTTAAAAATCCCCGTTGCCATAAATGACGAGAACCTTTCACCTGAAAAGAAAAGAAAACTTCGGGAAGGCGAGGTGATTACCCTTTCTGATGGCACGGAGGTTCAGTATAGAACGGCTGATAAAAACGGTCTACGTTCAAATCGAAACGCCCTGGTGTTATCACTTCTGTTGGACGGTGGCTTAAGCTACCTATTAGTTACAGGTATAAGCCGTTTGATGGGCAAGCAGTCAGCCGAAGAACAATCCTACTCCAAAGGATACCTAACTGCCTTAAAGGAGGTCGAAAAACAGTTAGAGCGCAAGCAGCAAAAGTTTCCTAATGATAAGTCCATTGCCAATGAACTCAATGTGGTCAAGCATGAATTTAGCAACGCTTCGGCTATGTCACCTGCTCAATTAGACACACTAAGTTTCAAAGACGCAGACGATGTAAAGAACGAGAAAAATGTTAACGACCCCGATCATGGAAGAAATAACCCAGTAGGAGAAGATGAACACGATATCGAAAATTCAAGAGGCCGAGGCAGATAATACCTTTATTCCCTTACTTTCAGTTTTAGGCGTTGGACTTGCGGTCCAGCGCCTTTTTTTTAACTCACTGCATTTTGACCATGCCGGAAGGTTGGTTTTTAACTACTATGCTAACAACGACTTAAAAGAAACCGAGCTGTTCGGTTTTAAGACCGTAAAACATGCCTGTACCAATGGGCTATGGTTGGCCGGAGATCAGCATAAACCTACAAACGTTTTTCTCTTTTTTTCAGCAATGGAGGCTATCGCTTTTGCCCATCTTAATAATTCTAAGTTTAACGGTTTTGGCCGTTGCCTGTTCGTCGCTTTAGGCGTTCGCCCCTCAAAACAGCAAATTGACCTGCTTCGGAAGCAGTATAAGGATTGCAAATTTCATGCGGTGTTTACCAATGACATAATCGGTAAAGTTTGTGACTGCAAAGCTTCGCTTTGGCTAACAAATAAAGACTGCTCATTTGCGCTTGCAGATGATATTGTAACTATTACTGCCGTAACAGACAAAGAATTTCCAAAAAAAATAAGCATTGGCCGGAGCCAATTTTCTTATTTCTCTTTTCATCGGCAGTTTGGAAAGAGAAGCAATATAAAAACTCATAAGCCGAACGGCAAAAACCACTTGTCGTTTTTGGGCTACTTAGCCCATAAGAACGGCTTTTAAACAGACATTTCTTTGTATCAATATATCAATATATAAATATCTCATTTTATGGAAAAAGTCGCTAAATGCCCCGTTTGCAATCAAGGAAACTTGGTAGAGGGCGCTAAAGGTTATATGTGCAACCATTTTAAAAGCATGGATGATAAGTGCAGCTTCACAATTTTCAAGACCTATTTTGGTAAGGAAATGACAAAAGATATCGTCAAGCAGCTTGCCGATCATAAGGAAACAGAATTTTTCGATGACTTGGTTAATAAAGATAATAAGCTGTTTTCCGCAAAGTTGGCGATTGAAGATGGTGTGATTAAGCCGCATTTTCAGCATAATTCGTTGGATACGTCCTGCCCTAAGTGTGGTAAGGAGGTTAAAATTTCTACTAAGGCGTTTATTTGCGAAGGCTTTTTTAACGACAAAGATTGCGATTTGTACATCAACAGGAATGTTGCAGGTGTTTATTTGTCAGAAAATGATGCCGAGGTTCTTTTGAATGGAAGTTCAACAGATTATAGGACGGATTTTTTAAGTAATAGCCAAAGAATGTTTGGAGCAAAGCTTATTCTTGACGATAGTTTTCAGGTAAAGTTTGATTTTGAGATTGTTAAGTGCCCGAAATGTAAGACGGGCAGTGTTTCCGCTAATCACTGGGCGTATGGTTGCTCGAATTATAGGAATGAAGAAATTAAGTGCGAGTTTACCGTTTGGAGAGAGATTTCAGGCAAGAAAATTACGCTTAAAGATTTGATGGATTTGTGCCATAAAGGTAGTTCGGATAAGACGAAGTTTAAACCAAAGAATGGTGACGAGTATACCGGGTTCTATAAATTAGATAAGGACTATAAGCTTGAAATAGTTAAAGTTTCCTGAAAAACTAATTTGGGCATCCCCTACGGTCGGGCTATCCGTTCATATCTTTTTGCCCCCCACTCATTCCCTTTCATTGCAAAAAGGATAACCACTACTATCCCTGATGCTCATTTAAACGAGTACTCATTTAAGATCATTAACCATAAAATCTATGTAACATGGAAATTAAGCCAAACCCCGTTCAGGTCATTCCACCGAGTGCCGAACAGAAAGAGCTTTACGAAGCCCCCTTTCAACAAAAGGCAGATGTAGCAATCGCCATTGAAAAACCAAAGCTTACGCCCGAGCAGTTAACTTCAATTCCTGATGTGATCGACGGTCACCAGTTATCACCAAAAGACAAGTACGACCTTCTTTTAGATGCCCTGGTTGTAGACCAGAAGGATGTATACTACTTTGTCGATGATAAAGGGTATATTATGAGACATTTTACCGAAGAACCGACAGATAAGGAAAAGAGATTTGTTAATTTTGAGGATGTAACTTTTGATATGAAGAAAACTCAACTTAACGAACAGAATTTTGAATACCTTAAAAAAAGCCTTAAGTATTTGGGGTTTGGGGAAAATCTTAATTCTGCATTAGAAGTTCGGCTAAAAGAGGGTTCGGATAAATTTACCTTGGGCGCTTCGGCTGCATTTAGTACGCCGAATGCTAAGGATATGGTAAATTATGAATTGCGGTTTAGTAAAAGCAAAACAACCGACAACTATTTTTTAAACGACTATCAGGCAACCCTTGAAAAGGGTAATGCCAACGGCACGGTACAAGAGCCAGTAAGCCGTGTGTTCACTTTAAATAAGGGGAACGACATAACAGCCAAAGAAGCGTATAATCTTCTTTCAGGCCGTTCAATTCAAAAAAACGCAGAGATAACGGACAAGCAAAACTTGACCGAATCGGGCGAGCCAACTAAGCGTAAGGAAGAAGTTTGGATGAAGCTTGATTTTGATAAAAAGAACGAGCAAGGTCAGTTTTCCTTTAAAACCTTTTATAAAAATTATGGATTTGATTTGGACAAAGCGGTTACCGACCATCCGATAAAAGAACTAAACGACCCCGACCATCGTGAACGGTTAATGTCCTCTTTAAAGCGTGGCAACCTTCAATCCGTTACCCTTGAGAAAAACGGAACAGAAGAAAAAGCTTTTGTAGCTGCAAGTCCACAGTTCAAAAATCTTAGCCTGTACGACAAAGACCTCAAACTTGTGTACCAAAAGCCGCAGGAAGCAAAGGTTCAGAATCAGGAAGATACAGGCTACCAACGAAGCCGATAATATGAACAGTATCGGCATCCCAAATCAGGAACGATACTTACAATTAAGCCCCACCACTTCCTATTGCTTTTTATCAGTCTTTGGACTGTTATTTATCGCAATAGGGTTACTGGTCGGGGCTTTTTGGTTAAACATGCTTTGTTTACCTGCTATTGTAGTATTGGCTATGGCTTTCTATCGGTTCTTTTACATCCGTCTAACGCTTTATATCCTTACCGCAGAAACCTTGAAAATTAGGACTGGGATATTCAGTTACACGCTTGTAACACTTGAATTGTACCGGGTGAAGGATTACGTCATTAAGCAAAATCTTATAATGCGGATTTTAAAAATTATGACCCTAACCCTGTTCACCACCGATAAGCAAGACGTTGTAATTGCCCTAAACGGCATCCCTCAGTCAAACCTGAATGACACGATCAGGGACTTGGTACAACGTGCGAGAGCAAAAAGTAAAATCATCGAAATCAATTAAATTTTAAAGTTACACCTATGAAAAAGTTATTAAGCCTTTGCGTAATAGCATTGATGTTTGTTTCATGCAGTAAAGACAACGACCCTGATGTAAAAACCAATTCAACCAAGAAAGTAAGGGTTGAAGTAGAGTTTTCCGGCAACTATCAGAATTACCAGTTGCTATTTACCATTAATTCGTTAACCAAGGGAGAAGGTGCTTTTGTTGAGCCGATAATAAGCACCCCTGCAAATACTCAATGGACACAGATTATAGAGCAGGGAAACGCCTATAATTATGTTGCTGATTTAACTAATAATAAGCTTGTTGTAGAAAGCAAGGAAGCGGTCAACAGATTGGGTTTTCTTTTGTCGGCCACACAGACCAAAAACACTGATGACACGACACAAACCCCCATATCAGCCGTAATAAAAGTGTATGCGGATAACAAGCTGATCAAAACTTATACTTACAAGGCGTTACCAGTTGGACAGGTAACAGAACCAGTATCAAAGAATTTAGATATTTCTGCTTATTAATCTTTTTCTTTTAGCCGTTCCATTTTAGTTAATCATGGGCGTTGGCTTCGGCCAACGCCTTTTTGCGTTTAATCTTCACTGTACTTTTTCTACATTAGGGTTTTATTTAGCTCCTAACCTCATTATGAAGGATTATTACCAGTTTTTGGGTGTAAACAAAGATGCTACAGCCGATGAAATAAAGTCGGCTTATAGAAAGCTGTCAAAGAAGTTTCATCCCGATGTTAACGATGGTGATAAGTTTTTTGAGGAACGATTTAAAGAAATTCAAGAGGCTTATGAAATTCTAAGTAATCCAGTAAGAAAGAGTAATTACGATGCTCAACAGGGGTATAAAAGCGAAACACGAAGTCGTGAGCAACAAAGCAAGTCAAAAACGGAACCGGAATTTAACAGAAGCTCCCCGCCCCCACAGCAACCAAATAACGTCCATCAGGAAGCACCTACACCGCCTAAACCTAAAAAAAGCAGATCAAACGTTTGGGGGATTGTCATATTTGTTTTAGTCGGAGGGTTTATTCATGCGGTCGTTAAAAGCTTGAATAAAAACCAGAATACGTATGCTACGCCCATTGAAACAGCCTATACACCAAATACTGCCACACCTGAATCAATAAGTCCTATTAAACCTGTAAAAAAGGTCAAGACAGGTAAAGCGGCTTCAATTTCTGCATTATTACGTGGCACCTGGGTCGGTACTGCCTATCAGTATGATATTAGTGAAACATGGGATGTTAAGTTAATTAGTAAAAAAGGCAGGTACACGATTAAATATCCTTCGCTTGGTTGTGGTGGCAAATGGATATTAATTGAAAGCAGTGCTGATAGAATGGTTTTTCAAGAACAGATCAGCTATGGTGCCGAAACTTGTAATAATGGGGGAACCATTGTAATTACCATTGACGATAGTGAGGAACTAAAATTATCTTATTACTATCCCGATTTAAATACATTAAACGCCAGTGGTAATCTTCGAAAACTCTGATCGTGCATTTGCTATCAAACCAATCTTAGAGCATCGGCAGATCGGGACAGGCCACATTAGGAACTGATAGCATTTTTTGAATTGGCCGCCAGGCGCAGCTTGTGATTATGATAGCATTTAGTTTCTCTCGAGAAGATCCGGAAAACTCTTTTTGATAGCACTCGAAATTAAGGAAAACTTCAATGTAACGACTGGGGAGTTACTCTAATCAATTTATATACAAAGTTCGGCACTAATTCCGAAATGTGCCCCCTACCCTGTATCTAATGCACCAAATTCCTAATAAAACAAAATGGGTATCCCGAAGGGAACCCACCGCATTTTCTTTCCTTAAGAATTTGCACGTATTCGTTCTTATTGCCAGTGATGGGTGCATAAATCAATTCAGGTTTATGTTAAAATTTAAGATAATGAATACTGTTAAATTGAATCCAGAATTAGCTAAAAAGTACGGAGTTGAAACCCTTGAAGACTATGGGGATATGATGATCTCTTATTGCGAATCAGATAATCAGGCAAAGATTAAAGAAATGGCAGACGCTTTATCCGATAACGAAGCTAAGGCAGTTGGTGATGAAATAACAACTGTATTTCACTATGAAATTTTAAACAGTGATGAAACAGAAGAACAATTTTTGCAATCACTATATCTAAATAGAAGCCCTGCATAGGGCTTTTAAATACGGGAAACCGTAAAAATTAGAATTTCAAAGGCGTTACCTTGGCCGCTATTGAAACGCAATTAATATACTTAATTATGGAAGTATCTACAGAAAGCAAAAAATTGATGGAAAGCATTATTGGCAGGGCTACCCAATATGCAGACAGCACCTATAAGAATGTAGATGATGCCCGTATTGCTGCAAAAGGATTTGCAGTCGGTTACCAAGAAGCTTATAATGAAAAAAGTGCAGAATTAAAGGAGTTGGCGGGCATCGTAAAGGCGCTTTTGCCAGGCATAGGAGCAATACCATCTGAAAAGCTAAAAGTTCTCGAGGAATATATTGCAAAAAAGGATGCGCAATAATCCTCTTACGCTATCGGTCTAAGATTGTAGCAAATTCTTATGCCGGCAATGAGATCCGCCACACACTTTGATAGCATTAAGTTTACCTGAAGATCTACCAGGTTATCAATTACGATAGCAATTGTCTGTTCACCTTAGCAGAACGCTTCCAGTAACAGCTTTAATTTTTAGTATGCAAAGGTGGAACGTCGCTATATATCTGTCAAGGGTATATAAACGATTTGTACCTCACCGCCCTTGACTGATATGCTCACAGTTCCTACACCCATGCAATAAAAATTTAAGCTTATTGTTATGGAAACGGTCATTCATCAAGAATTTTTAACAGAAAATCACTACATTAAAATCATAGGCAGTACAAAGGTAGAACTGCATTTCAGGTTCAAGCCATTTAATGTACTTAAAGACAACGGCCTACCTTGCATATCACATTTGCAGGTTAGCTGCATCAATCAGGTCACAGGTAAGAAAAACGGCAAATCGCACTACTTTCACCCTGAATCTTTATACGGTTATACCTGCTTTGAGGAATTTGCCGAGGATGCTATTAAGCATTTCATTAAAGAAGAATACATTGTTATTGATACGGAAGTTCAATATTCGCTTTTCTGATTTTATCTGCTTATTGATAGCAAAAGTTATTCCTGGAGAAAGTCCGGGCGTGACTTTTTGATAGTAATTTTTTGTGGCCAGGTCCTGCAGCTTCACTCCTTTTGATAGCATTCGTATATATAGAGGGGTGTTCTTTTCAAAGAAATCATTGGGGAGTAGTCATATTATTAGTTTAAATACAAAGTTCGGCCCATAATCCCGAAACGTGGGCAGCCTTCTTTTGCCATTCCGCACCAAAAAATTTAAAAACAAAATGGGTATCCCATAGGGAACCCTCCACATTTTCTTTCCAAATTTTTTGCACTTATTCGGTCTTAGAGCCGGAGTGACGCATGTAAACTAATTCAGGTTTACGATTAAAGTTTAAGAACATGGAAGAATTTAGGTTAAACAGCACTTACGAATTTAATCAGTTTGCGGGAGGTTCAGAATCGGTTTATAAGTACACTTTCGGAATCCGTATAACAGAGGGCATTAAATACCTTGCTGATACTTACGAATGTTACTGGTTGCTTGATTTAATCTGTATCCATTCAAGAGAAATCAAGTATACCCAAGAGTTTCAGGTTTGGATATTAAAGCGAGTTAAAGGCAATCATTTCAAACTTTCGGTTGAAGATGGAAATAAAAATGTCATTAAAGAAATTGATATTCGTTTTTCTGATTTTAAAGCTGATTTGGTACACGTTTGGTTAGAAAACGAAGTAATACACTTGCCGAACGAACACTAAATATAAGCCCCTTATGGGGCTTTTTTTATGGTCGGTATTCCTTTGAGTCGAAATAGTATAATGCTTATGCCTGGGCGTTACATTGCTGTTGCCCCTACCCTTTCAATGGAGAATACACTTTTAACAGCTAAAAGAAAAAATGCGTATTTTTACAGTTACGCTATAAAAAAACCTTTAAAATGTATATTATTTAAGATATATTGATATCTTTGTATATTGATATCATATTTGTGTTATGGAAAACAACGTATTAGCAGATAAAGCCAAAGAATTAAGTTACAGCCTTTCGAGGGTTGATAGAAGCGTTGCGGATAACCTGATGGATATTGATAACAGTTTCGAGGGTGATGCCCAAAACGTTTTGGACTTTATCATCTTTATGAGCAAAAAGATAAACAACAATCTTTTCGGTTATACCAAATTTACTATCAAGGAGTATAGCGAATTTACGGGTATCAGCGCCCCTAACCTTTGCGCTGTTCATCCTGATATCGCAAGTGGCCGTGTCAAGGCACCAGTATATGAAGGTCACAAATTTGAAAGTGTGCTTGATTACACTCTTTATCGGATGCTAAGAACAAATATTCTGTTTTCAAGGGTACATGATTACCGGGAAGATGGAAAGATTATCAAGCTTGAAAACTTCCCCATCTTAAAAGACATATTTTTGCAGAGCGGTACTGTACTTGGGACAAAGAAGGTCTATGAAGTGCGTCTTTCTGATGTGATAATAGAGGGGTTTGTAAAACGTTATTATACGCTTGATACCACAAGGCTTCCGGCAATTGGCAAAGGAAAGGGAGGCCATTCCAGGAAGAAGATATACATTTGGCTTAATAAGGTATTTCACATCTATGCATCACAACAAGGAAAGGTTGATATTCCCCTCTATTCAGTAGATCACCTGGCCGATATCGCAGGTGTACGGTACATGAAAGAAACCGATAAAAAAGGGAATCCTGTAGAGAAAGAGCCAAAGCACAAAAAGGAAGCGGTTAGCAACATCCTTAAATCAATCCATAAAAACATTAATAGCGACAAAAAGCTGCTTCACTTTTCATTTGAGTACAAATTTGTGAGTGGAAACGTCGAAAACAGGTACGTTGAGGACTATTTGATTAAATTCGATTTTACTTCAAATATGCATCCCGAGATCATGCAGAGAATGTCGGTTGATCATAAGCTTAAATTAACACTTTTAAAGGACTTAAGAAATCTGTTTGATAGTTTATACCCACAGGAGCGGTTAAGCAGGATTACGGCTTTTGAAAAAGAAACAGATGCATTTCAACGGTGGCTAAACTCCACAGATGCAGACCTTCACAAAAAGGTTGAGATATTAAAAGCCGTTTACTTCAAAGCTAATGAATGGAACAAAACAAAGCAGCTTAAGGATAGCGAGGCAATGCGTATGATACATGAAGGCTTTTTGAGCATCGAACCAACTATGGGAGCATTATAATATACCGACTGGGCGTTATAGTATACCGACCGAGCATTATAACATTTCGACCATCCCCCGGTTTACCCTTATAGTATTTCGACCAACTGCTATAGTATGCCGACCATGATGCCCTAAGTGTTATAGTATTTCGACCAACGGTTATATCTTTTCGACCTAAGAAGGCCACCATTATAGTATTTCGACCAATGCAGAAAACAAAAAAGCCGTTTCTGATTTGGAAACAGCCTTTTTTTTAGAAACCATTATAGTATTTCGACCATATTAATATCTTAATAGCATAATCTATATATAAAGGATTTTGCTTCGCAAAGAGTTTAATTTGGCTCCCTTCGGTCGGCAGAGCGGAAAAGCAATATTAAGCCTTCTAAGCGCAGAAACTTATCAAAACGATAAAGATTACGTAAAAGTAATATAAATACCGCAAATCGACTAAATAATAGCCTGATTGGTGTTTACTGGGCTAACTGATTAAACAGCAAAAAGAAAAAATAGGCTTGTTTCCAATCTCCTTAATGGAAATAGCGTTTACGGTAGTAAATAGAGCCTCTACTGCCCTACTGGATTGGTTTTGATTAGAACTTGCCCTTAGATTTAATAAAAGAATTAAAAAGCCTTATTTGCTCATCCCTTTCACGGTTCCTTTTTGAAGAACCTGAACTGATCGACCAGACAAATAAAATCCACACCAATAGCGCAAGCGCAATCAAAAAGGTAGGATGATCTGAACCTAAAGCGCCTATCATTAAAAAGAAGCTCACTATTGTAGCTGCCAAGAATTTTCCGAACCCAGTCATAACCAATTGCTTTAAGTGAATAAATAGTGATATAATTATATCAAAGTATCTTTATATAAAGTTACAAAAGATATGACGGTTAAGCAAATGAATGTGAAATAATTTATATAAAGATATCAATATATAAAGATATTTTTATATCTTTGATTAACGTTAATCACTAATTTAAATATCATGAGCGTTTTAACCGTAAGAGCAACAGAAAGTGAAGATCAATTAATCGAAGAACTTAAAAAGAAGTACGACATACCAGTAGCTACAAAGGCATTATTACATGCTGCCCAAAAATGCCTGGCTTTGGAAAAAGAATGTGCAGAATTAAAGCAGGAACGGCAACAGCTTAAACAAAAAGTTGCTGATTATAGGTCTGCAAGTTTGGACATACTTAGCGGACTATCTCAAATCACAAAATTAACCAGTTGATATCTTTATATTTTAATGTATAGATATCATTATATCTAACTTTAAACTTATTTTATGAAAGAAAATGAATTGCAAAACCATGCCCTTTATAAGAAGGCCAAAAGAAGTTATTATTTCGAGCGTTGGAAATGGGTAGCCTGGAATGCTTTTATCTGCCTTGCTCTATTCTATAAACTAAGGCAGCACTATGATACTTTCGAAATGATACTGTTCTTTCTCACCTTGCTTGTTACCGTTTTTCTATTGGCCGTAATGCCAAAAACCAAGTTTGAAAATTCCCGAGAGTGCCAAGAAATAAAGGAAATGTTAAGGTGATATATTGATATCATTATCTATTAATATAAAAATATAAGGTCATGGACGAAGAACAATATGTATTTGAAGTTGAACATTTTGGAAGGCTGGAAATGAAGGGAGAGAACGTTTTCAAGGCTTTAGAGACACTTAAAAATGAGTTAAGCCCCGATATCCAGTTCAACATTATAAAAGCCCACGTTATCAAAAACAACGATTTTTTGATAGATATATCAGAGTTTGTTGCAACCATTTAAATATTACGAACATGAAAATAAATGTATTAGTGATAAACACTGAAATTATAAAGGGTGAGGATTTACAGGCCGTTATTCGATTAGCTAAAGATGATTACCAATGTGCCGGACTGCCAAGTTCTAACCATTACTTGCTATGCGCTGTTCACGATGATAATGTCGATGATCTGTATAATGAGTTGGAAGATTTGAACCTAAGCAATCCGGCCTATGAAATTACCGTTAGGGATATCAACAGTCAAGCCGAACTGGAAGCGCTTTCATTAATCCTTCAATTAGAACCAAGATAAGGTTGCTATCATAGTTAGGGCGGAGCATCCGCAGATCAGGGCAGCGCCACCGACCAAATGATAGCATTTTTTCAAACCGCTTCGAAGATCCTCAGCTCGTTTTGATAGCATTCAGCTTCGCTGCAGCGAACCAGGTTAAGCCATACTGATAGTATAATACTGTTTTCGGTTGGCTTTTTGCCTGATGAATTTTTAATGGATACCTTTGTTAGATATTTAAATCCTTTATTATGAAAACATCGCTTTTAGCCCTAATATCAGCAATTATATTTTTAGCGTCTTGCAGCAATAACCAAAAGGCAGCAGAGGAAAACTCCGTAGATACCGTTTCTATAGTTGATACTTTGAAAAATGCCGATACTGTTACAAAGGATACCGTTGCAGTGAAAAAGTCTGATAGACAAAAGGACGAGGAACGTGATCAGAAGATAATGGATGATATACTTAAGAAAAGAAAAACAATGAAATAACGGTTTAACCTTTATATTTAGAACTCATGGACTTAGCAAAATTAATTGATAGATATAATTCATTAGGTATAGCCGATGTTGTAGACCATGAGAAATTCAACCTGATCTCCATTGTTCACCACTCCACTAAAATTGAGGGTTCTACATTAACAGAACTCGAAACGAGGGTTTTACTGGAAGATGGTTTGACACCAAACAATAAAGCCTTACATGATACGCTGATGGCTACCGACCATTATGCAGCGTTACTTTTTACCTTAAAAGAAGCCAAAGAAAAAAGACCGATATCCTTAGAATTATTAAAAGAGATAAATTCGCTCGTTGTGCGAAACACCGGACAGGTTTACAATACCATGTTGGGCACAGTGGATGCAACTAAGGGTGAATTACGGTTGGGTAATGTTCAGGCAGGAAGCACTTACTTTCCTAACTACAACAAAGTAGTTCCATTGTTAAATGATATGATTGGTAAAATGAAGGATTTAATGAATAAACCTTTAAAACAGTCCGAGAAGATCAATCTGTCATTTGATGCCCACTATAACCTTGTAAATATTCACCCTTGGTATGATGGTAACGGAAGAACATCAAGGTTACTGATGAACTATGTACAGTCTTTCTATGGGTTACCACTTGCCATTGTACATAATGAATCTAAGCCAAGTTATATTACTGCTTTAAACGAATCACTCGAGAAAAACGATATTAAGTTTTTCAGGGAGTTTATGGGCAAGGAATACGCAAGGCTTTTACAGACCGAGATTAGCAGGTTTGAAGAAATTGATAAACCGAAGCGTGGCAGGGGGTTTACGTTAATGTTCTAATTGATATAAAGATATCAATATATAAAGATATCACACTTTCTTAAAAAAAAGAAAAACCTCAAAAATTCTAACATGTGATATCTTTATATAAAGATATTTTTATATCTTTATATAAATATTACAGCATGGTACAGTTAGCAGTTGAACTCATCCAATTACCGAACCTAACAGAGCAGGACTTAATTGAAGAATTTACGTCTAACCTTGATAGGTATTCCTGGACAGATTTATTTAACGTTTTAGACCACGAAATAACGCCTATAGTTAAGGTTATTGTCCGTGCTGCCATTCATTCAAAAGAACGAGAAAAGCCGTTTAATTTGACCTTAGAACGTGCTACAAGTCGTGTCAAGCAAATTCAAAATACCAAGCGCAAAAATTTTGTGCGCAGGACATTCAAAAAGTGGGGTATATTCTGTATGCAAGAAATTGTCAAGCTTTATCCTGATTATCTCGAGGCCATGCTACCCTTGGATTTAGTTATCAAAAGAAAAAAAGCTAAAGCAAAAAAGACTAAGCCAAGGAACGATTTTAGGGCAAGGCAATTAGCAAAGTACGACATAGCTTATCATACCACAGACAGCAGCAGCAAAGAGTTTAATAAAATTTGTGAGCCCATTGCCTCTTTAACCCATGCTGATCTAAAGAAAGCACCGATACGTTTAACGGTTACTTTGAGCGGAGAAAAATATCAATATTCTTTTCATTGGAATACAGATGAAAGAGAAATCAAAGAATTTCATGCACTTGCTAATAAGGCAGGAGTGACACACGAACAGTTGGGCCAGTATAGGGCAAATACATTAATTAAATTCTAAATTTATAAACCTTAACATCTAAAGTATGGGAACCAAAAAATTCAGTTGCAGGGATATATTCAGTTTTTCTAATCAGGAGATCGTTAACCTGGTTGATTTTCTTTTTGACGATACCAACTTAGACAGATTGGCAGGGTATCTTTATGAGGAACGGCCATCAACAAGCCGAACATTTAATTATCGCAAAATTGAGGTGTGTTCATCTTACTATGATTGGGCTTACATCGTCAAAGTAACTTATCTGTTTGAAGGATTAGAAAGGGAAGTTACCACAGGTTTTTTAATAGGAATGGAAGGAGGCCCGGGCGATGATCAGATATACAGCAGGGATATTTATATTCAATCAGTTGCAGGTTTTTTTAAAACAATGGAAGGTCAAATTTGGGAAAAGGGTGTAACTGATGATTTTAATATTGAAGTAGATTTTTCAGTTTATCTTGTTTACGTCGGAAAGCTGCATACCTTTTTGAATAATAGTCTTAAAGTATGGAACGACCAGTTACCGGAAGATAAGTACGAATGGAACCCTCAACTTAAGAATATGTTTAGTGATAGCCCAGTAAGAAGCTTTATAATCGAGGAAATTAACCTTCCAGAATTAACTCATACAAATTCACCATTATAGCTTTTCGACCTTATGTTTTTAATAGGATTTATAAAAAATGATGAACCCAGGACACTTATTAATCCTGTCATGTGCCGTAATGAAACCGAAGTTTACACATGGTTAGCCAGCTTTTTCAATGATGAAAACTTTAGCCTGGATAAACCAATTACACAGCAAAGTGTAACTGAATCACTTTCTGATGGTGCCCCTGTATTGGTTCCCATAAATGGCTATAGTGTTGCAATTATGTTTGGGGAGGATGGGGCTATCCAAAACAGTACCGAGAGGTTTGTACATACTGATCTGTTCAACTATGAAGATTATATGGCAAATTAATGTGTCAATTAATTAAGTAAAAAGCAGCTATGGAAAACGAAGAAGATTATTTATTTGATAAAGCTGATGCTGAATGGCAAAAGCAAGAAGAGCAAGAAAAGCTCTATGATGAACATGAAAAATATTTAGAAAGTCTATCAGAAGATGACATTGATGATTTGTTAGCCGAAGATGCCGAACGAAAAAGGCAAAATCGTTTAAAGTGGGATGCTTTTAAAAACAAAAGTCAAAGTTATGATCCTTATAAGGCTTATAAATTTAATGAAGATTAACTCAATTTATTGATGGTAAAAAACCATTATAATATTTCGACTGCGAAACAATCATTACAGGCATAAATATATTAAAGTAGCCGGGAAACATGTTTTCCAGTTGCTTTATATACGTATGTTAATTGTGCCACCTTACTACAAAGTATATGACAATACCATCCACGGAAACGTTCGACCGCGAACAGGCTATTTCACAAGCCATCCTTGAATCTGAGATTTCGGATTATAAGCAACATGCGATGAAAATGCTTCGCGATTTTGAAAAATTTAATGACTTTTCCTCGAACCGTGCTATTTGGGAACTCGTTCAAAATGCTTGTGACCTGACGACTAGTTGCGAAATCGTTATCGATTACCGGTACGATAAATTTGCTTTTTCCCACAATGGACGACCATTTACTTCAAACGCATTGATTTCTTTGATAAAACAGGTCTCAGGAGACAAAGATGGTGATTGCGAAATACCGCCAGTTGGAAAGTATGGTACAGGATTTTTAACCACCCATTCATTGGGCCGTAAATTCCACATTGACTCCCTTTTGGAGTATTCGGGCATGTATCTCAAAATAGAAAAGTTTGAAGTGGACCGGCGGGCGAAGGAATGGGAGCAATTGAGTAAAGATATCTGGAAGCAAAAAGAGAATGCGCTAAAAATACTAAAGACGGGCCAAATAATTGAAAATCCCGTTTTTGAAACAACTTTCACTTATTACCCTGAGACCGAACAGGAAAAAGCTTACATCACCAACTCCTTTAGTGACCTGGAAGAATACATTCCTATTGTCTTGGCTATTAACGACCGCATCAAGTCTTTCAAAGTTATATCTAAGGAAGGAATTGAGATGTTATTTGTCCTGCATAAAAGGGAGCCGGTTCAAAATGAAAAAAGTGTTAACTTATTTAAAACAACTATATATAAAAATGAAGAAGAACAAGTTATCTATTCGGTAACAGATACCAGTGATAAAAAGACCCAGGAAATAGAGATCATTCTACCTATTCAAACTGATCTCAAGCTAAAACAGTTCCCGGCCAGGATTGCGAGATTGTTTTTATACTATCCGCTAGTTGGATCTGAAAAATTCGGCATCAACTTTATTATCAACTGCACTAAGTTTATGCCAACGGAACCCCGTGACGGCATTCACTTAAATAGTAATAAAGATCAGGTCAAGGATCAGGAAGAGTTAAATAGAGGTTTGATACAACGGGCTTCTGATCTACTTTTTAATTTTTTATCGAGTAACGTCCTTCCGGTTGAGGACCCGTTATTATATGCAGAAATCAATTTCAAAAGAGACTCTGGCGATATTCACTTGGACGGATATTTTACGGAGCTGCAGGGGGCTTGGGTCGATCGATTTACCCAGCTTCCCTTAGTTTTTACAGATGACGGTTATAAAACAGTGTCGGAAGTTGTTTTCATCGATCCTAACTTATTAGGATCGGACAGCCATTTTGAAAGTATAGACTATATCCTTCGCTGCTTTTATGATAACCTGCCAACCAAAGAAACTGTCATCTATTGGAGTAATTTTGTTGCCAATTGGGATTACGCAGATGCGATTTTTATTAACAATGGTGAGCTTGCTGAAAGACTAAATAATAAAAAATTATTGGAATTCGACGAGATTAAATTAAAAGACTACTATCAGTATCTCATCGAGGCTAAACAAGATAATTTATTCGCCAACTATCAACTTATACCAAATACCGCCGGTGATTTTCAAACCTTAAATAGCCTAAGGCATGCCATAGATCTTGATCCTGCACTTATTGACGCTGGCAAAATACTTATTCCTGCAAGTATTGACCTATTAGTTAACGAGAGCTTCGCTTTTGATTTCAATCTCGGCAACTTTACGAGAAAGGATTTTTCTAATAGTGTCACAGCAAGATTGCCGGAACTTTTTTCTGACGATGCGATATTTCTTGGCATAAATACAGAAAACGATAATCAAACCGGTGAAGAGGAAAACAAGGAAGTTGTACCGGTAAACATATTTAAGGCACTTTTAAATTATAGTAAGCTAACTACTAATCCTGCATCACAAAGCAAACCTTCCAATCTTATGAGGCTGATCAGTGATCACTATCAACTAGATAATTCCTTAATCCAAATTGTACCGACCGACGATACTGAGAATAAACTGGATAAGAGAACGGCCCAAAAAAAATTAGTAAGGATCTTTTTTAACAGCCTGCTTACATTAGATACGGCCTGGGTTAAAAATAATCTTAGTTTCATCAAAGACTTATTAGGTTGTTATGAGGATCGCTTTAAAGAGCAATATGCTGGATGTAAATTGTATCCCAATCAACTATACGAATTACAGTTGCTCACCGATCTTAAATTGGATGTTGATCTTGATGAAGAGCTCATCACCCTATATGATAAAGTAACGGGCGGTACTATTAAGCGCATCCTCGGGCATAAGGATTTTAGCAGCTATTTGACCGCAAATGACCAGATCAATAACAAGTACCTAAGTACAGTGATTGAAAGTGCTTTTCTTGATTCAGATATACCCGATATCAATGAGAACCCGTACAAGGATGAAATATTGAATATAATTTCTAAGATCAATAAGCCATTTTATAAAAGCCTATTTACTAGACTTGATCTCGTAAAAGCACCGCTCATGCTCGCTGTCGTTACCAACGAAAATACTAAGGATCATATTTTCTCGATCGTTACCTTGAAAGAGCATCAAATCAATAGGCTGGGTGAGATTATTAAAGCTGGTAATCTTGACCAGATTCTGGAAAAAGCGGAGGATGTGATTTTGCAGGAAAAAAGGAAGCGCTCGGACTTTGCACATAAGTATATGATCGGCACCTACATCGAAGATAGGATAAGAGAGAAAATCAGTAGTGAATTATCCAGTAGGTTCAATGTGGAAAAAGGGAAATCTGTAGAAGCGGAAGATGAACAAGGCGGACAGGACATCGTAATCTACTATGATGAAAAGCCCATCTATTATCTGGAAGTAAAATCAAGGTGGGATGACAGAAATTCTGTCACCATGAGCAAGCTGCAACTGGAAAGAGCTTCTGAAAACGTCGAGCGTTATGCACTTATCTCAGTAGACGTTACAAAATATACCGGAGCTAATGATCCATACGCTTTAAGTGAAGCGGAGATATTGCCCTTGGTTAAGGTGTTAGACGGAATCGGGTCCAACATTTACCCGCTTATAGAAAATAATTTATTGGCTGAAAGAAATGCAGAAGCGCCGATAACATTGACAGAATACCGTGGACTTATTAATCAGATAAGAATCGGCCAGGGAATGGATTTTAAACCCTATGTGGATTTACTTTTAGCCAAATTAGAGAAGTCAATTATCCAAATCAGAAACGTTAGCGTGATCTAGTTAAGCAGGATGTAACAATTTTTCCATAAAAGTCTCCGGTTTGGTTATTTTTTTAATATCAGGGATCTCAATTGGACTAGTGCTACTAACTATACTCGAAGTAACTTTTCTTTTTGTTGATTATTATAAGCTCAATCCATTAATCAAATTAGATTGATTTTTTGATAATCAGTTTATGACTATTTAGCTTACATTAAAACGAACGTTAAACTGTAATCAACCCAAACCGATCAAAAATCGGTTTTTTTATGTTTTTAATATTACAAAAAACTATTACACAAAATGATTACACCTAAAAGAATTATTGATACCTTTAAATGTAAAGATTATGAATACTAAAAATGACTACGCAGCTTTAACCGCAGAAGCAGCACGTATTAAATCAGAAGTTTCTTTACTTGACTATTTTTTCAAACTTGAAAGTATCGGACTACTTCGGTATGATGGAAAAAAGGGAAAGGAGTACTTTTTTGGTTTTGACCATCAAAAGACTGGATCAATTAGTATTGCAGATCAGGCAAACGTTTGGTATGATCATGCCTTGGGAGACGGTGGTGATATAATAAAGGCAGTTCAAAAGTTTGAAGGTAAAAATTTTGTGGAAGCCATAAAGCGGCTGTCTAATAATACTGATATTGTTGCTGACGGTTATCACGCTTTTTTTAAAAAGAATGGTGAAACTGAGTATGACATAGAGATAACAAAAGTTCATGATAAAGTCCAGCATCCCGCATTGTTAAGCTATTTGCAAAGTAGGGGCTTAGAGTCTAAAGATATTGCTGGTGTTGGTAAAGAAGTTCATTGGTCAAACAATGGTAATAACTTCTTTGCAATAGGCTTCCCGAATTCGAATAATGGTTATGCAGTACGATCAATGGTATATAAAGGCAACCTGAATGGAGGTGGGATATCAACTTTTACCATCGGGGGGAATCCGCAGAGCATAAAGTTGTTTGAAGGCTCGATGGATTTTGCCAGTTACAGACATTTGTTTCCTGATGAATCTTATAATGCAATCCTCCTCAATGGTACAGGAAATTTAACTAAGACCCTTTGCGAAAAGATAAACACAAAATCAATAGAAAAGGATATTCCTGTTCATTTGTATTTTGATAATGGCCGTGACGGAGTGGGAGGGAAGCACGCCACAAAAAAAGCAATTGAACTCATAAGAGCTGCCATTGATAAAAGTGCGTTTTATGCAGATAAGGGCCTGAATGACATTAATGATTATTTAGTCAGTCAGCAAACCCAAGACTATAAAATTAAAAGATGATTTTAAATGTGGATAATATGGTTTTTGGATATAAACGGGTTTCTAAGAAAGACCAAAACTTGCATCTTCAAGATGATGCTTTAAGTAATTATAAGTGTGATAAAGTTTATTTTGAAAAAGAAAGTGGCGTTAAGTATAGAAAAGAATGGGATGCATTGCACTCACAGCTAAGAAAAGGTGATACAGTTGTTGTTTGGAAGATTGACAGGTTAGGACGAACAGCCTGGGAACTTATTAAGCTTATGACCGAATTTAAAGAGAAAGATATTCGCTTCATATCGATTAGTGAAGGAATCGATACAGATACGCCAATGGGAAAAATTTGGTTTAGCCTGAATGCTATTCTTGCAGAAAATGAAAGAACCGTTCAAATAGAAAGAACTATAGCGGGATTAAAAGCCGCTAAAGAGCGCGGCAGAGTAGGGGGGCGACCAAAAGGTTTAACACCAGATGCCGAATTAAAAATGAAAGCTGTTAAAAATCTCTACGCTTCCAATGTGAGTATAGCCCAAATTAGGCAAACGTTAAATATAAAGAGTAATAGCACTGTTTATAAGTATATAAATTACTAATAATATTAGATTTTAGGATGGTTTACGTAATATTGCACCAAAAAATTTCTTTAATATATGGCCTGGGAAAACGATAGTAGGTTAGATACCTTAGAGGGCCTTGATACAGAGGTAGTAATGCCTTCGAATAATAGTTTACGTGAACGAATTTACGTTCCCGTAAAAGCTTTATCGCATACATCCCCTTATAAAATTCATAAATATTTTGCCCGTCGACCGTGGAATGTATTTAATTTACTTATCGACACCTACAGTGACGAAAATGAAATTATACTAGATCCTTTTTGTGGAGGTGGAGTAACTATTTATGAAGGGTTGGCGAAGGGTAGAAGGCCCATTGGATTCGACTTAAATCCACTTTCAATTTTTGTTGTCGGTAATATGGTTAAGCAAATCGATGATGAAATAGAATTTGCCAATATTTTCCACCAAATCGCGGAGTACCTTGACAAATTATATGGTTCTCACCAAGGCTTTGAAATCGAAGGGAAAAAATTTCGAAACGAATGGTATGAACTCGCATTTAAGGTTGTGTGCAACCATTGTAACGAGCTGGTTCTGCTATCTAACGAAAACAAAATTACTAACGGAGTTTATAAATGTTCTAATCCGGGATGTGATAGTCATATCACTAAAAAGGGCGGGTTTGAGGCAAAAAATTGTAAACGTGTATCTCAGGACTACTTATTACGTGTTGCTTACTCTGAGGATGGTACGAAAGATGTAACTAAGGTCGATGAACTGGAAACTGCAAACATCAATTCGCACATTAGTGAATTAAAGCAATTAGCAAAAAAACAAAAAGTTAAAGTTTCAGCCGACGAGATACCTAGAAATTGGGATAGACAATTTGAAGATCAATTATTCCAAAAAGGAATTAGAACGTTCCAAGACTTTTTTACTGAACGTAACTTATTACTATTAAGCTTGCTTTTAAGCAAAATAAATAGCTATAAAGGGATTTTGTCTACAAATGATTTTGAGTTGTTGAGGCTTTGTTTCAGTAATACTTTGAAGGATACCAGTATTATGTCTTTTACAAATAGCCAGTGGCAATCTGGTAGACCGGCTGCCTGGTCAAAACATGCATATTGGGTTCCATCTCAATTTTGTGAAGTTAGTGTATCTAAAGCTTTCAAAGCCTCTCTTAATCGAGTAAAAGCTGCTGTAGAGTTTAATAAAGAAAGAGCCCTTAAAGGTGAAAAAGCCTTGGACTATAATAGTCTAATAGTAGGTGCTGGCAATATGCTTTTAATGAATACTTCATTGGATAAGGGGGGATTGCCTGCTGAGTCGGTAAGTGCGATAATAACAGACCCTCCGTATGGCAGCAACGTTCAATATCTTGAACTTTCTCACTTTTGGTATCCCTGGAATCAAGACCTTTATGCAGGAATGCCGAATTTTTCAGCTGAAGCTATATCGAATAGAAAGAAAAATTTTGAGGGAGCAAAGTCAATGTACACTTATGAAGAAAACCTGATGCCAGTGTTTAAGGAATGCTTTCGGGTTCTTAAAAACGGTAGACATATGGTTTTGACATTTAACAATAAAGATGTTAGCGCTTGGTTAGCTTTACTTTTTTCAATTTTCCGGGCCGGGTTTACTATGGAGAGAAGCGGCCTCTTTTTTCAAGATGGTGTACAAAACTATAAGCAAACGGCGCATACTAGATTTCAAGGCTCGCCATATGGAGACTTCATTTACAGTTTTATCAAAGCTAAACCCGAGCATCCATTAAAAGAATATTCTACGGAACTGGAATTTAGACAGGAATTAGATGAAAAATTTAAGCATTGGATGGCGGGTGAGTTAAACAATAAAAATACAACAATATTAGAGATGTTTTTAGACGTGATCCCTTTAATCGAGGGATTTAGTAAAAGTTATCTTAAATGTCAAAATCATAGTTTATATGATTTTTTCAAAAAGGATTATTTTAAAACCCTGTTTTAAGAATGGCAAGAATTAGTGAAGAAAGAATAGTGCATGACAATTTAAAGTTTGATGATTTAGTTATTCAATATAGGGAAATGATTCAAGCGCTTCAATTGAAATTTCCTGTTACCGATGGATCTAAGTTTGCAACCGAAGTTAATTTCAAGAATAATAGATCTGTTGCAAAACATAATTGGTTTGACTATAAACATGGATATTCAGAAGCTTTAGTAAGTTCAATAATAGAACACAATTCACCAAATAAGAATAGTTATATCTTAGACCCCTATTGTGGAGTTGGTACGACAAATTTAGCTGCACAATCCCTGGGATATAAAAGCATTGGCTTCGATATAAATCCAGTAGCGATTTTGGCTGCATCTGTTAAGTGTGCATTTTATAGCGTAGAGGATAAAACCACAATAACTAAGCTTATTGACGACTTTAAACCACCCCGCCCATTTATGTTGCCAATAGTAGGGAAAGTAATTATTTCTTCATTTAGTAATGATGATTTAAATGCCTTACTAAGTATTCGAGCATTTGTAGAAGAAATTGATGCTAATGAAAAAGTTAGAAATTTTTTTAGACTTGCATATTTGTCAATAATTGAGCGCTGTTCCACAAGATCCAAAGATGGAAATGGACTTAAATTAAACCCTAATAAAAAGCCGGTTGGCGATATTTATCAGTTTTATTTAGACAAATGTAAGTTCATGTTTAGTGAATTGTCAGATTCCAATTATGATACTCAACAAAACTTTCATAGTAGTTCATTAAAAAGATTTGCAGATTCTACCAATAAATATGATTCCAAAGTAGCGCTTGCAATTTTTTCTCCTCCGTATGCTAATTGCTTTGATTATTGCGAAGTATATAAACTTGAGCTTTGGCTTGGCGGGTACGTTGAAAGTTACAAAGATTTTGCCTTATATCGAGACATAGCAATGCGATCACATGTGAACTCAAAATTTGATCATACATTTTCTTATTTAGATGATAAGGTTGATTTAACAGCCAATTTAATCTCGACAATGAATATTTGGAATAAGAACATTCCAGATATGATACGGGGTTACTTTGATGATACTCAGCAGTTACTAAAAAGCATGCATAGAATGCTTGAGGTGGGCGGTAAGGCATATATTGTTGTCGCTAACTCAGGATATAAAGGTGTATTGGTTCCAACTGATTTATTTATAGCGGATATAGCAACTAATGTAGGCTATAAAGTAAACACAATAATGTATGCCCGAAGGATTCGTGCCTCATCTCAGCAAATGCATATATTGCATAATGATTATGAAAGAATGATGAGAGAAACAGTTATCGAAATAGAAAAATACTAGGATGCATTGGGAGGTCAATAGTTATGGTTATCCAAATCCATTTGGAGGCGATAAAGCAATATTAGCTTGGCGCATCTTACTAACTTTTGCTGAAAATGATTCCATGACTGAACTTAAAACGGCATGGGAAAGTGGTACATATGGCAAAAAAATAAGTGCGTCTGGAATTGGAAGCTGGAAAGCATCATTTGAAGAATTTGGATTTTTATATGTTGAAAACCGTACAGATTTAATCAATATTACTCCTAATGGCGAAAAGTTTATACAGGCTGGTAAAATTGATGACGAACCAGGATTGTTTCAATCTGGAGTATCAAGTTTATTACGATATCCACTAAAAGGGCCTCCATCACCGCCCCGCCCTAGCAGAGGTTTAGAACATAAAAAGTCTGATATTCTACCCTATTGGTTGCTTTATGCAATGATGTTAGAGCTTGATGGTAAGCTATATAGATCTGAAATTGATAATATCATCTCACGTATATTCCTTTTGTCAGAAGTAGAGGCAGCAGTTACATTGATTAAAAAGCTTCGCACCGGAGCATTAGATTATAATAAAACCATGAAGGAGCGAGAACTTCCTTCACAAGGAAAATTTTATAATACAATGAATCAAATTGTAGTGCATGCTTCAATGAACTATTTAATATGGAATAAAGAGCAAACCCTTTATCCTCATACTGATGAAAATACGATAGTATATACTTTTGTTGCAGACAAAAAGGACTATATCATTCAACAAATGGGTGGTCAGGCGGGAACTTTTGAATGTGAGGAAAAACCTTCTTTTCTATTGCGCATTCCTGAAGCTCCGGCGATTATATCTGAATTGGACTACTTCGAGTATTTAGGAATGGATCAGGTCACCACAGGTGATGTTATTAAAGATCCTTTAGTTAAATTGTTCAATGGTACAGATTACACTTTGATGGTAAAGGACATAAACTATAATTATGTTAGCGCGAGAGAGATATCGGGATCAATTTCTCAACTCTGTAGACTCTCAATTGGACAAGATCTGGTTTTAAGTCACGATACGGAAAAATGGCTTTATAAGGTTAAGAAAAAAGTTAGAAATGCTGACGGTACTATTTCAGTTATTTTACGTACGGGGAAGCCAATTCTGGATGCAAATATTATAAAAAATCTATTCGATAATGGCGAAAGTTAACGAGATTTCAAGAAATGAATTGGAAGATAATGGCGCAATACCATTGCAAGATTATACTGAAAATATTGAGCGTATTGCCGAGCTGGCAAACCATGAACTTAAATTAGAAGAAGGGTTTATGGAGCGAATTAAATCCGCTACTGCTCATCTGCTTATTGATGAGCCGGTTTTAAAATCTATAGTTGTTGCTCTAATTTCTGGCCACTTAGTGCTTCAAGGGCCTCCTGGTACTGGCAAAAGCAGTATAGTCCGTGCTATTGCAAAGGGTTTAAATATTGGTTTGCTACCTGTTACGGCCCATGAAGAATGGAGTTCTTATGATATAATTGGGAGACAAACTCTTTCCTATAACACAGAAGGAAAGGAAGAAATTGTGCCCGTAAATGGTTATTTTACATCAACAGTTATAGATTGCGCAAATGCAATCTCTAAAAATTTTGAAGACGAAGATAGCCCCCAAGCAAGTTGGCTTTTTATAGATGAATTAAATCGATGTCATGTAGACAGAGCGTTTGGTGAACTCTTTTCGGTGTTAGGCTCTGGCATTCCAGGTCCAGTCACACTTTCACATCAACGGGAAAATAATCGAACACTTATTACCCCAAGACGATTCAGAGTCGTGGGAACAATTAACTCTATCGACAAGCAGTTTGTCAATAGTTTAAGTTTGGCAATCAGACGTAGATTTACTTTTATTACCATAGATATTCCTAGTCAGAGGAGTGCATCAAATAGTTTTGAATACAATTCAACTAGTGATGAATTAGCGATCAAAGAGTTTAAGGTGGTTATTGATGCAGCGATTATAAGAATAGCATCAAAATTCAATGAGTCGATTGATTATGATACAGTTGTTGAATTCATGACTGTTACTGCTATCGAGGAATTTAAAAAGTTATTTGAACTCGCTGAGATGGTAAGATACGCGACGGCTGATAGTGGATTACCTTATTTACCTATAGGAACTGCCCAGTTAATCGATGTATTGGAGTTATTTGGCAACTATCATTTCAGCTTTCCAGAAGAACAGTTATCTGTTTTGATTGATTGGGCTGCCTCCTCGAAACTTGCACCGCTGTTTGAAGCTGATACTATCAATGGTGGGGTACTAGAAAATTTCGCTAATAACCTAGCAACGCCATTTGATGAAAGGACTAAAAGTGAAATAAAGAAAATTGCCGCTGCCGGTATGTATTTCATTGGATAGATGAGTTACTTTCTAAGTGATATTATCGATATCCTGGCAAGCTACTTTTTTGATAAGTCAGTAGTCCTTGATAATGTTCAGATGCATAGCGCTTTTGATGAAGATGAAGAACATCTTTTTCGTGCTGAGCTGAATCTTCGTCATGACATTGCCTATGGCAGATTATTGGTCAGTTTTTTTGATGAAATTAACACTAAGCTATCTAGCAAGCCCGAAAAATATAAAACCTTTTCAGAACTGCCTTTAAGGGGAGAGTTGGATATTAACAAATACTTGCAAAGAAGATATGGAAGTATTGAGAGAAACAGATATTATCCGGTAATACGCGGAACATCTGTACCAAATACACCTGAGAATATTTTAGTTAAGTCTACTTTGATTTTGTTAATGCAGCACTTTACGAAGTATCCTCTTAAACAAACTGCTGAATTTGTAGCGGTTCAGCAATTGTTAAACTGGCTCCACACCCGATTGTCCTCCTGGCCGTGGGATTCAGTAATAGTTTCTAATAATCTTGAGCGAACATACTTGGAGAGTAGAAAGCGAGTTACAAAGCGCCAAACTGGTAATGATATTGGCTATGGCAAATTCTTATCATGGTTTGAGGAGTGGCGAATTGCTTTTAATAAGCCAGGCGAACTTCCGAAAGAACAGTTGAGAAACCACTTGCTTGCTTTTCCAACAGGAGATTCATTTAATGAAAAAGTATTTGAAATTTGGTGTTTGAAGTTTTTATCCCAAGTTTTGATATCAATAGGCTTTAGCTTAGTTACCGGACCAAAACCTCTTTTTAAAAAAGATAATGAACCAATTTATATATTAGAAAGAAATGGTAAGATAATTAATATTTGGTTTCAAAAACAATCGCCAATGGGTAAGCCCCAATGGTTTTACACAGAAAATAAAAAAGGTCTTAGAGGAATTCCTGATATTATTCTTACGCAAGTAGGAGCAGACGGCCCTTTAATAGTTGATGCTAAATTACGTAGCTATAGCAGATCGAAGTCAGAAGAAGTATATAAAATGCTAGGCTATTATGAAAATTTTAGGAAGTCTTTGGGTGATCACCCTTTCATCGGTGCGCTACTGTTTGTATCTGACTCCCATGAAGTTCATGAATTAGAGAATGACCAAGGCAGCCGTGTGTCGGTACTTTCTGTTCCTACTATTAATCAGTCCGAATCTTTAGTAAATACGATGGGCAACATTATTGAAAATTGGCTTAAAACGTTATAAGCATGATGTGATGGAAAAACATTGTATGTAGTTTATGTTCAGTCAAAATACTGAAAATCAATGTGTAATTAGTTAAAGATATCTAACTATAGCCACTACGAATTGAATGTTTAAAGTCTTGATTGCTAATTTAATTAGCAATTGTTTACATTTGACTTATGGAAAGTCATTTGTTGGTGTCAAAAGAAAGCTTAGCTGAATATAAGGATAGTGAGATCAGCTATTTTATTGCGCCTGGAATAGCGTGTGGCTTTCCATCACCTGCAACTGACAGCCTTGAAGTTCGGCTATCAATTACTGATTTTTTTACTAGTAATCCCACCGCTACCTTTTTTGGTAGAGCAATTGGCTCGTCCTTAGAGGGTATAGGTATATTTGAAAATGATGTTCTTGTCATTGACAGATCGCTTCGACCAGTAAATAACGATATTATCGTTATGACATACGAGGGAGGATTTACGGCTAAAAAGGTCGTGAAAGAGGGCAACGAAGTATTTCTGATATCTGAAAACCCCGAGTACCCACCAGTTAAAGTTGCTGACCCTGATAATCTGATTGTTTGGGGTGTCGTGAGTAAAATTATTAAAGACCCCCGATCTGTTGTTAAAAATAGGTATGGCCATATTAGAAAGGTGATATGATAGTACATGCTGATTGTGACGCTTTTTATGTTTCGTCAGAACGGGTGTTTAACCCTTCACTAATTGGTAAGCCTGTTGTTATCTTAAGTAATGGTGATCATACAGTAGTTGCTTTAAGCAAAGAAGCAAAAGCATTGGGGATAAAAAGGGGTGATAATATAAAAAGGATAATGGCCCTTTACGGCCATCATGGATTGCAAGCTCTTTCTTCCAATTATACCCTTTATGGCGATATGAGCAGCCGTGTAATGGAAGTGTTCGGCCAGTATACACCAGATATGGAATTTTACTCTATAGATGAGGCATTTGCCAACCTTTATAGGCATAAATATATTGACCTGGATAGCTACGTAATGGATGCAAAAAATAAGATACTTCAATACACTGGTATTCCAGTAAGTGTTGGCATCGGCCAAACCAAAGCCTTAGCAAAAACGGCCACAAAATATGCCAAAAAGGAAACGGCCAACGGATTTTACAGAATTAAAAATAACGAAGATAGAATACGATTATTAAAGTGGCTTCCCGTAGGCGATGTTTGGGGTATTGGTAGTAAGTATGAAGAAAAGCTATTAGCTATGGGTATTAAGACAGCTTATGATTTTTCTATTATGCCTGGGGAGAAAGTAAATGAGTTGATGACTATTGTAGGCTATCGGTTATGGTGCGAATTAAACGGGCAACAAAGGATTAATTTTGAATACGAGGTGCCAAATAAAAAAGGGATAGGCAGCGCAAAAGGTTTTGGTACTAAAGTAACTGAATTATCCCAATTACAGGAAGCATTAGAGGTTTATTTATCCCGGTGTTGCGATAAGCTACGGGCGCAGAATTTGGCGTGTAAACATTTGTCTGTTTTTATTCATACTAACCCATTTGCTACCGAAGAACCACAGTATTATAAGAGTATAGAAGTTGAATTGCCAGTTGCCACATACCATACACACCTTTTGAAAGAGGAAGCAAATAAACTATTAAAGGGGATTTATCGCATAGGGTTTGACTATAAAAGGGTTGGAGTTTTCCTGTCTCGTTTAGTGCCTATTGGTGCAATACAGAGTAATCTTTTTGATAATCCCAATACGGAACGTAATGCGAAGCTTACGGCAGTTTTGGACGCAATGAATGGTCGCTATGGTCGTGATAAATTGCGCTTTGCATCAATGGGATACAAGCATGACTGGAAAGCAAGAGCAGATAAACTTTCTTTGCACTTTACTACGGACAAAGACGATATTATTTTAATTCAGTAAAAACGCATATCTGTATATTAGAGAAATATATTTTTATGAAAGAATTAGAGATTATAATATCAAAAGTAAAGGAATCCTTATCTGCTAAGGAAGATGAAGTAGCAGGCGCAGTATCAGTAAATACCTATGTACATAGCACTTTGGAGAATCGCAAACTTGAAGTTGCTTTGTTTGAAAATAGTGCCAAACAAGTAACAACTGACCCTACCCAAAAAAGTACCATTTTAGCAAATTTTGAAAGGGATGCAAAAGCTCTAATAAATGAAATCAATAAGATTGAGGTATAAAAAAAGCCCGATATCCCTTGCGGAACCAGGCTTTTACCTAAACCTTATCACAATGTAAGCGGAAGCTTACAATAGGTATGCAATATAGGATTTATGTCTTTACTATCATAATAAAGGTAGAGCGTCCGCAGATCGGGCCAACTTTAATGAGTAAATGATAGTAAATAGCTTTGCCGGCAGTAAAACTCACAGCTGTTTTTGATAGCATTTATTATTCCTGGAGATCTTCTGGAACATAGTTAATGATAGTAAACACGTTTGGCATATAATGAACTTTCTTAGTACATTTATATGAACAATTAATGCCTTACTTATCATGCCGGACTTCAAAAATTGGATTGCAGACGTAAAAGACGACCATCCTACCCTTAAGCCTTTTATAAACAGGCTCGATAAATTCTTTTCCGAAAGCGGATTCAATAGCTCTGCATTTGAAAAGGCTGTAACCAAAGGGCTGAGTGAAGCCGAAAATAAAGCTGTAGAATCATTTACTTACAAGCAAAATGTTGAAAGTAAATAAGATAACAGTAGAAAATTTTCGAGGAATAAAGCTTCCTGTAGCACTGGATTTCAAGAAGAACGGTAAACATACCTCTGCTATATTATACGGCCGAAATGGTACAGGAAAAAGCTCCCTCGTAGATGCATGGGAATGGCTAAATAATAATGGTGTAATAGAAAGCCTGAACAGGGAAGGGATATCCGTTTCCGATTATCCCCACAGATCATGCGGAGGCACAGATTGCCACATTTCAGTTGAATTAGACCATGCGACAATATCGCATATAAGTTCAGCCTTTAACAGCAAAAAAATAAGTATGCCGCTTATTGAAGGGGATTTTGCGGCTTTTAAGGCATTATCTACTTATCCCAACTATCTGAGATATGTGGATTTACAAGATTTCGTATTTAAAAGAAAGACCGAGAAATATAGATATATAGCAAAATTCTTTGGCTTAGAAGCTTTCATCAAAAACCAAGATGATATTTCCGCTACACTGAATAGGCTTTCCGCTACCCTACAGGGTTATAATACAAATAGTCAAGAAGCACAAAATTCAGTTACGGCTATTATTGACCAAAAACATTTCGATGATAACGTGATCATCATTGCGCTGAATAACATAGCTGCAAGATATTCAATAGCTCCCATAGTTAACTTTAAGGAAGCCATCTTAATAAAGGAATCCCTTGATAAAATAGTTCAAGAAGACCCTGTAACTAAGGAACTGACGGAATGGAAAAGTTTTCTTGATAAGATTAATGCGTTTTATCCAATTCAGGATTTAGAACCAAGCTGTAAAGAATTAGAGGAAACCTTTGACATTTTGAAAAAAGATGAGGAAAGTATAAAGAACCTTATTTTAACAGGTTTGTACGAAACTGCTATCAATATTATACCTCAGCTAGAAGATCAAGAGAAATGCCCAATATGTGATGCGACCGGACGCGCTAATTTATTATCTCATGTAAAAGAAAAGCATGATGCCCTAGATGAGCTTGTTAAAAAGAAAAAAAACTTTGAACGCTTAAAACCAAGTATTGAAAGCGCTTTGCATAGTATTTTGAGAAAAGTGCAGAATATATCCGGTGAGAAAAGCACAACTGTACTGACTACTTTAAACTTATTATTTCAGGACATTGAGAGTATTTCATCCACACTTCCTGATATACTAATCGAATTGAAAAAGCCGTTGAACGATATCAACGAGATAAATTTATACAATAGTATCCTTTTAGAAAAAATTGAAAGTTTAATTGAAAAGGAACATAACATTAGGGAACAGGTAACAGACAGGGTTGCTCTGCTTGAAGGGAATACCCAAAGAAAGGACTTAGCAGACGATTTTGGGACTGTAATTAAGCTGACAGATTCTTATCAGAAGGTACTTGTATGCACAGCTAAGATTAATTATTTAGAGGATATTATTTCTAACCTAACTGTCCTACTTGGGCAATTAACGTTATTTATTCAGACAACCATACAAGATACTTTTACAATTATATCTACAGACGTGGTTGAGTGTTTTAATATCTTAGAGGTCGCTAATCGTTTTATTAAAAATCCTGAGTTAAAACTCATTCCAGGGAAGGATAAGGCGGTTGAACTGGAAATTGAATTTGCTACAGAAAAGACGTCACCTGCATTCAAATTCATGAGCGAAAGCCAAGTAAATAGTTTCGGGTTAGCAATCTTTCTGTCTGCCGTTAAGCATTTCAATAAAGACTTTAAGTTCTTTATCTTAGATGACGTAGTGAACAGTTTTGATTCATTCAAAAGGCCAAAAGTTATTGAACTGATAGCCACAAAATTTTCTGACTTTCAAGTATTAATGCTAACCCATGATCAGATTTTTTTTGATACTGTACAAAAAGCATTTCCTAATTGGCAGCGCTATAAATTTACGTCTTGGGATTTTGCGACCGGGCCGAAGTTTAAATTAGCCAAAAATTATAATGAAGCTATTAAAAACCATCTTGATGAAGACGAACCTAAAGAAGCCGGTAATTCATTGGGCGTATATTTCGAATGGACTTTTGGCTTATTAAGTGAAAGAATGAAGGTGGCGTTACCGTATAAAATTGAGAACGTATATACACTTATAGAGTTTTTTGAGCCGCTAAAAAAGAAGTTCAAAGATAAGCTTAAAGATGGTAGCAAGGAACATAAGCTACTGATAGCATTTGATGAACTTGAAAAAATCGTAATTTTCAGGAATTATTGTGCTCATTGGAAAAATGAAGCTAACTCATATACATCAATTGAGATTGAAGAAATATTCAATAAGTGGATGGAGATAGAGGAAATGATATATTGTCAGACGTGTAAGTCTTTTACCGGGCTAAGCAGCGCAAATAACTCAGATTACGTAAAGTGTGGTTGTAACGCAATAAATTTAAAAGATTTGTCATATTACCAATAAAAATAAGCCCTGCTTAGACAGGGCTTATTTTATAGTTTGTATTTATCCGCAACAGCATTTAATATCAGGTCTTTTACCGAAGTGCCAGTATTCGCACTCATTATTTTGAGTTGCTTCAACCATCCTTTTTTCATCCTTAGCGGATATCCCGTAATTTCTTCTTCTTCCTCTAAATCAGCCTCACTTTTTCTTTTTGCTGTTTGATCAACTTTGGGTGGCACATTAAACAGGGCACCTACCCCAGTCATGTTTTTATTGTTTTCTTCCAAATTGCCCAAATTTTTTTTCGCCATGACTTATATTTTTGTTAAAATTTCGTTTACCAAGTTTTCGTAATCAGTCGCCCCGTTTGAACCTGGAGCATACTCAAATATATCTTTACCCTGGATGGGGGCTTCCGCTAATGCCACATTAACCCTGATCTTGCTGTTGAGTAATTTATCGCCAAAATGTTTCTGAACGCTTTCGGTTATATGTTCTGTCAGCAACCTTTTAGGATTGCATTTTGTGATAAATACACCCCCAATCGTGAGGGTCTCATTATAATGCGTTCTTACGTCTGAAATTATTGATACCATTCGATCTATACCTCTGTAAGCATAATACTCAGCCTCTAAAGGAATAAGTACCGTATCGGCAGGAACGAGTGCGTTAATAGTTAGCATGCCCAATGCCGGGGGACAGTCAATAACGATATAATCGTAATCCGTTTTAAGCTTTTTAAGAAGGTTTTTCAGGATACTTTCGCGAGCAAGCCTTGAAACTAACTCAAGTTCGGCACCTACTAATTCCAAAGACGAAGGAACCAGGTCTAAGTACTCATTGATTTTTTCAATGGGTAAATCAATGCCATCACGGATGCTATTATAAATTGATGTTTTAATATCCCTTACTCCTAATCCTTCTGTTAAGTTAGTTTGAGGGTCAATGTCAATCAGAAGGGTTTTTTTCTTTAGTCGTGCAAGCCCCGCCCCGATATTAAGGGCCGAAGTGGTTTTACCTGTACCCCCCTTATGGTTTAGTATAGCAATGGTTTTCATAACGAATCAATGTTTATACAATGATACGCAAATATCTTTATATAATGATATCTTGATATAAATATTTATTTTTTTAATTGGCGCTCGAGGGCAGCGATCGTTTTATCCTTGGCCTGTAGCAGTTCGATGTATAAGTCACGCTCGGCATTAAGCCTTTTAATGTCAGCTTGAAGTAATTCGATCATCCTATCTTTTGTGTCCGATCCCGCATTTGGGTCAGAAGTAGTATTAACAACTTCGGGCTGATCAGGAGGGGTTTCAATGAAGAACATTTCGCCTTGGTTCTTTTCAAGATAATTAATATTGATCTTGTGAATGTTAATCAGCATCAATTTAACTTTTCCAGACAAACCGTTTTTGCCTCTTTCAATGTCAGAGTACCCACCTTGCGTAAGGCCGATCGACTGGGCAAAGTCCAGTTGGCTATATCCTAAAGCTTTTCTTATAAGCTTTAAACGTTCATTCTCATTATTACCCATAGACTTCAATCATACGTTCTTGTTTAATTATAGCAAAACTGTAATTAGGCTTTATTTTTGTGCTATTTGCTTTATCCCTTTAGCAAAGGATATTGTAAGCAGGATGTAAAGATATAAAAGTAAAAATTTTTTATAGCTATGAGTGGCTTTATAACGTAACACAATTCTGCACGTTTAATATATGTTTAGCACTTAACTAATACTAAAAAAATCATTGCCCTATGATTAAAGCCGATAAGAACCACAAATCACATATGATTGAAATCCTTACTAATTCCTTTGAGGATAACCAAAGCGTGAACTACATTGTAAAGCAGGACAGCAAAAGGAAAGATCGCATTCGTGCGCTGATGGATTACTCTTTTGAAATTTGCTACATGTTTGGTGCTGTATATCTTTCAGATGATAAGAAGGCTTGCGCTCTTGTGTTGTACCCAGACCAAAAGAAATTCTCGATAAAATCAACTTTACTCGATGTGCAGCTTTTGTTAAATTCTATTGGTATATCTCGAGCGGGTAAGGCCATGAGCCGGGAAAGCGCAATCAAAAGCAATTACCCCAATCAGCCGATATATTACCTATGGTTTTTGGGGGTACTTAATGCTGATCAGAACAAAGGTATAGGCAGCCAACTTTTGCGTGAGATTATACAAGATAGCCAGGTGCAGCGTAAACCCATTTATTTAGAAACTTCTACCATGAAAAATATTCCTTGGTATCAGAAGTTCGGATTTTCAATCTATAAGGAATTGGACTTCGGGTATAAACTTTTCATGCTAAGGAGGGGTGAAGACCAACCTCTATGAAAGTCTTTAATACGGACATGCACATTGTGACATTCATCTTTGTGATTTTTGAAGCAATAATGCTCTTGTATCAATTCCTATTTTACTTACAAAGACCGTTCGAAAAAAAACGCCTATACTACATCATATTATTAATACTCTTTATCATTTATAATGTATGTGGAGGCTTGTTTCCTGACCCAACCCTAAAAAGAATTTCGCTTACTGTCCAGAATGTACTTGCCTGGGGTAGCGGGTTTGCTTTAGCCTGTTTTATGCCTTATTATTTTTATAAAGCATATGATTTAGAGAGGTTGAAGTTCCATGCGAGGTATGGGGTTTTACTATTCTTATTAGCGCCATTCTTAATATTTTTTGGCATCGAATATCTAATACAAGGAAATATAGACCGGGCTGTTAAGCATGGGGTAATTATCCCATTCATCTATGCGGTAATTTGTGTGATAGCGATGTATCGTTCTATTAAAATTAAACAAGGTGAGGATACTAAACTTGGAAAAGAAATGCTTCTAAGCTTAGTTGCAATCGCACCCTGGGTATCAATGCCTATTCTTTCATTTTTCAGAATTGGGCAACTGCCGGAAGTTTTAGTAATGAATGGTGGTTTCCTCGTTATAACAGCATTATTCATCTGGAAGGCAATTGAACAGGCCAGGGAAGAAGCGCTGCATTTACAGGCATTACTTTCAACCGTTGAGGATAGTGAGGTTAAGCAAGATGTATTTATGGAAAATTGCGAAGCCTACAGATTAAGCCCGAGGGAAATTGAGGTTGCCGCTTTAATAGCGGATGGTTTAAAATATAAAGAAATAGCGGATCGTCTATTTATCCAGGAGCGAACGGTTACCACTCACGTTCAAAAAATGTTCCTTAAAACAGGAGCAAAGAATAAGGTTGAACTTTTGAATATTTTAAAAGGTAAAGACCAACTATTTAGATAGCCATATATACGTATAGTTGCATAGTCAATTATACGTATATTTTTATATCATTTAAAATCAGCACTTTGCAAGCTAATACGTATAATCACGTAGTATAAAAATACGTGATTTTCAACCTCTAAATAGTAGTTTCAGCGTATTTACAGCCCCCGTTATTACGACCATATTTGTTTCATTCTATCCTAAAGAAACAAAATGGAGCCTTATGTACCAGTAGTGACAGTTATAGTCTACTATGTGATTTTAGCTGTCATTGCCCATCGAAAGGCATCAAAAAAAAGGCCAAAGCCTTAGTCCATCTTTTTTAAGAATAGATTTATAAAAGTTTAAAATGATAATTTTAATTACTTTGTATACAATGTTTTGTGCTATAAATATAGCGAATTGATATTTTTATATTATAAAATATAGCAAAACTGTATATTTGTATATCCGAATAGCTGATTGGTTAAATATTCAGATCGGTTAAAAAGGTCTTTGACATTGGGGGAAGAAGCATTTTTGGTGCAGAGCCAAAAATTATGAGCAGTTACATTCACTCTTTATTCATCGAGATATGAATTATAAAGACTGTCTTTAGCGAACCATAGGCAGCCAGTTTTGGCAGGTATGTAGATACCGACGTGAGTATTCCCGAACGCATATACAGGCAGAGTTAATTAGTTAGCTATTGGTGTCGAAGCCACTGCCTGTACAAAAGGATTTAATCCCCTACTTTTCTTTTTGCTGATTAACCTACGGTAACAGTCAATTCATTATAGCTACTTGATTATTTGAATATTCAGATATTGCAATATCTATATATCTGTATAGCTAAATAGCTAAATATACAGATATCCGTATTTACGGCTATCCGCCTACTCAATACCTATATAACTTTTATTATGGCGTTGACCGCCATTTCAATTTTTATAGTAGAGATAAACGAATATTCGAATATCGGCATATCTGGCTACTGCAAATCAGGGGTTGAGAATGCCATAACGGAATGTTGTTTTTGTAACTGCAAGATGTGTTTTTGTGTATCGTAAACCCTTTGGGATTTACCATACACAACACGTTCTTGCCCATTCTTAAAATTGATTCGTACCTCATAAATTTTAAAAATAGGGGGTAGGGAAAAATTCGCAACTCATTTTTCTTAAACCAACCACATACCTATGAGCAGAAACAAAGGTGGAAGGCCACCCAAGAATGAAGGTCAGAAAATTAAGCAAGCACACTTAAGGTTGACCGAAGATCAACATAAGAAGCTGATGCAATTAGAAGATCAGATCGGTTTGAACCGAACAGATCTTTTTATAAAGCGGGTCTTAGAAAACCAAGATTTTATAATTACCAAAGACGTACTTATTCAGCTTGCCAAGGTTGGCGCTGAAATGGGAAAGGTAGGTAGCAATATCAATCAGTTGGCGAAACATGCCAATACCATCATCAAAAACCACCAGTTGCCACCTGAAATAGTTGCCCAGTATAACGACCTGTTAGGTCTGCACTTAGTACAAGAAAGGGAGTTGTACAAAGTTTTGAGGCAGATGTATAGGGTAATGAAAAATTAATATGGTCGTAAAATTTCTTAATAGCAATAGTTCATTCAATGGAGTAAGCTATAACACAAACAAGATGGAAAAGGACAAAGGGGAGCTGATGAAAACAGAGAATTTTGGCTACCTGCAAGGTATCCCTAATGTCATGCCGGAAGAATATAAAAATTATCTCCGTGCCCATTCAAGTACCAACTTCGTAGTTCAGGACAAACAGCTGCACCTGGTATTGTCAGGCGAGGGTAGGGAGTATAACAAACACCAGTTAACAGATATGGCCGATGCCTTCATGAAAGAAATGGGCTATGGTAAAAATCCCTACATGGTTGTTTTTCATAACGACACGGCCAACAACCATGTTCATATAGTAAGTAGCCGTATAAATTCCGAGGGCAAGAAGATTAATGACTCGTTCGAATATAAACGAGCAATGGCCGCTATTCAAAAGATAATTAAGAATGATGTTGCCTATTCGACAATAGCACAAGTTCAAAAATCATTCGATTATAGTATTTCGACCGTAGCGCAGTTTAAGCTACTTTTCGAACAACAAGGCTATTCGGTTAGCTATAATGATAAGGATATGACCTTGCGGAAGTACGACGATATTCAGCAAATAATTCCGATGGAAAAAGTTAATTCTTTGATTGCTGAAAGTAAAAAAGACAACACCAGGATACTTCAATTAAAAAGTATCATCAACAAATATAAAGGCCGTTCTGATGCTTCAATAAGTGTAGTGTACGAGCCATCAAAATTTGAAGATGTAAAAAAGCCTATTGGCTACACATCTGATTTGGCAAAGGTTCTGAAAGAAAAATTTGGTTTGGATATCGTCTACCACGGCAAAAAAGGATTACCGCCTTACGGTTATAGCATCATAGATCATGCTAATAAAGCTGTTTACAAAGGAGGGGAGATAATGCCACTTAAAGAATTTATAGATAACAGCAATTATAAAAGCCGGACTATTCAGGACACAGAGCCAATACAAATTACTGTAGATGGATTTAAGGAAAAAGAAGCGTCTGCAAGAATTTTTGGCGAGCGTTTAGGCAGGGTATTCTTTGCAGCCATTCCAAAAGAAAAAATGGCATTGATAAATGTAATTCTTAAGTCGGCCCTGCATGAGTTCAATTCAGTAAGTGAAGGCTTAAGCCGACATAAGATAGAACTGGTTACAGATAACCAAGGCTTGTACGTTTTGGACAAAAGCAGCAATATTATGATCGATGCAAAGCGGGTATTAAGCACTTCCGATTATGCTTTAATGGCAAGGCGTTCAGGCTTGAAATTACCGCAAAAAGAAAAAGAGGTCATACTCAACACCGATAACAGCAAAGCCTATTCACTTAAGGGCATACTTAAAAATCACGGAGCAGCTAACTACCAGTTTGATAAAGACGGTAAGCCAAGTTACTTCATTGAACTATTGAAGCCTGATGGAACCTTAAAAATGGTTTGGGGTATCGACCTTGAAAGAGCGGTGGCCGAATCAGGGTATCAAGTTGGAGACACAGTACAGCTTAATTACAAAGGCTTTAATGAGGTGCAAATACAAGTTCCCGTTAAAGATGCCCAGGGAAATACCACCCATTATGAAGAAAAGGTAGTCAAACGCAACGACTGGGAGATATCAGAACCGGACGAGCGGTCAAATTCAAACTCCTATCAAGGCAATACTTCCGAAGGTGCCGTTTCTCAACCAGTCATGAGCAGTCATGATGAATCAGCGTTATTAGATGCTATTCAAAATTTTGAACTAAGCATTGCCAATGATATTGATGATGAACAGATCAACGGAAGGAACAGGCGCAGGGTTAGAAAATCAAGAGTAAACACAAGATAAATCACAAGCATATGATTATACTATTCGCAAATCAAAAGGGGGGAGTTGGTAAATCTACCCTTGCCGTTTTATTCGCAAACTACCTTTCATTAGTACAGAATAAAGAGGTTGTTATATTCGATATGGACAACCAACGGTCTATTTATAATAAAGTTCAAGCTGCCCAGGTATTGGAGAATAAGCCTTTATATGAAGTAGAAGCTGCCGAGATGGAGCAGTTCAGCACCATTAATGAAATAGTCAGAGAAAAGGAAGGGCTGATTACAATATTAGATGTAGCGGGCAACATTGAAAACGATAGCCTTATTCCCATATTTAAGGGTATTGATTTAATTATTTGCCCTTTTGCTTATGATGAATTTTCGGTAGGTGCGACTATCGACTTTTCGGAAGTGGTGCGCACACTGAATGAAAAGGCAAATATTGTTTTTGTGCCAAACCGCATTAAAACGAATGTTAAGTACGAAACGCTCGAGAGCGTCAACAAGGTGCTTTTGAATTTTGGGGCGGTCACAAGGCCACTTCCTGAAAGGATAGACTTTCAAAGGATAACCACCTTTGAGACACCGCCCAGTATCATACAGGCAGTTTCCCCGGTATTCGATTTAATATTCAATGAGTTCATACATAAATATACTGGGTCATGGAAAGAGAAAGTATAAAGGCAATTACCGAACGGGTTCGTAAAGAGAGAGAGCAGGTAATTTTGAATGGGGGCACGGAAAGCCAAACCATACAACCAGAAGCCCCAATTGCAATACCGTTAGACGGTGAGGCATCGACCCTACCGCCACCGATAAGCGTTAAACCACCACCAGTTATTTTGACGGATGGGCAGGATTTAACAGAACTCATACAGCAGATTACTTCTGTAAAGGTATCAGGTCAAACAAAGATGTTGATCAGGTTTGACGACAAGCACATGCCAGTCTTGAATATGCTTCAACCAGCTTTGAAAATCAACGTTGTTCAGTTCGTTAATTTTTTGGTTGAACGGTTCTTTGAAACGAATCCTGATATCAAAACGCTAATGAAAAATTCACTAAAAAATTCACTTAAAGAGATATAATTATGAGTTGGTCAAAATTTACAATAGTGCTGATAGTTGCCTATGTAGTCTACTATTTATTCAACATTATCATGGATAGTTTGAAAAGCAAAAACGTAAGTGCTGCAACAAGCGGAGGGGATGTTCTAACATTTAGTGAGGAAGTACAAACCACGCCTGTAGAGCATGAAGAAGAACGGGCGATAATTCCGGTAGCAGTCCTTGATGAATTTGAGGATGATAGCCAAAACGCAGTTTGGGAGCGCGAGGACGAAGACACCGAGGAACTCAATATTATATCACATAATATCAATAGTTCAACAGGTGGCATTACCCAAATGTCAGAAGTTATCAAGCTTGCGAAAAGCAATACCATAGATTATAAACGGTCAATCGTCTTTTAAAATGAAAAACTATAAGAAGATACATTATATCAGGGCTGCAACATTAACAGCCCTTTTTTATTGCCTTATTTCGCCATCCTTCGGACAAGCCCCCGGCATTCAAGAATTTGGGGATGCAACACGAATGGTCAAAAATCAATACCATGCTTTGACCTATACCGCATCTATACTGGGCGCTATTTTCGGTCTGGTCGGTGGCCTAAGAATTTATAACAATTGGCAATCAGGAAAGCATCACATTGATGCACAGGTAATGGGTTGGTTGGGGGCTTTTATTTTCCTTCAACTTATCGCAGTAATTATCGGTGCCATGTACGGTGTATAACCTTTGCTATCATAGTAAAGCCGGAGCATCCGCAGATCAGGGCAGCGCCACCGATCAAATGATAGCATTTTCTCAAACCGGTTCGAAGACCCTCAGCTCGTTTTGATAGCATTCAGCTTCGCTGCAGCGAACCAGGTTAAACTAAACTGATAGTAAAACCTATCGGTAAACTTCACAATCCGCAATTAATCAATTTTTTATTTCAAATTTTTTTATCCATTAATTTTTATCTGTTATGAAAATGTCAAGCAAATTCAAAAAAGCGTTCGCAGTTGCAACTTTAGTCGCAGTATCTGCAAGTCAATCAATGGCGCAAGATGGTATCACTGGTATCAATGCAGCCAACACTTCTTTACGCCAGTACGTTGACCCAGTTGCTACACTTTGCCTTGCAATCGGGGCGGTTGTTGGTATTATCGGTGGTGTTCGTGTTTACATCAAATGGAACAGCGGAGATCAAGATATCAACAAAGAAATCATGGGATGGGGCGGTTCTTGCCTTTTCTTAGTACTGGTAGGCGTTATTATCAAAGCTTTCTTTGGTGTATAATGGCAAAGCAATTCAACATTTATAGGGGGCTTCAAAAGCCCCTTATTTATCGTGGTTTTCAAGGAAAATTCATCGGATGGGGCATAGCATCCCTTGTCATAAGCTTAGTTGCAGGTGGAGTTGTCGGCAGTTTAACAAGCATGGCGTTAGGAGGGCTCATTTGTGTGGGTGGCTTTGTAGGAGGCTTAGTTTTCACCGCTCAACAGCAGAAAAAAGGATTGCACTTCAAAACAAGGCACACAGGCATATTCAGGTTTGGTACTGATTTTAGAAAATTAAGATATGGCACAAAAACGTAAAACAGAGTTCAATTTACCGTATTTCGGAATTGACGAAAGTGGGAAATACCCAACCATTTATAATTTAAAAGGGGATTATGGCGTAGTGATACAAATTAATAACCCAGTACTGCAATATTCAGCAGACCCAAGCGCCTATGATGGCTCACACCAACTGTATGTAAACATCACAAAGATTTTGGGCGAAGGGTATGTAATTCAAAAGCAGGATGTTTTAACAAAGAAGATTTACAATAAAGCAGATAGCACCGAATACTTACAGCAGAAGTATGACGAGCATTTCAACGGTCGAGAGTACACCGACCTCACTACTTATTTGGTAGTTACCCGAAAAGCTAAACGAGGTTCTTTTTACAGTTATAATAAAAAGAACTATTCCGATTTTGAGCAGAATATCGGCAAGTTAGAAGACCTGCTAAAAAGAAATAGCCTGTCACCCAAAATTCTAACCCGAAATGAAATTGACCTTTACGTGAAGCGCATACTTAGTATGAATTTTAGTACTAATAATGTTTCACTCAATAATATGCGTGCTACGGATGTAGAAATACAGATGGGCGATAAAGCAGTTCGCAGTATTCCGCTTGTCAATATCGATACAATTGATTTGCCGGAGAAAGTTTCGACACACATCGAGCGGAACGATAAGGACACCCTTAAAGGGTTCCCTATTGATACAATGGGTTTTTTGTATAACGTACCATTATATCAAACCATAATTTACAATCAGATCATAGATATACCTGCCCAAAACATGACACAGCGCAAGTTGGAGTTAAAAAGAAAAAGGCATTCAGGTATTCCCGACCCTGCAAATCTGATGTGCGTTGAGGATATTGATAATTTACTTGTAGACGTAGCCAGGGAAAACCAAATGCTTGTTTACTGTCATTTCAATATTTTGGTTTGCGCCCCATTAGAAACCATTCAGCAGACGTGTAATTACATTGAAAGTTCTTTGTTTCAACAGAGCATTATACCTAACAAAAATGCCTACAACCAAATGGAACTTTTCAGAACGGCCATGCCTTGCAATACGGTCGAGTTAGCGGAATATGATTTGTTTTTGACCACAGCAGATGCAGCCCTTTGTTTTTTTTTTAAAGAAGCCCTAAGTAAAGATGAAGTGAGTGGCTTTCAAATTCGCTTTACTGATAGACAGGGCATACCTGTAGCAATCGACCCCGCAGATTTGCCAATGCAGACCAATAGGATTAACAATCGAAACAAGTTCGTTCTTGGCCCGAGTGGTTCGGGCAAGTCCTTTTTTATGAATGCCCTTATAGAGCAATATTGCATGTACAATAAATCAGATAAGCCTAAATGGTTGATGGATGTTGTAATTGTCGATACCGGGCACTCTTATTCAGGATTATGTTCTTATTATGGCGGTAAATATATTACCTATTCGGAGGAAAAGCCCATTACCATGAACCCTTTTGCGATCAGTGAAAGTGAGTACAATATCGAAAAAAAGGACTTTTTAAAAACGCTCATTAGCTTATTGTGGAAGGGCGCTGATGGGACAGTCAATCAGGTAGAAAGCGACGTTATTTCCCAGGCAATTTCATCTTACTACAGCAACTTTTTTGGGAAGCCCCTTTTCGTCGATATTACCGAGGAAGAAGAAAGGGAAATTCAACAGGAAGCGGAAGCCGAGGCAGCGCAGTTGGACTATACCGAAGAAGCAAAAAAATCATTAGACCTGGACGGTTTGTTATCGGAAGCCCAAGCACTCACTAATAGCTTTGAAGGAAATCCAGACGAAAAGCTTACGTATTATGAACAGCAATATCAAAGGCTTTATGACGAGCAATTGCAAGGAGCCATCGAATGGCTTAAAGATGCACAGGCCGATGATCTGTACAACACCAAATTGACAGAAGCGAGAATAAAAAACAAGGAGGAATTTAAAAGGAAGAATGTTGTTGAACTTAATTTCAACTCTTTTTATGAATTTGCTTTGTACAAAATTCCCGAGATAAAAGAGCAGGAACGCATACCCTTCGATATTGACGAGTTCCGTTTTGTTCTGAAAAAGTTCTATAAAGGTGGCGAGTTCCAAGCGATCTTAAATGAGGAAGCCGATAATTCAATGTTCACTGAATCCTTTGTGGTGTTTGAAATAGATAGTATTAAGGAGCATAAAACATTATTCCCAATCGTAACGCTGATTATTATGGATGTTTTCATCCAAAAGATGCGTTTCCGTACCGAACAGCGAAAGGCACTAATAATCGAAGAAGCATGGAAGGCTATTGCTTCACCACTTATGGCCGGATACATCCTTTACCTGTACAAAACAGTTAGAAAGTTTTGGGGAGAAGCAATAGTGGTTACGCAGGAATTAGGCGATATCATAGGTAATGCGGTAGTGAAAGACAGTATTATTAATAATTCCGACACTACTATGCTGTTAGATCAATCGAAGTTTAAAGACAATTTCGATGAAATAGCAAAGCTATTGGCGATCAACGCCCATGAGCGCAAAAAAATCCTTACCATTAACCAGTTGGATAACCACGAAAATAGAGGCCGATTTAAAGAGGTTTATATCAGAAGGGGAGCCACGGGCGAGGTTTACGGTGTAGAGGTAGCCCTCGAGCAATATTTAATTTATACTACCGAGAAGCCGGAGAAAACCGCAGTTGAATGCTATAGCAGCTTTTACGGCAGTTACAGGGCAGGTATAGACAATTTTGTTAGAGACCTTAAACGATCAAGATTAAAACTTCCCCAGTTTTTCAATAAGGTCAATAGTATGCGTAGGCCAATCTACGAAGAAGGCAAGACCGAAATACTACAGTTAGTTAGTTAATCAATCCAAATTCATTTACTTATGAAAACACGATTTTTATTGTTGTTTGGCTTAGGCATTATGCTAATGCAAAAGGTAAACGCCCAATCTTTATACATCGACCCTGTTACCTCTGCTGCACAGCTTGCACACGCAAGCGTGATCAATTCGCAGTTGAATGTTACCAAGGAAAA
>NZ_FNCH01000024.1 GCF_900100705.1 Pedobacter terrae
AACGGTAGCGGATTGCATCATTTCATAGGCATAAAAACCTTGACGAACTCTTAATGTGCCGCTACCGTTTTAGGTAATCTGATTTATAATTTAAGATAAAGTAAATGGTTTATTAACCTTAAATAAAATATCAAAACAAATCTAAATGACGACCGACTATTTAAATCTGTCATTGGTAACTTGCTTCAGTATTTATTTAGTTCTGTTTAGCAACTGAATGTCCTGAAATATAAAGCCACAAAAAAAACCGGCAATTTTATAAAAAAAAGTACCGGTTTTAACTCGTTTTAAAACAATAGGGTTTATTCTTCTAAATAACCAAATCTACCTTGATTGTAATCTTCAATGGCCTGATGAATCTCGGCTTCAGTATTCATTAAAAATGGACCATATTGTGCAATCGGTTCATCGATTGGTTCTCCGCTCAACACTAAAATCACACTATTTTCTAAGGCTTCAATTTTAATCGCTGTGCCTTTGTTGCTGAAATAGATAAAATGATCTGCAACTGCGGTTTCTGATTCATTTATATTAATTGAACCTTCAATCACCATCAATCCGGTGTTAAAATGTTCAGGAAAGTTAAAAGTGGCCTGGCCCCCCTTATTAAGCCGGGCATTATAGAGCTCTATCGGGCTAAACGTCTTGGCATTACCTTTTATGCCTTCATAATTGCCTGCTATAATTTCGATTTTTCCTCCGTTTTCAGGGATATCAAAACGGGCCATATCCGCTTGTTGCATAGCTTGATAGGCTGGTTTACCCATTTTATATTTGGCAGGTAAATTAACCCATAACTGTACCATTTGAAAAGGGCCTCCAGCTAAACTGTAGTTCGCTTCATGATACTCTTTATGCAGTATCCCACTTGCTGCCGTCATCCATTGTACATCACCCGGGTAAATCACTCCACTGTTTCCAGAGCTATCGTGATGTGCAACCGCACCATGATAGGCAATTGTTACCGTTTCAAAACCACGATGTGGATGGATGCCAACACCCCGTGGTTCTTTCCTTGCAGAAAATTCAATCTTTGAGCCATAATCCATCAGGAAAAAAGGACTCATATTAATTGGATAACCGCTTGGAAAAAAATTATGTACCCTAAACCCGTCGCCAACCATATGTGGCGCCGGAGCTTTAAGTACTTTTTCTATTTGTTTTGTTTCCATTACCTTCAAAATTTAAGGCATGGTGCATAGCGCAAGGAGCATTAACTGCCCCATGCACTTTGCTCTATGCTAGATTATGCTTGTTTCACAAACTGTAATTCGCCTAAAATGCGGACTTCTTCACTTACCATTACACCGCCAGTTTCTAGTGCCGCATTCCAGTTTAAACCGAAATCAGAACGGTTAATTTTTCCACTTAAGGTAAAACCAGCTTTAGTATTGCCCCATGGATCAGTAGCAATGCCACCAAATTCTGCGGTTAATTTTACTGGTTTAGTTTCGCCCTTAATAGTTAAATCACCTTTAACGATATAATCGCTACCATCTTTTTCTACTGAATTAGATTTAAATTCGATGTGAGCAAATTTTTCAGCATCGAAAAAATCGCCACTTTTTAAATGGTTGTCGCGGTCAGTATTTCCGGTATCGAGAGAAGCGATATCACCTTTGAAAGAAATCTCTGCATTTTCGAACTCATCACCTTCAGACAATAATTCTGCTGAAAAAGATTTTAAACTACCGGTTACAGTAGTAATCATTAAGTGTTTTACTTTAAATTGTAATTCGCTGTGGGTTGGATCTAATGTCCATTTCTGTTGTGCCATATCTTTTGTTTTTTGAGCTTTTTTAAATTAACAACACAAAAGTACAGCGCAGGTTTTTACTACCTATTGATGTATGGTAAGTAATTGGAAATGATTGAATGATAGATGGATTGGATGAGAGAATATTAAAATATTAGCGGTTGAAAAGTTGAAATGTTAGATTGAAGCATTCACTCATTCAAGATTCACTTATTCAATTAAGGTCTGAAGTGTTTGTTCGCCAGTTCTTTCCTTACGCGGCTTAACGATTCGGGCGTAATGCCAAGATAAGAAGCAATCATCCACTGTGGCACGCGAAGGGTGAGGTTAGGGTAAAGTTTAATAAAATCAAGATATCTTTCTTCCGCAGTTGCACTTAATAACATGTTAATTCTTTTCTGCATGAAGCGAATCGAATTGTTGAGCAGTTTAATTTGCATGGGCTGTAAACATGGTACTTTCCTGGCTGCTTCTTCCATAAAATTGTTAGGCATTAATACAGCTTCAGTTGCTTCTATCGCATCGATAAAGAATATTGAAGGCTCATTATTCATGTTATTACGGTCAGAAACCAACCAGTTTTCGGGGGCGAACTGAAGGATGTGTTCTTTGCCTTTTGCATCAATTGAATAGGCACGTAATAAACCTTTGCCTACAAAATACCCATGTTTAAAATTATCACCTGTATATTGAACAATTTCGTTTTTATCGAATTTTTTAATTTTTAAAACAGACGATATACTTTCGAACTGTTCATCAGTTATCTCTATTTTTTCCTGTAAGTATTTTTGAAACTGATGAATCATAAAAGGTGGAGTATTATTTTTTTATGGGCTTAATATCGGAAAAATCTACGCCACATTTACAATTGCCACCACATCCATCTTTTTTTACCTGTAAAGATTTAAAAACCAAACGGCCAACATATACCAGTGCTACCGCAAAAAGTAAAAAGACTAAAATCGTTTGAATATCCATAATACAAATATAAGTGGTTTTAAGAGGAAGGTGTTCAGTTTAATGTAAATATGTTGAGCACAAATCTTGTTTTACCACAGTGAAAAACGGAGCTTTACACAGAGGGCATAGCGCATGTGTTATTGGATCAGTTCATATATAAAAGGACTTTTAGTTTATTATAGAACTACGGAGTGTATGTCCTTGTCCCGCTGTGTCTTATCCTTAATGATCTCTGTAGTTAAGGAAACATAGTTTATTTCTCCATAAAACCTACTGTACCTCCAACCCAATCGAAATCGGCATTGTACCGTACGCCGATCATTTTACCACGGCTTAGCCGGGCAAGATTAATGCACAGTTGGGGTTCACCTCCGTCTGGCCATAAATACATCATCCTGATTTCGGCTTTTACACCACCATCGGGCGACTGTACTGCAGCTTCATAATTTACTTTCCGTTGTAAAATCCAGTTTTCAGGATCCTTTATATCGGTAATATCTTCTTCACTCACATCAATAATAACCCCCATTCCGGCGAAAGAAAATAAGGGTTTAAGCACATAGTTTTCTAAATCGGCGGGAAGTTTTTCTATCTCGTTTAAAAAACGTGTTTCAGGTACAAATTCACTTTTCAGAAAAGGCATGGTAAACTTACTGATCCGATAAAACCAGTTGGGATGTGTGACCCATTCCACGTCCAGTTCTTCACGCGGATCGAAACTGTTTTTAAAGATTTCGGTGTTATTAGCCACCTCATCAAAGATCAGGCGGTTATAAATTCTTTTAAGTTGAACCTTTCTACCATTTTCTTCGTAAAACAATTGGTTGCCTGCTTTTTTAATCTCTTCCAATGCCAAAATTTTAATACCCAGCATTTTTTTGGTTACAAAAAAATCAATGGCCGTTTTCTGATTTGGGGCATCCACATCCATCAAGGCCACTTCTTCAGGTTCATGTTGGCCGATAATAACTTCTTTAAGCAGCTTAATGTACGTTTCTTCGGTAAAGCTGTTCAAGAAATAATTCACCGAATCATCTATATCAAAACTGCTTTTAAAAGTTTTACCCAGATGATGTTGAAAGCCATATAAGGAAGGAAATCCCTGCATTTCGATTAACATCGGGCTAAGTTCTCCGGCTTGATTTCTACATATACCGAAATCGAAAGTTAAAAAGTGTGGCTGCCCGTTCTCATTAGGCACGTTCCAATCTGAAGGAATTGCTTTTTGGGTGAGTGCCTTAAAATTAGGTTGCTTAATCAGGTTTATAATTTCTTCTCCTGCTGCAACTAATTTTTCTTTTAAAGATTTGGGAACAAAAATAGGTGTTTCTGCAACACGAAAAGGGATCTCTGAATAACCGCTTTGCAGTTGATTAAGGAAGTTTTGGTACTTCTCTTCCGTAAATTGTTGGTTATATTTTTGGCGTTGAGCAGGTATCATAGGTTTTTGTATCTTATTTCTGTTGCCGAATACTTCATTACAAAAGAGTAATCGTCATTTCGACCGTAGTACCTGCCCTTACAGGTGGGGAGAAATCTATAGAAGGTATTTATACTTCTCCATTCCGCTGCGCTCCTGTCGAAATGACGGATATATGCGAGAAAGATTGCTTCACGCGTTCGCTCAATCCACTTCTTCAGTTCGCAATGACGACTGTTTTTTGCAAATTCCTAATTGCTTTTTGTAAGAAATTAGGTAAAATAACACTTTGTGTTAATACAATCCTTGCCGGATCATCTAAACTGTTAAGCATATCAAGGTACTTTTGTTCGCCATGCATGTCAACGATTGCTTTTTTCTTTTCTTCTTGAAGCAGGTACATTTTCATGCCAACCGGATCAGCTTCTGGGTGGAATTGCGTACCGATGATTTCGTCAGAAAAGCGGATCGACATCATGCAGCGTTCTAAATCTACATGTTTACGTTCTTTTTCAATGGCTAATAATTTTGCACCTTTTTTTTCAAAAGCAGCAAAATCTGGTTCTATAACCTGCCAGTCTCTGCTATCGACTGAAAAGAAGGGGTTCGTAATGCCATTAAAAATTTCGTCATTTTCTCCATCTTCAGTTAAGGTTATTGGGAAAATGCCAAAGGCATTCGAACGTCTTTCAGTTATATTACCCAGATCATATTTTCTACAAGCCAGTTGAAAGGAATGGCAGATCAGAAAAGCATACTTTTTTCTTTCTTTGTTTTGATGGTTAAAATCTTCTATCTGATCTAAAAGGTTAAAGAAATCATTTTCCCATTGTTCGCCTTTACTTTCAATTGGGCTGCCCGGGCCGCCGCTTGAAATATAAGCATCGTAATCAATGCCTGGTATTTCGCCTTTTTGCCTTAAATCAAAAATATCAAAACTTAAATCGATATGGTTTTCGTTTTTAAAACGGGATAAAATTTCCTGAATTCCCCGCATGCCCTGGTTAGGTGCGCCATTATTCATGTCAATAACAGCTACCTTTAAACTTCTTTTATCCATTTCTAAAATTACTTTGCGCCTATAAGTGTTTGATTAGTAATGTAATCTACCACCGCCTCAAAGTTACCAGTTTGTTGGTAAACGGCCAACTGCCGGTCTGCACCGGTACCATGTTCCAATATTTTATGCACGTAATTGATATCGTCGCGGCAACCCAAATCATCCACTACATCATCAACAAAATCCAATAACTCTAAAACCAGGTTACGGCAGTTTACTTCCATTTCTTTCCCAAAATCAATCAGGTTTCCATCAATTCCGTAACGTGCGGCGCGCCATTTGTTCTCGTTAATCAATGCTCTGGAATAACTGATAAACTCCATGTTCTGTAAACGCAATTTGTACAGTTTGGCACACAAAGATTGGAATAAGGCTGTCAGCGCCATGGTTTCATCAATCAGCATCGGACAATCACAAATGCGGAATTCTACGGTATCAAAAAATGGATGCACGCGGATATCCCACCAGATTTTTTTGGCGTTATCCATGCAATTGGTTTTGATGAGCAGTTTTACATAATTGTCATAATCTTCAATGCTGTTAAAAATATCTGGAATTCCCGTACGAGGAAATTTGTCGAAAATTTTGGTGCGGAAAGATTTGTAACCGGTATTGCGCGATTCCCAGAATGGAGAATTGGTTGATAAGGCAAAAACATGTGGTAAAAAATACCTTACCTGATTGGCGATGTGGATGGCCAGTTCGCGCGATTGAAAACCTACATGTACGTGCAGGCCAAAAATAAGATTAGAACGTGCGGCCTCCTGTAGCTCGTTTACAATTTCGTTATAACGCGGATGTTCGGTAATCAGCTGCTTCTCCCAGTGAGAAAACGGGTGTGTACCTGCAGCACCAATTCTTAAGCCCTGTTCTCCGGCCAGTTGAGAGACCGTATAACGCAATTGAGCAATTTCCTGACGGGCTTCGGTAGTCGTGCGGCAGATACCTGTACCCACCTCTACTACGGCCTGGTGCATTTCTGCCTTAACCTGGTCTTTGTGTATTTTTTGTGCGGCCTCTACAATTTTTTGATCGTGAGAAGTAAGTTCTCTGGTAACGGGATCAATTACCATGTATTCTTCTTCTATGCCCAGCGTAAACTCGTTCATCCTTTTATTGATTTAAAATTAAATCCCCATTATTTTTTTGCTGCAGCTTTTTTAGGTTTTGCAGGTGTTTTTTCTGTTGTTGCCGCTTTAGGTTTGTCGGTCGCATTAATTTTCTTCGGCGCGGCTGTTTTAGTAACTGTTGATCCAGCCTTAACGATTAAAGGTTTGCCCCCAACTGACGATTTAATGTATTCACCCCAGGTTAAATTATCTTGTCCGTCTTTTTGCGCGCGAGCTCTTTCTATGGCATAATTTGCAGTGGTTTCTACTACCCATTCAAAATTCTCCTGACCAACACTTTTAATGTCGGCATCAGGGGCAGGGTTACAGAAATCGATAGCAATAGGAACTCCATTACGCACAGCAAATTCAACCGTATTAAAATCGTATCCTAAATAATTGCATAGTCTTAAAGTGTACTCTTCTACTGTTTTAAGTAATTTTGGATCTGGAGCTTTACCTTCTGTTGCATAGCGTAAATGGTGTGGATTGCGTGGGTCGTACTGCATAATACGTACATGTTTGCCACCTATACAATAACACCTGAAATATTCTTCGAAAATAATTTCTTCCTGCAAAAGCATTACGAGCTGTTGGGTGCCGCTGTGTTTATCAAAAAAATCTTCTTTATCATGAAGTTTATAAACATCTCTCCAGCCCCCACCATCGTAAGGTTTCATATAGGCCGGAAAACCCACATACTCAAAAATAGCATCCCAATTTAATGGCATTTCGAGATTAGAAAATGATTCTGATGTTGTTCCTTTTGGGTGTTCTCTGGAAGGAATCAAGGCTGTTTTGGGAACGGGAACACCAATTTGCTCGGCCAGGGCATTGTTAAAAAACTTCTCGTCGGCACTCCACCAAAATGGATTATTGATTACGGCAGTTCCGGTAATGGCAGCGTTTTTTAAGGAGGCGCGGTAGAAGGGTACATCTTGCGAAATCCGGTCGATGATTACGGAATAACCTAATGGCACATTCTGAAATATTTTATCAATTTTCACAGCTTCGGCAGTAATGCCTTTTTCTGCTTTTTGGTTAATTCTTTCAATTACGGCTTCAGGAAAAGAGCGTTCCTGTCCAAATAAAATCCCTATTTTTTTCATAGTTTAATTGTCTTTCAAAGGTGATGAAGCGATCATGAGCCTTTTTGTTGGTTATGCTTGTTTGCTCATGATGGTTATATTGGTAATTTTGTTTAATTGTTAACTGGTTAATCGGCTAATTGTTTGATGCTTGTAACTAAATCAGCTAAAGACTTTGGACTCGAGACTAAGGACTAATCTATAACTGTGCAATATAATCCGGGAACATTTCTCTCCAGATTGGCCAATCATGATCTGCGTTTTGTCTGATATCCAGCCAGTGGTTGATGCCCTTCTTGTTTAAAATGTTTGATAAATTCTCGTTATCTGTCCTGCACATATCCCGGTCTGTGGTGCCTAGTACAATTTTCATATGATGCAGCTCAGGATTGCTGTTGTTCAACACGAAATCGACCGGGTTATTGAAGTAAACATCGTCGTTGTAAAAACCCTCTAGCTGACCTGAGATATCGAAAGCGCCACTCATACTGAACATATGGCTAACTAACCAGGGATGCCTGAAAGCGAAATTTGCAGCATGATAACCACCAAAACTGCAGCCGGCAGTAATAATTTTACTGTGTCCGGTTTCTTGTCTGGCCAGCGGGACCACCTCTTCTAATAAATACTTATCGTACCAGATGTGGTTTTTAACCCTGTCGGCTGGATGAATGCTTTTGTTGTACCAGCTTTGTTTGTCAACGCTATCTGGGCAATAAATTTTTATTTTTCCTTCATTGATAAATCCCTCAACAGAATCAATCAATTTGAAATCCTTATTCTCAAAATATCGACCCATACTTGTTGGGAACAGTAGGATAGGGATACCACCGTGACCAAAGATGAGCATGTCGATTTCGCCGCTTAAATTCGGGCTGTACCATTTCTTATGTTCTTCTTTAACCATAATACAAATTGAATGATTAAGGTATAAATTAAAATTTATAATAAGAATAGTATAAATGGTAAAAATGAATCAAATGAGGAGGATTTTGTAAAAATTAACCTATGATAATTAATAGTTTATGGAGATTTGTAACTTTGCACCCTAATTCTGAGGCGATAGCCATGTGATAGGGATCTTGATTATGAAGTACACCACAATTTTATCGGTAAAAGTTAATACCAGCAGCTTTACAATATCTTCAAATTATTTAAAGCGTGAGGTAGAGATAGATATTTATACACCTGAAGGCATTTTAGGAAATGAGAAAATAGAACTTCTTTTATTAAATGATGGGCAAGATGTGGCTAAAATGGATTTTAGCCGGATTTTGGAAGATGCCCACCATGCCAAAAGAAACCATAGGTTAATTGTTGTAGCCATTAAGGCTTCGGCAGACCGTTTAATGGAATACGGTGTTGCAGGTGCGCCCGATTTTAAAGGACGTGGGGCAAAAGCTAACCTATACACCGATTTTGTGATCAAAGAGCTTTTGCCTTTTGTTAAAAAGAAAATTGCAATGCCGATTACCGGCAAGGTGGGTTTTGCCGGATTTTCTCTCGGAGGTCTATCTGCTTTTGATATTGCCTGGAATAATCCTGCTACTTTTGATGTAGTTGGTGTTTTTTCAGGTGCATTTTGGTGGAGAAAAACAGATTTGAATGATGGCTATACCGATGCCGACCGCATTATGCATCAGCAATTGGAAAATACTTCTGGCAAGCCGGATATGAAATTCTGGTTGATGACCGGAACGGAAGATGAAAAGGCTGATCGCAATAAAAATTTGATTATCGATTCTATAGATGATACCATTGATGTGGTTAAGATCCTTCTGAATAAAGGTTATAAACGGCCTGATCATGTTTTTTACTATGAAAAAGTTGGTGGCAAACATGACGTGCCAACCTGGGAAGGTGTAATGCCTGCTTTTTTAAATTGGGCATTTGAGGTTTAGTTAGAGCTTCGTCAAATCCCAAGAGGTCGTCATTTCGAGCGGAGTGAAACGGGCATTCCACGCGTTTCAGTCAAGATGACGCGCGTTATAAAAAAAGTTATTTACTTATACTTCAAAAAAATACCGGTATCAAATATTGTCCACAAACAACTACGTTGTCCACAGCTTTTTAAAGCGGCATTAGCCCAGGTATTGCAGGTTTTCAAAATACTATAACTGCCCCTGGCTTCGTAAAAAGCATCGCCAATATCATAATGAATGTTTGATTTAACAGGGATTACATGTCCGCTCTCATCTCTTTGAAAACTGTTTAAAATATAATGCAACAGCTGCTGGTATTGTGTTTTGCTGACCATGACTTTTATACAGTTTGCATCTTCCCTTATATTTTTATAATACGTAGTGTGCATAGCCGATGTGCTCAGACCAGAGATTGCCCGAAGTCCGTTACTCAGTTTAAGGTCTGAAAATTCCGGGGTTTCCAGATAGAATTTTTTATCTCCCCAGCCCACCGCCAGGTATTGATAACTAGTGTCTGCTTCTAAAGTGTTCTGATAACGGATTTCTTTTGTCCAGTTTATTTCTTCGCTAAATGCTGGGACCACAATATCAGTGTGCACGCCATTCGTCATAATATATATGGCAACTTCTTTAGCATTTGTTGGGTTGGCATTGATTGTAATTCGCGAGCAGCAAAATGCAGTAAGGAAGTAAATTCCGATTAATGCAATAAAAACAATTAAAAATCTGCCTGTATACTTTAGAATTTTTTTGTTCATTCCATCTGTATTGTTTCCCTTAATACATCAACTGCAATTATGGTAACCCAATTTACAGAATAATGATGTTAATCGATTTTATTGATATTGATATCAAAAAACATGATTTTTTGCGTGTACAAGTTATCTCTACCTTGTCGTGAACCCATGGTTTTTGCCTGGATGCCTGCTGTGGCTATTTATTTTAATGATCCTGATGGACATGCACTGGAATTTATTGCCATTTTGGAAGGAGAGGCGAGACCAGAATTCGGCGTGATTTCTTATCAGTATTGGTTAAAGGTAAACTTATAATCGGCACTTATGAATGCTATATTAATGCCTTAATGGTTCTAATTAACTGGTGTAATTTTTGTAAAGTTTTAATAATTAATATTTTAAGTAATTTCTTTATCTTCAATCATAATGCTGCCACCTTCACAATGAATCAACACGGTACAATCATCCCGTCTATCTTTTACCAAAACTTTGGTATTGATTTTACAGAGGTTTTCTGCCAGTTCATCCTGAATTTCAGCCCACTCCTGGCTAAGGGTTTCCAGTTCCTGTTCTTTGCGTTCCCTTTCTATACAGGCAATAAGGTGTTCGTCGGCCTGTGGGGCGGTAATGTACTCTTCCTTTGATAAATCTGGTACTTCAGCCGCATCCATAGCCCTTTTTGCTGCTTCTACTTCAAGCGACTTTTCTTCATACTGATCAAATAATTCTTGTATTGATTTTTCCATTTACATAATACCCTCAAACTAATCATTTGTTTTGTTCATTTGAACTTGAAAGATTTTTTTAAACAGGCTTTGGTTTGTAAACCTGATGGAAACGGCAGCCCCGATTTTTTTATGAGGGCTAATTGTACAGCAGGGCCGATTAAACCGAAACGCTACTGCAATTGCTTTTCTAACTAAAAATGAGACCATTGCAACGTTATTAAAGCATTAAATAGTGAGCGATATAGTAGAAAATCCATTTCTAAACACTATCTTTGCGCCAAATTTGAGGCGCATTTTATGCAAAAGATTAGAAATATAGCTATTATAGCACACGTTGACCACGGTAAAACCACGTTGGTTGATAAGATTTTACACTCTTGTTCTATTTTTCGTGACAACGAACAAACAGGAGAGTTGATATTGGATAATAACGATTTAGAGCGTGAGCGTGGTATCACAATCGTATCTAAAAACGTATCAGTTCAATACAAAGATGTAAAAATTAACATTATCGATACACCTGGTCACGCGGATTTTGGCGGTGAAGTAGAGCGTGTTTTGAAAATGGCCGATGGGGTACTTTTACTTTGTGATGCTTTTGAAGGTGCAATGCCTCAAACGCGTTTCGTAACACAAAAAGCTTTGGCACTTGGTTTAAAACCAATTGTGGTAGTGAACAAAGTAGATAAAGAAAACTGTCGCCCTGAAGAGGTTTATGAGCAAATTTTCGAATTGTTCTTTAACCTTGAAGCTACTGAAGAGCAATTGGATTTTCCGGTTATTTACGGTTCATCTAAACAAGGATGGATGAGTACTGACTGGCAGAAACCAACTACTGATATTTTTGCTTTATTGGATGCTGTTGTGGCTAACATTCCACCAGCACCAATTAACGATGGTACTTTGCAGATGCAGATTACCTCTTTAGATTATTCATCTTTCGTAGGTCGTATCGCAATTGGCCGTGTTCACCGTGGTACCATTAAAGAAAACCAACCCGTTACTTTAATTAAACGCGATGGCAAAATTGTTAAAACAAGAGTTAAAGAACTTTATACTTTCGAAGGTTTAGGAAAAATCCGTACTCAAGAAGTAGGTTCTGGTGATATTTGTGCGGTTGTAGGTATTGATGGTTTTGATATTGGTGATACCATCGCTGATTTCGAGGCACCAGAGCAATTACCGGTAATTAGCATTGATGAGCCAACAATGAACATGTTGTTCACCATCAATAACTCGCCATTCTTCGGTAAAGAAGGTAAATTGGTTACTTCTCAACGGATCAAAGACCGTTTGATGAAGGAAATGGAGAAAAACTTAGCATTAAAAGTTGTTGAAACTCAGGGTGCAGATTCATGGTTGGTTTATGGCCGTGGTATTCTTCACTTATCTGTTTTGATCGAAACAATGCGTCGTGAAGGTTATGAATTGCAAGTTGGTCAGCCACAGGTAATTGTTAAGGAAATTGACGGTAAAAAACATGAGCCAATTGAAACTTTAATTGTAGATGTACCTGCTGAAGTTTCTGGTAAAGTAATCGAATTGGTAACCCAGCGTAAAGGTGAGTTATTGATTATGGAACCAAAAGGTGATTTACAACACTTAGAATTCGAAATCCCATCTCGTGGTATTATCGGTTTACGTAATAACGTTTTAACAGCTACTGCTGGTGAGGCAATTATGGCACACCGTTTCAAAGCTTATGAGCCTTGGAAAGGCACTATCCCTGGTCGTTTAAATGGCGTATTAATTTCGATGGATAAAGGTACTACTACTGCATATTCGATCGATAAATTACAGGATAGAGGCCGTTTCTTTGTAGATCCGGGAGTTGATATTTACGAAGGACAAATTTTAGGAGAGCATATCCGTGATAATGATTTAGTAATCAATATCGTAAAAGGTAAAGCTTTAACTAACATGCGTGCATCAGGTACTGATGATAATGCACGTATTGCACCGGCAATTAAATTTTCATTGGAAGAGGCTATGGAATACATCCAGGCTGATGAGTACATCGAAGTTACCCCGGTAAGCATGCGTTTACGTAAAATCTTCTTAACGGAGCAAGAACGTAAAGTTAAAGGAAAGCAATTCGCTTAAACCTTAAATCCCTGAAAAGGGAATAAAATATAGATCAAAAGCCTCGATATAAATCGGGGCTTTTTTGTGTAAAAACGGTTTTGGTGTTAAGCAGTTGGATAGTAAATGGAATTGCAATTAATTATTGCTTTCAATCAATAAGGCTATTTTCTGTCAGCTATTTTTCATAAAACCTGGGGGAATAAAAAGTTAACAATCGGATGGCAATCAGATTTCGGAGTACTTTTAATTTTGTGCTTTATCAAATAAACTAATTGTCCCTAATCGTGATTAATAAAGGATTATCTAAGGGGGGTATATTTTTATTGAATATGCTCTCTCAATTGCCACTATTTGTATTGTACAGGTTGGCAGATGCTTTTTATGTCATAATCTTTTATGTTTTCGGTTACCGAAGAAAAGTGGTTAAAGAAAACTTGCTCAACGCTTTTCCGGAAAAAGCCTCCGGTGAAATTGATACCATAGAAAAACGGTTCTACAAATTTTTGGCTTCACTTTTTATCGAAGTGATCAAAATGAAAAGCATTTCTCAAAAAGAATTAAACAAGCGGGTAAAATTTAAAAATACTGATCTTGTAGAAGCCTATCTAAAAAATAATGAAAGCGTGCTTTTCTGCTCATCACATTATGGTAATTATGAATGGGTGTGTATGGCTATTGGTTTAAACTTTTCGGGCGCACATTTTCCAATTTATAAACCTTTAAGCAGCGAAACTTTCGATAACTGGTTTCTAACGATGAGAAGCAAATTCGGCAATCATATGGTATCGATGCGTCAAACTTTAAGGGCCATACAGGCCAATAAACATCAGCCAACCATGTTTACCTTTGGCAGCGATCAGGCACCTTCAAAAGATGAATCGAATTATTGGACAACTTTTTTAAATCAGGAATCTTCTATACAGTTAGGGGTGGAAAAAATTGCGAGGAAAACCAACCGTCCGGTTTTTTATCTTAAAATCAATTATTTGAAAAGAGGATATTATGAAGTTGACTGTGTTCCGATCTGTTTAAATCCATCCGAAACAGCCGAGTTTGAAATTACCGAAATGCATACCCGTTTTTTAGAGGATATGATTAAAGAAGCACCTGCTTACTGGTTATGGAGCCATAGGAGGTGGAAATATAAACCAGAACCAAAGGTTTCAGCTATTGTTGAAAAAGATTATAATTTGATAGATGAACCGGCTTAACCAGATCATTACAGAATTATTAAATCTAACATTTTCGTGGCATAATTTTATAACCTGCTGTTTAAATTAGCATTTCAACTAATTCCGAATGTGATTATAACGTGGATTTCCCGTTTGGGAATATTTCTTTTAAGCGTATTATCCCTGCTTCCACTATCTATATTGTACATATTGGCTGATGGAACATATCTGTTACTGTATTTTGTATTTCGGTACCGTAGGAAAGTGGTGAGGGAGAATCTGTTAAATGCGCTTCCCGATAGGGCATTACAAGAGATTTTAGTTATCGAAAAGCGATTTTACCGTTATCTGGCCTCGCTGATTTTTGAAGTTGTTAAAATGAGTAGTATTTCCAAACAGGAAATCGAAAGACGTTTTGTTTTTAAAAACAAAGCGCGTGTGCAGGAATACTTAGACCAGGGTCAAAGTATATTATTCTGTTCAGCACATTATGGCAACTGGGAGTGGGGTACTTTGGGTTTAGGACTTAACTTCTCTGCAGATCATTACCCCATTTACAAACCCTTAAGCAATCCAACATTTGATCATTGGTTTAAAAAAGTACGAAGTAAATTTGGTAATAAATTAGTTGCCATGCGGCAAACTATGCGTGCGTTGCAGGTTAGTAAAGGTAAGCCAAGCATGTTTAGTTTCGGTAATGACCAGGCACCCGCTAAAGACGAATCGCATTATTGGACTAATTTTATGCACCAGCCCAGTTCTATACAGTTAGGGATTGAAAAAATAGCCAAGCGTACCAATCGGCCTATATTTTATCTCAAAGTGAAAGTGCTAAGACGCGGTTTTTATGAAGTGGATTGTGTGCCGCTTTGTTTAAAACCGGCTGAAACCGTTACGTATGAAATTACTGAAATGCATACCCGCTTCTTGGAAGAAATTATCAATGCACAGCCTGAATATTGGCTTTGGAGCCATAAACGATGGAAGTATAAACCTCAACATTAACTACTTGTTTGAAAGGGATAAGCGAAAGCAGGTATAATTTCTTAAATATTTTATATTTGCTATTACAACGCCTACCCATGAGAACCTTCAAAAAGATACTATTAATCCTGATTTATTCGTTTTTTTTATCGTTGCTGGCCTTATTCCTTTGGAAACCATATTTGTTGAATGTGTTAAAATACAGAACACCGAATGCCGAAACCTATAAAATTTTTCCACAGGAAGTTTCGAATAAGAGTGATTCGGTTTTTCATTTTATAAGATCAGTAAAACAACGAAACGACTTAGATACCTTACATGTATTAGATGAAAATAACCGATCCATTCCCTTAAAAGACTATTTAAAAAATGGACAAATAAATGTTTTTATCGTGATCAGGAATGATAGTGTTTTATATGAGCGATATAATAAGGGTTATAGTGATAGTACCTTGACCAGTATATTTTCGGGTGCTAAAACCATGATTTCTATTGTAGTTGGTCAGGCGTTGGCAGACCGTAGCATTAAAAGCTTAGATGATAAATTGACAAAGTATATTCCTGAATTAAAATCGAACCCTGCCTTTGCCCAAATTACTTTAAAAAACCTCCTGGATATGAAATCGGGACTTGAGTTTCAGGATGCGTTCGGCGGAGTAATAAAAGCATTTTTTTCTGATGAGGCTAAATATTATTATACCAATGATATGAAAGCGCAACTGATGAAAGTTAAACTGGTAAATAAGCCAGGAACGGTTTGGGTATACAAAAGCATTGATCCGATTTTATTGGGCTGGGTTTTAAAAAAAGCCGCCGGAAAATCTGTAGCTCAGTATTTCGAAGCGAATGTGTGGAAGCAGATAGGTACGGAATATCACGCCACCTGGGGCCTGGACCAAGTTAATGGCCTTACAAACACCGCAAGCCGTTTTCAGGTGACAGCCATTGATTTTGCAAAAATCGGCCGGTTATATTTAAATCAAGGTAAGTACAATGGAAAGCAAGTCGTTCCGGAAAGCTGGGTAAATCAATCCACCCATATCGGCACGGAAAAGCCTGCATCCGCAAAAGGCTGGCAAAAATCGGCACATCATTATCTCTGGTGGATCCCGCAAGAAGGAGATCATGGCGATTATGCGGCAGAAGGTATGCTTGGCCAAAGGTTATATGTTGATCCAAAAACAAATACCATCATTGTGCAGTTTGCCGATCACGGCGCAGGGAATTATCCTTACCGGAAAATCAGCAGGTATCTCGCTGGATTGCCGTTTAGTTATCCGAAGTCTTAACCGCAAAGAACGCTATGTTTACGCCAAGTGCGCTAAGAAATTTCACTTTGCATTCCTTTGCGTAAAACTTTGTGGCCTTTGCGGTAAAAAAAGATAGGAGCATGTTCTTTGTGGTTAAGTTTTTAAAACTGTACATTGCCTCTGCATGGAAAACAACGACGTAAAAATTTCGAAAAAGAAGCCGATTTTTCCGGTTACGCCTGCTTTGCAGAAATATTTGCGTACTTACCAGCGTGAAGCGAAATTGCCCATTGGTTATAACGATCTGATGCAGTTTAACGAGGCTTTTCCTTTAATGGATAAGTTTGGTAAAGATTCGCTTTGGGAGGGGCCAATATATGCCCAGGATTTAATAGAAAGATTGCATGATGGTTTAAAGGAAATTTATGCCAATCTTAAAGCCTCAGGTAACCTGCGTATCGTTGAGCATAAGTATATCGATAAAATAGAGTATTGTACCTTCGGCAATACCCATCCTTTCCGTATCCGAATTGTGAACCGTTTAAATGATGTATATGATTACTTCTATATTAAAAAGGCTGATGCTTCGCGTATTTATGGCCTCGAAATGGAGGAAATACTTTCTCCAAATCAGGTAAATTACCTGGTAGATGGCAATACCTTGGTAGAAGAACACATTGCCGGGATTCCGGGTGATGTTTTTACAAAAGGACAGTTGTATACACCCGAATTTAATCCTACCCGTATAGCAAAAGAGTTTGTAAAGTTTAATGAGCGTTGTTTGATTATGCTTTTGGGCGATATGCGTGCGTACAATTTTGTGGTTCAGATTACACCCGATTTTGATGATATTCAGTTTCGCATCCGGGCGATAGATTTTGATCAACAGTTTTATGAAGGCAATTTAAAGGTCTACCTACCTCAGTTTTTTAAAGAGAATTTGCCTTATGTAAAAATGAGTATGGAGCAATTGACAGAGAAAACTGTATTGCAATATCAGCAGGAAGAGCGCTCGTCTATTGTACACCGGGTGAGGAGTGAGCGTCATCGATTAACTGATCTCCGCGACGTTTCGAACAAAGAAGAACTCACCACGCCAGAAAATATCGCTTTGCTTAAACAGGGCATGAGTGATTATTTTAAAGATTCAAATTATCTGCGGTGCAAAACCATGACCGATATTATTGAACTGAATATTAAAAATATTATCAGGCAGGTTAAGCTTTAAGGGGTGTTGGATGTTATCATCCTACAATGAGAATAAATAAATTATCTGTCAGATGGTAACATCTGACGGCTTAAAAGAACAGGTTAAAATAAAAACGGCCGACAATTTGCCGACCGTTTTTGAGTGAATCTAGAAAGAGCGTCCAAAGTTTTTAGGCGTGTTGCCCTTCATGCACCCCTTCAGCAAATTCCTCTACAATTTTATCGTTAAAAGCTGGTAAATCTTCAGGAGTACGGCTCGTAACCAAACCTTGGTCTACTACCACTTCTTCATCAGACCAGATGGCTCCAGCATTAATTAAATCTTTTGAAATATTTTTTACTGAAGTTAATTTTCTGCCTTGTACTACATCTGCATTAATCAAAGTTTGCGGACCATGGCAAATGGCTGCAACTGGTTTCCCATCGGCAAAGAAAGATTTTACAAAAGCTAATGCATCCTCATTCACACGTAACTGATCCGGATTAATTACACCGCCTGGTAAAAGTAATCCGTTGTAATCCTCAGCATTTGCTTCTGAAATGGTTTTATCTACATCAACTTCTATCGACCAATGGTCTTGGTTCCAAGCTTTTATTTTTCCGCCTTTTGAGGAGATGATGTGAACGGTTGCGCCCTCTTCTTTTAACCTTTTAACTGGTTCGGTTAATTCTACTTCTTCAAATCCGCTTTCTGAAAGTACAGCAATGGTGCGGTTACTTAATTGTCCCATAATCTTTTAATTTTTAATAGGTGATATATTAAAAGACAGTTGGGAAAAATTATTGTTTTTAGAAATTTAAGATTAGGGAATGCCGTAACCTAGTCCACTCGTTATGCTGAACTTGTTTCAGCATCTTTTTTTAGTAATAATTATTGATTTTTAAAATGTATATATAATTAGTAATCAATTAGATGTGTTCAAAATAAGTTCAGCATGACGATCTCAAAAGAAGGGTTAGTCATTGGTTCTGCGGTGTTTAATAAAGTATAAGGCTAAATTGCCAGCGATAACAATATGATTGAAAATATTGGGGATCAAACCATAATATTTGGTGAAGATTTCAAATCTTTCTTTTAAGCTTTCGCGGTGTTTTTTCTTGCTCATGCCACCAACGAGGTATTTGGCTACATAACGGTGTACGTTTACGATATTTGAGGCTTTTTTTGCGGCTTTGATAATCCAGTCGATATCGGCACTGTACTTATATGTTAAATCGTAAGGGGTGATGATGCTACGGCGGATATAAATGGCCTGATGGCTAATGTTCATGCCATATTTAAAACTTGTCCAGTCGAACTCATCTGGCGCTTCGTGCCTTCTGCGGCCTAAATTTTCCCAGTTATCATTATACATTTCGGTTTCGCCGTAATAAATATCGGCACCTGGAGCAGTTGCAAATACATCTTCTACCGTATGGTTGTCATAAATCTCATCCCCAGAGTTCATAAATAAAATATAATCGCCTGTTGCCAATGCCAAACCTTTATTCATAGCATCATAAATACCTTTGTCGGGTTCTGATACAATTTTCGAAATTTGATTTTTATATTGTTCCACTATTTGCAGCGTCCCATCAGATGAGGCGCCATCAATTACGATATATTCAACGTTTTGATGAGTCTGATTTAAAACAGATTTTATCGTACGTTCAATATCGCGAACGTTATTGTACACAATGGTGATAACAGTTAATTTGGGCATGGTTAGTCCATTAATTTTTTAAAGGTTTCGGCATCGGGGATTAAACCTTTAAATGCTTTTGGTAATGTTGTGCTGGTTTTGTAGGTAGAAACACCCATCGCTTTATTGAAATCACGAAATGAAAACTCTACAATTTTGTTTTTCTTTTCTTTGCAAAGTATTATTCCTATTGAAGGTTGTTCGTGTGGCTGTTTAACATATTCATCAAGAGCGGATAGATAGAAATTCATTTTGCCCAGATACTCGGGTTTGAATTTTCCTGTTTTTAGTTCGAAAACCACCAAACATTGTAAACGGCGGTTAAAAAATAAAAGATCTATAAAGTATTCTTCATCTTCAACAATCAATCGGTACTGGTTACTAATAAAGGCAAAATCAGTCCCTAATGACATTAAAAACTTCTTAATGTTGTTTACGATTCCACTTTCTAAAACCCGTTCATCTTGCTCATCAGCGTCTTCCAGATTAATAAAATCCAGCAGGTATTCATCTTTAAAAGACTGCAACGCTTTGTCCCTTAATTCTTCATTAGAAATTGTTTTCGAAAAATTATTTTGTAAACTGCCAGAGTTGCTATACAACTTATTTTTGAGGTGATGTTTTAAAGTTGTTAAACTCCAAAATTCTGTAGCTGTTTTCTGAATATAATATATCTTTTCAGCTAGCGTTTCCGTAGCGAGAATGAGTTCAATATGATGCGAAAAACTTAACTTGAAAAAATAACGTCCTATTTGGTCCAACACTGTTGGACTAAATTCAATGTCCTCTACGTCAATAAGTTGTATTTGGTCCAACACTGTTGGACTAATTGTGATTTCGTCAGTATAGATGACAGATAGCTGCTCTGTTACTGACGGTTTAATATAAATATGTTCTTCCCAGGATTCAAAAAAAAATCTCATCCTTTTAATTCCTGTTGCTGAAAAGCCTCTTAAACCAGGTAATTCTGCCTGCAAATCCGAAGAAAGATTATCAATAACTTTTGCACCCCATTTTTCCTTTTTTATCTTTTCGGAAATGAATTTACCTACCGTAAAATATAGCAACAAAAGCTCTTTGTTTACAAAAGTAGCTGCTTTATACCTGCTTGATAAAATAGCCGATTTTAATGCTTTAATACTTTCGGTATAGTTTGCAATGTTTTCCATTTAACAGTTTCAGTCGGTATAAATTTAATAAAGATTGACCAAATTTTAATTAAAATATAGCATTATTTCGGCTGTAAATCAATTAAGGTTTCGTAAAGATGGATGTGTTCTGCAGCAATAACTTCTTCCGAAAAATCGGTTAAAATACTTAATCTTGCTGCTTTTTGGATTTCTTCTTTATTAGGGCGGTGATATAACCATTCAATACCGTTTGCTAAATCTTTCGCATTTTGATATTCGGCCAGGTAGCCGTTTTGCATATGCTTAACCATATCCGGGATCCCGCCAGTGGTAAAAGCAATAACAGGTGTGGCACATGATAAACTTTCCATCACCGTATTGGGCAGGTTGTCCTCTAACGAAGGCGTAATAAATGCATCAGCGGCAGAATAACACTTTGCTAAATGATCATCTTTATTAATGGTGCCCAGGAATGTGGTTTTGAAAGGAAATTCTGGCATTTCTGCATTCTCTTTATTGCCAAAAATAACCAATTCAATGTTATCATTTTGAATTCCACTCCTGCGCGAAAGGATTTCCAAAGCTTCAATTAAATAGGGGGTTCCTTTATGTTTGTCGTTTTTTGAGGGCATAAACCCGCTCATCAATACAAATTTATCTGGATGAATTTTCAGGACTTTCTTAGCTTCCGATTTAACATAAGGCTTAAAAATCTTTGTTTCGATCGTATTCGGAATAATGGTAGTTTTCCTTGTGCCCAACAAACTGCTAAATTTTATCGAAGCAGCCATCCATCGGCTTGGTGCTACAATATGGAAATTCAATTCCGTATAAGCTTTTTGTTTGCGCACCCAGGTTTTGTGCGAAATATCGTTTTTATCACTAATTTTCAGGATGGGGCAATTGCCACATTGCTGGTGAAAATGTTCACAGCCATAACGTACATGGCAGCCACCGGTAAAAGCATTGCTATCATGAAAAGTCCATACAATTGGTTTTTCCAGCTCATCTAGCTGCGCCAGGAACTTAGGATTGAGAAAACCATGGTTTACCCAATGTAAATGAATAATATCTGCATTTTTAACGTCAGGATGGTTGATAACCGACCGGCCGAACCATTGCAAACTGAAAGGTGTTTTTACTGATTTGCTTAACCACTTGGCGAAATATCTCTCTGACAAGATGTTATAGATGGCTTTAGCCTTCTGTAAAGGTGACTTGCTGAAAGTGTCTATTTCAGGGTTTTGACCAAATTTATAATAAACCAATACTTTTGAATCGATTCCACTAGCCTTTAAAGCATCGCTTAAGCGCAAACAGGCTCTCCCTGCTCCGCCATTCCCGTCATAGGTATTTAGATGTACTACTTTCAAATCAATCAAAAATACATTTTATTGTTTACGAATATAAAATCTGTTGCGTAATTTCATCCATAAATTTTATCGTTCTTAAGGTTAAGCTGTTTTTGTGAGAAAAAACTGCCTTTCCGGAGCCAAACTAACTTAATTATGATCAAGTCTTTAATAAAATCACTTGTGGCACTGGCTTTTTTATGGCCGGTACATTCATTTGCCCAAAATCAAACTTATTTTGCTGCATATCCAGCTTTAACGCCTGATGCACAAACAATAGTATTTAGCTACGATGGCGATATTTGGAAAGTTCCGGTAAAAGGTGGCGTAGCATCGCGCATTACGGCTATGCAAGGTGAAGAAATTAACCCTAAAATATCGCCTGACGGGAAGTGGATGGCTTTTTCATCTAACCAGTTTGGTAATTATGATATTTATGTAATGCCTTTAGCTGGTGGTGATATTAAACAGTTAACATTTAACGATGCCAGTGATGAAGTAGATAACTGGAGCTGGGATTCTAAAACTATTTATTTTACCTCGGGCCGTTATAATTCTTTTTCGAGTTATAAAGTAAATGTAAACGGAGGTACAGCGGTGCGTTTATTTAATAATTATTTTAATACCACGCACCATATTGCAGAATCGCCAACCGGAGAATTGTTTTTTAACGATACCTGGGAAAGTATGCGCTTTGCCAACCGTAAACATTATAAAGGGGCCTATAACCCTGATATCCAATCATACAATCCAAAAACAAAAAGCTATAAACGTTATACCGATTATATCGGGAAAGATTTCTGGACGAGTGTTGATCAAAAAGGCAATATCTTTTTTGTATCTGATGAAAGCAACGATGAATACAACCTTTATACTTTTATCAATGGTAAAAAAACTGGTTTAACCAATTTCGATACTTCTATTAAACGTCCGTTCGTTTCGGCCGATGGAACTACGGTTGTATTTGAGAAAGATTATCAATTGTACACTTATGACGTAGCTTCGAAGAAAACGGAGAAAATCAATATTAGTACCTCGCGCAATCAGGTATTAAGCAAAGAACAGGAGTATGATGTGCGTGGAAATATTTCTGCATTTGATGTTTCAACAGATGGGAAAAAAATGGCCTTTAGTTCGCGTGGTGAGGTGTTTGTGAGCGATGCAGATGGAAAGTTTATCCGGCAAATTACGAACAGTGGCGATCGTGCCCTGGAATGTAAATGGCTGGCTGATAATAAAACTATTCTGTTCAGTCAAACCACTAACGGTTACCAAAACTGGTTTACGATTACAGGTGATGGAAAGGGTACCGTAAAACAGCTTACAAAAGATAAAGCAAACGTCCGCGATATCACTTTGAACAAAAGTAAAACCATGGCCGTGTATTTAAGCGGCAGAAATGAGCTTAAACTGATGGACCTAAAAACTTTTGATGCCAAAACTTTGGTAACTGACGAATTTTGGGCGATACAGAACGCAACACCAAGTTTTTCGCCAAATGACGAATATGTACTGTTTACCGTTTATCGGAATTTTGAACAAGATATTATGGTGCATCACATCAAAAACAATAAAACCATTAACTTAACCAACACGGGCGTTAGCGAAACCAGTCCGGCGTGGTCTCCAGATGGCAAGTATATTTTTTTCACCAGTGCCCGTACCAAGCCGTCTTATCCGACAGGGATGCAAAATGCACACATTTACCGCATGGCTTTAAATAACTACGATGAGCCTTATCGTGCTGATAAATTCGATGATCTGTTTAAAGAAAGCAAGCCGGCACCAACGGATGTTAGGCCTGTACCCGAAAATAAAAATGATAAAAAGGCCAAAACCGATACAGCTAAGAAGAAAACTGAAGTTAAACCTACACCTAAGCCTGCCAGTGTCATTACTATTAATACTGAAGACCTACTGGATAGAATAGAATTGGTTGGTCCTTCGTTTGGCGGCCAGTACGGAACAGATGTTTATGCCAAGGGCGATAAAACTTATGTTTTTTATTCATCTAATCACGAAGGCGGTGCTCCGAGCCTGTATCGTACTACTATCGAACCCTTTGAAGCCAATAAAACGGAAAAAGTTGCCGATGGTGGCGATTACTCCATTATTTCGGCAGGGGATAAATTTTTCGTTTTATCGAAAGGTGCAATCAATAAGTATAGCTTAGAAGGTAATAAACTCGATCGGGTAGATCATGGTTATAAATTTACCAGAAACCTAAATGCCGAGTTTAACCAGATGTTTTATGAAACCTGGGTAGGTTTAGATGAAAATTTTTACGATGAAAAATTTCATGGCGTAGATTGGGATAAAATGAGAACACGTTATGCCGCATATTTGCCTTATGTAAATAACCGTAGTGACCTAAGGATTTTATTAAATGATATGTTGGGCGAATTGAATTCCTCTCATATGGGCTTTAATAGTGCAGGGGCAGAGGAACGCAAAAATCTGAATTACATTACCAATGAAACAGGAATCATCTTCGATAATGAAAATCCTTTAAAGGTAGAACGTATTGCCGCTAAAAGTAATGCTGCCCGTACTGGAAACAATATTTTAGCCGGCGATATCTTAACAGAAGTAAACGGGGTTAAAGTAGATGAGAAAATAGACCGCGATTATTATTTCAGTAAGCCATCATTAGATCGGGAAATGACATTAACCTTTAAACGCAATGGCAAGGATGTTTATGTTAATATACATCCCGAAAGTTCAGGTACATTGCGCGGGAATCTTTATGATGAATGGATTAGCCAAAACCACAAAAATGTAGACAAGTGGAGCAACAACCGCATTGCCTATTCTTACATGAAAAATATGGGTGGCAGCGAGTTGGAAACTTTTCTTTTGGACATGGTTGCACAAGAAGAAAACAAGGAGGCCATTATTCTGGATCTACGTTATAATACCGGTGGGAACGTACATGATGATGTGCTGAAATTCCTTTCACAGCGTCCTTACCTGAAATGGAAATACCGCGGAGGTAAAATGGCTCCACAAAGTAATTTTGGTCCGGCGGCGAAGCCTATCGTATTGCTCATTAACGAGCAATCTTTAAGTGATGCTGAAATGACAGCTGCAGGTTTTAAGCAATTAAAACTGGGTAAGATTATAGGCACAGAAACCTACCGTTGGATTATTTTTACGTCGGCTAAAAGTTTGGTAGATGGTTCTTCTTACCGTTTACCATCGTGGGGTTGTTATACTATGGATGGTAAGAACATTGAAAAGGAAGGTGTTAAACCAGATATCTTCGTTAAAAATACTTTTGAAGACCGCCTGGCAAATAAAGATCCTCAACTCGAAAAAGCAGTAGCGGAGATTTTGAAAGACCTAAAATAGGGTTAGTCTTAAAAGATTGTTTTATTGTCGGATTGTTATATTGCTGGCAACCGACAATAAAATATTTAAGCTGGGTTGAATTAGCAATAAAGCAATCTAACAATCCAGCAATATAAGCCATTCAATTTTTAAACAATTACCCATTTTTTCCGTTTCTTTGAACCTGGAATTATTTAAAACATGGCAAATTTATTAACCGACAGGGCTTTTTGGGTAAATTATTGGGAAAGTAAAAAAGGACTGGCCGTTCAGTTACCTGCTAACTATTTATTTCACAAACAACTAGCCGATGTTATTCATAAAGATAAAGTCAAAACCGCTATCGAATTAGGTGGTTTCCCCGGTTACTATGCAGTATTCCTCAAAAAATATTTTCAGCTTGATGTTACACTTTTAGACTATTTTGTACACCCACCTGTTGTGCATGAACTTTTGGCGAAAAACAGTTTAACCGAAAAGGATATCCACATCATCGAAACCGATCTTTTCAATTATACGCCCGAAAAGCAATACGATCTTGTATTAAGCTGCGGTTTAATTGAACATTTTAACGATACAGCCGATATTATCAACCGACACATTGCTTTTGTAAAACCAGGTGGTACTTTATTTATTACGCTGCCAAATTTTAAGGCAGTTAATGGTTGGTTCCAAAAGAATTTCGATAGAGAAAATTACGATAAACACAATATTGATAGCATGGATCCAGCCATGTTAAAATTAATTTGCGAACAAGCTGGACTTAAAGAAGTAAAATCAGGTTATTTTGGTCGGTTTAGCGTTTGGCTCGAGAACGAAGATCAAAAATCAGCAGGCGTTCGTCTGTTTAAAAAAGCGGTTTGGCTGACTGGAAAAGTATTTACAAAGATTATCCCATTCGAAAGCAAAAATCTATCACCTTATATTATCTTAGTAGCGAAAAAAATCTAACGCGCTATGTTAATCAGTTGGGGTTACTCGCCTAAAATAGAAAAGTATATTCCTTTGGCCGAATTTCCGGCAGATAAATATTTAATTGTTGCCAAACAGGCCATCGAAAATCTTGGTTGGGCCTTAAGTCACGTTTCCGAAACCGGGTTGATCGCTTATACCCCAATATCCTTCCAGTCGTATAGTGAAGAGATATCAATCCGTATCCACGGAAATTTTGCGGTGGTAAAAAGTGAATGTGTTGGGATCCAGATGCTCTTTAACGATTATGGTAAGAATGAGCTCAATCTGGAGAAGTTTTTTCACGAATTTGAATATGTAGAATTCCACCTGAAAGATGTTTGGGAAGAGAATCTGTTTAAATTCCGTCGGCTTATCGAAACACAGGACGATCATTATTTTGAAAAAGCACCTTTGGCTACAAAGAATAAAATCAAAAACGTATTATTCTTGTTTTTTCCGCAAAAGGGATATACGGCAACGCCAATTCTTGTCCTACTTAATACGCTATATTTCATCGCAATTATCATTTTATCGATTGTGTTCATTGCCTATCTTTCGTCAAAAACCGGGAATGCTTCTCAAGAAGATTACCTTTCAGAAATAAAATTATTTTCGTTAAACTTTGGGGTTAATCAACGCAATCTGGTTCTCGGAGGGCAATATTGGCGCTTAATTACCTATCAATTTATACATGGATCGGTTTCACACCTGTTTTTTAATATGTATGCACTAGTTTACCTCGGCTTGATGATCGAAAATAAACTGGGCTGGAAAAAATTCCTTTTTATTTATTTAATGAGCGGTATTTGTGGTGGTCTGGTAAGTTTGATTTTTCATCAGGAAGGCGTAATGATGGGCGCCTCGGGTGCAATTATGGGCTTATATGGTGCTTTTATTGCTTTACTGATTAATAAATCTTTCGAGCGCAAAGCAACACGGGCTTTGCTGGTGAGTACGCTTATCGTATCATTATTGGTGCTTATAAACGGGGCATTTGGCAAAAGGGTAGATAACGCGGCGCATGTTGGTGGTTTTGTTTCAGGATTTATCTTTGCCTATTTGCTTAACTATAGATGGGATAAAACTTTCGAAATTAAAAACTGGGCGAGATATGCAGTATCAGTACTTTTATTTTTAATTTTTTTTAGTGGAGTACTTCATTTTAGTCCGAAATACGCGACAGAGGAATATCGAAAACTAAGATATACTTTTAATACTAATCTGGAGTCACTCAACAGCATTATGAATTTAAAAATTTCTTTGCCTAAAGATGTTAAACTCGCTTCCATTAAAGAAGATGGTATTAGGCCTATGGAAAGAAACCTGGGAATCATCAAGCAAATGCAGGCCCTAACTTTGAGGCCTGAAGATGCTAAAGAACGCGCTGAAAAAGTGAAACTGAGTAAAGCATCCCATAGGGCTGTAATGCTGATGTATAGGGATATTAACGCCGATAGCACTTATCGCTACAGCAAACAGACTTCTAATGCATTGGCACAGGTTTTCGAAATTCTTTACAAACCAGATTAAGTTTGCTTATCCAGCTTTTTTGTACAGCCCAATTTCACTAAGTGTAATACAAACAGGTGATCTGGTGATGTTTATTTTTATTTTGTTGGTTGTTACAGGGGTATCTAATTTAATCAAACGTTTTGCGCCAATGCTTGTGCCATCATAAACCTTTTTCCAGGCATTATTTTCAAATATTTCAATGGTGTAGGCTTCTATTCGCTGACCTAAAGGAATGTACTCCTGTAAGCTGATAATGTCGAAGGTTTTAGCAGTTTTCAAGTCAAGTTCTAAACTTGCCTGGTGCATATCGTCTTGTGTAGCCCAATAACTCTCTCTCTTGCCATCAAGAAGCATAGCAACGTCATACTTCTTACCTCTGCTATTGCTTGCTTTAACCGATGCATTTTTGGCCAGGTTATGCTCGAAAGTATGTTTAACCATGTCGCCAAAAGTTTTCAGTGCGGTAACATCGTCATCATGAAGTTGACCACGGGTATCGGGTGCTAAACCCAGGTCTAAACCTGCACCACGGCCAACGCTTTTTAAATACAGATCAAACAATTCTTCCGGACCTTTTGGCTTGTCGTTAGGGTGATAGAACCATCCTTTTCTAAGCGGAACATCGCATTCTGCCGGCATCCAGAATTTCCCATTTCTAATGCCTTCTGGGCTTTGCGGGTAGTTTGCCTGTCCCGGTACTGCTACACTTTTGCCATCAGGAGCCATCGGGGTAAAAGTTGCCCAAGAGGTTTGTGCAGCATGTCCGTCTTCATTACCTACCCAGCGGATATCTAAACCAATGTCGCTAAAAATATTTGCCATTGGTTGCATTTTGCGCGTGATGGCCCAGGTATTCTTCCAATCGTAATAAGTGGTGTTATCTATAGAGCGTTTTTCTTTTGCGCCACCATAATAACCATCGCCACCGTTAGCGCCGTCATGCCAGCTCATAAAAAGTTCACCAAAATTACTGTAAAGTTCTTTTAATTGTGCCTGATAAATGGCCAGATATTTATCGGTACCATAAAGTGGATTATTTCTGTCCCATGGCGAGCAATAAACCCCAAACTTTAATCCGTTTTTACGCACGGCCTGTTCTACTTCTTTAACTAAATTTCCTTTTCCTCCTCTAAACGGGCTTTTACTGATATTATATGTTGTAGTGTTAGTTGGCCACAAAGCAAAACCATCATGGTGTTTGGCAACCAAAACAATCCCTTTCAAGCCACCTGCTTTAGCCGCTTTAATAATCTGGTCGGCATTAAAGTCCGTTGGGTTAAATATCTTTGGATCAGCATCACCAAAGCCCCACTCTTTATTTTCAAAGGTAGTTGGTGTAAAGTGCATGATGCCATAAACTTCAACATCATGCCAGGCCAGCTGCCGTTTTGATGGTAATGCACCATAAGGTTGAGGAGGGGTTTGGGCAAAAATAGCTGTAGAAAGAAGTAAAAAAAGGATCAATACGGATTTCATATACTTATAGCTTAGATTCAACTAAAGTACAAATAATTAACATTGCTGATGGTAAGTGTTAACCAATATTTAACCTGTTAAAACATGTGAAAGCGAAATTATTTTACATCTTGAGTGTTACATCAATCAGTCAAAACATTTAATTACAGTAGACGTTAATTAAACATGAGTGCTTTTAACCAAAATCCTCCTGACGGCGGTACCGTATATGCAGAAACTAATCTAAACCAGTTATTTCCGGAGCCTTTTAACACCCTAACAAGTTGTTTCTTTCTGGCTATAGCGGTATACTGGACATTTAAACTGTGGGGTAACTTTAAACAGCATACCTTCTTAAGTATTGCATTGGTTCTGCTTTATATTGGTGGGATAGGTGGCACTACTTACCACGGGCTTAGGCGCTGGCCAATCTTTATTATGATGGATTGGATGCCAATTATGCTTTTGTGCCTTTCGGCTGGTGTCTACTTTCTTTCCAAGCTCACCAGATGGTACTTTGCCGTTTTAATTGTAGCGGTATACGCCTTTTTTCAGTTTTACGTAAGAAGGCTTTTCAGCAATGGCGATTTTCAGATTTTTATCAATATCAATTATGCTTTTATGGCTGCGCTGGTTTTATTTCCGGTATTCGGCTATTTGATCAAAACAGACTGGAAAAATGGCAAATGGGTTGGCTTTGCCCTGATTGCCTTCGTATTTGCCTTAACTTTCCGTATCGCAGATAAGTGGGATATATTGAGTATCGGAACACACTTCTTGTGGCATACCTTCGGTGCTATAGCCTCATTTTGTATGCTGAATTATATTTATTTGGTTAACCTGAAAAAAAATAACACTTAAATATTGTGCTATTCAGCTAATGGATAAGTTGAGCTTGCCGGTTAATTTCAACAAGCCCAACTATTATTTAGAACTTTGAATGGGCTTTACTGTAGTCCAGTTTCTTTTGCCCACCTATGGCGTATTCAATACCTCCCCATAAATGTTTTTGAAATTTATCGTCAGCCCAGCCTTCTTTGGTATGTCCCATACAGGTATAAAAAGCTCTTCCGCCATCAAAATCGTGGTACCAGGCAAAAGGATGGAAATCGCCATTTTTACCACCAGTATATGATTTCTCGTCTAAATTAATCAGCACTTTAATGTCTGGGTTAATATTCTTAAAGTTATACAGTTCATCTTTTCTCATCCATACTGAATCGGTAAGGAATTTTGTAGCAGGGTGTTTTTTATCTTTAACGATAAACCTAGCCTCCTGAACAGCTGGATGACTTATAAAATAAGCACCGGCCAATTTGCCATACCAAGGCCAGTCGTACTCTGTATCTGTTGCTGCATGGATACCCACGTAACCTCCGCCAGCCTGGATGTATCTCTCGAAAGCCACCTGTTGTTTATCGTCCAATACATCGCCTGTAGTATTCAGGAAAATAACAGTAGCATATTTTTTTAGGTTGTCTTCAGTAAAAACATCAGCATTTTCTGTTGTATCCACTTCAAAATGATGTTCAGTGCCTAATTTCTGGATCACTTCTTTTCCAGTTTCGATGGAGTTGTGCCTAAAACCCTTTGTTTTGGAGAAGACTAAAATTTTTGCCGGTTTCTTTGCCGTGGTATAGCTTTGCAATAAAATTACTGCGGCAACTAATAAACATAAGGACAGGTATTTTTTCATTTTTTCTTTGACTTGGTTAGTATGATAGGTTATAAGCTTTAAATTTAAGAAAGTTGTTTGATAATTTCCATACATCTTTCCTCAACCTGCTTACAAACTGGGCTAAACAGGCTATTATCCCAATATGGGTCTGTAACTTCGCCGTTATCAAGAAAAAGTTTAACCTTTTTACGATCCTCAGCTGTTTTGGCCAGGTTTTTAACGTCAGCCCAATTGTTCTTGTCCATAACCAAAATCAGGTCATAATAGTCAAACATCGAAGCGTTAAACTGCTGCGCCCGTTGTTTGCTGATATCGTAACCCAATGCTTTGGCTGCAGCAACACTCCTGTGGTCCGGTGCCTGACCAATATGCCAGTTGCCCGTTCCCGCCGAAGCAATTTCCCAGTTTAAGTTTTGTTCATCTGCCAGATGGCGCATAATGCCTTCAGCCAGAGGTGACCGGCAGATATTACCCAGGCAGACCATTAAAATTTTCAATATTATTTGGATTTATATACAAAAACAAAGGTATAAATAATTCCTCCTTGTGGTGGGGTAGAAGTGGTCTGGGTAAGTTTATCTCCACTTAATATTAATGGCGATTGTGGCGCATAAGATAAAAAAATCTGATCACCATCTCTTCTCCAGGTTTTAATACTTGTATCAGGTTTCAAATCGCAAAGCGCTCCGTTGGATCCTGAAGTGTATGTGCCATCTTTAGAAAAAGAGATCATGGAATTACTTACACAACTGCTTGGTCCCATCAGTTCTATATAGTCGGTACTTGTTTTTTTGCCAATAGTCATTGCTGGGCTAACCGTAACCGATTCGATGCGCCAGTCTTTTTTTGTTAATGTTTTGTCGAGGTCTTTTTTGCAGCCTAAAGCTAAACAAACAGTTAAAATAAGAATTAACTTTTTCATGGTTTATAATTGGTTTTGGTTTATATCTATTAAACGAGTTTTATAGTTGATGTGCTAGACTGACCAAAAAAATACCCCAAGCTTGAAAGCATTGGGGCATCTGATATTTAACAAAAAGGCTTATCCGTAGATATCGTTTAACATTTTAGCTAAACGCACACCACCTTTTAATAACTGCTCGTTAAGGGTGTCAACCCAGTCAAAATTATAGCGGTAGCTCAATTTGGTATCTGGTTTAGTAGTTTCGTAAATTTTATTGCAGATGCCGTACGATTCATAAACGCAATCTCTTAGGCTCGTATTTTGCCAATTATATAACTGCATAGCGGAAGGGTGGTTAATGGCCTTCGCGTATTCTGTATAACTCAACTGTTGATACTCGATCAACTGTTCATCCCAAACCCTGTGGATATTCGATTTCTCATTGAACCATAATACCGAAACGCGGTTACCACCCAGGTCTTCCTTACGCGCAACATGCATAGGCTGGCATAAATCTCCGGCCAGGTGGACCAACATGCGTAAAGCCAGTTTCTTTTCTGAAGCCGTGCTGCTTGTTTTCTTTAAAATAGCAATCAGCTCAGGAATTTTGTTGTAAAGATTTGGTTTTTTATCAGTTTCCAAAAATTGATATACACCATTTTTATCTAATCCTGCCGGAAGATTAACAAAATGCCAGTTGTACATATAGTTGTAAGTGGAATCCGATTTAATAAAATCGCCCCAATTGGCCGACATGGCCAAAGTTTCGTAGCCTAAAATACTTTGAATGGCCTTGCGTGTCTTCGCTTTTAAATAACTATCGGCAATTTCGCCAACAACACGATGGCCGATGGTACCCCATGCGTTTGCATGAATAGGGAAATAGGCTAAAAAAGCCACTGTTAAAGCGATGGTTAATCTCTGTTTAATTGATGTTAAAATCATTTTTATAATTCTTTTGGTACGCAGGTTATTTTTTCTTTAAGTGTTAGTTTAATTTCGCGCTGATCGTTTAAACTTTCTAAAATCAAGGTGTCTGCAGATTTTTTATTGATCAGGAAGTTTTTTTCATATCGGCCGATGCGGTAACAACCCGATATTTTTTGTTTATAATTGGCGTGTGTAAAGGTTGCACCTATAAATAACGTATCACCTTTTACTGCATATACGCCCTTGGCATATTCTTTCCAAATACCATTGTTATAACAAGAGTCCTCGTAAAAATTTACTTTGCTATGGGTAACCATATCGATATAAACCGAATCGCAGGTAAACTTAAAATGGTGTTGTGTATAATTGCTCAATTTATGACTAAAAGCAACAGAATCTTCATTCCAAACCCCTTGCATAAAATCTTCACCTTTACCCTGTACATTAGGCCTCGGACTACAGGCCAGCTGTAATATGGATAATGTTAAAAGGAAAATAGGAAAAAGCTTTAATCCTAACTGCGGTTTATTCATGGTTGTAATCTGTGCTTTTTGGGAACTGATCGGAGATGACCTTATTCTTTTTAACGGTATTAATAACCAAAATTAAAAATCCTGCAGCGAAACAAATCCCAGCTACAAAGCCAATAATGCTACTGAAAGAATAGTACTTTGAAACTTCTATAGCAGTTAAATGTTGCGCGGACATTAATAATGGCAGAAACCTAAAAAATAGGTTAACAAGCAGGCTAATGCCCGAGCCAATAGTCATTAAAATGGCTTCAACAGAAGATTTTTTTATTAAAAAAAAGCAGCAGGTTCCAAATATAACACAAGGTGGAATGATGGATATCAAGCTTAAAAGATTAGAAAGTATTGAATTCATATTACCTGTGTTTTTAATTAGCCGTATTGTAAAGTCGGAGCGTCATGCTGAACTTGTTTCAGCAGCTTATGTACTGAAAAGATCCTGAAACAAGTTCAGGATGACGATCGAATATGTAATTAACTTATTTCAAGCTGCCCACCATGTCTTCAGGGCGTACCCACTCATCAAACTGCTCATTAGTTAATAAGCCCAACTCTACAGCAGCAGCTTTTAAGGTTTTATTTTCTTTATGGGCTTTCTTTGCAATTTTAGCTGCATTTTCATAACCTACATGTGGATTCAAGGCCGTAACCAACATTAAAGAATTTTGAAGGTGTTTTTCAATTTCAGGTAGGTTAGCCGTGATTCCTTCGGCACATTTATCTGTAAAAGAAACACAGGCATCGCCAATTAAACGTGCTGATTGTAATACATTGGCGGCAATTAATGGTTTAAATACGTTAAGCTCGAAATGGCCGCTCATACCACCTACTGAAACGGCAACATCGTTACCGATTACCTGTGCACAAACCATGGTTAAAGCCTCTGGTTGCGTAGGATTAACTTTTCCTGGCATAATAGACGATCCTGGTTCATTATCTGGAATAACAATTTCGCCGATACCGCAACGAGGTCCGGAACTTAACATTCGCACATCGTTGGCTACCTTCATCAAAGCAACTGCAGTACGTTTTAAAGCACCGGAAAGTTCTACCATGGCATCGTGTGCAGCAAGTGCCTCAAATTTATTTGGAGCGGTAACAAAAGGCAAACCAGTTAAATCTGCAATTTTTTTAGCCACTAATACATCGTATCCCTTTGGCGTATTTAAGCCTGTGCCCACAGCAGTACCACCTAAAGCCAGTTCTGCAACCATAACCAAAGCATTTTTAATTGCCCGGATGCTGTTATCAATCTGTTGTACGTAACCAGAAAATTCCTGCCCTAAAGTTAATGGGGTTGCATCCATAAAGTGCGTACGGCCTGTTTTAACAATCGTACTAAATTCTTCTACTTTTTGTGCTAAGGTATTCCTTAGCTTTTCTAAACCAGGAATGGTATTTTCTACGGTAAGTTTATAGGCTGCAATGTGCATTGCAGTTGGATAGGTATCGTTTGATGATTGTGATTTATTTACATCATCATTTGGGTGAAGTACTTTTTTATCGTCAGCTAATGAACCACCATTAATAACATGAGCACGGTTTGCAATTACCTCGTTACCATTCATGTTACTTTGTGTTCCAGAACCTGTTTGCCAGATTACCAAAGGAAATTGATCATCCAGTTGTCCTGCAATAATTTCATCGCAAGCTTTAGCAATTAAATCTGCTTTTTCTGCCGATAATACACCAAGTTCGGTATTGGCAAGCGCAGCCGCTTTTTTCAGGTATCCAAAAGCGTGGATAATTTCTTTTGGCATCGAACCCTCCGGGCCGATTTTAAAGTTATTGCGTGAGCGTTCGGTTTGTGCACCCCAGTATTTGTCGGCTGGTACCTGCACCTCGCCCATGGTATCGTGTTCTATTCTGAAACTCATTATATTTTTGATTTTTGTTGTCGCAAATTTAGGTTTTTTGCCTTTTAAAGCGTTGTATTTATGTAAGATATTTAATGGATAAGAAAATATATAGCGGAAATGTCTGTATTCCTTTTTGTTCTCCATCATTAATGTACAAACTTTATCCAGGCCAACCACTTCTGCCAATGAAATCATATTCATACCTTTACCGCAAATATGCAGGGATTAGTTATTAAATCTACAGGGAGCTGGTATAGTGTTTTGGCCGATAATGGTGAACGCTATGATTGCCGGATTGTGGGCAAATTCAGGATTAAAGGACTTAAAACCACCAACCCGATTGCAGTTGGCGACAAGGTGAAATTTGACCTGGAAAAGGATAGTAATCAGGGTTTGATCAACGAAATGTTACCCCGTAAAAATTACATAATCCGCAAATCGATCAACCTGAGTAAACAGGCGCAAATTTTGGCTGCTAATTTAGATATGGCCATGCTGGTGGTTACACTCGCTTCCCCTCGTACCTCTTTAGGTTTTATAGATCGCTTTTTGGTTACTGCAGAAGCCTATGATGTACCAGCTGTGTTGGCGTTTAATAAACTCGATCTATTTAGCAAAGAAGGTTTGGAAATTCTGCAGGAATTTAAAGATATCTATGAAAATATCGGCTACCCCTGTTATGAAGTTTCCGCTTTAAAAGGCATTAATATTCCGGTAATTCAGGAATTGATTACTGATAAAATTACCTTGATATCGGGTCACTCAGGAGTAGGGAAATCTAGTTTGATCAATGCATTAATGCCTGACCGGGATTTGAGGACAGGCGAGGTTTCTGACTGGAGCGATAAAGGACAACATACCACTACGTTTGCCGAAATGTTCGAACTGCCGCAGGGAGGTTTTATTGTAGATTCTCCGGGAATCAGGGAACTTGGTGTAATCGACATTGAAAAAGAAGAATTGGGACATTTTTTTAGAGAAATCTTTAAAACTTCTCACAATTGCCGCTTTAACAATTGCAGGCATATTAATGAACCAGGCTGTGCGGTTATTGAAGCCGTAAATGAAGGTGAAATTGCAGTTTCGAGATATGAAAGTTACCTGAGCATTTACCACGGGAATGATACGCGACATTAGCCCCCAGCCCTTGAAGGGGAGTTGAATGAGAGGCTAAAATTGGAAATAAGATAATTTTAATAAATAATATGGAGATGTCCCCTTTAGGGGATTTAGGGGTTATGAAATTTAAACTGGGAGATTTTGTGCGTTTTGTTGATGAAAAACGTGAAGGTTATGTAACTAAAATTATTGATGCGCAAACTTTAGGTGTTACCGATGAAGATGGTTTCGAGATACCTGTTTCGGTGAGTAATTTAACCTCTGTGCATGGTCATGGTGTAGTTGCTGAAGAATTGGATGCGCCTAAACCCATTCAGGTGAATATTCCAAGCGTTAACAAAATCGAAAATGGTATTTATATAGCCGTTGCTACCGATGATAAGGCAGGTAATGTGGTGCATTTCCATCTCCAAAACCATTCTCCAAATATTTTATTGGTAAGCCTAACCACTGCGCGTAAAGGAAAATATGCGGGTGCTTTTCATGGAATAATTGAATCTTACGGTTCTATTTTGGTTTATTCAGCTTCCTTGGCTGATCTTGACCTTTGGCCGGAATTTAATTTTCAGGTTTTGGTATTTAGCAAAGCTGATGTAAAACCTATTGATCCATTGGTGATCCATAAAAAGTTCAGGGCAAAAGATTTTAGTATCGAACAAAAAGAATTGCCTCAATTGAGAAATAAAGGTTGGTTGATCCGATTAGATGATCTTGTGCCGGTAACCATTGATGCGCAGAAATTAAAGGAAAGTTTCTTTAAGTCGTCAGAGGAAAAGAGAACAGTTGAAGCCCCCCAAAAAGAAATTGATCTGCACATCGAAAAACTAAGAGATGATCATCATTTTTTAGAAGCCGATGAAATGCTGCAGATACAGATTAATCATTTTCAAACGGCTATGGATGCTGCGGTTGTACATCATTTTGATAAAATTGTCTTCATTCACGGTTCGGGAAATGGTACTTTAAGAGATAAAATCCATAAACTGATCAGCAAAAACCCCCACGTAAAAACATATATGGATGCCAGAAAAGAAAAGTTTGGTTATGGGGCTACGGAAGTCGTTTTTAAATGATGGAAGAGGGAAGATATAGGATGGAGGAGAATCTTTTGCATGCGATCCCTCATACTGAACTTGTTTCAGAATCTAACCCGGTGAATTAAAGATTCTCCCTGCATTCAGAAGACAGAAAGATTGAGGTACGCTTTTTGCAGCTATGTAATTTCTTTTTATAAAAGATTAAAACTAGCTTTGCCGCAATTAATGAAACACCTCGTTACCATATCACTTGTCTTTTTTAGCTTAACACATTTGGCAAAAGCCGAACGTGTTGAGGGACTAAAGATATTAAACGAGTACTGTAGCGAGCATAACATTTGTGTAAATGCGTGCGGCAAGACCTCTGTTCAGCTAAACGAAGACCGTAATCCTTATTTATTATCATACACCAAATTAGCCCTAATTGGAACGCAAGCTCCAATAAAAGTTGCTAAATACGTAAATGCAGACCAGGTAATTGCTGATTTAACCATCAGAAAAAAACCAAAGAACAATAGTCCCTAGTTCTCTTTCTCTTTAAAAATCTTTTAAGATTTAAGCCCCAATACACCAACAACTGTCAAACTGACTTAGCGCTGACAATGGCTTGGTTGTTGTAACACACCCATTTTTTAATAATAAAATACAATTTAAAATATAATGTTAGGATTTTTAGCGAAGATTTTCGGAAGTAAATCAGAAAGAGATATAAAGGCTATTCAGCCATTGGTTGTCAAAATTAACGAGCAATACAGTAAGCTGTCTGTATTAAGCAACGACGAATTACGTGGTAAAACCATAGAATTTAAAAGCAGGATTTCTGATTTCTTAACAGAGATTGATGGAAAAATTGCAGCTTTAAAAGCTGAAGCAGAGAGCGAAGAATTAGATCTTCACGAAAAAACAGCCATTTACGATCAGGTTGATATCTTAGGTAAAGATCGTGATACCGAACTGGAAAAAGTACTTTTGGAAATCCTTCCAGAAGCTTTTGCTGTAATTAAAGAAACTTCACGCCGTTTAAGCGAAAACGATTATCTAGAAGTTACCGCAACCCAGTTTGATAGAGATTATGCTGCAAGAAAAAACAATGTTAAAATTGTTGGTGATAAAGCACAATGGGCTAATAAATGGGATGCTGCCGGAACAGAGGTGGCCTGGAACATGGTACATTATGATGTACAGTTGATTGGTGGTATTGTATTGCATAGCGGTAAAATTGCCGAAATGGCTACTGGTGAAGGTAAAACCCTGGTAAGTACCTTGCCGGCTTATTTGAATGCACTTGCTGGTCAAGGTGTACACATTGTAACGGTGAATGATTACCTGGCTCGTCGTGATAGTGAGTGGAACGGCCCCTTATTCGAATTCCATGGTTTAAGCGTTGATTGTATTGATAAACATGAGCCAAATTCTGAAGAAAGAAGAAAAGCTTATGCCGCAGATATTACTTACGGAACCAATAATGAGTTCGGTTTCGATTACCTGCGTGACAATATGTCGCAAACACCAGATCAATTGGTACAGCGCAAACTGCATTTTGCAATGGTGGATGAGGTCGATTCGGTTTTAATTGATGATGCCCGTACCCCTTTAATTATTTCTGGTCCGATTCCACGTGGCGATGAGCATGAGTTTTATGAGTTAAAACCACGTATTGAGCGCTTGGTTAATGAACAAAAAGCTTATGTAACACAAGCATTAAACGAGGCTAAAAAATTAATTAATGCAGGCAACAGCGGAACCGAAGAAGGAGAAGGTGGTTTAGCCTTATTGCGTGCATACCGTGGTTTGCCAAAAAACAAAGCTTTAATTAAATTTTTAAGTGAAACCGGTATTCGTGGTTTGTTGTTAAAAACTGAAAACCACTACATGGCAGATCAATCTAAGAATATGCCAAAGGTAGATTCTGAATTGTATTTCTATATCGATGAGAAGAATAATCAGGTTGAATTAACTGAAAAAGGTATTGAACTGATTACCCAATCGGGTGAAGATCCTCATTTCTTCGTACTGCCAGATGTAGGTACTGAGATTGCAGAGCTTGAAAAATCTGATCTTCCTTTAGAAGAAAAGGTTGTGCAGAAAGATGCTTTAATGCGCGATTACTCTGTTAAAGCAGAACGCATTCACTCGGTTAACCAATTATTAAAAGCATATACCTTATTTGAAATTGATGTGGAATACATCATCGATGAAGGAAAAATCAAAATTGTTGATGAGCAAACAGGTCGTATTATGGATGGCCGCCGTTACTCTGATGGTTTACACCAGGCAATTGAGGCTAAGGAAAATGTAAAGGTTGAAGATGCGACCCAAACTTATGCAACCGTAACCTTACAGAACTATTTCCGTATGTACCACAAACTTTGCGGTATGACGGGTACTGCAACTACAGAAGCTGGCGAGTTTTGGTCGATCTATAAATTGGATGTCGTAGAAATTCCAACCAATAGAAATATTTCGAGGATTGATGAGCAGGATTACGTTTACCGTACCGTTCGTGAGAAATATAATGCTGTCGCTGCAGAAATACAATACCTGGTTTTCCCTTATTCTCATTACGAGACAGAATATGAAACAGATAAAGAAGGTAATGTAAAACAGAAAGACGGTAAACCGGTTGTTAAATACGATCAAACAGGTAGAGCTGTACCTAAATTGGATGCTAAAGGGGCGTTAATTCCTGCAGTTAATCCAGAAACAGGACAGTTGGAGCCAAAAGCTGGCCGTCCGGTACTGGTGGGTACCACATCTGTAGAGATTTCTGAGTTATTAAGCCGTATGCTTAAACTCCGCGGTATCAAACATAATGTATTGAACGCTAAAATGCACCAGAGAGAGGCCGATATCGTTGCCGAAGCTGGTCAGGCAGGAACAGTAACCATTGCAACCAATATGGCCGGTCGTGGTACCGATATTAAACTGGGTGCAGGTGTTAAAGAAGCTGGTGGTTTAGCTATTGTAGGTACCGAGCGTCACGAATCACGTCGTGTAGATAGACAGTTACGTGGTCGTGCAGGTCGCCAGGGTGATCCGGGCTCTTCACAGTTCTTCGTTTCATTGGAAGATAATTTAATGCGTTTATTTGGTTCAGAGCGTATTTCTAGTATCATGGTGCGTATGGGTATCGAAGACGGTGAGGTGATCCAGCACTCTATGATCACCAAATCTATCGAGCGTGCACAGAAAAAAGTAGAAGAAAACAACTTTGGTATCCGTAAACGTTTATTGGAGTACGATGATGTGATGAACTCGCAACGTACCGTAATTTATGCTAAACGTAAAAATGCTTTATTTGGCGAACGTTTAGATGTGGATATGAACAATATGGTTTTCGATGTTGCTGAAGATATCGTGAGCGAATATAAACAAGAAGCAAATTACGACGGATTTAAACTGGAAGTAATTAAAAACTTCTCTTTAGATACGGAGATCACCGAAAAAGAATTCTCTTCAACCAGTATTCCTCAGTTAACAGAAAAGTTATTTGAAGAAGCAGAGGCATTTTATGCACGTAAATCAGAAGCCATTATTCAGCAATCACTGCCCGTATTAACCCAGGTGTACGAAGAGCGCGGAGAGCATATCGAACAGATTGTGGTTCCGTTTACTGATGGCATCCGCGGTATTCAGGTAGCTGTTGATTTAAAGAAAGCTATTGATAATAAAGGAAAAGAGGTGGTTCGTTCATTCGAAAAAACCATCGTTCTAGCTTTAATTGATGATAGCTGGAAAGAGCATTTACGCGAAATGGACGATTTGAAGCAATCGGTACAAAATGCGGTTTACGAGCAAAAAGATCCGTTGGTAATTTATAAAATGGAAGCTTTCAACTTATTTAAAAACATGCTTAACGCAGTGAATAAAGAAGTAGTGAGTTTCTTATATAAAGGTGGTATCCCGGTACAACAAGAACCAGATCAGGTAAGAGAAGCACCGGCTCCGGTTAAACAGCCAAAGCTGCAAACTACTAAACAAGAGTTTGGTAGGGAAGAGCCAGGAATTGAGTTTGGCGATACACGTGAAGCTGTTCCGCTACAACCTATCCGCAAGGAAGCAACGGTTGGTAGAAACGAACCTTGCCCATGCGGTAGCGGTAAAAAATACAAAAACTGTCACGGAGCTAATTTATAATCAAGATCTACAGTGTTTTACTAAGCCTCAACAAATGTTGAGGCTTTTTTTGTAACTAAATTTTTAATTCTCAAATTAACAGTTATATTTATGGACGGTCAATTTGAAATTGGTAGGCAATTTTTTACTGATCAATAAACTTAAAAATGGAGTCCGGCAACCATTAAAAACGGGGCGTAACCGAAAGGCCATAAGAGTAGGAAACACACACACACAAAACACACAAATGAAAAGAGTTTTAAACATTGCCGCTGTTTCAGCGACACTGCTGCTATCTAGCTGCGCCACTATTTTTACGGGTACAAAACAAACCGTTCAAATCAATTCCAATCCTCCAGCCGCTACCATCGAAGTAGACGGCATTAAAGCAGGCGTTACACCAATGGCTGTATCCTTAAAAAAAGGATTTACCGGACAAACCATCAGTTTAAAATTGGATGGTTACGAAACCAAAACATTCCAACCGGAAACCACATTTAATGCAGTATCTGTGGTAAATTTTCTATTTCTACCAGGTTTTATTATTGATGCTGCTACAGGTGCAATGATGAAATACGACCCAAAAGTTTACGAATTTACGTTAGAACCTAAGAAAGCGAATTAATCAATTGCCTAATGGTCATAATTCTTAAGGCCAGATTTCCGTAAGGAATCTGGCTTTTTACATGCTGACGTCTTTACGTCTTGACATCAATATATATATAGTATTTTTGAGTATGAGAACTATAACATTGGATATTTTAAATGACAAAGCATTAGATCTTTTAAGAGATTTGGAGTTACTTAAAGTCATTCGTTTGAGAAAAGATTCTAGTGCTCAGGATATCTCCATTAACGATCTGATTTCAAAATATAAGGGCTCAATGCAAAAACAACCAATCTCGGATGTAGATGATCAGTTAAATAGTATTAGAAACGAATGGGAATAAATACCTCCAATTTTTTATAAACCGGTCGTCATCTCGACTGAAGTGTAACGAAATGGAGAGATCTATTTCGAGACAGATTTCTCGGCTAAATTGCACTCCGCTCGAAATGACGTTACGAGGAGACTCTAGCTAAAAATGAATAATTGTAGCCTGTCACCCCAAATTCTTTTTACAGAACTGAACCCCTGTAATAACTATTTTATTAAAAAAGCATAAATTTTTGAGTTTCGGAATTTTTAAGATTTTCTCCCAAATCATAACCATTTGCTTAACCCATAAAGAATGCCGATTTTTGCAACGATTTCGGCATTCTTGTTGTTAAGAAGATGGAGAAGATACATCCGCTTATCAAATGCCAATTATTTTGCCCATGAAAACAACATTAACTTTTATATCCTGCCTGCTTCTTACTATAACTGCTTTTGCACAGAAAGGCGAAGTAACTGTTATAAAAGACCCTTTAATAGATAGTTTAATTGCCAAGCGGCTGGAGGTTTACAAATCTTCAGGTGAGGTAAAACCAGGCAAGCCGATTGTTTCATCCTACGGTTACCGCGTACAGATTTTTTATGGCTCAGACCGGCGCGAGGTTTTTAACCAACAGGCACGTTTTAAAGGAATGTATCCTCAGTTAAATACTTACCTTACTTATAAAGAGCCCAACTATTATGTTCGTGTGGGCGATTTTAGGAGCCGATTAGAGGCTCAGCGCCTGATTAACGAACTCCGACCAACCTTCCCTACACTTTTTATTTTTAGGGAAAAAATAAATGCACCAACTTTAGATACCACAACAACCAATGATCAAAAATAAAGTACAGGAACTGGCCGCTCACATTTTTAAAGATGTAGTAGGTTATCGTCAACATATTCATGCCAATCCCGAATTGTCTTTCAAAGAATTCGAAACTTCACTGTTTATCAAGGATAAATTAAAAAAATGGGGGATTGAATATACCGACTGTGCCAATACGGGTGTGGTGGGTTTAATTAAGGGCAACAAGCCGTCCGATAAAGTTATTGCTCTACGTGCTGATATGGATGCATTACCCATTCATGAAGCTAACGACAAGCCCTATCGTTCCAAAAATCATGGTGTAATGCATGCCTGCGGACATGATGTGCATACCTCTTCACTTTTAGGAACAGCTTATATCCTAAATCAAATGAAAGATGATTTCGGTGGAACCATTAAACTGATTTTTCAGCCTGCTGAAGAACTTTTACCAGGTGGAGCAAGTATTATGATTAAAGAAGGTGTACTTGAAAATCCAAAACCGCATCATATTGTTGGCCAGCATGTAATGCCCTTAATTGATGCCGGTAAAGTAGGTTTCCGTTCGGGTATTTACATGGCCTCTACAGACGAACTTTATGTTACCGTAACCGGAAAAGGCGGTCATGGTGCACAACCTCATCAAAATATTGATCCTGTTGTAATTGCTTCACATATCATTATTGCATTGCAGCAGATTGTAAGTCGCAATGCAGATCCGCGTATTCCATCGGTTCTGTCTTTTGGTAAAGTAACGGCCAACGGTGCAACCAATATTATCCCTAACGAGGTAAAAATTGAAGGTACATTTAGAACCTTAGATGAAAACTGGCGAGACGAAGCACACAAACGCATGAAAAAAATGGCAGAAGGTATTGCCGAAAGTATGGGCGGAAGCTGCGATTTTGATATCCACCGAGGATATCCATTTTTAATCAACGAAGAAAAACTAACCGCAAATGCAAGAGGCTTTGCAGAAGATTTTTTAGGTAAAGAAAACGTGGTTGATTTAGATATTTGGATGGCTGCCGAAGATTTTTCTTTCTACTCGCAGGTAACAGATGCCTGTTTTTATCGTTTAGGTACTGGTAACGTAGCAAAAGATACGCAATACTCGGTGCATACGCCAAGATTTGATGTCGATGAAGATGCTTTGAAAATATCAACCGGATTAATGGCTTATATTGCTTTAAAACAATTAGGTAATTAAGAGGGAAGATGTAAATAGGTAAGATGGGTGACGGAGACGTTACAATTTCATCATCTATCTTCTATCATCCGTTTTACGTTCTCCAACTTAAATCATCCATTACACATATCCATCTTAAATGAAAAAAATATTTCTGCTTTTATTATTAATTCCATTCTTTCGTCAAGGTTTTACGCAAGAAATCAACCGCTTTAATCCGGATACCATTAAAACGATTGTACTCGATTCTGCTGTAAATATTAAGGCCGAAAAGTTGAATGTAGAAACGTTTATCAGAAAGGTGATGTATGATACTTCCTTTTATCAGTCGTTTAGAGATATGAAACGTTATACTTTCATTGCCGAAAACAGGATTTACAGCTACGATAAAAAGAATAAGGTGGATGGAAAAATTTATCGCAAAATTCGCCATAACAATAGTGGTCCATATAAAATGGAGTATCTGGTAAAACAAGATACCGGAAAAATTTATAAAAGAAACGGAAAATACCAGTTGTATACTGTAGAAATGTTCGATTATATTTTTATGAACGCTTATAATACTGATTTTGTACCTAATGCACCCAAACCTGATGGGAAAGGCGGAACAAATGAAAGTTATAAGGATAAGCTTAAAACGTTAATCTTTAATCCTGGCCGTCCGGTAAAAGTGCCTTTTATTGGAAATAAAACTGAAATATTCTCGGCCAATATGCGCCAGTATTATGATTATGGCTTTACCAGCGGTACTTATCTTGATTCTATCCCCGTGTACCGTTTTAAGGTTTCCGTTAAGCCTGATTTAAGCAGCTGGACAAAAGATGGTATCATGATCAAAGAACTGGTTACGATTTTTGACAAGCGGAATTTCAATATCCTTGGCCGTTATGTCGACATGAAATACAGCAATATGTTGTTTGATTTTGATGTGCAGATGAATATAGAAATGGGTTATTTCGGAGACGATAAATTACCGACCAAAATTACTTATCAGGGTAACTGGGATTATCCTTTCAAGAAGGAGGAAAGAGCAAGTTTTCTAATCGTACATAAAGATTATAAATTGGAAAAAGCTAAGTAATCACTTAAGATAAGCTATTTAAGATATCGAACTCAGGATCTTTCCAATTGTAGGATTTAGGAAACAGGTTCCACCACTTGTTTAAAATCGAGCGTTACTCCGACGGGAGCGCAGTCCCGAATATTCCAGAGAGAAATCTTTGAACTATGTTTATAAAAAATCCTTAGATTTATTTTCTTTGATCAAAATAACACAGCTTAAAATAACCTAACCAATTATACATGATGAAAACAGTTATAAAAACGAGTATTTTACTAAGCTTTTGCTTAATTGCATTAACCTCAATGACATTTAAACCCAAACGGATTATCTTTTTTGGTGATTCCATTACCCAACAGGGTGTTTCAAAAAACGGATATGTAACCCTGATCAAAAAATCGCTCGATTCTACTAAATACGATATCATTGGCGCAGGTATTGGTGGTAATAAGGTTTATGATCTTTACCTGCGTTTAGAAGATGATGTATTAAACAAGAAGCCAGATTTAGTGGTGATTTATGTGGGCATTAATGATGTGTGGCATAAACAATCATCTCATACCGGAACCGATTATGATAAATATTTAAAGTTTTATCAGGCTTTAATTAATAAAATTCAGGGTGTGGGCAGTAAAGTAGTATTGGTTACCCCATCGGTTGTTGGCGAGAAAAAAGATGGTACCAATGAGTTAGATGCCGATCTGAATAAATATGCAGAGGGAATTAGAGCGCTGGCGGCAAAAAACAATCTTCCTGTATGCGATTTAAGGAAGATTTTTTCGGAATATGAAGCAAAAAATAATCCGGAGGATAAGGAAAAAGGTATTTTAACCGTTGATCGGGTACACTTAAACGAAACGGGAAATAAATTGGTGGCTGATCAGCTATTGCCTTTGGTTAAATAATAGGTTTTAAACCGCAAAGTTCGCTAAGTATTCCGCAAAGCACACAAAGAAATTTTCTCTGTTATCTTTGTGGTTAAACAAGCCGATTCTTCATTGCGAACCGAATAAATATATTTTACATTAAAAGAAAGGTAAAAGCCCCTTAAGGGGTTTGGGGTTATGATAAACCGCGAAACGATAGATAAGATAATGGATACCGCCCGTATTGAGGAGGTAGTTGGGGATTTTGTGCACTTAAAAAAACGCGGAACCAGTTTAATTGGTAATTGCCCTTTCCATGGCGAAAAAACGCCTTCCTTCCACGTATCCGTAACCAAAGGGATTTACAAATGTTTTGGCTGCGGTAAAGGAGGCGATTCAGTGCGCTTTATTATGGATCATGAAAAATATTCATATCCGGAAGCACTTAAGTTTTTAGCCAATAAATACAACATAGAAGTAGAGGAGGCCGAACTTTCGCCCGAGGCTGCCGAAGCACAGAGTGCCAAAGAAAGCCTTTACATCGTATCGCAATATGCTGCTACCTTCTTCGTTAAACAGCTTTGGGAAACAGACGAGGGTAGGGGTATAGGTCTGAGTTATTTTAAAGAACGCGGTTTTAGAGAAGATATTCTAAAAAAATTCGAGGTTGGTTATTCTCCCGATGTTTGGGATGCGATGACACAAAGCGCAACTAATGCGGGGCATAAATTAGAATTTTTAGAAGCCACCGGCTTATCAATCAAAAATGATAATGGGAAAATTTACGACCGTTTTCGCGGACGTGTGATGTTTCCCATTCACAATTTTACCGGTCGGATTATTGGTTTTGGAGGCAGGACCTTAAAAACAGATAAAAATGTACCTAAATATGTAAATTCTCCTGAAAGCGAAATTTACCACAAGTCGAACGTGCTTTATGGCTTGTTTCATGCCAAAAAAGCCATCCGCGATTTAGATAACTGCTATCTGGCCGAAGGTTATGCTGATGTACTTTCCGTCCATCAGGCTGGCATAGAAAACGTAGTGGCTTCTTCAGGTACTTCGTTAACGGTAGAGCAAATTAAACTAATCGGACGGTTTACCCAGAATATTACCATTCTTTTTGATGGCGATGCTGCTGGTATTAAAGCTTCTCTCCGTGGTTTGGATATGATTTTGGAAGAAGGTCTGAACGTGAAAATTGTTTCCTTCCCCGATGGTCACGACCCTGATTCTTATATGCATCATGTGGGAGCTGGCGCATTTAAAACCTACCTGGAGCAGAATAGAAAAGATTTTATTCTTTACAAAGCAAATGTACTGCTTAAGGATGCCGGTAATGATCCGATCAAACGTGCAGGTATTATCCGGGATATTGTAGAGAGTATTGCTAAAATTCCTGATCCGATTAAAGCTTCGGTTTTTATCCGGGAGTGTAGCAGCCTGCTCGAAATTGAAGAGCATATTCTACTGAGCGAACTCAATAAAATGCGTTCGGCAAAGCTCAAAAAGAGTTTTGATAATAACCAGCGGGCAACCCCTTCCTCAAATCCGAAACCATACAATTCAGGCCCGCCAGAACCGCTTGGTCCACCAGATGATTTATGGGATGATAGTGCCGGCCCAATGGGTTACGAACAGCCTGTAGAGGAAAATGAGCATCAGGAAAAGGAAATTGTACGTTTATTATTGGCCTATGGACACGAATTTGTTAACTGGGATAAAATTGATGATATGTACATTGGCCCATTTATCATGCAGAATCTGAGTGATGTAGAATTTGATGACCCGCTTTGTAAGAGAATTATTGATTATTATAAATCTGAAATTGACAACGGCAGATTACCAACTTCGAACCACTTTGTTAAACATGAAGACCGGGACATTGCCGATCTTGCCATTACGCTTTCTACCTCTGAATACGCGCTAAGTGAAAACTGGTTGAATAAACATCTTATCTATGTTAAAGATGAATCAATGAATTTAAAGGCAACCATTTTAGGCGGCATTTTTCACCTTAAAAAACGTAAAGTTGAAAAAATATTGATGAACCTGTTAAAAGAGATAAAGGAAGAAAAGAACGAAGATAACCAAATGATCTTAATGCAACGTTATGGCGTGATTAAAGGTGTAGAAAGGGAAATTTCGAAATTTTTGGGTTCTGTTATTGTTAAATAAATTAAACTTCACTCGAAGAAATTAACAATATTCGTCGCCCTGATCCGATAGCTATCGGATTTATTTCAGGGTCTTTATAGCGGGAAAGATGCTGACCACGTAGTAGCTACAAGACAATTGAAATCACTAGCTACTTGTAAAATAAATCCGATAGCTATCGGATCAGCATGACGATTTGCTTAAAAAGGACTATAAATTCAATAATTAAAACACTCACTCATTCAATAATCACAAAGGATGGCGTTTCACAACGATTTAGGCAGAGCAGGTGAACGGATTGCGAAGCAATACCTGGAGGATAAGGGATATGAGGTTTTAGATGAAAACTGGACTCACGGTAAGGCTGAGGTAGATTTAATTGTATATAAAAATGGTATTATGGTTTTTGTTGAAGTTAAGTCCCGCAGTTCGGTTGCTTTTGGCGAGCCAGAAGAATTTGTGCAAAAATCAAAACAAATTCAGATGGAATTGGCAGCTAATGCCTATATTGAAATCATGAATCATCAAAATGATATCCGTTTTGATATTATTGCGATTACCTTTACCAAAAATAAAACTTATAATTTAAACCATATAGAAGATGCGTTTTGGCCTGAAGATTAAACATATTAAAAAATTCATATTTATCGGAACAGCACTTACATTTGTAACTGCATGTAAAGAAATTACTACCACAACCTATCGTAACTTTGTTTCTCCCTTAACTGGTCTTAATGTACCATCAGGAAATGAATTTGATGTGAAAGTGCAGTTCGGCGACGATCAAAAGGTAGATTCAGTAGTATATTTAATCGACACGATCAAAGTTGCTTCAAAAACCGATACTTTGGCGCTTAAACTTAAAACCGAAGGTCTAAAGCTTGGTAATCACCTGTTAACTGCAAAAGTATTTGGTGAAGGAAAATCAGAAGATATCACTTCAAATATTAATGTATTGGCAGCTCAGGCGCCTACAGAATATACCTATAAGGTAATTAAGAGCTTGCCTCATGATACTGCTTCGTATGTAGAGGGTTTAGAATATCATGACGGCTTCTTTTACGAAAGTGCCGGTGATTATGGTCATTCGAGCCTACGAAAGGTAGACCCGGCAACAGGAAAAATTCTTCAAAAAGCAGATTTAGATAAGCAATATTTTGGCGAAGGCATGACCGTAATCGGAAATAAAATTATTCAATTAACGTATCGCGAAAAAGTAGGTTTTGTTTACGATAAAGCTACTTTCAAAAAAATATCAGAATTTTCTTATACCACTGGAAGAGAAGGCTGGGGTTTGGCTTTTGATGGAGAAAAAGTGTTGAATACCGATGGTTCAAACACGATCTTTTTTCTGAATAAGGATACTTATCAAAAAATTGGTTCGATCGATGTTTTTGATAATAAGGGGCCGATCCAAAATCTGAATGAACTTGAAGTGATTGATGGTAAAATTTATGCAAACGTCTATACTACGAATGAGATCATGATCATTAATCCACAAACGGGAGCTGTTGAAAGTAAGATCGATTTGTCAGGACTGTTGCCAGCAGATTATTTCAAAACTGAAGATGAAAAAGCCAATAATGTATTAAACGGAATTGCGTACGATAAGGCTGGTAAAAGGCTTTTTGTAGCCGGCAAGAAATGGCCGCATATATTTCAGATCGAGTTGGTGAAGAAATAACTATTTCAATCATATCTCACTTGAGCTTATCGAAATACCTTAAATAAGTCGTTCGACAGGCTACAATTGACAGAATCCAGTAGTGCGGTCTTCATCCGATAGCTATCGGATCTCGCGCATGCGGGAATCTTAATGCAAGCGCTTTAAGATTCCCAATCAAGTGGGGAATGACGATTCTCAAGGAATATTACCTAATAGAATTTATCCGATAGACTCTTAATCCTTTTTCTTAGGCTCTTCTAAATATCCATTAAAAATAATGGGCTGTTTATTTATACTGCTGGCCGTTAACGAAGCATAACCGTTGGTTGAAATGTTTATCGTGAACCGATAATTTTCTCTTATCACATCTTTTGTTTCAATTTGGATGGTGTACATTCCTTTTTTATTCTTCGATTCCTTGTAGGCGAACTTTTTCGAAGTAAATTTAATTCCCCCTTGTGTCGGATCCATCGGAGCAGAAAAAGATCTTCCAAAATAAGGTAGATAAGCCACAATACTGTCTTTGGTAACCTTTACATCATATTGCGAGCCGGTTAGGTTTATCGAAGAGCCTGCCTGACTGCCTGGCATCGCTGCCAGTATTCTGTTAATATCATTGTTGGCCATTGGAGTAGCTGTATTGGCCACAAAAGTATAGTTTTTGTCCGCTACAATTTTTATGGTGGTTTCCTTATCGGTTTGGGCAGAAGATTGAAATCCGATTGAAAGGAATGTAAGGCTCAATATTAAATTTAAGTATTTCATAATGTGTGTTTTAAATGTGTAACAATTTAAAGATGCACAGATTTGAAAGATTCCATAATAGTGCCAAAAATGAAACGTAACGTAAATAAAACGTTTTTTGTTTTTAATTAAGGGTTTATCTTTTCCGAATAACCCGATTTGTATAATGGATTATTTTTCTCCGTTTCGGAAGCGCCCATGGCTGTGAATTTATACTTGCCTGCAGATAGGTTATTCAGTTCTATTTCACCATTTTCATTTGTAATTAAGGTGATTAAATTTCCGCCAGGATTTTTACCACCTTTAATAACTATTCCTCCAATTGGTGATCCTGCTACCCGTGATTTGGGATTGGTGGAAGGGACCAAAATGATAAATTTATAATTCCCGGAGCCGGCATTGTTAAATTCTATCTCGCCATTTTGGTTGGTTACCAGCGTAACCATATTGCCTCCAGGATTCTTGTCCGCTTTTACTACAATTCCGCCAATAGGTTGTCCGGACACAAAACTCACCTCTCCAGTAGTTACATCTAGTTTGCCTTTGATGGATTTCATGATACAGGGGAAATGTGATTCCGGATAATTTAGTTTGCAATAATCACAGTAATGCCCTTCAGGTGCCTGCTTCCTTAATTGTTGCGTATTTGTTTCTTTGGTTGCCGGTTGTATAGCAGTTCCTTTAACTTGAGCCAGAATAGTTAATGAAATAAATAGTGGAAAGATTGCTAAAGCAGCTCCTTTTTTCATAAAATTTGGTTAGAAAAGTAAAATTAATCAAAAAATATGGTTCTGACCAGTATTGGCCTGTTTTGACATTGGTGTCAGTTATTTCTTTTTTGATGCTTTTGCAAAGGGGTTAAAGTCGAGGGCAAGTTTAACCCAGAAATCAAGTTCATCATTTCTGACTAAAACATCTTCTGATACCGAAATATAACCCTTCATCGGTCTGCCACCCATGATCATTTGGTGCCATCCATCTTTATGAGATAAGTTTTCTAAAGTATTTGGATCAAGTCTTACCATCATACTTTCTCTGGAAATACCAATACACATTTTACCGTTCACCATAAACACCAATCCTGAGAACATTAATTTTTCATCCACGTCAGGTAAATGCATTAATCGTTCGGCCACACGGAGGGCCAGGGTTTCGTTATATGTTCTCATAGGTTATACTACGGCATTGGATAAACAGAAACAATTTAATCTTTAACTTTCCATTCGCAAAAAAATAAATTAATTAAATTTGCAACATGTTGTTAAACTGCTATCAGGAAGAATTATTAGAAGCCGGGTGTGATGAAGCGGGAAGAGGTTGTCTTGCCGGGCCTGTTTTTGCAGCGGCAGTAATATTGCCCAAAGGTTTTGTACTCGAGGGCTTAAACGATTCCAAACAACTCTCTCATGAGCAAAGAGCGTTGTTAAGACCAATTATTGAACAAGAGGCTCTTGCCTGGGCGGTAGCCTCTTGCGATCACGAAGAAATCGATCGCATTAATATTTTAAATGCCTCATTTTTGGCTATGCACAGAGCCATTGAAAAATTACAAACACAGCCGCAATACCTGGTTATTGATGGAAACCGTTTTAAAACCTATCCTCAGATTCCACATAGTTGTATTGTAAAAGGCGACGGTAAATACCTCAACATTGCAGCAGCTTCCATATTAGCGAAAACGCATCGTGATGAATATATGACCAACCTACATATAGGTTATCCTCATTACAATTGGCAGCAGAATAAAGGATACCCAACCATTGCACACCGTAAAGCTGTACTCGAAATAGGCTTATCGCCTTTTCACCGCAAAACTTTTAATGTGAGCGCACCTCAATTAGAACTGTTTTCAAAAAACGCCTAAAATTTCGTATTTTCACCACGTTGTGAAAATTTTGTTGATTACTAAGCGGGTTCCCTTTCCGCCAAATAGTGGTTATCCGATTGTGGTATATAACACCATAAAAGGTTTGCTGCAACTTGGTGCAGATATTACATTGTTTAGCCTTAACCCAACAAAAGGCCGTATCGATATAGAAGATATTTATGACCCTATTTTTGAACAGATTAAATACCATACCTATGATTTAGATACTGATGTAAATGTGTGGTCGGCTTTTTTTAATATTTTCACTAATGAATCGTACAATGTTTCCCGGTACTACAGCGAAGATGCTGCGCGGCAGCTGGAAAATCTCTTACGGGAAAATGTATTCGATATTATCCAGTTCGAAGGTCTTTTTGTGGTGCCCTATTTAGATGTGGTTAAAGCAAATAGTAATGCAAAGCTGATTTACCGGGCACATAATATCGAATTTACATTGTGGGAACGTCTTTCGCTTTCAGAAAAGTTTCTCATTCGGCGCAAATACTTGGCTTTTTTGGCACAACGGCTTAAAGCTTACGAAACGGATCAGATTAACCGCTTTCACCACATTTTTGCCATTTCCGAACCCGATCGTCAAAGTATATTAAGGTTTGGTTGCGAAATTCCGATGTCGGTTTTTCCCGTTGCCATCGATTTGGAAAAATATAAGGTAGACAAGACCAAAACCAGTTTTCCTACGCTTTTTCATTTGGGTGCAATGGATTGGCGACCCAATCAGGAAGGTTTAGAGTGGTTTTTAGATGATATCTGGCCGGACATTGAAAAGTTAAATAAAGATCTCCGGTTTTATATTGCGGGGAAAAATATGCAGAAACATTTTTTCGAATATGATTCAGAGAACCTGATCGTAGAAGGAGAGGTGTTTGATGCCGTAGAGTTTATGAATTCTAAAGCAATTATGATTGTGCCCTTAATTTCTGGTACCGGAATGCGGGTGAAGATTATTGAAGGCATGGCGATGAAAAAATGTATCATTGCTACAACCACTGCAGCTGAGGGAATTAATTACAGGCATGGACATGATATCTTAATTGCTGATTCTGCAGATGAATTTTACCGGTCAATCTTACAATGTGTCATCAATCCTAAACGTTGGGCAGAAATAGGAGAGAACGCCAGGAAAACAGTCGAAAATGATCATGGCGTGCATTTAATCTCTAGTAAAATGCTGAAGATTTATGAGGAATTGGTGAGTGCATAGGTAGATTTATTGAGTTGACAACTTTTAATAAGCATCAAGAATGAAAGTTGCCAAATCTGGGAATCTTTTTAATAGATGCTGAAACGAGTTCAGCCTTACGGATGAATAGAAAAATCACCTTGAAACGCCCTTAAAATTAACCTCAAAATTTTGTCTTTTTCTTAGTAGTTTTGCCCACGGAGCATAAGAATGAAATCACCATAATCGTGGTTTAAATTATAATCACTTCATTATTCATAAAAAAAATAAAATTTACGGATGAAAAACACCGCATTAACAGAAAAACACATCGCTTTAGGCGCTAAAATGGTTCCATTTGCAGGTTACAATATGCCTGTTACTTACGAAGGTATTAATGCCGAACATGCAACAGTTCGTAATGGAGTAGGTGTTTTTGATGTGAGTCACATGGGTGAATTTATTCTTAAAGGCGAAAATGCATTAGACCTGATTCAAAGCGTGACCAGTAACGATGCTGCCAAGTTGTATGATGGAAAAGTGCAGTACTCTTGTTTGCCAAATAAAGATGGTGGTATTGTTGATGATCTTCTGGTTTATAAGATAGACGATAAAACCTATATGTTGGTGGTAAATGCATCAAATATCGAAAAAGATTGGAGCTGGATACAGCAATTTAATACAGAGGGTGTAGAAATGCACAATATTTCCGATCAAACTTCTCTTTTAGCCATTCAAGGACCAAAGGCGGCGGATGCTTTACAAAGCCTAACCGAGGTTGATCTGGCTTCGATGGAGTATTATACTTTTGTGAAAGGCACTTTTGCTGGTATTGATAATGTGGTGATTTCTGCAACTGGCTATACCGGTGCAGGTGGCTTTGAGATTTATTTCGAAAACCAATATGCTGATCAGATCTGGGATGCCATTTTTGAAGCTGGTGCGCCATATAACATTAAGCCAATTGGTTTAGGTGCACGCGATACTTTACGTTTAGAAATGGGTTTCTGTTTATACGGAAATGATATTGATGATACGACTTCGCCAATTGAGGCCGGTTTAGGTTGGATTACTAAATTTTCCAAATCTTTTACTAATTCAGAAGCTTTGTTAGCACAAAAAGAAGCGGGTATTCAAAAGAAACTAGTGGGCTTTGAAATGATCGATCGTGGCATTCCGCGCCATGATTATGAAATTGCTGATGCCGACGGAAATATTATCGGTAAAGTAACTTCTGGTACGCAGGCCCCTTCTTTGCAAAAAGCAATCGGGATGGGCTACGTTGCAAAAGATTTCGCTAAAGAAGGAACCGAAGTTTTTATTTTAATCCGTAATACGCCAATTAAAGCTAAAGTGGTTAAGTTTCCTTTTTATAAGTAAGAACTATAAGTTAAAGCAGCAATATTTTTTGAAGTAATGGAACTGGAAGAAAATAAATATAATGAGCTGCTTTACCAAATTGGATCAACTTTAAAAACGGCGAGGCAGAATGCGATAAAAGCAATTAATTTTGAACTAATTATTGCCAATTGGAAAATTGGAAGATATATTGTTGATTTTGAACAACACGGCAAACAGAGAGCCGAGTACGGTAAAGAATTGTTGGTAACGCTTTCTGCAGATTTGAAGTTGAAATTTGGCAAAGGATTTAGCCGGTCAAGTTTGCAGCTTATGCGGTTGTTCTATATAAACTATCCCAAATTTCAACCCTTAGCAGATGAAGATTTAATTCGCCAGACACCGTCTGGCGAATTCTCAAAACGCCAAACACCGTCTGGCGTTTTACTAAGCTGGAGTCATTATGCAGAACTTCTAACGGTTTCTGATGAACTCGCCAGAAATTTCTATGAAACCCAGGCCATAAAAGAAAATTGGAGTTTTAGGGAGATGAAACGCCAGATTGATTCAGCTTTATTTCAAAGGCTTGCGCTCAGTAAAGATAAAAGCGGTGTACTTACTTTGGCTAAAAAAGGACATATACTCAATAGTACTGACGATTTGGTACGAGACCCCTATGTGTTCGAATTCTTAAACATCCCGGTGGGAGGTATCATTAAAGAATCTGGACTAGAAAAAAAACTTATTGATAATTTACAGAAATTTTTGCTGGAGCTTGGTAAAGGTTTTTCATTTGTTGCCAGGCAGTTTAAAATAACAGTAGATAACGAGCACATGTTTGTTGATATTGTATTTTATCACAGAATATTAAAATGTTTCGTACTTATCGACCTGAAGACAAAAAAGGTTAAGCATCAGGATATTGGGCAAATGAATTTTTACCTTAACTATTTTAAGGAAGAAGAAAATGTTGAAGGTGATAATGACCCGATCGGGATTATTATTGCTGCAGATAAAAATGAATTTTTGGTTAAATATGCTACAGGAGGACTTTCTAATAAAATATTCGTCTCCAAATATCAACTCTATTTACCTGATCAAAAACTTCTGGAAGAAAAGGTAAAAGAAATAATTAATAAATAATCTCGTCAAATGTCAAAAAAAATAGAAGTTTGTTTAACGCCAGCCTTGATCGATTTATACGATATTGAGCAGAGCATTGTGGTAGTGATCGATATTTTAAGGGCTACTTCTTCTATTACCTATGGGATAGATAATGGTGCTGAAGCAATTATTCCGGTAGCCCAGGTTGAAGATTGTTTAAACTATCGCGACAGCGGATTTTTATTGGCCGCAGAACGAAATGGAGAAGTTGTAGCAGGTTATGATTTCGGTAATTCGCCATTCTCTTATACGCGAGAAAAAGTAAATGGAAAAACGGTTGTTCTAACCACTACAAACGGTACTAAGGCTTTGCATTTGGCACAGAAAAGGGCCTATCAGGTAGTGATAGGATCATTCTTGAACTTAGATTCTCTTTGTCATTATTTGAAAAGCCAGGATAGAAATGTGCTTTTACTTTGTGCAGGCTGGAAAGATCAATTCAATTTAGAAGATACGCTTTTTGCAGGTGCGGTGGTCGGCAATCTTCGCCAGAATTTTGAACATTTTGATGATTCTAGTGTGGCTGCCGAAGATTTATATGGCTTGGCTAAAGGAGATCTGAGGAAATACCTTTACAAATCATCGCATAGCCATCGCCTGGCTCAGTTAAATATAGAAGATGATGTTGTTTTTTGTTTACAGCTAAATCTGTGCAAAACAATTCCGGTATTGGAAGGCGAACGTTTGGTGGCCTTAAAAAATTAAATTCTCTGTAGTATAGTTATTGTTCGCGATAAAATCGCAATTCTCCTCATTCCCGTTACAAACGGGGGACGATAGACTTTTTAGAAAAAAAATATTAGGAAAATCAATTTCTTATTTTGTAATTAATTCAGAAATGGTTGGACTGTTTTTAATGGTAATTAGGGCTTCTTCGTGTGCCAGCCAGTAAATGTCTTCTGCCCGTTTCATGTCGAATGTACTAATGGCCCCTAAACCTTTAGGTTCGATCAATACATTGCAAAATCTCGCTTTTCTCTCCATATCATGATTGATAGACATGATACCTGCACGGCCCATTAGATTGGTGATACCTGTTATTTTATCAACTGGTTTAAGGTGGTTACAGGATGAGCCTATAATAAAATCGCAGTCGTCCATTAAAGGTTCAACCGGAAAATTATTTAAAATGCCGCCATCCACATACATCTGACCATCGATCATAATGGGTTTAAAAATGCCAGGGATACAACTTGAGGCATGAATAGCCCTGATTAGTGGTCCTTTTGTAAAGTAAACCAACCGGCCTTCGCTAAAATTTACAGCAGCAATGGTTAAAGGTATTTTTAGCTTATCAATTGAATCTTCAGGGAAATATTCTTTTAAAATTAAAGCAGTATTTTCAATATTAATTAAGCCCAGCGAACCCACTGCCGGACGTACAAAACGCCAAAGTTTTGTTTTAAGGAAAATACTTAACCCTTCTTCCGGATCTATACCTGCCGCAAAAAAGGCTCCGGCAATGGCTCCTGCACTTGTTCCGCTAATATGACTAAAGGTAATGCCTAAATTACTAAAGGCCTTTAAAACGCCTAAATGCGCTATCCCCCTAATACCTCCGCCTGATAATACAATGCCAACTTTCATTTTTTATGGGTTAATTGTTCGAACTGTTTAATCGGTTAACTGATATTGCTAACTGAAAACTACTTCTGTTGTTTCGGTTTATACTTCGATTGATCTAAAATTTTCTGCGCATCATGATCTGCCATTAACTGTTGCAAAGTAATATCAGGATTCGTTTTCATATATTTTTTAACGATCTGCCACCCCATCCATACGCCCAATTTTGGTGCCGAATCTCTATTTTCGCCTAAACCTGGCGTAAAAGGCCCTTCAGATAAAAATACCTGGATTTTTTGATAGTCGGTTTCATACAGATAATTGTTCTCTAAAAAATATGCCCAAATATCCCCTTCAAAGTTTTGTGCCCAGTCTAACTGCTGTTGGGTATATCCGATTTTGGTAGAATCGCCTACATTTTCGGGCAAAACCTGGTCAAGAAAGTATAAAATCTTTCCCTGAAAAATCATTTTAGCTAACAAAGTTCTATTATCATCAGGCTCTGCGAAAAGCTCTTCATGTGCATAGGTTTCAGTTACACGGGGCACAATATATTCTGGTGTAAATCTCCTGGAAAGATATAACGGCACACTTTGCACAATAGCCCGGTAAAATTTGCTGTCTTTGCCCAGAAACATGTCTAAACCAATTCCCAGATAGTTATCGCCTACTGGCATCTGGTAAGCAAAACCTGAGGTAAAGGAAATGAATTTTGGAATCTTTGCCTTTGGGTAATAATATTTAATGTATTTAAAAGTCTCGTTTAAACCCTCTTCCTGTGCTTTTAAATTTGGAAAAACACTATCAACTTCCTTGCTTAAATCGATGTAGGCCTGATCGTGGTATAAATTAGTCAATGATTCGGTGTTGGAATATTTACTGTCTAAAATCCGATGGATAAAATCATCATAAAACACGCCATATTTTAAAGCAAGTTGTTTATCTATATCAATCACATCTTTGTTTTTTCCATTAAAGAGCTCCTGATCAAATCTTTCAACTTTGATGTTTACCTGTATATTGCTTACATCTGGACGGTTGCGATGTCTGCAGGAAATAAATGTGATGGCAAAAAGAAAAATTAGATAAATTTGCCAGTGTTTTACGTTATACATCATGTATCACAAATATATATAAACACCTATAGCATGAAAAGAATATCAACCATTTTAATTTTATCTGTTTTAAGTTTTGGCGCCTGGGCGCAAAATTCACCTTTAACCAGTTACGGGTTCAGGTTAGGTTTAACTGCTACCCCAACATTTGGTTGGATTAAACCCGAGCAGGGAAAAACAAACGGAATAGGTTTGGGCTTTTCTTATGGATTAATTGGTGATTTTAATTTTGCGCCAAATTATAGTTTTTCTACAGCGCTGACCATTACTTCTATTAATGGTAAAAGTACAGAGGCCAATGTTTTACCTTATTATGCACCCGGTTCTGCACCTAAAGCTTACGATTTAAAATATAAATTACAATACATAGACCTGCCTTTAACCATTAAATTAAAAACTGTAAAAACTGATGGAAAACGTTGGTATGGCCAGTTCGGCTTGTCTAATTCAATCAACATTAGCGCAAAACAAGATGCAGTTACAGGCGGGACAGTTGTTGGCGATAATTTAAACGTATCTGACCACATCAAACTTTACCGTGCCGGGTTAATTATTGGTGGAGGCGGGGAATTTGATATTTCTGGCAATACCAGTATTGTTGCCGGTTTAACTTTTAATAATGGTTTTACTAATATTGTAACAGATAAAGCCAGAGATGTTAGGAGTCATTATTTAGCGCTTAATTTCGGCGTATTCTTTTAATCTGGATAGCTGTCTTGATACTTGATACTCACTACTTGATACATTAAACATGAAAATAGCTTTAGCACAACTTAATTACCACATCGGGAACTTTGAGGCCAACACTAAAAAAATAACCGAAAATATTCAATTGGCGAAAGACAAAGGAGCTGATCTGGTTGTTTTTGCAGAATTAGCTATCTGTGGTTATCCCCCAAGAGATTTTCTGGAATTTGATGAGTTTATAGCCTTGTGCGAAGGCGCAGCTCAGGAAATAGCAAAGCACTGTACGGATATTGCCTGCATTGTTGGCTTGCCGATTAAAAATGAAGTATTACAGGGAAAAGACCTGTATAATGCCGCTTATTTTATGGAGGAAGGAAAAATTAAGGCAATTGTTAAAAAAGCCTTATTGCCAACCTACGATGTGTTTGATGAATATCGCTATTTCGAACCTGCCACACAATTTAACTGTATTGATTTTAAGGGTAAAAAAATTGCTTTAACCATTTGCGAAGACCTTTGGAATATTAATGATAATCCATTATATGTTTCAAATCCAATGGACGAGCTGATTAAAGAGCAGCCCGATGTAATGATTAATATTGCAGCATCACCTTTCTCTTATACCCATGATGATGAACGTATAAAAGTATTGGCTGATAATGCAAAAAAATATCACCTGCCTGTATTTTATGTAAACCAGGTTGGTGCGCAGACTGAGATTATTTTTGATGGCGGTTCTTTGGTCTTCGACGCTGATGGAACCATGAAAGCGGAAATGAAATATTTTGAAGAAGATCTTCAGGTATTTGATCTGGAAGAGGTTGAAAATGTGCGGAATAAACATCCACAATCGGAAAGATTAACGGATATTGAACAAATTCATGATGCGCTGGTTTTAGGGATAAAAGATTATTTTAAGAAATCTGGTTTTAGTAAAGCTGTTTTAGGCCTGTCTGGCGGAATTGATTCGGCTGTGGTTTGTGCACTGGCCTGCCGCGCATTAGGTGCAGAGAATGTAATGGCTGTTTTAATGCCATCTAAATTTTCATCCGACCATTCTGTACAAGATGCTTTAGATCTGGTTAATAATATTGGTTGCATGCACGAAATTGTGCCAATTAAAGACGTTACCGAGGCTTTTGATCATATGCTGGCACCCGCTTTTAAAGGTTTGCCTTTTAACCTGACAGAAGAAAATATCCAGGCTCGGATTCGCGGCATCATAAACATGGCGATGAGTAATAAATTTGGCTATATTTTATTAAATACCTCTAACAAAAGCGAATGTGCGGTAGGCTATGGTACGCTTTATGGCGATATGTGCGGTGCAATTGGCGTTATCGGTGATGTATATAAAATGCAGGTTTTTGAGCTGGCCAAGTACATTAATAAGGAATGCGAGATCATACCCATTAATACGATTGTTAAACCACCTTCGGCAGAATTGAGACCTGATCAGAAAGATTCAGATTCTTTGCCTGAATATGAAATCCTCGATAAAATATTATACCAGCACATCGAAAAAAAACAAGGCTCAAAAGCCATTATTTCGCAGGGTTTTGATGAAGCATTAGTATTGCGAATTTTAAAGATGGTCAATATAGCCGAGTTTAAACGTTACCAAACACCACCTATTTTAAGGGTATCGCCTAAGGCTTTTGGTATGGGAAGAAGGATGCCAATTGTAGGAAAATATATGGCTTAGGTTGTTTCTAAAATTGTAATGTTGGAGGTTCGAAAGTTTTTTTGATTAGTTTAGTCGTTAGTTAACTTGTTTAACAGCAGCTATAAACCTCACAGGTTTTTAAAACCTGTGAGGTTTAAAATTTATTAAGCTAAAGTAGCATCAACGGTAATGCTTGTATTCAATAATTTAGAGATCGGGCAGTTTTTTTCTGCATCTGCTACCAGTTCATCAAATTTTTCCTGTGTTAAATCAGGTACAGAAGCTGTTAAAGTTAAATGCGATTCTACAATTTCACCTTTTGATGGATCAAGGTTAATTTCACATTTAGTTTCCAGTTTATCAGCTGTAAATCCTGCCTCAGTTAAGTTAGCAGATAATTTCATGGTAAAACAACCCGCATGTGCAGCAGCAATTAATTCCTCTGGATTTGTACCCACACCATCTGCAAAGCGAGTGTTGAAAGAATATTGAGTGTTATTTAAAGTAGTGCTTTGTGTAGTAATATTACCACTACCTTCTTTGATAGAACCTTGCCATACGGCTGTTGCATTTCTTTTCATGATCGGATCTTATTTTTAGATTGTTTAACACCTAAAGATAAAAATATGTTTGTGTAAAGCTGCCAATTCTTTGTTAAGAAATCCTTGTTCTAAAAATTATTTCCCAATCTTTTTTAATAAGCACTTTAAAAAAAAGAGGAGCTGTTTCACAGAACAGCTCCTCTTTCATTACGATCTTTTTAGGTTATTTATCTGATTTTTAAATTATAAAGGATACAATACTGCAGTAGCTTGTTTATCTTTAGTAGATAAAACAGTAGCACCACTTCCGCATTGCCCGCCATTCATTAACGATTGTGCATCTGTTCCTCCAACGCCAGGAACATTGGTTGTGGTAGATTGGTTCGTATGCTTAAATGAAATGGTATGACCAAACTCATGGGTAATGGTTCTGGTACGCTGCGCAAAAGAATTATTTTGGATAAGGGCCTGGTTGATCCAAACGGTATTACCAGCTTTACCATTTGATGTTGACAGATATGCTTGTCCACAGGTAGAACTTCCAATTGTATTATCCACTTTAATCAGGATATCATATACCGTTCCGGTTGTGATTACAAATTTTAGCTTAGAATTGGGTACCGTATTCCATTGGTTAATTGCAGAATTGATTTCGCTGGTCATGCTGGTTATCGAAGGATCAATTTTTACGCGGATGTTTGTGCTGTTGGTTACGATATAACCGTTATAATATTGTTCTGTAATCGCTTTTCCATAATCAGCCGGAACTTCCATTTTTTTACTAAATACAATATCTCCATCAACTACATAATTATCGCCGTTATCTACGATCTGCGCATCTGTAAACCCGAGATTTTTAATATAAGCCAGCACTTTTTGATTTTGATTAGTTTGAATTTCCGCTTCAGCAGGGATATCATTTTTTTTGGTACACGAGAGGATAACTGTTGATAGCATGGCAATCAAAGCAGCTTTTTTTAATAAGTTTTTCATTGTTTAGGTTTTTAGTTAGATCGTAATTAAGTATTGCATAGTTAAATATAGTCATAAAAATATGATTTTGTATTTTTACGGCTATCATTTTGTAGTCTTAATTAGTCTTATCGGGTCTAGCCTTTTTCCCTAATTTATATCCTGTTTTAACTGATTACTTCTGATTGATTGTAACAGCAATGTACCTACACCGATCATAATTGAAATATCGGCGAAGTTAAAAACACCTGTTTGAAAGAAGTAAAAATCCATATGCATAAAATCGGTAACCGATCCATGTACAATCCGGTCATATAAATTGCCAATACCACCACCAATCAGAAAACACAGCGCAATTTGCATTGTCATGGTTAAATTACGTTTGGCAAATAGAAAATATAGCCCGTAAACCAAAAATAATAAGGGTAAACCCGTTAAAATAATGAGCCTGAAAATATAGGGCATGTTATCGCCCAGACTTAAAAATGCACCACTGTTTTCTACTTTTGTTAAAGTGAAACGATCTTTTATAATGCTGATATGTTCATAATCACTGATTTCGGTACGCACAATTCTTTTAGAGATCTGATCGCAGCCAAAATTTAGGGTTAATAATAAGAGCAATACCGACCAGCGGAGATTTTTTATTTTTTGCATGATTTTATCTGATAATATCGGCATCAACCGGTGTATAGCCTAAATGCCTGCTTAATGACATGATTTGCCCCTTGTGATGAAACTCGTGGGTAATAACATGAGTAAATAACTGTAATGGATTTACGGTTAAAATTGAGCCGTTTCTATCCAATTCCATTTCATGCAGCTCATTTCCTTTAAATTTTTCGGTAAATAAGCCAATATATTCATCCACCTGGTTAAAATAGGTTTGGCATTCTTGGAAGGTCTGGTAAGTTTCTAAAGGTAAAAAAATCTGTTCAATGCCTAAGGCCCTTTCGCCAATCCATGCACAATAGGTTTGGCAAATATGAACCAACAAATTTTTGATAGAGCCTCTGCCGAATGAACTGTTATCGGTTAAGAAATCCTCCTTTGAAACAGATTCGATATAGGTTAAAAGGGTATTTCTGGAAGATAAAACGAAATCGTATTGTTGTTTAAGCATGGTTTTGTTTCCTGATCCATTTTCTAAAAGGAATAATCAAAGCTAAAAGAATGGCAGTAATGCTTAATAATTTTGCAATAATATCTCCACTTTTTACATAAAAGGTAATCTCATCATTCAGATTGATATTGGCCTTTAATGCAGTTCTGGTCCACCATTTGGTTTTTTGTGTGACATCGCCGCGTTGATTGATGAAGCAGGATATCCCGGTATTAGCCGAGCGCGCTACATCGCGACGGGTTTCAATGGCTCTCAGTTTAGCATACATCATATGCTGGTCTTTCCCTGAAGTATTTCCCCACCAGCCATCGTTTGTGATAATCGCAATAAATTGTGCTCCCTCTTTAACCTGTTCACCAATCCAATCGCCCCACAAGCTTTCATAACAAACCACAGGAGCAACCCCGATACCGCTTTGAGCATACAGTACACTTGGCTTATCTTGCCAGCCCCATCCGCCAACGGTTCCGCCTAATTGAGCAAAAACACCATCTAAAAACGAAAATACTTTTGGAAAAGGCATTTTTTCTACCCCGGGAACCAATTTGGATTTATGGTAAAACTGAACATTGGCAGAATTTTCTACCTGCATGGCGGTGTTAAAATTATCAAAATAAATACCTCGCTGATTATCAAGTTTTGAGGTTATTGTTCTTTTATCCTGATAAATTTTAATGCTTTCTATACCTGTAATCAATGTTCCGTTTTTGTATTTTGATAAAAAGCTTTGCAGCGTGATGAAATCATTGTTGCTTCTGATCCTATCTTCATCTGCGTAATTTGGAATGGCAGTTTCAGGCCAGATAAAATACTCGGTATTGGTTTGTCCAATGGAATCTGATAAGTGAGTCAATATCCTGATCTGTTCGGCTGGTGGAATATTCTCCAGTTTTTGGTAAGGATCAATATTGGGTTGAACCACCACCACATTACTTGGTGTGCCCTTTTGTTCTGCCGTAAAGTATTTGGTTAATGAAATGCTGATGGGAATAATGACTACCAAAGCCCAGATCCCTGCTGTTCTAAACCTTAAATAACCCTTTTGTGATTTAAATTTTTGATAAGCTTCAAAAGCCAGGATATTACTCCCTAAAATCCAAAGCGAACCACCATAAATACCGGTATAATCATACCATTGTGCCAGCTGATGCATTCCTGCTAAACCATTTCCCAAGGTCATCCAGGGGAAAGCTAAATCCCAGGTTTGTTGCAGATATTCTAAAGCAATGTAAAAGGAAATCAAGCCCAGATAAGCGATCTTTTTATTTACATACTTGCCTAATCTATAGTATAACCAAAAAGCAAAGGTCATTAACAATGCACCTAAGCCGTAAGGGATAAGAGAAACTGGTAGCGCTACTGCTGCACCATTATAAGCACTTATTGCATTATACACCCAATAAATCGATCCCGTATTCCAAACTAAAAAAGTTAAACCTGCCGTCAGGAAAATTCTTTTGCCCTGTTTTTTTTCGGGATTGGTTGAAATCGAATCGAGCGCAATAAACAAAGGCACCAAACCGATCAATAACAAAGGTGTAGTAAAAGGCATTGGTGGCCAGGCCAGCCAAAGTAAGAATGCACTTACGAGGGCGAGAAGGTAGGTTTGTTTAGATTTCATTACTAAGCTGTAAAATCGTCGTGCTGAATTTATTTCAGCATCTTAAATGCTGTTTTCTTTTAAGGATTTCAAGGAGAGAAGCATTTATTCGAACGTTAAGGATAAATCATCCCAATTAGGATTTAATTCATTTATTAAGTTTATTTTCGATGCCTTTTTCCAGTTCTTTAACTGTTTTTCTCTTATTATCGCTTTTTCAATACTGTCAAACTGTTTAAAAAACACCAACGGATTACAGTTATATCTTGCGGAAAAACGAATTGGACGATATTTATATTCTTTAATTCTAAACTACAATTCTGATGTCACACCAAAATAAAAAACCATATGTTTAAAATTGGTTAATATATAAACACATCCGCTCTTTCCATCTTTAACAGTCAATTAAGACCCTGAAATAAATTCAGGTGAAGGATTTCGTCTACATACTATCTAAAATATTTGCTTTTTTAGCTTCGTATTCTTCCTGGGTGATCAGGTGTTTATCGTATAGTGTTTTAAGTTTGCGTAATTTTAAAGTGGTTTCATCTTCCGGTTCTTCTACTACTTCTGCAATTTGGATAACTGGTTGTGCCGGCTCTGAAACTGGTTCGTAAGCAGGTATTTCAGTAAGAGGCTGCTCATGTAAATTAATGGGAGAGGCTGTTGCCCGGTTTTCTTCCAGTTTTTGCTGGCGTAACATCTCTTTGTACTCTTCTAATTGTTGGTTTGCTGCCTGGTGTAGTTTACGAGCCTGTACTTTCGGAATAAACTCGGTTACGATATTTTCGCCATGTTGAGGAACACAAATAAATTTAGAACCAAAAAATTCTTCTTTAAATGAAACCTCCTTGATGCTTTTCCAGGAAATATCTTTAAAATTCATCGTTAAGCCTAAATTACCAGGCTCGCAATAAAAAATGCGCTTGTTCGAAATCGCGATGCTATCTGGTAACAAATTTACCGCTGGTTTTTTCTGTACAGCTAAATATAAGAGTTCTTCACCTGTGGTTAAAAGGTCGTTTAATTTTCCAATAACTTTTTCAACCGCTTTTGGGTCTTGTTCGTCACTTAGAAATCTATCTATACTCATCATAATATTTTAAAATTGTGGTGTTGGTTATGTTTTTGATGCTACTCTTCAGCATCGTTATACTTGTTTTTGCTTTTAATACTCGGTTTTCCCGCTATGCAAATTACAAATTCTCCTTTTAAAGTATTGTTCTCAAAATGTGATTTTATTTCTGCCAAAGTTCCGCGAACAGTTTCTTCGAACATCTTCGTGAGCTCTCTACTTACTGACGCCTGCCTGTCTGCACCCAAATACTGTGCAAACTCTTCTAAAGTTTTTAATAAACGGTGCGGACTTTCGTAAAGTATAATGGTGCGGTCTTCTTCAGCCAATTTTTTAAATTTGGTTTGTCTGCCTTTTTTAACCGGCAAAAAACCTTCAAAACAGAATGCATCAGCAGGTAAGCCCGAATTAACCAAAGCAGGTACAAAAGCTGTTGCGCCAGGTAGACATTCTACAGCAATATCATTTTTAATGGCTTCGCGTACCAGGAAAAAACCCGGATCGGAAATAGCAGGTGTTCCGGCATCAGATATCAGGGCAATTTTTTGCCCTTCGTTTAAAAACCTGATAATTTCTGACGTAGCCTTGTGCTCATTGTGCTGGTGGTGTGAGAAAACTCTTTTATCAATCCCAAAATGTTTGAGCATCGGGGCACTGGTACGAGTGTCTTCAGCGAGGATCAGATCGCATTCTTTTAATATACGGATTGCCCTAAAGGTCATATCCTCCAAATTGCCTATGGGCGTTGGTACGAGAAAGAGTTTGCCATCCATATTTCAGTTTTCAGTTTAAAGTTAACGGTTTGCAGTTTTTTCCAAACTCCTTACCCCAAACTCCAAACTCTTGTTATCTTTGCTAAAAAATTAAATAATGCTGCAAGTTAACTATATCCGCGAAAATAGAGAGAAAGTTTTAGAACGTTTAAGTATCCGTAATTTTAAACAGCCGGAACTGGTAGATGAAATCATTAAAATTGATGAAGACCGCCGTTCTACCCAAACTTCCCTGGATAATATTTCTGCTGAGGCTAATGCAGCTGCCAAACAGATTGGCGATTTAATGCGTACCGGTAAAAAAGAAGAAGCTGAAGCCATTAAGGCCCAAACGGCTTCTCACAAAGAAAATATCAAAAACCTGAGTGATAAATTGAATGAACTGGAAACTGCTCAGCACAATTTAATTGTTCAATTGCCTAATTTGCCTTATCATCTGGTAAAACAGGGGTCTACTGCAGAAGAAAATGAAGTTGTTTTAACGCATGGCGAGCCTGTTCAATTACCAAGTAAAGCTTTACCACATTGGGAGCTTGCTGCTAAATATGATATCATTGATTTTGAGCTGGGGGTAAAAATTACCGGTGCCGGTTTCCCGGTGTATAAAGGAAAAGGAGCAAGGTTACAGCGTGCCCTGATCAATTTCTTTTTAGATCATGCTACTGCAGCAGGTTATAAAGAAATGCAGGTGCCCCATTTGGTTAATGCGGCTTCGGGTTTTGGTACCGGCCAATTACCTGATAAAGAAGGACAGATGTATCATTCAACTGTTGATGATTTGTATTTAATCCCAACAGCGGAAGTTCCGGTAACCAATTTATACCGCGATGTTATTGTTAAGGAAGAAGATCTCCCGATTAAAAATACCGCTTATACCCCATGTTTCCGGAGGGAAGCAGGTTCATATGGAGCCCATGTGCGTGGTTTAAACCGCTTACACCAGTTTGATAAGGTTGAGGTTGTTCAGATTACACATCCGGATAAATCTTACGAAACTTTAGAAGAGATGAGCCAGTATGTACAGTCTTTACTGAAAGAATTGGGGTTACACTATCGCGTATTGCGTTTATGTGGTGGCGATATGGGCTTTACTTCTGCCATGACTTATGATATGGAAGTATGGAGTGCCGCCCAGGAGCGCTGGTTGGAAGTTTCTTCTGTTTCAAACTTCGAAACCTACCAAAGTAACCGTTTGAAATTACGCTTTAAAGGAAAAGAAGGGAAGGCACAGCTTGCGCACTCTTTAAATGGAAGCGCATTGGCCTTACCGCGTATCGTGGCTTCGATTTTAGAAAACTATCAGACCGAGAATGGAATTAAAATTCCAGAAGCTTTGGTGAAGTATACTGGGTTTGATATGATTGATTAATCAGGGAAATTAATGAAGTTTCAATGGGCCTGTGCAGTGAACTGCGTTAGTTTGCTAGGCCGTGTGGAGACTTGCGAAGTTCTCTTCCGCACAATGATGAGCAAACTTCGCGAGACGGGCATAAAAAAAGCTTTGCAACATTGCAAAGCTTTTTGTTTTTATAGATAGATGTGTTTTTTGCAATTATAAAATCAGGATCAATAATAAAATGATGATGATGATTGCACCAACTGAAAGGTAAACACCTCCAGAAACTGCACGGGCCTGACCTTTTAATTCTCTTAACTCGCTACGTAAAGCTTTACGTTCTGCTCTCGTTAAGTTAGATTTGTCCATGTCTCTGATTTCTTCAACACGGGTTTTAATTCTTTCCAGTTTTACTGCTTGTTCTGCAGTTAATTCCGTTGGATTTTTCGCAGGTTTATCAGCTGCCTGAACAGAATTAAAACTAATGCCTAAAGAGAAAACCAGCGCTAGTGTGTAAATGAATTTTTTCATAATTTCTATTTTTTAGTGTTCGATCTCTATGTAACAAAAAACCTACCAAAATGTTCTGGTAGGTTTGAAAAGCATTAATTTACTGTTAAAATTCTTATTTGATTTCGAAAATGGCATTTACTGTGAAATTCAGTTTAATTTTTTTAAAATCAATTTCAGGTGCAGTAGAAGCATCAGCCATTTCAGCTTTCATCGCAAAATTTCTGTAAACAGGCTGCATTACATTGTCTCCGCCATCTTGTATCTCGATCACACTTCCTAGTTTATCACCTAGTGCTTCTACCATATATGCTGCTTTCTCTTTTGCCGATAATAAAGCTTTAACTTTAAGCTCTTTTTTTAAGCTTTCGATTTTAGAATAATCATAGCTTTCGATATTTGTATTGGCGATTCCTTTGGCATCTATCGATTCTAGTATAGCGTTGAATTTGTTCAGATCGCTAACTTTTAAACGATATTGTTTGCTGGCTAAAAAATCGGGGTTTTTCTTTTTCTCTGTTTCATAATTCCAGCTGCTCAAGTTGCTGATGGTTAAGTTTTCTTTCGCAATACCTGCTTTTTGTACAGCGGCATACAATTGTTTTTCCAATTCTGTGATGTCTACTTTTTTCTTTCCGTTCAGGTATTCTTTAAGCGAAATGCCGATGTAAATGATATCAGGAGTAACTTCTGTTTCTGCGGTGCCGCTTACGCTAATTTTTCTGCGCAAATCTACTTGTTGAGCCATCGCTGACGATAAACCTAAAAATGCAACCAGTGCTAGTGCTATTAACTTTTTCATAATCTGTAGTGTTTTTAATTGTTATGAAGCTTGCATAAGCTTTTTTATATTTAGCTTTTGTTTGCTTATGCAGGTTTCATATCTATTTTTCTTTGTGTGTACTGTAATGATGTAAACGATATGCAAATTCCACACCGAGATTTTATTTTTTTTAACTCATAAACGATTATTAGGAGTTAAAGGCTACAACTTTTCCCTTTAATAGTCCTATATGATTTATTTACAGTATGATAAATTATTCCCTGATTGGTGAGGAAAAATTAGATAGCATGCATTTTTGGATGAATAAATGCCCGAATAATTTAGACGTCCTGTTCTTTTGAAGCTAAATTCCTTCAAAATTACTTTATACTTCCTAGGAAGAATACCAGATGAATAAAATTATGCGCAAGGTTTTATGCTTAAATAGACGGAATTATATATGGTTATAAAACCTAGCGCAGCAGAATTCTCTGCAGAATTTTAATCATGTTTTGCAATTGGGAATTGCAAAAAATAGAATGGCGGTTGTTAAACCTTTGATACTTTAACTGCCGTTGGTCCTTTTTGACCCATTTCTACTTCAAACGTAACTTTATCACCTTCTTTAATCTGGGTGATTAAACCGTTTGCGTGAACGAAAATACTGTCTTGTGTTTCAGTGTTTTTAATAAAACCGTAACCCTTACTATCGTTGAAGAAAGTAACTGTTCCTTTTTTAACAGGGTTTTCATCAATGATGTCCTCTTGTCTTGAAATACCGATCTGAATATCTTCTGTATTGATAACTTTCTTTTTCTTCGGATCTGGTGGAGTAGAAGAGATGTTTCCGTTTTCATCAACGTAAGCCATCATATCTTCAAGTGCTAAACCTTTTTTGGCATTAGCCTGACGCTCTTCTTTTTTCTCTTGTTTATCTTTTTGTTTTTTTAATCGTTTTTTTTCGTTCTCTTTTTTACTGTATGTTGCCTGAGATTTAGCCATATTTTATTTAATTGTTTTGTTTTTGAAAGATGAGTGGAATGGAGAATTATACAAAGATAACAATACTTAAGCATAAACACGATTTTATTCGGTCACGCGCTCTTTCATTATGGTTAATAACAAATAACTATGGCAAGATGTTTTTGCCGGTAGACTTACTGGGTATCAACTCCGCTATAACTTTTCACTATTATCATAAATAACAACTGTGTGCCCATAGCTAAACTTTAATGCAATTTTTTCCAGTTTACTTTATCAATCTGGTACACAAAATTCCATTTTAATGGTTCACCATAATAGGCAACCTCTAATTCAGCAATTTTAACCGCCCCCAATTTGTCGATTGCTTTTTGCGAACGAAAGTTAGTAGTGCCAATATGTAAAATCACTTTATCTACAAATTGAAAAGCATGATTAAACATTAAGGTTTTTAAGGCCTGATTATGTCCCTTGCCCCAAAACTCACGTGCAATAAAAGTGTAGCCTACGGTAACTGAGGAGTCACTTTCATCCAAATCATAATACCTTGAACTGCCCACAATCTTTTTAGTTTCATTTTCATAAACGATAAAAGCACCCTTAGATTCGATTGCACCTTTAAAGAAATTTTCGAAAACCGCTCTTTTATAGCGGTCTTTATTGGGGTGCTGCTCCCAGATTAAAGGATCGGAAGCTACTGCAAAAAGGGCTTCAAAATCTTCTTCTTTTAAGGGAACTACCGTAATTAAATCGTTTGCTAACGTAGGTTGTAAATTGAAATTCATATTATTTGTAATGAAAACGGCCGGTTTAAGGCCAGCCGTTTATTGTGATTGCATTATTCAGGCAAGGTAATAGATTTCTCCATTCCGTTGCACTTCAGTCGAAATGACGTGATGAGTTACTTTACTAAGCCTTCAATTTCTACCACTTCCTGAGCATCTTTCTGATAATCAACTTTATCAATTTCAAAGCCAAATAAGCTTAAGAAATCAGCTCTGTAGCCTGGTAAATCGCCTATTGCAGGCAAGGTTTCAGTTGTAGCTTCTTCCCAAAGTTTGGCAACTTTAGTCTGGATATCCTCACGCATTTCCCAATCGTCTATCCTGATTCTTCCTTTCTCATCAACAGGAACAGCGTTGCCGGTATATAAGCGATCAGCATATAACCTTTGGATCTGCTCGATAGTGCCCTCATGAACACCTTCTGCTTTCATCACTTTATATAATAAAGAGATGTATAAAGGAATTACCGGAATGGCAGAACTGGCCTGTGTTACCAGTGCTTTGTTAACCGATACATAAGCTTTGCCATCAATATCTTTTAATTTATCAGCAATTTTAAAAGCAGTGGCTTCCAGATCGTCTTTAGCTCTTCCAATAGTTCCTTTGCGGTATACTGGTTCGGTTAAAGCTGGGCCTATGTATGAATAAGCTACAGTTGTTGCGCCTTCAGCAAGCAGATTCTCTGCTTTTAAGGCGTCGATCCACATAGACCAATCCTCGCCACCCATTACAGCAACGGTGTTGGCAATATCTTCTTCAGTAGCTTGCTCAATGGATATTTCACTTACATTACCGGTGTGGAAATCGACAGTTTTATTGGTGTAAGTGCCACCGATAGGTTTTAAGGTAGAGCGGTGCAATACCTCGGTATCAGGGTGTTTCCTAACCGGAGAAGCCAGGCTATAGATGACCAGATCTACCTGACCAAGGTCAGCTTTGATCAGTTCAATGGTTTTTTCTTTAATTTCTTTAGAGAATGCATCGCCATTTATACTTTTTGCATATAAACCGGCAGCATGGGCTTCTTTTTCAAAAGCTGCGGTATTGTACCAGCCTGGAGATGCTGTTTTGCCTTCTGAAGGTGCTTTTTCAAAAAATACGCCAATGGTAGAAGCACCGGAGCCGTAAGCAGCAGCAATACGCGAAGCTAAACCGAAACCTGTTGATGCGCCGATCACCAATACTTTTTTAGGACCGTTTATAGCACCTTTAGATTTTACATATTCAATTTGATTCTTTACGTTTTGTGCGCAACCATCTGGATGTGCAGTTAAACAGATAAAGCCCCTCATTCTAGGTTCGATAATCATTTTTGTTCTTTTTTACGTTTGTAATATTAAAATAAGCACAGTTTTAAGGTTTTTGAAAATGCCTTCATGTCCAAATCTTTAACGAAGATATATTTTTAATTGTTTAACATTAAATGAAATTTGTTTTTAACTCAAAGTGGGCAAAGGTTTTCGCGGAGCACGCAAAGCTGGAGGTATGGCTTAGCCGATCAAACTTCTGACCTCCGTCCCCTTACCTCCGACTTTTTTAACCACCGAGTACGCAGAGTTTTGCACTGAGTACACAAAGCATTTACTTTTTTAATGCACACTTTAGAACAGGGAAGTAGATATTGTTTGGGCGATTAGATATCCAATTCTGACCCTCTGGCCTCCGACTTTTTAACCGCAAAGAACGCATAGATTTTCGCAAAAAGTGCAGAGTTGAACTATAGTTTGGGCGATTAAACGCTGACTTCCGTCCCCTTACCTCCGACTTTTTTAACCACCGAGTACGCAGAGTTTTGCACTGAGTACACAAAGCATTTACTTTTTTAATGCACACTTTAGAACAGGGAAGTAGATATTGTTTGGGCGATTAGATATCCAATTCTGACCCTCTGGCCTCCGACTTTTTAACCGCAAAGAACGCATAGATTTTCGCAAAAAGTGCAGAGTTGAACTATAGTTTGGGCGATTAAACCGCTGACCTCCGACCCCTGACTTCCGACTTTTTAACCACCGAGTACGCAGAGTTTTGCACTGAGTACACAAAGCATTTACTTTTTTAATGCACACTTGAGAACAGGGAAGTAGATATGGTTTGGGCGATTAGATATCCAATTCTGACCCTCTGGCCTCCGACTTTTTAACCGAAAAGAACGCATAGATTTTCGCAAAAAGTGCAGAGTTGAACTATAGTTTGGGCGATTAAACTTCTGACCTCCGTCCCCTTACCTCCGACTTTTTTAACCACCGAGTACGCAGAGTTTTGCACTGAGTACACAAAGCATTTACTGTTTTAATGCACACTTGAGAACAGGAAGTAGATATGGTTTGGGCGGTTAGATATCCAATTCTGACCCTCTGGCCTCCGACTTTTTAACCGTAAAGAACGCATAGATTTTCGCAAAAAAGTGCAAAGCTGAACTATAGTTTGGGCGATTAAACCGCTGACCTCCGACCCCTGACTTCCGACTTTTTTAACCACCGAGTACGCAGAGTTTTGCACTGAGTACACAAAGCATTTACTATTTTAATGCACACTTGAGAACAGGGAAGTAGATATGGTTGGCGATTAGATATCCAATTCTGACCCTCTGGCCTCCGACTTTTTAACCGCAAAGAACGCATAGATTTTCGCAAAAAAATGCAAAGCTGAACTATAGTTTGGGCGGTTAAACCGCTGACCTCCGTCCCCTTACCTCCGACTTTTTTAACCACCGAGTACGCAGAGTTTTGCACTGAGTACACAAAGCATTTACTTTTTTAATGCACACT
>NZ_FNCH01000025.1 GCF_900100705.1 Pedobacter terrae
GTGTCAGGATCTTCTACAACACCGGTAATGGTAAAATTCGATAATATAAAATCCGGTAAGAATAAATTGAGTAAGGAGGCTACGGTAGAAGGCATATAAAATGAAAATAGTAAAAAAAAACAAAGCTATCTGTTTTAATCCTACTCCACAACTTTTGGTATTGATCCCATTTTTTTTGATCCCTATTTTTTTTATTTGTAAATAACTGAAAATAAATTATTTAAACAAAAAAAGCAGCTCTTTTCAGAACTGCTTTCAAAACTCGGGGTCAGTGGCGGTGCGTAGTTCGAACCATTTTGTGGGCGAATTGATTGGAATTGGAGATTTTTCGAAAATTTTAAAAGAATAGGGCAGTTAAAAACGTTAGCTTATCTAAGCTAGAAGAGTATATCTTTTAGATGTAAGTTGATATCCATTATAATTAAATTGACAAAATCTACGTCCATCCAACTCTTGATTAAATTGAACGTTAAATTTATTCATGAGCTTAAGTGGTGAGTTTGAATATCACACTACATATTATTTTATGAGCATTGTAACCGTTCGTTGCAAGGATAAATTAAGGTATTGGCCAATCCTTTGATATAATGCGTCAATAATTAGAACTTAGTCTTAGCGAGATACTAATACTAGAAAAGTGCTAATAACCCTCTAATTCTAAGAAAATATCTTGCAAATCTCCATTAATTTTCTCATCATTTTGATCTGAAATTAACATCAAATTTTCATTAATTTCTTCATAGGATGATGTACCATCTAATATACCTAAAACATGAGACATCGTATTAACTTCTACAATACGTAAAAATTTAATAAAAGCTTCTTTTTGATCCTCATTAAGGTTATTGTAAATAGGTAAGATACCTTTCCAAACAGGATCATGCGCTTCTTTTGTTGTTGACAGCAAATTTTGGTAAGTTGCCAATTTTTTTTCAATGACGGTTTTTCTCAGAAGTTGTACTAGTTTTAAAGATCTCATTTATTTATTTTTAAAAATGCTTCTGGATACAATGCCTTAGTCATTTCAATTAATTAAATTCTAGTATATATCCCTATTCATCAAAAATAGGATTTCAGTATTTTTCTTCTCACCGAAATCACGAATATTTTCTGTGTAAGGAATACCGTCAATGGATAGCTATATTTAGATTTGACAAATGCTTAACAGCAAAGCTGTGTATCAAGGTTCATTATTTAAGCATCATTTATTGCATACTCGTATACACGTTTAGCTATTTCTTCTTCTGTTGGTTTATATTCTAAGTTCTCAATCCAATCTTCAATAAATTCTTTAGCTAAAAATACTTCTATAAGGTAAAAGTATTTTTTCCCTCTGTCTTCTTTAAATCCCCCATCACCTTCTTCCGCATGTGATAAAATAATATCAGAGTTGAAATTTTCTTTATCTTCTTGAAAGATTATAGCATCATCATCTATATTTTCAATATTTCTAATTAAATCAATTAAGTTCATATTTTTTTTTATATAATTATAATTTGCCCCAAATAGCAAACCCGCCAAAACCACCTGGATGTAAAGTATTCCAGAAAGCACTTGTAATAGTGTGTTGACTTTTTGGCACTAATTGCATCACTCCTTTTTCTGTAGCATGATGCCATACCCATCCTACAGGGGATTTACCCACTATACTTCCAGCCGCAGATTTCGGAATGACTATCCCTAATTCTGACATTGAGGCAGCAAATGTTGCATCTGAGGCGATGGTATTGGTAAGTGCTTTGTTTGCTTCAAGAAAATGAGCACCTCTATAGACACCGGGATAAGATTCGCTTGCCAATTTCATTTCAAATGCAACAGAATATTGGGCCCCTGAACCAACAGCTTTAACAACTGTACGTTCTGCAGCTTCTCTAGCGCCAGCCTCTGCTATCCCTATCGCCCCTGCTTTTAGTCCGCCCTTAATAATGGAGCCAGTACCTAGAGTGGCAAGGTCCAAAGCAAAGCCTGCAAAACCTGCACCAGCTTGCCACCAATTCCCATCCCTAAGGCCTCTATACAAGTCACGCCCTGACCCTAATACTGGTGTGACACTAATTCCTATATCAAGGGCCTTATCCATCAAGCTCGGCACTTGACCAGTAATAGTTACTTCATCGAGCGTTAATTTACCTATATCTTTAGAACCGTCATAATTGAATCTGATAGCATTACCAGCCTCATCATTCCCCAATCCCCTGCTCCCTAACCTCGTATAACCCGCTATCTCTGCATTACCTGCAAAGTACACTGCCTTGTTTACATCGGTAATGTTAAGCGGGAGGTACCAATCCATTGGGCCATTACCAGTGGGATCAATATACCTTACAGGATTGTTAAATCCATAATTATAAGGTGAATGCCCTGTATAGTCTTCAGCCCAGGCATCAACCGCATTCCATCTACCTGTAACAGGATCGTAGAACCTGGCACCATAATCATACTGGCCTCTAGTTCTTCCTGAATTTCTTTACCGTTATAAAGATATTTATTATCATTTGAACCTACAAGGCCAGCAGATTTACGTAGACCAAAGGCGTAATAATCGTCTTTTTGTAATGGATGAACGCTATTGTTATAAACATCAAAAGTCAACCTCACATTGCCTAGGTGATCAGTAAGGTTATAATTGTAAGTATAATTATTACTTCCATTTCTTTGTGCGATTCCTTCCTCCGTATGAATCAACTCTATAACACCGTTGTTATATTCAATCGCCCCATCATAATCTCTGGTATTGGCTATACCGTTAAATACAGAAGTTTTTTTCAGCTTTTGACCCATTGCATCATATATATATATCACACTATCGCTATTTTTGCTTGCCTTTTCAGGTAAGTCTAGATAGTTATAGGTGTATGACATTCCATTACGCCCATCTTTTTTCGCATTTCCATTGTTGTCGTAAACGTATGACTGTGATGTTACATTATCAATCGACTTAAGTTGATTGCCATCATAATGATATTCGTTCATAACCGAACCATCTCGACTTAAGTTCTTGATGTTTCCCATTTCATCGTAAGCAATCCGCTCAGTCATCAGACCTGCTGCTGTTTCAGCTAAGGTAAGACGGCTTAACTTATCATATTCGTAATTAAATACATTGTTTGATGGGTTTTGATTATTCCCCCAATCCCATAATTGCCTGCTTATGTTCCCATTATATCCTTTTGATGTACCATCTTCGTACTTTAGTTTAAAACTAAATTCATTGCTAACACTACGCTTTAGCCAACCACGCTCATTGTATGACAATCGGGTAGTTTGTAGGTCATTATGAAGCCTCTTTTCTATAACCTGACCAATTTCATTATACACCAAATGATTAATCCCTACTTCAACCTGTTCATTTATCCTTTGAAAGTTCGCAATACGCCGGCCTACATGATCATATTCGTACCTGTTGGCTATCGTAGTTTTATTATTGTTGAGCTGATGGGTAAGCGTACTTTTTGTTAATTCTCCAGAAAAGTTATATGCATTATCAACAACATCAGTTCCACCTAGATGATTTTTATTTTTAGCTTGTATAATTTGCCCTTTTTTGTCATAATAATTTACGGTAAGCAACATTTCCCCTGTCTCAAGATTTTTCACCTTGTAACCTGTAAGAAGTCCACTAATTCTATCTTCACCCACCTGATCAACTGCTGTACCTGTAAAAGTATTACCAGGAATACTATAATTATCATAATAGCTAAGTGCATCTACATTAAAGTCAACCTTGGTATAGATTTATTGGTATAACCTGTTAAAATGTCGTTTACATTACGTTTTTCCCATATTATTTTTAATGTATCGGAATATGACTGCAACCATTCTCTTTTACTTCTATCTGGCACAATGGCCGCGTCTGCGCTAGTCTCCTTATAGATGTAATTACCTGTCATTATAGACCTACCAAGGGCATCATATTTTACAAAAGCCCATTGTTGTGGAGTTTTATTTCTCTGGCTTGCATCCTGACTCATAACAAGCTGGTTTAGCTTGTTGTAAACCATAAATTCCCAACCTTTACCTGGTATTTTCTTTTCAGTTAATCTTTGTCGAGGCTCATTCCCTCCGGCAGGCTGACCTTTCCCACCAGTCCATCAGTTACACCGGACTTAACTCCCAATTTAGCAGTATTTCCGTGCTTCACGGCAAGCGGGTCATCTATTAAAACCCTATGATCATTTGCCTCAGAAGGCCTACTATTTTTTTTAAGATGAAAAAATATCAGGACACCACCATACCATAACAGCCCCAGTACAAGCAGTACCATCGAAAACTGAAGTGTAGAAAAATCGAGTAACATAAACTCAGCTTTTTCCCGAGACCTCATTGTATCGGGATTTGATAAGGCAAAGTTGCAGTACCCAAAATCTTTATATCCCATATTGGATAGATTGGATGAAAAACGCCGCTGTAGAACCTTCAAAAGCATTCAAGACTATGCATCAAAGAAAAATTTAAAATAAAAAACAAAAAAATACTACTGAATATCAAATACCTAGACCCATAACCATTAAACGCATAAACTTGTACTAGCTATAAGCAATCAATGAACAAACAGAATTTCTTCGAACGCATTTCCCCTCAGATCACCTGCTGGAAAGGAAGCCTCTGGGACTTTACCCTCGCGTTTGCAACCGTTATTTCTTGGGTCAGCTGACCCATATTCCATCTCACGGCAACTTGGTAACAATAAATAGTGATTATTATGAACGTACTTAAGACAACGAAAACGTTTCCCTAAAAGGGGAAATGAAAACACCAAGATAAGAGACCAATCTTGGATCATTACAAGAAATATCTAATGTTAGATTTGAACAGAACTACTGAATGAATTTATGTTTAAGATATTATACGATACATATTTTCCAACTATGCATTACAGCCTCGATAAGGGACTATTAAACAAAATCAATATAACGCTAGTTTCATTCTCCTATTAAGCAAACTTTAAAAATTCGCCGAATAATTAGGGATTAATATTTAATTAAAAATCTCCTGAATAGTGCGTTTGGATTCCTCATAGAAATATACGTCATTTAGTTATTGATTAAAGTTTGCCAAATTATAGATAATTTGCTAGCGTAACTTTTATTTGCACTAATTTATTGATACCTTACTCCAGGAAATCTAGCTAACAATCGATCAAAAACAAAACATGGTAAACCTTGAAAGCCCATTACTAGATCCTAATTATAGAATGCCTGTTGACGAAGTTTGCAGGTTAAGAAAAGGAATAAGTGATTTTCTAAAAGAGGGTTTAGAAGTAACAGATGATGATTTTGGATCAGGCAGCGGTATCGTAATTAGTGCCGGTGGGTTTAAATACTTTACTTGTACTTATGTACTAATCTCTACTTTGCGTAACCTTGGTTGCCAATTGCCTATCGAAGTCTGGTATTATCAGGACGAATTAACATTTGATATGCGATCTTCACTATCGAAATTTAATGTAACTTGTAGGGATATGGAGGGCTTCGTGGAAGGTCGGCCTCATGGTTTCCTGATGAAATCTTTGGCAATTCTTTACAGCGACTTTGAAGAAGTTTTATTCTTAGATGCAGATAATAACTGTGTGAAGGATCCAACTTATTTATTCCAAGTACCACAATACCTAGAACATGGTTGTATATTCTGGCCAGATTACTGGATGCACTCTCCAAATAATCAAATATGGGAGATATTCAATCTTCCCCCACAAAATTGTCCGGAACAAGAAAGTGGACAACTGCTTATCAATAAAAAAAAATGTTGGCAAGCATTGCAACTTGCTGTATATCTAAACATAAACAGCGAATATATATATCGATTTATGTACGGTGACAAGGATAGTTATCGTATTGCATGGATGTATTTAGAGGTTCCTTATTTCTTTATTCAAACGCCACCTGGATCATTTGGTTATATGTTTAACGGGAAACAATTTCATGGCAACACTATGAGCCAATACGATCCGAATGGTGATATAATCTTTTTACACAGGAATTTAATAAAATGGCATGTAACGTATCGGAATGAAAGGCTTTGGCAGATACATAAGTCTTTTAAGCCACATGCCAAAGATTTATCATGCAACATTAGGAGGCATAAAAAAACCAACTACATAGACTTGGTTGGCGATGTGGATGTAGTTGAATATTCGACCTTAATTCCAAATTTAGAAGAGGCATGCCTTAGAGCATTGTCTGAACTTAGGGGCCATCCCTTTTACCAAGAAGAATTATTGCATAGTTATATCAGAGAAAGTCGGTAATCAGATTTGAGTTGCTTTTCTTCTGATCAATGTCTCGAGAATAAAAGTCTTTCTTAGTCACTATTCTCGCCGAGGAACGTTTCATAAGATTTCCTGCCTATATTAGTGTGGATCCAAAGCCGATTATATTCTTCATCGATTGCTTTTCAGCGTATGGCATGCAATTTTCTCGTGACACCTAGTAGAAAACTGCTCTAAAGAGCACTGATTGTATATTAGACCAGATATGGTATCCGGATACCCGCGATCCACCCCATATTTCCAATCCTATCCACCATCTGCATGATATGAAGATAAGTATAAAATGTGAGTACATGATTGCCACCGGATAGTAGCCGTATATCTTCAAATGCGGTATTACCATTTTCTAACTTTAGAAGGATAGTTAAATATAGTATTGATTTCGCGATAAAGTTTTGCTAAGAAAGATCTTGAATCAAATTGATATAGGTGTTCGGTCCGATAAGCACACCGGACTTAACTTTGATGTTAGGTAAGCGACGCATTAATTTGTAACATTGTTGTACTATTGACGGTTGGAAAGAGGCGTGTTAATCTTGTATAGAATCGTAACAAACTGCTATATCTTGTATACTGAAAACCCAACTAGTCGATCAAGTAAGGTTCTGTTTACTAAAAATTAAGCCATCTTCCACGATATCGTTATGAAATAAAAAGCCCATAATAGAAGAGAAGTTACACTTGGAAACGGTCAGATCTCTACCTGGCCAATATAATGTATTGAACACATTAAAAAGGTTTACAAATTTTTCCAAGGATACAGCACTAACATTTCTCAAATGATGAGGTACAAACTCAACTACGAGCGTCTGAACATTTTCCAGTAATCTAGTCATTCCAGTTAAAGCGTGATATTCTGACCCCTCAATATCCATGATAATTAAATCAAAGATTTGATCAGACAAATAATCGTCCAAAGGAACTGCGTCCACCGTTATTTCATCCGGATTATCATAAATATACATTTGATCCATTACAATCGGTTTTCTTTTACTACCCCCGGAATTGGAGGTATTGAGTAGAAATTTTAATTTTTCAACTTTGTCACTAGCTGCAATGCAGTGTGTTTGACAATTTTCCAGAGAATTTAGACTTACATTGATATTCAGCAATTTGTATGTTTTGGGATTCGCCTCTATTGCAACGACCTTTTTCACCCTTTTGGATAACGGAATTGCTAGGGTTCCTATGTGTGCACCCACAACAAGTACCCGAGATTCTTCGGCCACAATTTTAAATAGACGCTCTAATTCTTTGAAGCCCCATTCTCCACGTTCGCGTAAACCCTTCCCGATTACAAGGTCATTAGGGTCTACTTGGAAAATACCATTTTTGGTATTCAGTTGTTCAAAATAAAAATCTTTTTCCATTTAAATTAATAATTTGCGTTTACAAAAAAAGACAAAAATCTTCTGCTAGCTTCAAATTAGTTTTACGAAATTTATTTAAATTCGTATAATAAAAGTCATCAGTTAATTTCTATTAAAAAACTTTACAACTGGCAGTTACGCTCAAAAGATACTTATTTTCTAATTTACCAATGTCTGACAAATTTATAGAGAAAATTCTTTAGCAATCAATTCAGTCGCTTTAAATTTAATCTTAAAATCATTGGAAAGATCCTTTAACACGAAGTTGCTTACTCCTGTCATCTCTGATATTTTTTGTATTTCATCATATATAAAGCTGGGAGAACCAATAATATCAAGGTAAATAGATTCAACATCTATTTTGCTATGTATCTTAACAGCTCTTTGGTGACTTTTGGTGCACAGAAACCCTACCATTATGCTAATATTTGGCGTAATCCCGTGTGCCAATTTGAAATTCTCCATGTAGTGATTGATTAAATCCCATTGCTTATTTGCCATATCTTCATCTTTTGCAATAGACCTGCAGAAATTTAATTTTAATTCCACAGCCTTCTCTAAATTCTGAAATGAGGATCCTAGCAAAAACAAATCTGGAGTAACCCCTTTAAATGGAGGTAAAAAAATGCTATCGTCGACTAAAATATTTACTTCGTCATTATAAAATTTCGAAACCTCAGTTATGTTTATAAAATGATCTTTTATGATATTAGAATCCCTATCTGGAACTAATAATTTTCGAATATGTTCTTTAGGATGGCTGTTTGCAAACCCAAGTTCAACCCTATTTGGAAATATGTTGGCGAGTAGCTTAAAGTTTAACGCCAATCTATAAGGACTTTGATAACTTATCAGAACACCACCACTCCCAATCTTAATTCTTTCTGTCCTATTAAGCAATATTGGCAATAAAAATTCGGGACTAGACCATGGACTATTTCGGTAAAGATTATGATGTTCAGTTAGCCAAAACCGATTAAATCCCAGTTCGTCTGCAATATCACAGTATCTTATTACATTTTCCAGCACTAAGACTGGGTTATCGGTGTAGGACGACAAACCGAACTCTAATAAGCCTAAAGTTATTTTGTTTTTTGACATGCAATAAATTCTTATTGCCTAAGATCATTCTTTTTTCTGAAATGTTAACCTTTTCGAAGCCTTTATTAAGAGAAACCAATATATTTTTTAATAATCTGTTAAGTGTAATAATACTTTTTATAAATTGCGAATACAAAATCATCCAATCTTAAAAAGAATCAAGGCATGGAAGACCGTGAAGAAATTTTAATACCAAAAATTATACATCATATAATTGGTCGACGTCAGAATCCTTTGATCGAAGACTGTTTGGACTCTTGGAAATGCCTGGGAAATTATGGCTTTGAAATCCGTATTTGGACTGACCTTACCATAATGGATTTTATATCTACATTCCATCCCTTTGCGTTTTACGCATTTGTACATGCAAAGAATCATGCTGAAGCGGCAGACATAGCGCGATATTTAATTATTTATACCTGTGGCGGCTATTACGTAGATTGGGATGTGAAGTTATTAAGTCCCGAAAAATTTTTTTTTTTATCAAAAAGGTATTTATGTGGCTATATGCTTGTTGACCCATTAAATGACACTATAGCTTCAGAATATTTTTGCTCTTCTCCAAAAGACCCTTATCTGTTAAATTTGGTAGAAGATATTGTTCAGCTATTCAACGATGGACAGAAAGACCTAATCCGTACCCCACAATATAGCGGCCCATATAGAATGCGGGATAGTTTGTTAAAACATCCAGAAACAAGTATTGAATCGGTGAACGTTAAGGACATATTTGCCTACGATTACAGGGAGATCAGAAACCCTCCTGCGGGTGAAATTACGCAACCATTAATTCATTATTGGGTACATTCATGGCTATAGATGGTGGGATGTATAACCAGCCCCCGCAAAGAATCATAGCATAAGGAAAGTATGGTAAATCTGCCATTCAGACTTTAACAGGCCTATTCCATAAAAAAACCGGAACTTATCTACTGTATTAAATAAATCACTGTAATTGATTTTGTTATTAAGTTAAAAACCATATATTTGGGTAAGGGCGGTATCAATTTTTAATAAATTACAATCTAATCTTAGCATTATGAAAAAAAAACTCGTTTTAAATAAAAAGACAATAACTGAATTATCGCAGAAAGAACAATCTAAAGTCCTTGGGGGCTCTAATGAAGCATGGACGACCTCATTCGGAAGTTGCACTGGTGGTCTTTGCTGTTCAGCACAACCAACAACATCTCAATTGCGTTTATGTCCAAGTGACAATCTACCTAATGGTTGTCCAAGTAATTCCCCTTCTCCATTACATTAAGAGTCCATTAATCTAAATCAACCGCCCTTCATAAATTACTATTACCATCTTTTTAATACCCCATTCTCAACTTGATTACTGCTCTAACTCACAATGGTTATGACTTTAGCAGAATAACTTTATTGGAGAGATCAATTATTTTTAAAATACTTACCAAATCTTTCCTTTAAATTAGCGACTAGTTGCTATTCATCATTTTAGTAAAACTCCTTGTAAACCTCTGAAGTACAGAGCTTTGCTCTGTTACTATTTCCGCTGTTGCTCTCATCCCATTTTTAAGAACGATTTTATGTTTGCGGTCTTTATTTTCGAAACTATCGAACACAACTTTTCCGATGAAAACGCTATCCCTAAACGCCACTTCAGAAATGTAGCTTATCTTACCACGTATTAACCCATATTGTTCAAATGGATAACTCTTCATTTTAATAAGTGCACGTTGTCCAGTGATAATTTTACCCATATTATACTGTGAAATTGAAAGTTCTCCAAAAAAATTAGTGTCTTCAGTGTTAATCACAAACAGTTCTTGGTTGGCATTAACTGTTTGGTTTTCTTGAATAATCCCGGCATAAGCGACAGTTCCCTGTACCGGAGCTTTCAAAACATATTTATAGAGCCAAGCATCTGTTTCGCTCATCATATTTCTCAGTACCTGCATAAACCTCAACTTTTGTTCAGCGATGGTGTGCTCTATACTCAAAATTTCTTTACGCTTGGAAGCTACTGCAGAGCTATTATTTAAAATTGAGGACTGGGTCTGTTGTAAGGGATATTTCCCCGCTAGATATTTGTTTTCTTGATTTTTAAACTCATTAGTAGAGATAACACCTTTCTCGTATAATTTCTTGTACGCAAGATATTCCTGTTCAACATTTGCATATTCCAATTCCTGTATCTTCCTTTGGGTGATAATTAACTGTTTTAAGCTCTCTATTTCCGATAAATCCTTTTCTAAAAATGCTTTATTGGAAAGATAATACCCTCCTTTCTGAGCATCAATATACTGCAAATATTCCTGATGGAAGAGTCGGTAGGCATCTTGCAATTCGCCTAAATTTAAGTTTATAGGTAACTCTAATTTTCCAATTTCACCTTTATTAATTGCTGTGTTGATTTTCGACAAATTTTCTTGTAATTTAATTACATCTGAATGATCACCAACGCTTTCCATGTAAGCAATGGGCTGATTTTGTTTAACAATAGCTCCGTCACGCACCAATAATGACACTATTTTACCTGTCTGTTTTGCCAAAATAGACTTTGGAGTGTTTAAGGAATTTATTTTTAGGTCAGCTTCTATTATATCGGGATATTGGATTAATGAAGACATCAACACAATTGATAAAATAATTAAAAAAATAACCGTAATTCCAGCACGCAATATCCATGATGGTACCTGTGTAATTATTTCCTGAATTTCCTCGCTATTTACATTTAATAGTTCATTTTCTGGCATAAGAAACTTCTTTAAATAATATATTAACTGCCTAATTCCAGTTGATTTTTAACCAATTGATAATACTCTCCTTTTCTACTGGTTAGTTCAGCATGTGATCCTTGTTCTATAATTAAACCCTTATTTAAAACAATTATATTATGGGCATTTTTAACTGTACTTAACCGATGGGCAACAACTACAACCGTCCTGCCATTGAAAAATTCGTCAAGATTATTCATGATAATCATTTCATTATTAGCATCGAGGGCATTTGTAGCTTCGTCAAAAAAAATGTATTCAGGTTCTTTATAAACCGCTCTGGCAATTAACATTCGTTGTCGCTGTCCTTGACTGATCCCATTTCCAGCGGCACCGATTTTTGTATTAAGGCCCAAAGGAAGCTCTGCGATAAAATCACTTATATTTGCCATTTTTATAGCGTGATGTAATTTTGCCATATCAGGATATTCATCACCAACCGCTATATTTCTAGCAATGGTGTCTGAAAATATAAATCCATCTTGCATGACTATGCCACATTGACTTCGCCAGAATTTAAAGCCAATCTGATCGATTGAAGTGCTACCAATTCTGATCTCGCCCTTGTCCAACTCATAAAATCTTAAAAGCAATTTTAAAATTGTTGTCTTTCCACTTCCGCTCATTCCAACTATTGCGGTGGTCTTACCTTCAGGAATCGTAAAATTTATATCTTGCAATACAGGTTCATTTCCCGCACCTGGATACTTAAATGTCAAATTATTTAGAGAAATACTTTTATTTATGGGAAGAATTTCTATGAACGATTTATTCAATGGTTCTTCGTTTTCCATTACATGTATTTCATTTAGACGCTCCAAGCTAATCTTCGCGTCCTGAAACTGTTGTAAGAAAGAAAGTAATTGTTCAATTGGACTATTTAACTGCCCTACAATGTATTGGATTGCCATCATTGCTCCCAAGGTTAAATCCCCCTCAATAACGTATCTAGCAACAATGAATGTTATGATGATGTTTTTGCCTTCGTTGATAAAAAATGCTCCTACTTGCTGATATTGACCAAGAGCAAGGCTTTTTATATTAAAATTAAAAAGATTAGCTTGTATGCGCTCCCATTCCCATCGTTTTTGTTGTTCACAATTGTTCAACTTAATTTCCTGCATACCAGCTATCAGTTGAACAACATTACTTTGATTGTCTGAAGAGATATCAAATCTTTTAAAATCAAGATCTCTTCTTTTCTTTAGAAAGACAATGATCCAAATACTATATAAAAAACTACTGCCCGCAAATATTAATAAAATATTTATGTTGTAGTAACCGAGAACAAAGGCAAAAATAACTAAATTGAAAAGAGAGAAAATTGTATTTAGAGATGAACCGGTCAAAAAACTCTGTATCCTTCCCTGATCGCTCATACGCTGCATTATGTCGCCGGTCATCTTTGTATCAAAGAAATTCATTGGCAACTTCATGAGCTTAATTAGAAAGTCAGTAAGAATGTAGATATTTACCCTAGAGGTGATATGAAGCAAAATCCATGACCTTATAAAATCTACACTTAATCGACCTAAAAAAAGCATTGTTTGCGCAATAACGATAATATAAACAAAATTCAAATTGCGCGTATTAATACCAATATCAACCACAGACTGCGTTAAGAATGGAAAAATCAATTGCAAAAGACTTCCTACCCCCAACCCTAAAAAAAGTTGGAAGATGAGTTTTTTGAACTGGAAAAGGTAGCTGAAGATATAGCTAAAATTTAGTCCCTCTACAGCATTTCCATCATGATTAAAAAATAATGGTCCTGGAGAAAGTGTCAATGCAATGCCTTCTGCCTCTCCATCATTTTTTGTGCTAAGCCAGTTTTTTAAAAATTCTGATTGCGTATAGGTAACATGCCCTTTTGCTGGATCAGCAACAAAGAACTTTTTTTGACCAAAAAAAGTATCAGATTTTGTTTTATAGAGAACAACAAAATGTTCCTGTTTCCAATGAATTATACAGGGCATTTCGAGATCTTCAAGCTTAGCGAGATTGACTCTTACGGCCATTGTACGAAAACCGATCTTTTCAGCTGCTTCACTAATTCCGAGTAAAGACACTCCTGAACGATTAATACCCGAAAGCTCTCTTAACTTTTGCATACTAAAGTTACGACCGTAGTGCTTAGCTACCATCCGAAGACATGATGGACCACAGTCCATCTGATCACTCTGTTTATAAAAAGGAAATTTCTTCAACTTTAAATATATTTTATTTTTCCTTATAATATCTTGATATTTTGATCAGCTATTTTATTCACGTTAGACACTAAAATCTTTAGCAGGAAGTTGTGAAAAATGTTGGAATCATGAACTTTGTACTTAATATTTGCCTGGATCAATTTATTGAACCAAACGATTGAATAATCGATTTCTTCACCCGAAAGCAGGTGTCCCTTCATCAATTTTAAATGTAATAATGCATCCTTTTCCGTGTATAAGACTTTTAGTCTATCGAGTTGTTTCAATCTCACTAGATCGGCAAAATAGATTTGCTGATCTTTCTTCTTGGATGAAAGCTGAAAATCATGAACCCTATATTTAACCAGTGGGTCTCCTAAATTGGCTAATTCAGCCTTACCAGAAAAATTAAATAAAAAATCATAATCACAAGCTAATTTAAATTTTTCATCATATTTGAACTGAAACTTTTTCAAGTAACTTTTTTGATAAAACAGCGTTGAGTGGATAAAACAATTCTCCATCATAAGAGATGTATTTATTGTTTTACTATCAAGGGGAACGGCCATCTCACCTAACGTTTGGCCTTTTGAATTCACAACTTCAGCCCAACTACCTACAAGGCCTATTTTGGGATGACGTTTTAAATATTCGTACTGGATGGCAAGTCTGTCGGAGGCACATAGATCATCAGAATCCATTGCCGCTATATAGTCCCCCAAACTAAGATCGACTCCTAAATTGCGTGCGGCAGCATGACCATTATTTACGCTTTTTTTAATTAATTTTATCCTATCATCGCGGAACTGCTCTATTTTCACTACCGTATCATCAGTAGACCCATCATCAACGATAATCAGCTCATAATCTTGAAAACTCTGATTCAAGATACTGCCAATGGATTCTGATACGAACTCAGATGCATTAAAACTAGGCATCACTACCGAGAGTTTGACTTTCGAGGACATAATTATTAATTACTGGATTTGAATAAGTTCACTTAAGTTAAAAACCCTTTCCGACTTAGAACTAAATGTATCTTGGTTTGAAAAATCTTTTACACTATCAAAACTGTTTAGGATTGATTGAGTTAACAGCCTTGAGTCTATGGCTGATGTTTCAACTTTTGAAATCATCGGAACAAGTGAAACCCTATTGTCATTTTTAGATATACTAATCGGTATTGAAGTTTGCGTCCCAATTACAGATAGGTTAAACTTGACAACATTTTCAAGTACGTTGTCTTTTGAAACCTTTTCCTTCAATGATATAAATATGTCAGTTATTGTCAGAAGTTTATAAAAGTACTCTGCAGAAATCTTCCCCGTAAAAATAATACTATTCGTTAATAAAAAAAAGTCATCATTTAAGATATTAAGATCGAATTCACCGATAAAGATTACTTTTAAGTTCATTGACATCTTTCTTAAGTTAACCATACATCGGAGAAAATTCGTTATTTCTGAAATTGGTGTATCGTCGGATCTAATCAGAATAATTTTCTCGTTGCCAAACCCCATTTTGTTTATTAAATCACCTTTTTGTTCATAGAAGGATGAGATCTTACTATTAGAAAGCAACAGATTTGGTAGACATTTCGCATTAGGAATATCATAGAGCATTTCAAGTGTTTCTGCGTATTCCTTATCATAACACACGATCGTGTCAAAAGACTTAAGCATTGATTCTTCCTCAACGTCCCGAAGAAGATCAAATTTATCGAATTGTTTACTATCAATAATTTCTTTAAATTTCATATACCTCTCATTGGAATTACTACTCTCCCAATGAAGCGTATCAACGTAAACCACTAACTTACATTCTAAATTGTATTTTAAATTATTTGCCAAATAAAAAAAATTGAAGTTATGGAAAATAAAAGTCAGTGAATCATCTTTGCTGATGACAGAGTCTAATTTAAGCACATCTATGATCCGCATTGCAAACTCATTTTTACCCGAATTCGACAAAATACTATCATCCGATACGGAGTGCGGGAAAGGGATTTTGAGGTGGTTGATGTTATTGTTTTGATTGATGTCATAGAAAAGCTCTTCATCAGGACTTCCGATTTCAACATTGATTATCTGTTGCGTTTCTTCCGATTGATTTAGCAAATATTCAAATAGAAGGTTATTATTATTGTCTGATATTAAAATAGTCTTTTGCATAGCTTGAACAAATTATAGAACAAATAATGATGAAGTCCAAGGGGCAACCTCGTCTTTATCCTTTCCTAATAAAGATAATCCTAAACCGGCGAGCCCTTTCAATCCGATATTTAGATTTCCATTTCGGTCAACAAAACTATCGAGCAATATCTTTTGGCTATTCAAAAACATTGTAAGCCTTTTGATCTTGGAATCGATAATATCCTGTAAATTATCTCTTTTGAATTGGCTCTTAATGTTTAAGATTAGCATCAAAGAATTGATTTCGGGTTCTATAGAAGTCTCGAATATTTCACTATTGTACATTGCAACACAATTGTTTTCCATTTCTTTCAGAATTGATTCAACAGAAGCTATTAATGAAGAACACCTGGAATCTACGTACTTCAGATAACAATAATATAATTTACATAGCATGTTTGATACTTCGAAGAAATGTTCGGATACAAAATCATGTTTTCTTGATATCATGGCCTGAAAGTGCCCAATGTAAGCAATAACAGCTTTACCTAGTTGTACTTTCAAATCAGGAATTACCGATTGGAAAACATTAAATTTTGAGGCCTGATCAATAGTCAGCAAAGAGAGCGAGAGTCTTTCAATTTTCCCTAATAAATTTTCCAGCGCACTATCCCGCAACAAACTATCTAAAAAATCTGGTTGGGTTACTTCCTTAAGGATAAGTGGTGAACTATGAATCAGCTCCACATGTTCGATGAATTTTTCTTCAACGAGTAAGTCCTGAAGGTTATTTTCATCAAATGAACTTTTTGATTCTAATGTTTTTTCACATAAGAATAGTAAGGATCCAATTGATTCCACATCTAGGTAAGAAGCAGGAAAGGTTTTAACGATACTATGGTAAATTAAGCTGAAAGGATCTTCCTCATCTGGGATTTCAATAAATTCGTTCTGTTTTAAATACTGAAAGACCCACCCGATTCCTGTATAACCATCTGAAAACCTATTTGTCGGGCCGGGACCGTTCAAATTAGCAGCAACCTCGAGAACTAGCTCATTAGCGATATCAGAAAAAATTTCGTTCCCACTATGTAATTCCATTTGGAATAAAAAAATTATTGCTCCACTTTTACCATTATAAAGTCCATTATTATTGCAATATCCTCCATTAATAACTATCGCTTTACAAATTTCTTTAATCAAATTACTTATATTATCGTTATTATACTTTCCCATTTTCTTTGTGCCAATTCGATATGTATGTTTTTAACTCCGGTTTATTAAATCTGCAGATCTTGATGTATTCTTTAAAACTATTCTTCATCTCTGCTTCTGAAAAATAATGTGAGTTTGAAAGCCGTTTATGATCAAGATGAAATAATGGACCGATCTGCCTTTTAATTTCCAACCCCAAAATTTTAAACCTTTTAAAAAGCTCTTTATCCTCATGCCCCCAGCCGTTAAAAGCCTCATTATCCATTCCAGCATTAATGTATGCCTCCCGATCAAGCACTTGACACCCACCATATGATGTAAAAGATTGATTAGGTATTGTAATATACTTAAATAGGCATCTGATATCAGGCTTTTTTACAAAAAACTTTCGAAGCGCCCCAGCAACATTTACAAATGTGCCATCATATGGATAACATAATTGGCTTTCCCCGTGTCTAATCGATAATACGGCTTTGTTCAGCTGGGAGGCTGCAATGATAACATCACAATCATATTTTATTACAATATTAGTCTCAGCAGCCAATGACAATCTATTAATATAAAACTGCCGCAAAAATATTGGGTTGTGATCTTCCTTAAAAATGTATGTAACTCCTTCTGGTAGATCTTTAACAGGAATTTTACTGTTGATATCTGCTTCAAATAGGATAATATTAGTTTTGAAATTATTTGTTAAATAAGTAAGTGAAGCAAAAATATTCTCTAAGCGATCTGTTGAATCTACACGTACCGCCATTAAAAAAGTAACATCCTCAAAACTATAAACCCTATCACTTGAGAACTCGGATACAGCTTCTAAATATTTATAACTACAAGATTGTGGAGATACAAAACTGAAGTCATAATCATATGGATCTTCCTCCATAAAATTACCTTTAAAAAAGTATTGTTTGTCTTGAAGATGGTTTACTCCCGCATTGTGGAATATTTTATTATCATACCAAGCACTGTGATCATTATGAGGCCAACAGAAATCTAAATCTTTATCGATTTTAACTTGTGCTACCAAAATTCCGTTCCAGAGTAATGCCCACATATCTGCACACCAACTTGAAATCGGAACATAATTTCTTTTAACCTTCTTTTTTAAGAATTGGGCTCTGTACTTCTTTGTATTTTCGAACAGTAATTCATACAAATTCTCGCTATCAAGTTCTATCTTTAGCCAGAATTTATAATCAACCTTTTTTATTAAAGCTTGAGCACCTCCTGCATTGTTATCATTCTCTATGACCTGCTTGGCACTAATTCCAACAATCTCGCACATCTCTTCCAGAACGGTGTCACCTTTATCATTTATGTAAGTTGAATCTAAGTATGTATGAGCATCAGAAAGATACCATATATCATCTTTACATAACCTCTCAAAATCAGGCAGGGCATGGGTAAAAATGATGTCTGAATCATGATAGAAAATATCCTCAAGACCTAATTCCGTATAGACCTGAAAGTGTTGGGCAATGATATGCGGCCTGATCGAAGAAACATATTGTTTTCTTATTCTCTTATCTGGATAAAAGAAAAATTTAGCATATTTTTCAAATCTTTTAGACAAGTCCACGTATAAATGATTCAATCCTTTCTCTTCATTAAAGCCTATTAACACGTGAATATCTTCTCCATTAATACTGAAAGAATTAAAGTTCTTTAATTGAATCTCTAATTGCCAGATAAAATAGGTATCATCAGGTTGAGCAGAAAGATAAATCATATTTTTTATCGATAGATTTTAATTTATAAAAGCGGGAATTCATGACACTTATCCAATATTGTTTTTTTGAGAGACAACTGATCTATAGTGCCTTTCTAAAAGGTGATAAATAATTAATTCATGCTTTCTCTGATTTGATTCAAAAATCCTGTTAATTGACATGTGTATATAGCTAGGGAGAAGTTTAAAAAGACTTAGATCACCCTGCATAATTGATATTTTTTCTAGGATTTCACTTATAGGCCTTATATTGCTTAAGGATCTTTCGTTTAATATTTCAGAGTAGAGATCATTCTGAAATTCGTGGTTTGCTTCGTCACTTAACGTGTCGACGATAGCATCTTTATATTTTCGGAATTTTTCATTCAATTGTTTTTGAAGAATTTTATGCCCTCCGAACTCCTCGAAAAATGATTTTTGCAAAATCTTTAATAATTCATATTTTTCTTGAATATCTAATTTGAAATCTGACATTAAAACATCAATAGACTTAATAACCCTGAGATAAATACTTATCTCATCGGGATAATCCGAAAATATCATTATCGATTTGATCGCAAATACACTATCATTGAAAAAAAGACTTTCTGCCTGATCAATCAACCGCTCATCATATCTACTATTCTCCCTTTCATAAATGTCCACATTAATATTGCTAATTTTACCAGCGGCATAAAAAACCTCAAGCAGACCAATAAACTCATCCTGTAGAATTTTCAGTTTTGTAACATCAGAGTTGTAAAATCTAACCCTTAGATGATTGCTGGTATCGAAATAGCGTATATAAAAAAACTTCTCAAATAATATTTGATTATTTTTTTCTAAAAAAGGCAGTACAACATCAGTTAATATTTCAAAAATCACTTGATGTGATGCATAAATCTTAAAATATAACCATTCTGACCCAAGATAAAATTTCTTGGCGGGCGTAGTGCGAGCCTGAAAACTTCCCAAGTCTCTTTTGGCTACCACATTTTGGGTAATGGGAATAACTATTTCATTTGTATATGGTTTACCGTTTACATCGCGAACGATGCAATTTTCCTCATCGAACAAATATTCCCGAACTTCTATTGCACTATGTTTGTTCAGAAACTCTTTAAATATTTCGAAGCCCCTTTCAGAATCAAGATCCAGTAAAAATTCATTCTGCCCTTGAACAAGTCCAACTTTTAAGGGAATACCGTACTTTTGTAAATAAAGCATAGTTCCATCGCGGGTTATAGATGTATTCTTTGAAATTTCTCGAACTTGTTTTTCTTTAATAATCCATCTTGCTCTCTTTATGATTACATTCTTATACATGACCCTAGGAAGATGTGCAATATTATCCAATAACCCCCAATCCCAAAAAGCAGCATACGAATTGCCCTGGGTTTGTAGATCGCAAAGAAATTTGTATAACGGCAGATTTCCTACCATAAAGTTATGGGCAGTCGTCAATCTCGGTATAACTCTTTTATTATGTTTATAACTTCTAAGAACGACTTGATCATTCTCAATACTTACACTTAGATCTTGAATATTGATGTTATTTTCTCTTTCTATTCCCGAGTGACCTAAATAAGAAATCTCGTAATCTCTCAAAATTGGTCGTCTGAGTATATTGCCAACCCGAGCCTGTGGAAGGTGAACTATTTCAGCGAATATGGCATCTGGATATTCATCTTCTTCTTCTTTTAAATATCGTCTAATACCATTTAGCAACTCAGGATCGTCACAGGTAAAACGGCCTAATAGAGTAGCTGCACATGGCCCTCCTATTAAAATAAGGTCATATAAAAAATTATCTTTGTCAATCCTTCCGTTTTTCGAATGTAGATTTCCCATTGTATATAAGCTAGTGGCAATCTCAAGATCCTTAGTGAAGGGTTCTATATTTTTTAGGTCCTGTTCAGTAATCTCAATTATTTTTTCAGAAGACTCTAGATATTCGTTAAACTTTGTAAATGCGAGTTTTTGAATATAGTTAAATGTATGATATTCATCATCAATACTTTTTTTATTCCTTAAAGTTAAATCATCGATCATGGAAGATTTATCTTGATGACCATCAGCTAAGTAAGAATAGCCAATACCAAATTCAGAATCCATGACCAAACTCAGTGGCACATTTTGATAACCATACTTTTCAAAAAACTTATCCTTGAAGTTTCTTAAATCCATTGTTTCGCCTTCAATTTTCAAGACCAAAAGTCTATTGAGCTGTTCAACTATTTCAGTGATAAGATCCTTGTTAACATTGACGGTCTCGGGAGCCAATGTCAGGTCTACTTGAAGAATATTCTTGGTGTCAATATCAAAAAAATCTATTTCTTGCCTAATATTTTGATAGTCTTCAATATTTGGATTTGATGATTCTAAGATCGATTGAACCTTTAGCATTCTATCCAAAATGGATTTTGGTAAGTTAGTCATCTTCAACGATCCGATCAGTCGGGATAAGGGATCGTCACCTGTTATATTCGGCTCAATATCTGAAATTAAAATCTGAGCGTCTGATAATTGAACAATGTACTCCAGAGCATCCTCTTCTTCAACACTTTCAATTTGAGCCAAATATTTCGTTAGCTCTACAATGTTACATCCCTTATTAGCCCTGTCCAAGATCTTCTCAAGATATTCCGTCTTAGGTATTGAACTTAGTTTATACTTTTTTTCTCCATTATTGATTTCGTATTCGATATATCTATATTCCTGATTTATTTCATAGAGACTATCGTTCGGAAAATGGATTACCTTTTCTCTGACTTCCGGTATTTTGAGTAACTTATGCGTTATCTGTTCCAAGCATATCATATCCAAACGTGCTTTCTTGATATGGGCATTATTCTCTTTTAAAATAAGTGAAGTGGGGTTTTCAGTTAGGTTGACCATCAGACCGCCAGCAAATAGGCCGAATGGCGTACAGCGTGTACAAGCCCGGATCCAATATTTTATCAGGCTAGAGTTTACCTTCGACTGCTTTTTTATATCCCTGGGGAATTCATAATGGATTTCATCATAAAGATCCTTCGATGCCACAAAAAGAGCTTCATCGAAAATAGATGATTTGGAAAGGGTATTTTCGTTAATATCTTTCAGACTGAAAGTCGGACTTCTTAAAAAAATAAAATCTGGTTGACGACGCATTAATTAAGTTTGAATATTTTTTATAGGTTGATTAATAAGAATTTGGGAGATCATGACAGAAGCCCCCTGTCATGATAGCATAAAAATATCTTTAAAAGCGGGTAGGTTATTAAACAAAAAATAATTGTATGTTATGCCAATGCCCAATGTTCCCTCAAGTAAATTATCACACTCAACTTCCATGGAATTTTCGCCACCAATGAAAACATATTTAGGTTGCTCATCACCTGAAGACTTTAGAAATGATATTGTTTTATCAATCCAAAATTCACTAGCAAGTCTAAATTCTTCTATATCTGTTTTGAGAAACAGATCACGAAATATAAAAGCATTTCCCGACGAACCATGACAAAACCCAGCATCACAGACTAGGGAACTTTCAACGCTAAATCTTTTCGCCGTGTTTTTTAGCATTGAGGCTGCCTCATCCCTTAAATGCCCGATTCCATAAGATGATGACAATAATCCGTTGATCGTATGCAAAATACTTAAATCACCATAACACCAACCAACCCTACTCATCATTTCAGTTTTAGAATTTGAATAATATTCGGACCTATCTATTCGGTTTCCAAAATAGGAGCCAATTTTTTCATGATCTTGAAGATTATTTTGAAAAAAACATAGGATTCCATCTATTAATTTTTGACAAGTTGCCGATCTAATTCCCTGTTGCTCGCATTTGTTTAGAAAATACAAAATTCCAGCAGCCCCATGTGCTAAACTAAAATCAAATACAAATCCCATCTGATACTGCCGTTTATCTACCTCCCATAGATATTCGTTTCCAATTTTTATTTTCCTATCGTCTAAATATTCGATTAGCTCTTCAACAGCTCCAAAATCTTTGCGTTTTAAAAAATAGATACCAATTCCAAGAGCTCCATTTAAAAGATCATAATTCTGATGTATTAACATATTTTTTATTTCTCTTTTCAGAAAAGGATCTAGCACTTCCAAAACTTCGTTTGAATCTTTATCAATTATTTCATTTTCAACCAAATAATTAACGACCCAGGCATACCCTGCAATACCTGCGGAAAATGTAGGATTGTTATATTCGCCAATTTCGAGATATTCTAGGCAGCAATCTAGTAATTCATTGATTTTATCAAGAATTTTATCATCAAAATCTTGAATATAATTTTGAGCTAGGAAAATTATGTCACCTGATAATCCAGTATAAATTCCAATGCCTCTTTCTTTTTTGATATCATTGTTTAAAATACTAAATAGAATTCTGTTATGCTCAATTCTAATTTTTTCAATTTGGTTTTCCATTTTAAGGCGTTTGTCTTACATTTTCAGCACCATGGGCTATTTTAAAAAAATACATTCCATCAAAACATTCCGCAAAAGCAACTTTTGAATAGTCTTTCGCAGGATCCTTATGGTATGTAGCTCCAATTACCCTAGTATATTTATAATCCTCAACCCACGATTGGAGTTCCTTATTCTTTAGAATATCGCTTGTTGTAAAATAAAAGTTTGGGTACTTACATTCTTTCAGAATATATTCTATGGAGTATTTATTTTGTGAAGTCGGGTAGTCAAAATTTTTATACATATTGGAAGCCCCAAAGTCGTAAATCCTAACTGATCCTTCATCAAATGCACCCCCAATAGCAAAATATTTATCCTTTAATTTATCTTTGAAATACGCCCCCATTCTTTTAGCTCCGTCAAGCGTGGCATGCGCTATATGAGTGTTATGTGCCCAAACAACTAATTTATCATCCTTGGAAAGTTGCTGGTGAAAAGCCAATACATTATCGGCCATATATTTATCCCGAATATTATTGTATGCAGAAAAGTAATTTTTAAAGGTCCCAAACGTTCCTTGCAGATCAATGGTCTGTCTTAATAACCTGCTTAATGTATTAAGCTCTACAGAATTAATTGCCTTCCTAGACATTACCAACTTTTGAATTTCATCGGCCATATCTTGATATTTTCGTTTATTTGTACTCGACATTTTAAACGAATTTCCATCTTTAAAAAGGTCTTTAAATGAAATCAATTGATCATAGATTAAACTATTCATTGATTTTAGATCAGGAAACTCCACCAAAATTTGATCGGAAAGGATAAAGGGATCTTGCATATCTAAACCTAAAAATTGTACTCTGTCTTTCTTATCTTTTGTTAGATTATACTGCTTTATCCAGTTCAGCATTTCGAAAACCTCTTGGGTACGGTAAATTCCATACAATCCTGTTTTCGTAATATATTTAATTAGGCTGTCATTAGAATCACTTATTAAATAATTATTTAACGTTTTCGAATAGCAATAATCCGTTTCCATTACAACCATCTTGACATTTTGTTTCAAGATTAATTCTTTTATCAATGCGAACCTATACAAATTAAATTCTTTTGTACCATGTGTAGATTCTCCTAAACCGATGATGTATTTATCATCCAAAATTGAACTAGGGACACCTGTTTGAGTAATTTGACCATCACCATCTGTAGCAATTGGCTTTATTAATAAATTAAGCTCTTTAGTATATGATTCAACCTTATTTTGAGCATTTAAAGTGGAGCCAAAACTAAGAATTATAAGGTGTATACATAATAATCGAATTAAAACAAGGGAAGAACTCATATCTATATTTAAGTAAATGATTTCGTAAGTTAATTATTGAATTTTCTAACCATTCCAATTTACGTATAACCTGCTAATAGCACAACGTATATATCTCGACTGAATCAGCTACTAAAAACCATATGCAAATTTGGTAAGCAACAAAAAAATTGGCGTCTGTCGGTGATAAATAGAAATTCGTCATTCCAGATCTTATCTGTAATATTTATTTCGATCTAGCTTCAGCCGTACATTCAATCTGATTTAACCAAACTTACTAATATAATATCTATGTGGCAACAAAAACTGATTTTTAAATTGGAAATATTTTGATGAATCCGAATTCTAAAAAGCTTCAGATTAATCCTACTAATTTCTTAGTCCTAAAAATCGGATTTAGCTGAATTATTTATCCAGAAAAGAAAATAGTAGGCCAATATTTTGTAATTTATCCGCTGATAATTTAAATGAAAATCAGTCAAAAAACTAACTATGACAAAAATTTTAGTTACTGGTGGTGCTGGCTTTATAGGAAGCAACTTAATCAAAAGACTACTTTTGACTAAAAAATTTAAGATAATTTGTCTTGACAATTTAGACGATAATTATTCTGTTGAGGTTAAAAACCGAAATCTGTCTTTTTTCAATGGAAACGTAGATTTTAAGTTTATTTGCGGAGACATATTGAACATAAATGAAATATCTAATTTAGATGAGGTTGACATTATTATACACCTAGCGGCAAAGGCTGGCGTAAGAGAGAGTATTTCTAACCCAATTTTATATAATCATGTAAATGTAGAAGGGACCAAATCAATGTTAACATTTGCTTTAAATAAACGGGTTAAAAAATTTATATTTGCCTCGTCCAGTAGTGTCTACGGTATTAACCAATATTTGCCTTGGAATGAGGAGTCTGAGCTGTGCCCTATAAGTCCTTATGCTGTCTCTAAAGTGTATGGTGAAAAACTTGGAAAACTTTTTTCGGAATCATCCAATATACAATTTATTGCATTGAGGTTATTTACAGTTTATGGACCCGGCCAACGTCCGGATCTTGCTATAAATAAATTTTTTCACTCCATTATCAATAATGAACCTATAACCGTTTATGGGCAGGGCAATTCTATTCGGGATTATACCTACATTGATGACGTCCTTTCTGGCATTGTAGCCGCCATTGACTATGAGAAATCAAGTTATGAAGTGATAAACATAGGAAGTAATTCACCTATTATGCTCAACAGCTTAATCACCGAAATTGAGAACGTCTGCAAAAGAACAGCGCATTTTAAAAGGATGCCTGAACAAGCTGGGGACGTACCAACTACCCATGCCGATATAAGCAAGGCAAAGAAATTATTGGGCTACCTTCCTAGTACAACCATAAGAGAAGGCCTGCAAATATTTCATGACAACCTGTACCAAAGTCAATAAAGCAATCTGAAAGACAATCTTTGACCAAATAATCTGAATGGTATTAATAATTAGATTATTAAGGGATGTTAACCCTGAAGACAAAAAGTGTCTGGATAATAGTTAAATGTCAATAATTTAAAAAACTTTTAAACCATTTTGATGTCAGTCCATATTGATTTAAAAACTTCTTATAGGTATCCTCATAAGTCTTTCTTTGTATTTTCGCATTGACCTCGTTATATTGCTTAACATCTAAAACATTTCCGTTAAATTTGGTTGCAAACCAGGATATGTGTTCATTAGGCAGAAATACACCGAGGATCATTCCTGGCAGACCATTAAACATTTCTGGACCAGACTTAAGTGGTATTTGATCTGTGTAATATGCAACAACATACACTGAGTCATTTAGAGAGGCATTGGCCCGTCGACACTGAAATCCAGCTATTTCCCTAAGCTCATCCGTCAATCTCCATTTAATTTTCCTTAAGCTATCAGATACAATAAATTTGTTCCCGAAAACATTCATTTGTGAAATGTAATTGTCAGTATCTATATTGCCATAAATGATATTGTCAAAAGCTGCCCCACTCAAAAAATTTTTGTTATCTCCCTCATAAAATTCATAGCACCATGTGTTATGGTTAAAGGAAAACTTAAAAGTAGTTGACAAAAACTGGGCGTTTTTGGATTTAAAGTCAATAAAGGATTTAGCTTTATCTTCCTCCTTTACATTTTTATTATCTAAAAGCAATCCCTCGTAAATAGGATAAGTATTGATTTTTCTTTCAAATTCAAACTGCCCATGAGCTACAAAATCTAGAATCTGACATTGTAAAGTTCCAGATAGAAGAAATAGAAATAGAAACATTAAAAAAAATCTCATTATACATACAATTTAATTGAATTTATTAAAATTCCACACAGCAGAAAACAGGAAAAACCGCTGGAGGGTGTTAAAGGTATTTTGGGTAAAGTAATTACTGGTTGCAACTCGGCTAAGTCCCACATTTTGATTTAAAATATCATTACAGGCTACCTTAAACAACAAAGGTTGTCCTTTGAAAAAATATTTACCAATCCAAGAATTCCAAATTACACGATTGAAACTTCTATTGGTTAAAGAAGTCTTCTGCAACCATTGATAATTAAAATCACTATGGACTTTAATAGATCTGATGTAGACATCAATATCAAATTTGGTCGAAATACTAAAATAATCGTTATTATCAACCTGATTTAAAGAAAAATTATTCGTGTTGTAAGCTAACAATGTATTAAGGTCAAATTGGTACTTTTTTTCTTTCGCCTTATTGAAACTAAAACTAAAATTATAATTATTTAATGCTAATTTATTTACAGTTGAATTTGTTTCATTAAAAATATTATTTCTGAAATAAGCGAAGCCGCTTGAAAATCTACCATCAAGAGCTCTTATTTTTAAACTCTGCAAAACACTAATTGAGATTGTTTGATTGCGCTTGTCAAAAAGGTTTTTGTATTGATAGGTAAAAATGCCGCTAGGACTTGTCACAGAAGTTAAGGTGATGGGGTCTGAGACTTGTTCAAAACTGGCAGCAATGTTCCAGCTGCTTTCGGTAGAAACATCAAACCTTACCAAATTTAAATTGAAACCGTCAGAATGACTGCTTCTTAAAAATGAGTTTGGCAAAAAAACACTAGTTAGGCTATTATTGGACCGTGAAGGCAGCAATTGGTTATATGTAGGCGAATTACGATTACCAAAATAACTAAGCTCCAAGAAACGATAATCGGTGAATTTAAAATTGATTTTTAGACGGGGTTCGAATAAAATGTAATCTTTTTTTAACTTGCTAAATAGATTATCATCCTCAATTTGCAAGTTTTGATGACCATAGCTACCTGAAATATTTACAGATAACTTTTGCCCTCCATAGCTCAGATTCAAACCACCTTTATTTATAAGGTAACTATTTAAAAGGTGGGCAGAAAATCTACTATTTTGGGCTTGTAGCTGAATATCATCGAATGATCGTCTATCATCATCAGATTCATTACTAACTAAATTATGGCTAAAAGACACATTTATATTTTTAGAGATCGCTTCAGTGTAGATCGTGTTAAGGCTAGTTGTTCTATTGTTTGTTATAAAGGATTTTATTAATTGTAAGTTACTTACGCTATCTATACCCCCAGATAAGTTGAAAAAACTATTCTCAAACCGGGCAGATCCGTTTGTATTTATTTTTTGAAAATTTGTGTTCAAATATGCTGAAAGGGTTCTTCCCACTTTTTTAAATCTTTTTTGCCATTCAAGGTTAAAATTCAAGTTTTTAAATTGATTTTCACTAGATTTTGTTTCCAGACTATTTAGTACCAATTCATTTGCATTTTCGGTGCTTGAAAATAAATTATCAGTGGACTTTCTTTTTAAATAATTAATGTCCGCAAAAACCCTAATTATTGAATTATTAGAAAAATTAGTTTTATAATTGAAATTGTACTTATTATTTATTTCATTATTGTCATTTGTAGAAAAGGTATTAATCTGTTGCTCCTGGCCAGGTAAAATATAATTCGTTATCGTTGAACTTACTTTATTAACATCACTAATTGTAATCTTCCCGTTTGCATTTATGGAAGTTTTATCATTATTCCATTTATCATCATAATGAACCCCTGCTGAAGTGATGCGGGGGATTCCCTTACCATCATAATTCCCCGAGCCTTCATCATCATTGCCAATTCTTTCATTATCTTCCTTCGCCAATCCTGACTGTCCAATATTACCACTAGTTATGTAGGCTGATATTCTTCTTTTTGTCTGAAAAAGATTAACCATTCCTTGTAAATTGTAGAAGTCTTTGTTTCCAGCACCAGCCGTAGCCCGACCGAAGTACCCATGCTTTTTTGATTCCTTCAACTTTAAATTTATAGTCTTATCTTTTACTCCATCATCAATTCCAGTAAATACTGCCGCGTCAGACTTCTTATCATATAATTGCACTTTATCAATCATATCAGCTCTGAGATTTCTGGTAGTAAGTAACGGGTCATTCCCAAAGAATTCCTCACCATCTACCAAAACTTTCCTTACCTCTTTACCATGGGCCATAATTTTCCCCTTTTCGTCGATTTGGATGTTTGGAAGCTGACGCAGCAAATCCTCAACCGATGCATTTGGGGCTAGCTTTATACTATCGGCCTGATATTGTATAGTATCCCCAATAATTTTAATCGCACTGACTTTCGCTCGAATAACGATCTCATTTAGCAATATTTCTTTTTTGTAAAGCTTAATAATATCCTGATCCAAGATGTTTTTTGAATAATTACCTATATTAATTTTCTTTGAAAAGTCAACATACCCATGCCTTGTAAACAAAAGAACATAGTTACCCGTGTCAACCTTTTTAAATTTAAACGTACCATCAATGGATGTACGAGTATCAGAAATTATAAAAGAATTAGAGTTTAGAAGAACAACTGAAGTATTAACTAACGCTACTTCTGATGACATATCTTGAACTTTTCCTTGTATAGTGCGATTGCTATTTTGGCTGTAGGCAACGGCGTTCAAAAATAAAAAAATAAAGAGTAATGTCTTTTTAAGATTTAGCAATAAGTAATTTATCATTAACAAAAAGTAAGAGTGCAACTTATAGGAAGAGTAGTGTGGGGTTAGGTTATTTGTTCGATATTTTCAATTCATCTGGATTTACATATAAATACTACAGACAAGTATAAGTATTTTATGACAAAAATCCGTCAAATGAGTATGTAATTATCCTAATACTATATCACATTAAGATAAAAGCATGTATAATGGGGAGAGCCTCGCATCAATCATCGATTGAGAGTATTAATTTAAATAAAAGAATGCAACAGCAGGTGTTGTATCCTTTCCTGCTAGTAATACAAACGATTAACTGATGGACATTGAAAAACTAGGGAAAAGTTAGTAGTTGTTATTTGTTAAACAACCACTAATTGCTAGTTATAACTCTTACTCCAATATTGCAAGAGTGTTTTTTCATGATTAACGATCAGGAGCTATTCGTCCGCTATACCCATCTTAAGCAATTTTTGATCCTTGATTTCAAAAGTATACTTGACGCTACCGTCAATTAAGATCTTATTATTCAGATCTTTCACCAGTTGATGAACCATGACATCTACTTTTCAGCCTGGACGTCCCTTGATGGTAATCAGTTGTACAAGTGGATCAATTTCACCCCATTGCTGCGTCTACCATTCTCTGACAGCATCATTACCAATTACATATCCAGTCTCAAAAGCCTTTGGCCAATGTATGTTGATATCCATAAGTTTAAAAACACTATCGATGTCTCTTGCATTAAATGCTTTGTAAGCCTCTTTGATAATCGTTGATTATTCGGACTCCATACAGTATTGTAATTTGAGGTAAAAATATCCAATTTCAATTTAATTAATCAGCCAAATATTTTTTTTGAAAAACGGTATTTTTCTATAAGAATATAAGTCACTATTTAATTAAACGAAACTTTGAATTGTAATGGAGAGCATCCTAATTTAGTCTTGAATAACTTGCTAAAGGATTGCGGGTGCTCAAAGCCTAAGCTGTAGGAGATCTCACTGGCCGATAGGTCCGTAGTCGTTAGCTTTGCTTTTTCGATTAGTTTATCATGTATGTCCTGCTGGGTACTTTGGCCTGTCAGCATAGTAAGCAGATTAGCCAGTTTTTGTTATCAAGACCGTTGCAGCATCTGTAAGCCTTCAATTGTCCAGCAAATGTTATCTCGCCAAATTCAACCGGACAATAGCCTAAAAATTTGGGGATTTGTGGAAACTATTTAATCTGCTGAACAGAATCCTTCTTCTCCCAACGAGTAATACAAAATCTTCCGTTACATCGATAACCCTTGCTACCTCTTTCTTTAACAGCCTCATATCTATCTTTTTTTTTCGGATATAGTCACCGATGATTACAGGTTTTTCGGGGGGGGGGGTAAATAGCTGGCAAAAATTCCTTATGTTGTTTCTCAAAACGTAAATAAGAAAACGCGTGTATAAAACCACGTTGATACATTCGTCTTTGGCCCAAAGAATTAGAATTGAAAATAACAATCGCATCCTCTTGAACAACAATAGAGTTGGTCACAGATGGAATTTGTTCATGAAGTTTAGTCAATTCTTGAAAAAATAGGAACAACCTATTAGATTTGAATACCCCAATGTTAAATCGCTATAAATGTGATTATTTTTACGGTTAATATCCACAGCAATATAATAATATAATGGGCATCACGAAAGAAAAAAAATGCAACTGGGTTAAACACATTTTTAATTAGTAAAATATCTGTAATTCTTTTACTAAAATTCGCGAGGTTATCTGGGTTTTCTTTATTAAAAGACACAGCAACGGGATACGAAATATTAATTATCTTAACCTTCTCATGGTGATAACCAAAGAGGAAAATATTTATGAATCTCTGAATTACAAAATATACACAAAATTATATTAATTTGATACATGTATATTCATAACCAATATTGAGATTGAACTATAGGTCAAAAATAATTAACTAAACGAGAATGCATATAACATATATCATTTTAGCGCATAAAAACCCGAAACAGTTATTAAGACTTGTGAGAGCTTTATCGTGTGAAAAGACGTTTTTTGTGATTCACATTGATTTTTACTCAGACATTAAGAACTTCATTGAAATCTTTACCGAAAGAGATCTACTTAGGGTACATTTCATACCCAAACGTTCGATGACAAGTTGGGGTAGTTTTGCAATTGTAGAGGCAACATTGACCTGCTTCCATTACGTACATACAGGGTTGACCATGACTACGAGGATCATATTGCTAAGCGGTCAGGATTATCCGATTAAAAATAATAAATATATACGTTCTTATCTAGAGTTCAATAATAACAGTATCTTCCTAAATTATAATAAAATACCCTATGATAAATGGGTTTATGGAGGCAAACTGAGATTTCCATGTTTTGAAATAATCACTGAACAAATAGAAATTTACTGTGGTTCCCAGTGGTTTTCGCTTCCATTTCAAGTACTTGGAATAATCTTCGAATTTTTAGAATTCAATCCCGATTTCATAACATATTACAAGGCAGTCGACGTTCCTGATGAAAGCTTTTTTCAAACATTGCTTTTAAATTGTGACGATGAGTTTGTGAAGGAAAATTTAGTGAATAGAAATCTTCATTTAATTAAGTGGGATTCCCCTTACATGCATCCTAGAGTTCTTGAAAAAAATGCTATGAAGCTTATAAAAAGAAGCCGATACCTATTTGCAAGGAAATTTGATGGAGAACAACCATCCGTGATTTTAGATAAAATAGATTCAGAATTATTATCGACCAAGAAAGAGCTGGCTGAGTTTTAAGATATCTTCAACTGTTCTCATCTAAATTAGTAATCAAGAAGTTATTGTTTGTTAAAAATTTAACAGAATACAGTTGAACCTTTCAAAAAATTAAATCATCCCTTAAATACGACTATCGATGAGATTTTTTTCACATATATACTTTTAGCTAAGCTTATCTCACTTAAATATTACCAAAGCAAATTTGATATTTCAAGTCGGTCAGGTTATAAGGAATCTAAGAATACCTCGTCAAGTGAGTCGAAAGAGGTTACAGATAAACTTCATGTTAGCAGACAAGCTTATGTCGGGTTTGAACCGAAGGTAGTAGTGCAAACACTTCACACTTTGTTTTATTAGCCTCTTTATATATTGCTTTGATTGATTGGGTCCTATTCGATTAATTGCCGACCGACATTTTGATCAGCCCTATTTAATCGATCTACGTGTTAATTTAGATTAAACGGGAAGCAATCTTGGGATGTGCTCCCGTTTTTCATTTATTGCTCAATGGATTTTACGATCCAGCCCCGCATTCTGTACGGTGGCCAATTCCAGTCAGTAGCTTGGACAGTCGGAAAAATTCAAAACCCATTTCTGCGCGCTGCCTTCCCCGGATCAAAAGCATCATCATCATCCATTTTCTTCAGCACCGCTAACCTCATAATGTCCAAAAAAGCCGTCCTACTGATCGTTTTCCTCGCCTTCAGATCATCAAAGCCGCGTTTGGACACTCGATGGTTCACTCCGAAAAACGTACCCACCACCTTGAACAATTCCACAATACCGATACTGCCACTATTGACCTGTCCCGTTAAATGGATACCATTTACCAGCTCAATCAGGTGAATATCCTCCCCCGTCCATTTGAACTCTCGCTGCAAACCGCCCAGAGGGTCAACCACTGTTGAAGACAAGGCCCCCCTTCCCGAAAGCGCATGTAACAGCGCCAGGATTTCATTACGCAAACGCTCCTGCGCCAAAAATGAGCTCACCAGCTCAGCATAGGTTTTTTTGGACAACAGGCACCTGAACTGGAGGCTTTTGAAAAGCAGCACGAGCTTTCCCGCCTGCTGACCGCTTTGCTGACCAATGATGAACTGGTGATACGTCTGGATATCCTGGAACCAGTGATCGAGCTGCTTGGGATTACCAATACCCTTTATCTGTTCAGGCACGGCATTTTGCGCATTATTGATGACGGTGGCACATCTACTGCTTTTCTACCTAAGGATGGCCTCAATTTGCTGATGAACTTCAGCAATTCGACAGCGCTTCAGTTGGACGCGATTCATGCCCGGCTGAAGGCGAAGCACACCGGGCGAAGGTCAGGGAAATGCTGGACCAGCATATTTTTCTGGCGGACAACTCCCGTATAGAGGTTGACGGCGCGTGGTTTTCAGAGCTGGTGACCCGGGAAAATGTTTCAGATCTTAAAAACGGAAGGCTAACCGGGCTTCTGGGTTTTGAAGGATCCTATACAAATATACTCGTGGGCGATGAAGATACCTTGCCGCTTTATCGGTTGAACCAGGCCAACAAAAGCCTGATTTATCTGCAGGAACTTGGCCTAACTACCCCAATTTTCACCAAATCGGCCATTAATGATAAGAGAAGGCTGATTGGTTCGATGTTCCCCGAAAAATTCGATTTTGAGAGCCTACAACATCGAACCGCTTTGGTGATCCAAAAATTTCAACTTATCTACCTGATAAAAAATAAATTAGAAGTAAATAAAAAAGGGCAAAAGATCTTTAAAAATCCTTTGCCCTGTAAAGGTACCCATATGGGGCTCGAACCAAAAAACATTCTTTATTGGCTCTATTCGACGATTTGAAAATCGCCTAAAAATAAAAAAGCCCTTTAAGATATCTTAAAGGGCTTACGGGTGGCTGATGGGGCTCGAACCCACGACCCTCGGCACCACAAACCAATACTCTAACCAACTGAGCTACAGCCACCGTGTTTTTTTGATGTCACAAAAGTACGACTTTTAACATTCCCTGCAAATATTTTTTTCAATGTTTTTACAACAAATTTTTAATTCCTTAACATTCAATTATTTGAATTTGAAAAAAAATTTCAGCAACAGATAAAATAGACAGTTTTAAACCTAAAAACATAACTTTACCACGTTTATGATCGAAATTTATACAGACGGAGCAGCTAGCGGAAACCCCGGACCAGGTGGTTGGGGTACCATATTAAGAGCAGGGCAACACTATAAGGAGTTAAGTGGCGGCTTTAGGATGACTACCAATAACCGCATGGAACTATTGGCTGTAATAAAAGGATTAGAAGCATTAAAAAGCTTAAACCAAGAGGTAACCGTTTATTCAGATTCGAAATACGTGGTAGATGCCGTGGAGAAGAAATGGGTTTTCGGCTGGGTAAGCAAAGGTTTTAAGGATAAGAAAAACAAAGACTTGTGGTTGAGATTCCTTGAGCTATATAAGCTGCATAAAGTAAAATTCGTTTGGATTAAAGGCCACAACGCTCATCCAGAAAATGAACGTTGCGACCGGTTAGCCGTATTTGCTTCTCAAGACAAGGCAAACTTAGCTATAGATAGTTTTTTTGAAGCAGAAAGAAATAAGGCAAGCTTGCTTTAATCCAAACCGCCGATTACATTTAAATCTTCGAGTTTAGCTTCTATATCATTTTCAATAGCGATTGATTTTTCCGTATATAACAACATCATTTCTTCAGCTTTTTCGACCATATTTTTTGATCCGATAAAAACTGGAACCCTTTGATGTAATTCTGTTGGATTAATATCCAATATACGTTCGAAACCGGTACTGGCCTTACCCCCAGCCTGCTCAATAATAAAAGCCATTGGGTTACATTCATACAACAACCTCAGTTTTCCATTTGGCGAACGTGAAGTGGTGGGGTAAATATAAATCCCACCTTTAATTAAATTGCGATGGATATCGCCCACCATAGAGCCGATATAACGTGAAGTATACGGACGTTTTGTGGCTTCATCTTCTACCTGGCAATATTTAATGTATTTTTTTACCCCATCCGGGAAATGCACATAGTTACCCTCGTTTACAGAGTACATATACCCGTTTTCCGGTATTTTCATCTGTGGGTGCGAAAGGCAAAACTCACCAATAGATGGATCGAGCGTGAAACCATTAACCCCTTTTCCGGTGGTATAAACCAGCATGGTAGAAGAACCATAAATAACATAGCCAGCAGCCACCTGTTCAGTACCTTTTTGCAGCACATCAGTTAAACTGGCCCTACCCTCGAGCGATTTCCTTCTGTAAATAGAAAAAATAGTACCCACGGCAACATTTACATCGGTATTCGACGATCCATCCAAAGGATCGATACACACGATATATCTTGCATTTTGCGAAACTGGCGAATCAATATGGATAATTTCATCTTCTTCTTCCGTAGCTACGATGCAACATTCACCTCCGCTGGTTAAGGCTGCAATAAATTGTTTATCAGCATAAACATCCAGTTTTTTCTGTTCTTCGCCCTGAATATTAGTGGTTCCCATATCACCAAGGATATCAACCAGACCGGCTTTGTTAATTTCGCGGTTAACAATTTTGGCAGCAATCCCAATATCGCGCAGCAGCCTCGAAAGCTCGCCTTTGGCATAAGGAAAATCTGCCTGTTTTTCTATAATAAATTGTCCTAGTGTTTTAACGCCACAAACCATACTTAGTGTATATTTTACATTATCTACCCGATAACTCTATGACCTCTAAGGTATGAATATTTTCGTCAGTAATACAAAATCTAATCAAGGTTCGCACTTTATGCCAACCGTGTTTTCCCGCCGCACCAGGGTTTATATGCAAACATTTTATCTTTTCATCAAACATTACCTTTAAAATGTGCGAATGCCCGGTGATGAATAACTTTGGAGGGTTAGTGTATATTTCAGGTTTTACATAAGATGAGTATTTATCCGGATATCCGCCGATATGCGTCATCCATACATCTACGCTTTCGCAGCTAAATCGATTTTTCTCCGGAAATTCATTTCTGATCGCTGCATCATCAATATTTCCGAATACCCCACGCAAAGGTTTAAAAGCCGCCAGCGGCGCAGCTACATCCTGACCAAAATCACCGGCATGCCAGATTTCGTCCACACTTTCAAAATGCTTAAAAACCGCATCATCTAAAAACCCATGCGTATCTGAAATTAATCCTATTTTTTTCACGATGTAAAGTTAATATGCATTACGCCTTACAAATTAATTACGGGTTAATTATTTTCTGTCCATTTAAAACAGCTGTTAAAAGATGTTTTACTTTAAGGATATACCAATGTGTAGAAATTCTAATGATGCCGGATGACCAGGCTGATCACCTCTGGTTTTAGTTTTGCCTAACCTGCCTAAATGTTCCGTTAGGCTGTATAAATGAAACAGACAAAGCTTTTGGTACACCTTCTTTCTTCTCGAATTTTAAACTAAAGCCTTTTAAATTTTTAAAATTAAAAACATCGTTTCCTACTGAAATGGTTTCGTATTCTGGCTGACCGGGGACTGAAACAAATAATGTTTTGCCTTTTAAATACACCTTGGTCATTCCCTTATCGCCGTAACTACCGATATAACTTTCTAACGTTTCAGCACTCAATTCAACCGTTTTTGGTTTGTATGTAAAAATGGCCGGTTTTATGCCCTGCTCGAGCAGAAGGCTAATTCCTTCAATTTTACCGTCCTGTCCGCTGATAAAATTAAAACGCAGATCGCTTTCTGCCGTATCAATCTTTCCCTTTTTATCTATGCTACTGATGCTGAATACATCATAATGATAATGCCTGAGCAAAAGTTTCTCTTTTCCCATCATGGCAAATAGCGAATCATTTTTAAATGACACATTGATCAAACCATAGGCAGGATGATCAAACAGCCCATCGTAATCTTTTAAAGGATGTGAAGGTTTCGTATGTAAAGCTTGGGTGCTTTCAGTTGTCTTTTTTGCTGCCTTCTCCCGCTCTTTCGCTTCCGCTTTAGCTTTGGTAGCCCGGCCGTTCCAGTCAATATTTTTCAGTTCCAATAGCCTATCGGCAATGCTGCTGTAAACAATTTTAGGAACATTGGAAGTATTTTGATTGGTTAAAACCACAATACCTATTTTATCTGTAGGAAAAAAGGATACACTTGCCGAAAAGCCATTGATATTGCCACCATGTTCTACCATATAGTGCCCACGGTAAGAACTGATCATCCAGCCAAAACCATAGTTAGACAGGTAAATATCCTTATCCGCTTCGGGTAAACCACCGCTTATTACCATCTGCGAGCTCGCAGCCTCTCTTATATAAGACGCAGGTAAAATCTCTTTTCCTTTATAAGTCCCCCCGTTAATCCACACTTTTAACCAGTGCGTCATATCGTTCGCACTGCTATTGATGCTACCAGCCGGTCCCATTCCGTCTATATTGTAATAATCAATCTTTTCAATAGCACCTTTATCATTTATAGTATAGGGTAACGAAGCATCATTATCCTTTTCGAATTCCAAAATACTGGTATTGGAACGGCTCATCTCCAAGGGATTAAAAAACTTTTCTTTAATGTTTTGCTCCCAGGTTTTACCGGTCAGTTTTTCAACTATCATGCCCTGTGCCAAAAACATAAAATTATTGTATTGCCATTTCGCGCGTACAGGAGCAGTTGGCTCCATATAACGCACCCTTTGTATAATACTATCGCGGTTGGAAGTATTAAACACGAACCAGGATAAATCGTAACGTGATAAACCGGTGCGGTGACACATCATATCGCGAACGGTAATCTGGTTGTTCATGTTATCATTATAAAACTTTAACTGTGGCAAATAGGAAGTAGCAATACCATCAAATGACAGATTCCCTTCTTTTTGCTGTAAACCAATAAGTGCAGAAGTAAATGATTTAGTGCTCGAACCAATAGCAAAAAGCGTATTCGGTGTAACCGGTTTTTTGCTTTCGACATCTCGGTAACCAAAGCCTTTACTATAAATTATCTGATCGCCTTTTACCACGGCTACCGCAAAACCAGCCACCTGCTGATCTTTCAGGATCCTGTTTAGCAAAGTATCGATTCCCGCTAAAGGATCTCCGGTTTTTTGTTTTTTTGATTGAGCAAGTGAAGATATTGCCAGGAGGCAGAGCAAGAACGCATTTAGGATACTTTTCATTTAAATTAGATGAGATTACACCTCCTAAATTACAAATGATAATGAGATTATATCAGAAAACGTGTAAATTCTATTTTATTAGTACGCCAAAAAGAAATCTTTAAGCAATATTTTATATTCAGGCGTATGCACCTTCAAATCTTCATATAGGTAGAAGTCACTTTCTTTTAATATCGTTTTATTTTTCCCTAAACAGATGATCTGCCTAAAAGTTGGCTTATTTTCATCGGAATGCAAATTGATCCGTTCCGCTATAGATAAATGATATTGAGATGCGATTGCAATTACTTCATCAGCCTGTTTAACCGGTAAAACAAGCCAGATTTGCCCCTCATCAGCCAAAAGTGAGTTTGATTTTTCAATTAACAACCCAAAAAAATCTTCACCTGCATGCCGGGCAATGCCTTTTCGTACTTCTTCATTTTTAAGATCATTCACAAAAAAAGGTGGATTGGAAACAATCAGATCAAATTGCGTAGCTGGGTTGTATTGTTCAATTGCGATATGGTTAATACTTAACCGCTCACTAAAAACTGACAACTGGAAATTTCTTCCTGCTGTTTCTGCTGCCTGCCCGTCTATCTCCACCGCATATATATGTGATTCAGGAAAACGTTGCGCCAACATCAATGCAATTACTCCGGTACCCGTTCCGATATCCAATATATTTTTAGGCGCATGTTGATTTGCCATAGCCCCAATTAAAACCCCATCGGTATTAATCTTCATGGCGCAACCTGTCTGATCGACCTCAAACTGCTTGAATTTAAAAATACTCATGCTAAACCTCGTACAATTCTAAAGGTAAACCATCCGGGTCTGCAAAAAAAGTAAAACGCTTATCGGTAAATTTATCAATGCGGATCGGTTCGGTCACAATTCCCTGTTCATTTAATCGCTTAATTTCCTGCTCAATATCCGTTACCTCAAAGGCCAAATGGCGCAAACCCTGTGCCTCTGGTCGCGATGGCCTTGCTGGCGGATTTTCAAAAGAAAAAAGTTCGATCTGATATACACCATTCACCGCCAGATCCAGTTTGTACGATTTCCGTTCTGCACGGTATACTTCAGCAAGTACGGTAAAGCCCAATCTATTCACGTAAAAATCTTTGGATTTTTGGTAATCCGAGCAGATAATGGCAATGTGGTGGATTTTATTGAACATAGATTTGATTTTATAAATTTTGTATTGCAATTACACTACGATTGACAGTCTTTAATAAAAAACCGTCATCTCGACTGGAACGCAGTGGAATGCCTGCCCGTACAGGCGGGGAGAGATCTGCCTTTATAGATTTCTCGACTTCGCTGCACTCCGCTCGAATTGACGATCTATGGGTTACATTTATGTCAAAAGTAATAAAAGCATAATTATATTGCTCCCTACGATAAGCTTTTTAAATTTTTAACGCTAAATTTGCGACTTCAAAAAAAAAGCATGATTCATTTCTTCTCTAGTCATCCTGAGCCTGCCGAAGGGCAATCGCAAACAGTTTTTGTTCTACAAACAGACAAAGCGCTTTCTACAACTGATATTACCAAACTCGAATGGTTATTTGGCGGCGCCAAAATCTCACAAGAAACAGCTTTAAAAGGCTTCTTTGTAGGTCCGCGCGCAGCTATGATTACCCCATGGAGTACCAATGCAGTAGAAATTACGCAGAATATGGACATGCAGGGCATTATCAGGATTGAAGAATTTAAGCAGGTTAACGAAACCTTCGCTGATTACGATCCGATGCTTTCTCAAAAATACGATAAGATTGATCAGAACATTTACACCATCAACATCAAACCTGAGCCAATTTTAGAAATTAATGATATTGCTGCTTACAATAAACAAGAAGGACTGTCTTTAAGCGATGAAGAAGTTAATTATTTAAACACTTTAGCGCAAAAATTAGAAAGGCCATTAACGGATTCAGAAGTTTTCGGCTTCTCGCAGGTGAATTCAGAACATTGCCGCCACAAAATCTTTAACGGAAAATTTGTAATTGATGGTGTAGAGCAGCCTACCTCTTTATTTAAACTGATCCGCAAAACTTCAGAAGAACACCCTAACGATATTGTTTCGGCATATAAAGATAACGTTGCTTTTATTAAAGGACCTAAAGTGCAGCAATTTGCACCTAAACGTGCCGACCAGCCTGATTTTTATGCTTTGAGCGATTTCGACTCCGTAATCTCTTTAAAAGCGGAAACACACAACTTCCCAACTACCGTTGAGCCTTTTAATGGTGCTGCAACAGGTTCAGGTGGCGAAATCAGAGATCGTTTGGCTGGTGGGCAGGGTTCTTTACCTCTAGCCGGAACGGCAGTTTACATGACCGCACTTTCGCGTTTGGAAGATAACCGCCCATGGGAACAAGGTGTTGAAGAAAGACAGTGGTTGTACCAAACCCCAATGGATATCCTGATCAAAGCATCAAACGGCGCTACCGATTTTGGAAATAAATTTGGCCAGCCACTCATTACCGGTTCGGTTTTAACTTTCGAACACGAAGAAGATAACCGTACACTGGGTTTTGATAAAGTAATTATGCTTGCGGGTGGTATTGGTTACGGCAAAGCCAGCCAGGCGCAAAAACTTAAACCACAGGAAGGCGATAATATCGTAATTTTAGGTGGTGAAAATTATAGAATTGGCATGGGTGGCGCAGCAGTTTCGTCTGCTGATACCGGTCAGCACGGAAGCGGCATTGAATTAAACGCCATCCAAAGATCGAACCCGGAAATGCAAAAACGCGCCGCAAACGCCGTTCGTGGTATGGTAGAAAGCGATCACAATCCGATCATCTCTATCCACGATCACGGTGCAGGTGGTCACTTAAACTGTTTATCAGAACTGGTTGAGGAAACCGGTGGTTTAATCGACCTGGATAAACTGCCAGTTGGCGATCCTACCCTTTCGGCAAAAGAAATTATTGGTAACGAATCGCAGGAAAGAATGGGATTGGTAATCGGCAACGAGCATATCGAAACCTTACAAAAAATTGCTGACCGCGAGCGTTCACCAATGTATACCGTTGGTAAAGTTACCGGCGATCACCGTTTCACCTTTAAATCAGCCACTACCGGCTTAAAACCAATGGATTTTGAGCTGGCCGACATGTTTGGCAGCTCGCCCAAAGTTGTAATGGAAGATAGCACGATAGATCGTAAATATAGCGCACTTAATTATGATGCTGCCCAATTAAACACTTATTTAGAACAAGTACTTCAGTTAGAAGCGGTAGCTTCCAAAGATTGGTTAACCAACAAGGTTGACCGTTGTGTGGGTGGCCGTGTAGCGAAACAACAATGCGCTGGTCCGTTACAATTGCCGTTAAACAACTGTGGTGTAATGGCTTTAGATTTTCAGGGTAAAGAAGGGATTGCCACTTCAGTTGGACACGCTCCGATCTCAGCGCTGATTGATCCGGCTGCAGGTAGCCGCAATGCCATCGCCGAATCACTTTCGAACATCGTTTGGGCACCTTTAAAAGATGGCTTAAAAAGCGTTTCGCTTTCTGCCAACTGGATGTGGGCCTGTAAAAACGAAGGTGAAGATGCCAGATTATATTCAGCAGTAAAAGCTTGTTCTGATTTTGCAATAGATTTAGGTATCAACATCCCAACCGGGAAAGATTCCTTATCCATGAAACAGAAATATGCCAACGGCGATGTGATTGCGCCCGGAACAGTAATTATTTCTGCAGGTGCCAACTGCGACGACATCACCAAAGTGGTTGAACCCGTATTGCAAAAAGAAGGCGGTGCGATTTACTACATCAACCTGTCTAACGATAGCTATAAATTAGGTGGTTCATCTTTCGCACAGATTTTAAACAAGGTAGGTACCGAAACACCTGATATTAAACATGCAGATCAGTTTAAAAATGCATTTAACACTTTACAACAATTAATCAAAGGAGGCCAAATCCAGGCCGGACACGATATAGGTAGCGGCGGTTTAATTACAACGCTACTGGAAATGTGTTTTGCCGACCGCGATTTAGGCGCACAAATAGATTTATCGGCGTTAGCAGAGCAGGATAGCATTAAATTGCTTTTTGCTGAGAATATTGCTGTTGTTTTCCAGGCCGATGCTGCTGTTGAAGCCACATTGACTGAAAATGGTGTTACTTACCATAAAATTGGTAGTGTAAATACATCACCAACACTTGAAGTTAAAAATGCGGCTGACAGCTTTAGTTTTGATATCGATCGCTTGCGCGATGTTTGGTTTAAAACCTCATACTTATTAGATAGCAGACAAACCGGAAATGGTTTAGCCAAAGCGCGTTACGACAATTATAAAAACCACGTTTTAAATTATAGTTTCCCGCTAACTTTTGATGGTAAAAAACCAGTAATAGACGAAACCAAACAAAGGCCAAAAGCAGCCATCATTCGCGAAAAAGGAAGTAATTCTGAGCGCGAACTGGCAAATGCGATGTATCTGGCCGGTTTTGATGTGAAAGATGTACACATGACCGATTTAATTACCGGCAGAGAAACTTTAGAAGATATCCAGTTTATTGGTGCAGTGGGTGGTTTCTCCAACTCTGATGTTTTAGGATCGGCAAAAGGCTGGGCAGGTGCATTTTTATATAATGAGAAGGCAAGAATTGCTTTGGAAAAATTCTTTGCCCGCCCTGATACTTTATCTGTAGGGATTTGTAACGGCTGTCAGTTATTTGTTGAATTGGGCTTAATTAATAAAGACCATACAGATAAACCGAAAATGTTGCATAACAAAAGTGGCAAACACGAAAGTATTTTCACTTCGTTAACTTTACAGGAAAATAATTCGGTCATGTTATCAAGCCTTGCCGGCAGCACTTTAGGGGTATGGGTATCGCATGGCGAAGGTAGATTCTCTTTACCGTACGCAGAAGATCAATATAAAATTGTTGCCAAATACGCTTATGAAACCTATCCGGCCAGTCCAAACGGTTCTGATTACAACACCGCCATGTTATGCGATGAAACCGGACGCCACCTGGTAATGATGCCGCACATTGAACGTTCATTGTTCCAATGGCACTGGGCAAATTATCCGGCAGGCAGAAAAGATGAAGTTTCGCCATGGATGGAAGCCTTTGTAAACGCCCGCAAGTGGATTGAAAACCAAGGATAATATTTACAGAACTTACAGCGTTGTCAATTTTAATAGCATAATAGCAAGCAAGTTGACAACTCTCTATAACTAATTTAGATGGATGATGGAATTAAAACCATCATCCATTTTTTGTTTAAACACCTTCATCATCTCGAGCGGAGTGCAACGGAGTCGAGATAGATTTCTCCCCGCCTGTACGGGCAGGCCTGTCCGCACAGGCGGGCATTTCACAACCGATGAAACCTGAAACAAGCAAGCATACCATGATAAATAATAACAGCTACTTAAACCGGTAAGCTTGAGTGGAAATGACGTTTTTTTTTATTATGCTAATTGATTTCTTTATCAGGAAATGAGCGTTCTGTTTTTCATAGCTGCTGTACACCCGCCATCGCTTATAGTCCTCGTTCTGTTACACTTCACTGCGGGCTAACCGCTCTGTCGGGTTTATTAAACCAAAGCCTGTTCATCTACATACTGCCTCTTTCTGCACCCGCCTTAAACCTTTAACAGCATTACCGGCCCTGCCACCTAAACCCGACCGAAGTGGAAAACCCGGAGCCAGCGGTACGAGGGCGAGGATTTGAAACAAAGGGCGGGACAATCGGAACTGAAAAGCACTGTATTTGCTTTCCAAAATCTATCATGCTAACACACTTCTATTCCACAATTATCTAGGCAGGGAAACGAAACAAAAAAACGGCCTGAGCACCGCCCAAACCGTTCATCTACATCTACCTCAAAACAAGAGTGTTAATAGTTAAAGATGTAAGATGATATAGATAAGATGGAAAGATAACCATCATCCCTTTCCCATCCTACATCATCCATCCTCTAAATCCCCCGCACATCCTTTCTCACTTCTTTTCTCCAGGCTTTCCCATATTTCTTGTCCATAAAAGAGGCGACTACTTTATTATAATCTTCAATCCTGATGTCTGAAGGTCCTACACAGCCCAAATCAAAATACACCACACCATATTTTCGCTCAAATCGTTCCTGTCCTTTAACACGGGTAGCCACAATCCCTCCCTGAATCAGGAGTTTGAGTTTACCATTTTTAATATCGGCATTGGCTTGTTTAATGCTTTCCGCTTTAATATGATCAGTGATTAATAAAGGTTTGGCATTTAGGTGTACCGACAGCAAACACAGAATCAACCAAATTATAGTGCTCTTTTTCATGGGGTTAGATTGTAAATTTAATTAGAAATCTGAAAATTAATAGCCATATTATACCTCACCCGTACAGGAACACCTTTATTTTTTCCAGGTTTCCATAGTGGCGATTTTTTAATTACTTTCATGGCTTCTTCATCGCAGCCAAAACCGATCCCTTTTATTACAGAGACATCGGTAATCGACCCATCTTTTTCTACTACAAAACTCACGTACACCTTACCTGATGCACCTTCATCCTGTGCTCTGGAAGGATACCTTAAGTTACGCTCCATATATTTAGACCATGCCTTGGCACCACCATTAAACTCAGGATATTCATCAGCACCTAAATAGATCTCTTTATCTTCCGCTGTTCCAGTACCTTCTTTAGCTGTTCCGGTTCCATCGCCATTACCTTTAATATCCGAAATCGTTGCATTAGGCGCAACAATACCATCTTGCGTTTTATCGCTGATCACCGAATTTTCAATTTCTTTAATAGTTGGCGGATCTGGAAGATCTACTTTATTGACCACAACTACCTGCGATGGTAACGCAATTGTTTTTACTTTAACCGGTTCAGCTTTTGCAGGTTCAACCTTTTTCTCCGGCTCTGGCGTTTTTGGTTTCATTTGGTGAATCACATTAGTTAAATCAATAACCTTCGCTTTTTCGACAACCACGTTTTCCTTAGGCACTAATTTGTTATAAATTAAAGGGGAAAAACAGGCGATTACAAACAAACTACCCGATACAAGGAGTACCCTTGTCATAATTGACGAAGATTTAGACCTTAGATCATAAGCGCCATAGTTTTTGTTGCGGTCTGCAAATACAAGATCGAGCCACTCGGTCTTGTATACGTTAATTGAAGAGTTGAACATAGCTTTTATTTTTATACCATGATGCAGCTAAATCCTCAATTCCATAAAATATTCAAAAAATCCATTTTTGTTGCAAAAAATGAAATTTCTCAGCCGAAAACCATTTTTTTATTTCATTTTCAATAAAATTGATTTAAATTTTACGATTACTTCACCAGAATTAATAAAATATACTATTTTTGACAAAAAACATAACGAATTAATGAAAAGCTTAAGAACCATCGCATTAAAAGAGGCTCAAAACAGAATTTCGCCTGAAGTTAAATCTCCTTCTGCTAAAATTTCTGACTTTTTTGGCGCTAATGTATTTGATAAGAAAAAAATGAGAGATTTCTTATCTAAAGACGTATATGAGAAATTAATTTCATCGATCAACCAAGGTGAGTTAATTAACGCTGATGACGCTAACCAGATTGCTACGGCCATGAAATCATGGGCAATGGCTGCTGGAGCAACCCATTATACACACTGGTTCCAGCCTTTAACCGGTACTACAGCTGAGAAACACGATTCGTTTTTTGAGCCGAGCGGTGAAGGTGCAATTGAGAAATTTTCTGGTAGCGCTTTAGTTCAGCAAGAACCAGATGCATCGAGTTTCCCTAACGGTGGTATCCGTAATACTTTCGAAGCGCGTGGTTATACTGCCTGGGATCCTTCATCTCCAGCATTCATTATGGAAAGCAAAGCAGGTAAAACCCTTTGCATCCCAACCGTTTTTGTATCTTATACAGGAGAAGCATTAGATTATAAAGCACCATTATTAAAAGCATTAGCGGCATTAGATAAAGCGGCTGTTGATGTTTGCCAGTACTTTGATAAAAGCATTACTAAAGTAAATGCTTCTTTAGGTATTGAGCAAGAATATTTCCTGGTTGATGAGTCGTTATTTAACGCGCGCCCGGATTTATTGTTAACCGGCCGTGCTTTATTCGGACACATGTCTGCTAAAGGTCAGCAATTAGAAGATCACTATTTCGGTTCTATTCCTGAGCGCGTATTCAGCTACATGGTAGATTTCGAAAACGAGGCCCTAAAATTAGGTATTCCTTTAAAAACCCGTCATAATGAGGTTGCACCTTCTCAATTCGAATGTGCTCCAATTTATGAAGAAATCAACTTAGCAATCGATCACAATCAATTGTTGATGGATTTGATGGAAAAAGTTGCCCGTCGTCACCATTTCCGCGTTTTATTACACGAAAAACCATACGCAGGTATCAATGGATCAGGTAAACACAACAACTGGTCGTTAATTACCGATACCGGTAAAAACCTATTGGCTCCGGGTAAAACGCCAAAAAATAACTTAATGTTCCTTGCTTTCTTTGTGAACACCATTAAAGCAGTTAGCGAGCATGCAGATTTATTACGTGCGAGTATTGCATCAGTAAGTAACGATCACCGTTTAGGTGCTAACGAGGCGCCACCTGCAATTATCTCTATCTTTTTGGGTTCTCAATTGAACGACGTATTAGATGAAATTGAGCACTCACGTATCAGCAAAAAAATCAAAGAAGATAATGCACTTTGGTTAGGTATCCCTAAAATCCCTCAGATTTTATTAGATAATACCGATCGTAACCGTACTTCTCCTTTCGCTTTTACCGGTAACAAATTTGAGTTAAGAGCTGTAGGTTCTTCTGCAAACTCTTCTGCGCCAATGACCATCTTAAATGCGATTATGGCCGAGCAATTAATTAAATTCAAAGCTGAGGTTGATAAATTAATTAAGAAAGGTGATAAAAAAGACATCGCTTTATTAACGGTGATCAAAAAATACATCAAAGAATCTAAATCAATCCGTTTCGAAGGTAATGGTTATAGCCAGGAGTGGGAAGATGAGGCTGCAACACGCGGTTTATCAAACATTAAAACTACACCAAAAGCTTTAGATGCTTACTTAACTGAAAAATCGGCTGATTTATTTGCTACAACAGGTATTTACAGCTCACGTGAAATTCATGCCCGTCATGAAATCATGTTAGAAAACTTCTACAAAAAATTACAGATCGAAGCACGTGTAATGGGCGAAGTAGCCAACACGGCGATCATTCCTGCTGCAATTGCTTACCAAAACTCTTTGATCGAAAACGTAAAAGGATTAAAAGAAATTGGTGTAAACAGTAAAGTTTCTATCGATATCGTTAAAAAATTATCTGAACACTTAGATATCGTTAAAACCAATATCGATGCGATGTTAGAAGAACGTAAAGTAACCAACAAAATCGAAGACACCCGCGAAAAAGCGATTGCTTACGATGAGAAAGTTAAATCTTACTTCGATACCATCCGCTACCATGCCGATAAATTAGAACAAATTGTAGACGATAGCGTTTGGCCTTTACCAAAATTCAGAGAATTATTATTCATGAAATAGATTTTAAGCCGTAGGGTTTAAGGTATAGGGCGTAAGGTTTAACTTTACGCCCTTTTTCGTTTCATAAAATTCGTCATTGCGAAGAGGAACGATGAAGCAATCTTACAAAGATCGCTATACATATACCCATCAACTTATATGTCGTTAAATCCTTAATGTGGTTAAAGATTTAGGAAATGATAAAAATTAATAGTCCTCATGTCCTGATAACGAATGGTCGAAAAGTTTGATATGTGCTCAGCTATCTTTTTTTCTGGTTTGCATTAACCACTGCTTCTCAGTTAAGATAGTCCTGCTTTCCTTTCTGCTATAAAGTTTTCTTCCTCTTAAAATTCATCTCTCATAGCATCCCCCTGCATATCGTCATCCTGAACTTCAGCCAGGCCATTCGGACGGGTGTTTCAGGATCTAAAACGCATAATTATAAATGGCAAAAGGTTTTCTGGAAAGCAATACCCCTGCGCATCGGCAAAGCTAGTCCTGCTTTCCTTCCTGCTGTAGAGCTTTCCTCGTCTCAAAATCCATCTCTCACAGCATCCATTCATCCGATAGCCTTCGGATCAGGTTTATTTAACAATAGACAGTGCAAGGAAAAAACCCGCCACAAAGAAACAAACTTGGTAACCTAAGCCCGATCCGATAGGTATCGGATGTACGGATGCCGTTTTATCCATTAAGTATTTTCCTATCCGATAAATTAAATCGACGGGAGGAAATTCGGGGCTGCTAGCCGCCGTAGAAAACGAACGTTCACTTACAAAACCTCTTCTGATTATTTATTTTGCAACAGACTTTGGACTTCTGACTCCGGACTTCAGACTTTCTATCTTCTCCCCTTTTACCTTCCACCTTAAAAAACTATCTTTGCGGCAACATGAGTGATAACAGGTACAATCAACGTGGCGTTTCTGCCTCAAAAGAAGATGTGCACAATGCCATCAAAAACATCGATAAAGGAATTTTCCCAAAAGCATTCTGCAAAATCATTCCCGATATTTTAGGCGGTGATGAGGCCTGCTGTAATATTATGCATGCTGACGGTGCCGGCACCAAATCATCTTTAGCTTATGTTTATTGGAAAGAAACCGGCGATATTTCGGTTTGGAAAGGTATTGCGCAAGATGCCATTATCATGAATATTGACGACCTGATCTGCGTTGGTGCTACCGATAACATCCTCTTGTCATCAACCATTGGCCGCAATAAAAATCTTATTCCTGGTGAAGTAATTGCTGCTGTAATTAATGGCACAGAAGAAATCCTGGCCGATTTACGAGAGCAAGGCATTACCATTTACTCCACAGGTGGTGAGACAGCCGATGTGGGCGATTTGGTTCGTACAATCATCGTCGATTCTACAGTCACCTGTCGCTTAAAGCGTGAGGAAATCATTAGTAACGATAACATTAAACCGGGCGACGTCATTGTGGCGTTAGCCTCTTCGGGGCAAGCTACTTACGAAACCGAATATAACGGCGGTATGGGTTCAAACGGCTTAACTTCTGCCCGTCATGATGTTTTCGAAAAATCTATAGCCAATACTTATCCTGAAAGTTTTGATCCGGCCGTGCCATTCGACCTGGTTTTCTCTGGTGGCAAAAAACTGACAGATGAAATTGAAATTGAAGGTCACGGTAAAATAACCGTGGGCAAACTGGTACTTTCTCCTACCCGTACCTATGCGCCGGTAATTAAACAGATTTTGGAGAAACACCGCAGTCAGATTAATGGTATCGTACATTGCAGCGGTGGTGCGCAAACCAAAGTACTTCACTTCATCAACGATGATATCCATGTCATAAAAGATGATTTATTCCCTGTTCCACCATTATTTAAGCTGATCCAGGAACAATCGGGTACCGATTGGAAGGAAATGTACAAAGTATTTAACATGGGACACAGAATGGAGCTTTATGTACCAAAGGAAATTGCAGATAGCCTAATCGAAATTTCTAAAAGTTTTAATATCGATGCCAAAATCATCGGCCGCGTAGAAAAAGGCGATCAGAAACAGGTAACTATTGAGAGCGAAAAAGGCACTTTCGTTTATAACTAACCTGCGTATGGAGCTTAACCGATCTGTAACTTGCATAATTAGTTCGTTTTTTTCGACTAGAGCCTAGTCCAGAAGCTTTGGGAGAGAAATCTTTGACTGTACTTTAGAATAAAGTTAAAGATTTTGCTTCGCGCCTTCGGTTCTCGTCTTCTGTCAAAATGACGAATATTTATAACACAAAATAATTAATGTATTGATATTCAAACAAAAACCTCTAAAAATCACATTAGTTAAGTAATAAAAATAATTTACAATAATCAATAATGGCCTTTTAGGGATTCTATATAAATAATATCTTCTGTAGCTATATATACGATTCTATGCTCCTCATTTATTATTCTTGACCATTTACTATTTAGATCGTATTTAAAGCCTCTGATTTATTTGGAATTAGTCTCATCATCTCATCAGTAAGTCATCCATAAAAGAGATCAAATCATTTACGTTGTCCTCGAAATCGTTTAAAAATCCTTGTAGATGGTGATAATTAAAGTTAAAAGCTCTATATTTTTTACCCAACTTGACCTCAATTAAACAATTACCTTGCTGTTCAATCATTTTGTGCTTTGTTGAATGTGCTTGTTTTATTCCATCATACGTAAATACCTTATTTAGACGTAACTTCTCAATCACATTGCAAGGGTTTATTAATATTGAATTTTCTGTTTTTTTATATTTCGCAGACCTACCGCTGATGGAATAATTTGGTGTTGAAGAATTTAGGTGAATATTTTTAAAGAATTCTTTTGACACACGTGTCGTATCCTGATCGGATTGAATCTGATATATATAGACATTCCGGTTCTGCCTACCGTGAAAAAGATAAAGGCGAAATTCAATGTCTTTTTGACTATCATTGATACTGTTTCGGGAAGGACTTCCAATAAATTTGTGTGTTAAGTATTTGGAAGAAGTGTCCAGCTTAAAATCAAAGTCTGCTGTATTTTTATTATCACATATAAGGCTTTGACCACTGGCAAAAGTTGATACTAATATCTGCATAAATAAAAATTTTAAAAATAGTTTCATAATTGAATTATTTAATGAATATTGTGAAAAAAAATTGGCAGTTGAATTGATGTAGTACTTTTTAGGAGAAAGACATATTGAAAAAACCATTCTTTCAGAATACAAAAAACGCTCTCAGGTAAAATATCTTTAGTGCCATTATGTTACAATAAAAACTTAAGTCTAGCTATGTATAAGTGTGTAATAATTGATGATGAACTTCATGCTGTTGAATATTTAGAAAACTATATTTCAAGATTACCAAACTTTGAAATTACCGGTTCATATACTGATCCGTTGAAAGCACTAACAGATATACTTGAGGGGCCATCTGTGGACCTCATACTTATGGATGTTGATATGCCTGAAATTTCCGGAATTGAATTATCAAAGGCTATTCGCAAGAAAACTTCGAAACTCGTTTTTACGACATCACATACCAAATATGGGTTCGACGCTTTTGAAGTAGAAGCAGACGGCTATATTCTAAAACCATATAATTTTGCTAAATTTATGCAGGTGATTAACAGGCTTTTCATCGAACCCAAGCAACTTGAAAAATCAAGCGAAAATAGGCGCTTTTTTTTTGTGCGAACGAGTAAAGCAAATAACATGAAAATAGTCAAAGTTTTTTTCAACGAAATCATTGCCATTGAAAGCAATTTAAACTATGTCCAAATTCATACGTGCCAGGGTAGCGTAGAAACCTACATGTCATTAACAGAACTAGACTTACAACTCAACCAGGTACCGGATCTTGTCCGTTTCCAGCGAAGCTTCATTGTGAATAAATCTAGAATAGATAACATTGAAGGAAATATAATTCGAATGGATAATGGACTTAAGATCTCGGTGGGTAATTATTACAAAAAAAGTTTTGATGATTTTATTTCAAAGAACCTGATAAAGTCAAATAAGAGAGGTTAATCATGCGAAACAATTTTTTAATCTTCAAAATCGAAATATAGGAAATGGTCAAGGTGACATTTGTTGGTTCAGTAAGTACCGTATCGTAGAAATATTCTTTTTTTTTGGAACTGAAAATAAAAATGGTTTGTGCTGTTAGCTTTTTTTTAGGACTGGTCATATCTTTTTTTTCCTGAAACTATTGCTAACCGTACGCTTAAGAAAAAAAGTTATACTGAAACAAAATCCACTTATATAGAATACCTAGAATTGATGAAAAACATTCTTGTGAAATGGACAGCTGAGATGTCGATTCATATATTAATTTGGATCATATTTATATTTTATGAAACAGTGCTTACTGGACTTGTGCTCGGTTCATTCGCAAATCCATTAGTGTATATCTTGCATTACCTTATTAACATTTCTTTTTTTTATTTCTGTGGTGGTATTGCACTCCCTAACGCATTTACTGATCTTAATAAGTCAATTTGGAAAGTTCCAGTACTAATCATACCGGGAATTATATACTTTATTCTTACAGGTTATTTAGCAGATATTTGGTTGACTAAAAACGGTTTACTAGCAAATAATGTCAGCCTCAACTTTAATAAGGAATATATACTTAGGGTGCTGTACAGGTGCTTCTACTTCTTGGGATTTTCTACAGGATATTATTTTCTAAAACAGTTTATTAAAGCGAGAAAAAATACTGAGCTACAGGAGAAAAGACGTTATGAAGAGATTATCAAAGTAGAAAAGATGGAAAAAGCACTATCTCGTGCTCAGAATGCTTTCTTAAAGGCACAAATTAAACCTCACTTCCTGTTTAACACCCTTGATTATGTTTACCATAACTTAGAGGAAGAGTCAAATGCAGCAAACGCTATACTAGCATTATCTGATATGATGCGATTTGCCGTAGATCTGGATGAAGTATCTGAATTTATACCGTTTTGGAATGAAATACTTCAGTCCGAAAAACTGATTAGTATCTATCAGTTAAGGGCAAATCATAAGCTCAATATAAAAAGCTCATTTTCAAAAGACCTCGAAAAAGCAAAATTTTTGCCATTAGTATTGCTCACATTAACTGAAAATATTTTTAAGCATGGCGATCTTGGAAATCCTGTATATCCTGCCTCTATTAGTGCAAGGGTTAAGGGAAAAAGGATTGAAATTGAATCGAAAAATCTAGCTAAAGGCCGTTTAGTAAGCAATACGTTAAGCAGTGGATTGAAAAACATTGAAAAGCGGCTTCAATTTACTTATGGATCCAATGCATCAATTAACAGCAAATTGGATCCTAACATGGTATTCCATTTATCAATTTCTTTTCCCGCTTTGTTCTATTAAGCGCGGGCACCAATCTCATCCTTTCTGATATTATAAACTGAATCTAATATTTTGGGTTGACATGGTTATTCCGAGGGCATTAAAGTATTTCCTCAGATATATTATTTTAATATAATACCAAATCATTAATACATAAATTATTTAATTGGTCTAGGTCTTTAGAATACTTTAGTCAATAAGATCTAGCACTGCCCTAGATAATGTGTAAACCTTAAAACCATGGTATCCAGCCTCTATGCATTACTAATGGTTACCTTGAAATAGACTGACAACTTAATAAAACATTTTTGATGATCAAATTTTTATTCAGCATCCTCTTGGGCTTTTCGACATCTTTTCTTTATGCCCAAATCTCGATTAGTGGATCTATTCGTGCAAAAGGAAGCCTGATGTCTAATGCCTCTGTTATGCTCGCGGATTCTTCTGGCAAATACATTACAGGAATTAAAACTGACGAGCATGGAAAATTTACTCTTTTTCCCCGGTCTACTGGCCGATATCGGATCGAAATCTTTTCGGTAGGATTTCAGACCGTAAAAAAGAATTTAGAAGTAAAAAATGAAAGCCTGGATCTTGGCGTTATTGAACTTATTGAGTTCTCAGAAGATCTACAGGAGGTAACTGTATCATCTAAAAAACCAGTATTTGAAAGAAAGGTAGATAGAATGGTTTTTAATATCGAAAACTCGATCCTAACTGCTGGAGGTGATGCAGTTGACGCAATAAAACTTGCTCCTGGAGTTCGGGTGGATGATAAAGGAATTTCAATGGTTGGCAAATCAACAGTGAAAGTGATGATCAATGACCGCTTGTCTTACATGTCAGGAAGTGATTTAAATGATTATCTAAAAACGATAGACGCTGGCAATATCCAAAAAATAGAAGTTATTACTAATCCGCCTGCAAATTTTGATGCAGAGGGCAATAGCGGCATATTAAATATCGTACTAAAAAAAAATCCTGGGAAGCGTTTGTTAGGTAACCTAACCAATTCTTATGCATTGACTAGTTCAGGTCGATCTTTAGGTAGTAGTGCAATTAACCTTGGGTTTAATAAAGAGAAAATTTCAATTCAACTATCAGGATTTAGCTCCCTTGGTTCCACCGCTCCCACTGAAAAAAACACTACCTTTTATCCTCAGAATTCCTGGGAACTCGAAAACTCAAGAACAGATAAGTTACGAAGCATAAACTTTAATATGGGCCTGGAATACAAGGAAGGTAAGTCAACCTTCGCTGCTCAATACTCATTAAGTGTCTCGCGGCCAGGTATTAGTGAAACTGGGAATACCAATATAAAAAATAATAATCGTGTTATAGATTCAACGCTTTCAACTCAGGCAAATAGCCGCTCAAAGAATCTGTACAACACTGTTAACTTTCGATACGAGCGAAAGATAGATTCCCTTGGTAAAAGATGGTTTATTAATGCTGATTATTTTTCAGTAAACTCCGATAAGGATAGAAACTTCATAACCGAAACTATTCGTAGCAATGGTAACAATACTAAAATTTCTGGAAACAATCTCTCTGATCAGAATTATCGTGTGTTTGTTTCCGAACTGGGCTTTGAACTCCCCTTGAAACCATTTGAGTTAATCTTTGGAGCAAAAGGATCAGATATTAATAATGCGAACAATGCATTGACAACCATCCAGCGTGATAGTTTCCTCTATTCAGAAAAAACACTCGGACTATACTTAAGTCTCAAGAAAAAAATAGGCAAATTAGAACTTAAAGCTGGTTTGCGATCTGAGTTTACCTCAACCCAAGGGGAATCAATAGTTAGTCAACAAATTACAACAAATAATTACGGAAAGCTTTTCCCAACAATATATGCGATGTATGAAATGAATGATATTCATACATTTTCCGCTAGTTTCGGCAGACGTATTAGTCGACCTGCTTACTCGTACCTTAACCCATTCAAGTGGTATAACAACCAATATTCATACTCAGAGGGAAATCCATTTTTACAACCCTCTTTTATTGACAATTTAGAATTCGTACACACCTTGAACCAAAATTTAAGCTCTTCAGTCTATTTTTCAAGAACGACCGGAGGATATGGTCAAATATCCATTCTGACCCCCGACAACCCACTCCAGATCACTTCTGTACAGAATTACTATAATAGTTCTCAGATCGGCATACAGGAATCATACACATTTAGCCTGGGCGTGTGGGAATCCTATAATACAGCTAACGTATACTATAATAATTCAACAGGAATTATCCGAAGTGCACTTCCAAAACTAAAAGGATATGGCGCATATGTATCCACTTTTAACACAATTAAATTATCAAAATCAAATCGTCTCTCCATGGATGCCAATTATTGGCTACAACTACCCGAAAAGCTAGATTTAACCAGTTCAGGTGCGTACTCTCAGTTTGATCTAGGTTTAAAATACTTGACGAAATCAAAGCGATTTCAATTTACTTTAACTGCAAACGATGTCTTTAAAAGTAATAGCCCAAGGATGGTCATGCTCAACAATAATGTCCGACAGCAATTTAATAACTACTATGACTTCAGCAGAATAAGATTCTCCTTGAAATATAAGTTCACGGACAAGGACTTTAAAGTAAAAAACTTGGGCGCCAATGAAGAGCGCTCAAGAGCAAACTAGATATATATGGCCAGTATATAAGAGGGCATGTGAAACCTCTATAAAAGAAGTAGCAAAATTCAAAATCAAATTTTATGAAAAATCAGGAATTAAAAAAACTCCTTATTAAGTTCAATGAACTTCAGATTAACAAGAATGACTCACTGGAGATAATAAATCCTAGCAATTACAGTGCAATAAAAGGCGGAACGGCAGACATTGATTGTAAGGACAGGTTTAAGATCAAGTGCCAGCAATCTTTTACTATTGAAGAAACAAACTAATGTTTTTCAACTAAAAGTTTACCTCAACATTAATTAGAATTTTAAATGAAAAATCAAGAATTAAAACAGATCCTAGACAGATTCAATAGCTTACAGCTAAATAAATCTGGCAATTTAGAAATCCTTAACCAAGATGAGATCGGAGCGATCAAGGGTGGAACAACTGAAATTGACTGCGAAGGGCGTTTCAAAATCAAATGTCAGCAAAACTTTACCATCAAGGAAGAAAGCTAAACATCCAGTATCATACCATATGGCCAGCGGGCCATATGGTATATGTAGCTAAGAGCCAAATTTCGGTTCGATATGCAAACCAAGACAATTGCTCACCGGGCAAATTTGGGCCCCTCATTGAAAAATATATGACCAATTTTAAACTATCCTATTATAATGTGACCACAGACATCATCAATCCTGGTGACACAAGCGAGAAACGAATAATCTTTTCAACTAGGACAGCAAAAGCAATGACCTTACTGGACTCAAGTTATCAAAAAATTATGGAAGGTCGTTTGAAAGATCTCACCTCAACAGAACTCTTTTCACTTACTGAGCAGAGCATACTTGTTCCAGAAAATGAAGACGAATTTGCAGCCATTCAAATGGAAAACGAGGCTTTTTTATCGGATCGAAAAGTTTTGTATCATGTCCTACAACCAGGAGCGAACTGTCAGTTAGGCTGTCATTACTGCGGCCAACAACATACCAAAAACTTTCTAGATCCGTCACTTTATGAAAAAGTGATAAACAGAATTGAAGGTAAAATACTAAGTGGGGAATTCGAGTACAACACACTCGCCTTTACTTGGTATGGAGGTGAACCATTGATGGCTTTAAGGCAGATGCGTGATCTCACCTATTTGCTGAAAGAGGTCGCTCATCGTCACGGCATGAAATACTACGCCGATATTATAACCAACGGACTAAGTTTGAAAGAAAAAATTTTTGAAGAATTAGTTTCTGAGTTGGGAATACGGTCATTTCAAATTACTGTCGACGGCACGCGAGAGCACCATGATCGCAGACGGATTACCAAAAGTGAGGAGCCAACATTTGATATTATTATGGATAATATCGTTAAATGCGTAAATAGCCCCCTTGTTCAGCAATATAATGTAACCATCGGAGTACGAATCAATATTGACAAAAGCAATCATGCTGATGTAGATGAATTCCTTGAATACCTCCATAGCCGCGGAATCCTGAACAAAGTTATCGTTCAATTTGCTGAAATCGTAGATTGGGGACAGAATGGAGCCTCCAAAGAAAGCTTAACTATTCAAGAATTTGCCGACACAGAGATTGGCTGGATGCTAAAGCTCATCGAGCTTGGATTTAATATGAATAGTTTTATACCTGAGAGAAGCAATGTAGCCTGTATGGTTCAGGAGAAAAATTCCGAGGTATTTGATGCTTTCGGAAATATTTATCCCTGTTATGAACTGCCCTACACCCCCATTTATGAAAACACAGAATGGTATGTGGGAAACATCAAGAACGACAAATCGACCTATGAGGTAAATAATTCACTTCGAAATTGGTCTGAACACATCCGTAAAGGGGATGTATCGAACTGCAACACCTGTAAGTTTTACCCGGTTTGTGGAGGAGGCTGTCCTAAAAGCTGGCTGGAAGGCAAGCCATCTTGTCCATCTTTTAAATTTAATATGGAAGATCGTCTGGTTTTACAGTACTTGAACAAGAACACATCCATCAAAGAACTTATATAGGATTATGAAACACCAACTTGATCCCATTTTAAATGGGTTGATTGCAACGGAATGGAGTGATATGCCCCGTTATGAAAGCAAAGGTAAAGGAAACCATATTTTCATTGATTATTTAAAAGTGATGGGAAGTCAGGTTTCAATAGAAGAGAAACTCTCCATGTTGTTTACTTTCCACAGCTATCAAAGGGCATTAGATGATTCCAGGTATAAAAATTTTAATCAAGCCAGATATTGGCTTGAGCAATCTAGGCGGGGGGAGATAGGTTTTTCAGAAAATGTTCAGCTTGTTATGGATTCGCTATATTACCCTGCCAGTGCATATCTATGTTATGCCAATGGACTATATGAACAGGCATTAAAAGAAATGGAGACTGGGGTTAAGTTATTTGAACGCATTGAAGAAATGCAACTTTTTGAAGGAGTAGTATCCGCCAGGCTTGAACAAATCCATAACCTTTCAAAAGTATATATGGCGATGAAAGAATATGAACGCTCTGCAGAAATCCTGGTTGATCTGACTGCTTATATATTTAATATCGGCTCTCCTTTTGGCTTTGTAAAACCTGGCCATAAAAATGGTTTTGCTGAACACGAAGAGAAACAGGGAATCGAGAAAATCGATATCATCAAATACTTCTTTGACTCCATTTTATTATCAGCAGTATTACATGAAGCAAGTGATGCAGAATTAATATTCGTCAATTTCATTGAAAAAGCAAAGTGTTTAGCTCTGGACGAAAACATCTTTCCCATTCGAACAATTTGCGATGGAATAAACAACGCAATCAAGCGAGATTTTTATGCTTTAAATAAAGATTACCTTATACTCATTACTCAGCTTGATGTTTTACCAAAATCTATTGGAATATATTTTTCACAAGTATTGATGGAATTTGCCAAAGACACAGGATATAATAGAAGTGAGGAGCTCATGAAAGAGTTTATGAAACGTTATCCCGATCAAAAAAAAACCTTTCAATTTTCACAAAAACATGCCAAATCAGTAATTAAATAATATGGGTTTCAAGTTTTCTGCACAATTTGATCAAATGGACTGTGGTCCAGCATGTCTGAAGATGGTATCAAATTATTTCGGGAAAGACTATCCTATACAGTTCTTAAGGGAAAACTCCTTCCTAACCAAAGAAGGGGTTAGTCTTCTGGGACTTAGCAACTCAGCAGCAAAGATAGGCATTGACACCTTTGTAGCAAAAATAAAGGTTGAAAAATTGACTGATTCACCTCTACCTTGCATTCTATATTGGAACCAGAATCACTTTATTGTACTTTACAACATCAAAAAAAGAAACGGTAAAAAAATTTATCAAATCGCAGATCCTGGCTTTGGGTTGATTAACCTCTCAGAACAAGACTTTCTGGCTTCTTGGAGTTTTGATAAAGGATCGGGGATTGCTTTGTTTTTAAAACCTGGTCCTCAATTTGGAAAAGTGGAATCCACCATTAATACTAACAGTTCATTCAAGGATCTATTAAAGTATCTTTTGCCTTTCAAAAAGGAACTTGTCAAATTGTTTTTTAGTCTAGGGGTAGGAAGTCTATTAACTATGGTCTTCCCTTTTATTACGAAAATACTAATTGACTACGGGGTGGATAAGAAAAACCTCAGCCTAATAGTGGTACTCTTACTATCACAGTTCTTTCTTTATGTCGGTGTTTCCACAACTGGAATCATTAGAAACTGGATTGCACTTTATATTGGATCCAAGGTTAATATTTACATTATCTCTGATTTTCTCACCAAGCTAATGTCTCTTCCACTCAAATTTTTTGACACCAAACTAAAGGGAGATTTTCTACAAAGAATTTCTGATCATGACAGAATTGAGAGTTTCCTTACGCATGAAGGTATTTTCACATTGTTTTCACTGATTAATGTTTCAGTTTTCCTGATCGTCCTCACCTTGTACAGCGTCCAAATACTCGTGGTTTTTATTATCCTGACCATTTTAAGTATTTTATGGGCTTACCGTTTTCAGCACAAAAAAAAACAATTAGATTATGTTCTCTTTCAGCAGAACTCTCAAAATAAGGAGAACATATATGAGCTAATTAACTCGGTTGCAGAAATTAAAAATAATAATTTTGAGGATTATAAAAAAAATGAATGGCAAGTCATACAAATTAAGCTATTCAAGATCAAACAGAAAATTCTTCGTTTGGATCAGTATCAGACCATTGGATTCAATCTGCTCAACCAGATCAAAAATTTAATTATATTGTACATAGCCTCGAAGGAGGTGCTTGAAGGACATATTACGTCAGGAACACTACTAAGTATTTCATTTATTATCGGTGAAATGGGATCACCCATCAATCAAATCATCTCATTTATCCGCACTTTTCAAGACGCCAAGATAAGCTTTGAGCGTTTATCAGAAATCAACTCAATTCAAAGTGAAAAATTTGGAGGACTGATAGCAATTCCTGACGCAAATTTAATCAGCGGCTTTACAATTAAAGATTTGAGTTTTCAGTATGAGGGTCCTGAATCTTCATTTGCTGTAGAAAAAATCAATGTTTGTATTCCTGAAAACAGAACTACAGCAATTGTTGGTGAAAGTGGTAGTGGAAAAACAACACTAATGAAAATACTGCTTCGCTTTTACACAGAATATTCAGTAAATATCCTATACAACAATTGTGATTTAAGACAAATCAGCCTCACCGAGTGGAGGAAAAACATTGGTACTGTTTTGCAGGATGGATACATATTTTCTGACACCATAGAACGTAACATTGCGACCTCAGACTTAGCAATTGATAAAGATAAGCTCAATCGCGCAATAGAGATGGCCCGGCTAAGCAGTTATATTGAATCACTTCCACTAAGGACTAAAACAAAGATTGGTGCCTCTGGGAAAGGATTAAGCGGGGGCAAAAACAGAGAATTCTTATAGCCAGAGCAATTTATAAAAACCCGCCAATATTATTTTTTGATGAGGCCACAAGTTCACTAGATTCAGAAAACGAACTGTACATCATGGAAAATCTAGATTTTTTCCTCAAGGGCCGTACAGCGATAATTATCGCTCATAGGTTAAGCACTGTCAAAAATGCTGATCAAATTATTGCACTCAAAAACGGAAAGGTTGTGGAAATTGGATCCCACGACGAACTTATCAAGCTTAGAGGCTACTATTACAATCTTGTCAAATCACAATTAGTGTTAAATTAAATATGTATCCATCGTTAGATAAAGTTTGGCTTGTAAGGCATTGTATCCCTATTCTAATAACAATCGTAATGATAACTTTATACGGTATGCTTTTTGCAATTGAAGTTCCCTACTCCCTACACGGCAGGGTGGTTGTTAAGGATAATGAATATCATCTCTACTATGACCAGCCAATTGACAACGAATGTTTAATATTTTTAAACAAAAAACCCCATTACATTCGGTTTAAAAAGATTAGCAATGGAAAATTCCGCCTTATTAACCCAAGTTTTACCGAAAACGAGAAAAATTCAATACAAACTCATTCTGGAGTTTCAGTAGAAATTAGAAACCAAAAAAAAAGCCTGATTTGGGTTATCTTCAACTCCAGGTAATCCATTGCAATAATATCGTAAACTTTTATAAAGTACATTGACAGCAAATTAACCCCTCATAATTACTTCTAAACAAAAAGAGTGCATCGCCCCACACCTGTAAGCGGCAGAGATAAAAATGCCAACAGAGCACATCTCTAATTGCCTTTTTCTAACGTAGTTGTGGATAAAATATATCAAAAGAGTTATACTTTGACGGAATGTAATTTTCCGGAACAATTTTACAATACTCTCAGTACATCAGCCCTACGACATGACCAATTTCATGGATAACCGTAGATTTATTCTGCACTAGCGGATAATCTAATCAGCCGCTGCCCCTACCATACCCAATTGAGATCTCCTAGCACATTGGGTAGACGCACTCAAAAAATAATAAACACTGCAATAGCATAATAGATTTTTTCATTTTAAGATGTTTTAATTCATATCGGTTTAAATCATTAGTAAAACAATAGATGATATAAAAAGCGCAAAAGTGTAAGGATGATTAATTAGATTGTAAGGGAAGGAATGCTTTTAATAGCGAGTTAATAACTAATCGGCGAAAAGGAATGTTTTCTTGAGAATGTGCGTTTCATAGTTTTTTTGTTTACCTTATTAAAAATAACTATTAACTATTAAAACCATTATTTTTTTACATCAATTAGTTAGTTATTACACAAAGAGCAAAAAAAAGGTTTATAAAAAAAGCCCCAGCCTTTCAGCTGGGGCTTTTATTTTGATTTGAAAACTACTAAGATGCAGTTCTTAATCCAAATTCAGACAATGCAAAGGTATATTCGGCAAGTGTAGTATTTGAAGCATCTTGGGCAACAATTATTATACTGGTCCCTCTTGATTGAGATGCGGCTCCATTGCTTACTGTAAATAGGCCTTTTCCAATCTGATTTAAATTAAAGGTGTAAGTAAGTCCCCAAACAATGTTATTGGGATTTCCATAACTTCCAATTGCAGTTACTACAGGCGCACCTACTGCCGGAGTAGCAGTGGCTGCCAAAGAAACATTGGTTGCAGTATAAAGTATTGTTCTTACGGAACTGCTTACAGCTGTAGCACTTGTTTGTGTATTCGCTAAATAATAAACAGTTAATTTAGGTATTACTTTTGAAGGGAAAAGCTTTTCGCCAACAATGTAATTAAGTGTTACTACACTCGTACCTACAGTACCAGTTGAAGAAATAGCAGTACCTTTTGCCAATTCGATAGTAGTACCACCTGTACCTGAAACTTCCTTTTCAGCATTAGGGTCTTTTTTGCAGGCGCTCATTGATAAAACAATGATGCTGGCTGCAACCATAACTTTTGATAATATATTTTTCATTTTAATCAATTTAAAAATTTACAGCTTTAGTTGAAATTGTAACGAACACCAAATTGCATGTAATAGGTTGATGAAATGGTTTGTGAAGTTCCAAATGAATCTCTCACGATATCACCTTGCGCATTAGCAACTCTAAACGTAGGTTTTGTTGTTGCACTGATAGATGATACGTTTTGAGGAACTAGGATAGCAGAATTGTTTGCAAAGTTCACATTACCCCATTTACGGTTTAATAAATTACCTACGTTGAAGATATCAACTGTAAATTGAAATGAATTTTTAGATTTTCCGTAGTTTCTAAAAACTTCTTGCGTTAATCTAAAGTCAAATTGATTTCTCCATGGCAACAAGGCACCGTTACGTTCAGCATACTGACCTTTATGCTGGCTTAAGTAAGGATCATTGTTAACATAGTTCATGAAAATATCGTTTTGCTCTTGAGCACTATATGCTCTTGCATACCCAGTTGTACCAGCAGGGATATTTACAAAATTTATCTCAGATGCATCACGTGGAACATAAATCAAATCATTTGTTTGTCCGTCGCGGTTAAAATCTGCACTATAGCTATATGAATATCTTCCTTGTTGTGATCCAGAATAAAATAATGAGAATGAAGTAGCTAAATTCTTTAAGTATTCTTTTCTGTATGAAATGTTAGCAACAATACGATCAGGTGTTAAATTTTGAGAATAACTTAAAGTTGGATTATTCGGGTTTGTTGAAGTAAATGGAATAGACCATAAGTTTAACAATTGATCACCAGTACCATCACCGTAATTACGTTGATCAGATCTGGTATAAGCAATCATTGCAGATAAACCACCCTGAAATTGTTTTGTTAATTGTGCAGTAGCTTGCCAGTTGTAACCACCTTTAGCATTGGTCATTTGAACAACGTTTAAAGCTGAAGTACCGGTAGTACTTGGAATACCAGCAGATGTAATATTTACAACCTGTCTAGAGTTTGTAGAACTTCCGTAGAATGGTCTGTTATCCGGGTAACCTGGGATATTTAATGCCGTTGGCTCCTGCAAATTCAGGTTTTGTCCAACTGCTACATTAAGATCTTTTCCATATACACCTTCTAATGTTGCTACAACACCACCAGGTAATCTAAAGTCAACAGCTAAACTTGACTTCCATGTTTGAGGAAATTTCAGGTTACGTGATAATGCACTGATTGTTCCAGGGATACTTGTTCCGGCTGCAGGAGCTGACGTAGTTAAGTTAGGTGCAATGCTTGGATTAAAGAAAGGAGTTGATGCCCCTGAATAAACTTGTGTATATTGAAGTAACCCAGCATCACCCGATTGCGAAACGATCCACACAAATGGTACACGACCTGTAAAAATTCCAGATCCTCCACGAACTTGTAAAGAACGATCTCCTAACACATCCCAGTTAAAACCGAAACGAGGTGAATAAGTCAACTTAGCTTCTGGTAGAACTCCGGTATCAACTTTTTGGCCATTTGCAAAAGTTTGCGCTGCCACTAAAGGATGTGTTCTGATTTCAGAAACATCAGGATAAGTTGCTCTTTCGAAACGGATACCCGCAGTTAATTTTAAACGATCTGAAACGGTAAACTCGTCCTGTAAATAAGCTGAATACTGAGCAAATTTAAAACTCGGAAAAGCCTGAGAACCATCAGCAGTAAGCGGATAAGTTACTGAATACTGTAATGGCTTTGCATTATTGTAGAAGTCAGCATAAGAAGCAAAAGTATAGAAACCTGTACCAAAACGTTGGAAACCATTCTTAGTCGTACTAAATTCAGCTTGTAAACCTAAAGTAATATTATGTTTACCTAAAGCCAAACTTAAATCATCAGAGTAGGTGTAACCTTTAACATCTCTTAAATTTCCGTAAGTAAAAGGCTCATAACCAAAAGTAGTTAACACACTACCAGCCGAAGTTCCACTTTGTGTATTATTAAGAATATCAACCAAAGGAAAAGGAGCACTATCAGATGTCCTAGGATCATTCTGATGAGAATAAGTAGCTCGCAAAACATTTGTTACCTTGCTTCCAAAATTCGAGTTCAACTCAGCTACAGCAGAATATAAGTTTGCTGCCTGGTAATAATTTGAGTTTGAAAAGTTTAAACCTGCATTTGTTTGAGTTCCAGATCTATTGTTTCCATAGCCTAAATTACCTGTCACACCAGAACCACTAACAGAAGTACTTGCAGGACTTGGGGACTGACTTTCAACCTGATTATAACGAACACTAAAACGGTGGTTCTTAGTAATATTCCAGTCTAAACGTGCAAACATTTTCTCGTTATCGCTGATATTTGAATATCCCTGATAAACACCTGGATCATAGCCATATTTAGAAATTAGATATGCTTTTAAAGCGTCCAAATCAGAAGCGGTTGCTGGAGCAACGTTTGTTAATCTACCATATGGTAAACCTGGAGTTGCTGCTATTCTATTATTTCCCGGCTCAACCGTGTGTTTCTTCTCATAGTTAACAAAAAAGAATAATTTATCCTTAACGATAGGGCCACCTAAGCTAAAGCCATAATTCTTCTCATCCAATTTCTGTAATACCGGGATTCTATAAGTTTCGCCGATTCTTTTTCCTTGCTGTTCTTCACCACGCATGGTATAAAACGCATTTCCAGAAAATGTATTCGAACCAGAACGGGTTACTGCTGATACAGATCCACCGGTAAAGCCCGATTGACGAACATCGTAAGGTGTAACGTTTATTGATACCTGCTCTAATGCATCAATTGAAATAGGAGAACCACCAGCAGGAATGTTTTGACCTATACCGAATTGGTTATTGAAGTTAGCACCATCTACAGTAAAATTATTAGAGCGGTAGTTACCACCACCAATAGCACCCTGAGTACCCGAAGCCTGAGGAGTTAACCTTGTTAAATCATTGATGCTTCTGGTAATCGTTGGCAATGATTGAATTTGTTGCCTGGTAACCACAGTATTCGTACCGCTTTTGTTAGAGTTCATAATAGCATTACTACTCTGACCAACTACCTTTACCTCAGCCAACGTTGAACTATTATCCGTTAACACTAAATTTAATAGATAAGGCTCTCCTAGTTTTAAATAAACTTCAGTTTGTTTCTCTGGTCTGTAGCCAACAAAACTAACCTCAATGGTATAAGGGCCACCAACCCGCATGCCACCAATGGTAAAACGGCCATCGTTGTTTGTAGACACAGAATAAACAGTCCCGGTAGGTGTGTGCGTGGCTTTAACACTTGCACCAGGTAAGGCGCCGTTGGCATCCTTAATTGTTCCTGTCATTGATGATGTAGTTACCTGTGCATTCGCACTAAAAGTAATACCTACAAATGCAACAATAACCAGTACTAATCTTAAAAGTAAAGATTTCTTCATACTTTGATTTTTAATTGTTTTTTGTTGTTAATGATAATCAAAAGGGATTTTGTAGCTGCAAATGTCCTAATAAAATTTAACACATTTTAACATTCAATGTTAAATAATTATTAAGTTGGTCATAATTTTTCAACATTTAACACATATGATATAAGTTACAACTTTCAGTTTATCAATACATTGGTTATAAACCTCAATTTTTAATAATAAAATTAATAGTTGTTTATAATTTAAACATAAATTTTAAGTTAACGTTGGTATTTTTCCAATAACACATATCAACAACGTTTTTAAAATCGTAAACATCCCTGTTATTCATTTTTTCAATTGCATATCCATATATAATTTTGCAGATCGCGAAAATTGAACCCCCTTTTTTGAAGAGAATAATCTTAATAATATTCAGCCATTGTAAATTTTAACAGGTATCTGCATATTGGCTTAGCCAATTGACATTTTTTTTTTAGTTTTGGACGATGGTTAACGGAGCAGTCTCCTTTAATTTTTGGTAATGTAAAGTTTAAGCCCTAAACCAGGAGCCAAATCAATACCTTGCCGTTAAATGCAGAACAATTAAGAAACAGATATCTTTAATTAGATAGGAATATGCTATTATCATTTACTGTGGCAAACTCCATCTGAAAGGTAAATAACAAATTAAAAAAAACAGATGAATTACGACGTTATTGTTTTAGGCAGCGGCCCTGGTGGTTATGTAGCTGCAATCAGAGCTTCTCAATTGGGACTAAAAGTGGCCATTGTTGAGCGTGAATCATTAGGTGGTATTTGTTTAAACTGGGGCTGTATCCCTACTAAAGCACTTTTAAAAAGTGCTCAGGTTTTCGAATATATTAATCATGCTGCTGATTACGGAATTACTACTGCCGGCGCTACTGCAGACTTTGCTGCTGTAGTAAAACGCAGTCGTGGCGTAGCCGATGGCATGAGTAAAGGCGTTCAATTTTTAATGAAAAAAAATAAAATTGACGTGATTATGGGAACTGGTAAAGTAAAACCAGGAAACAAATTAGAAGTTAAAGGTGCTGACGGTTCTCAAAAAGAATTAACAGCTAAAAACATCATCATTGCAACAGGTGCCCGTTCAAGAGAATTGCCTAACCTGAAACAGGATGGTAAAAAGATTATCGGCTACCGCCAGGCCATGGTGCTCCCTGAGTTACCAAAAAGCATGGTTGTGGTAGGTTCTGGTGCTATCGGTGTAGAGTTTGCTTATTTCTATGCTACTATGGGTACAAAAGTGACCATTGTAGAATTTATGGAAAACGTTGTTCCGGTTGAAGATGAAGATGTTTCAAAACAATTGTTACGCAGTTTAAAGAAAACCGGTATTGATGTAATGACCTCGGCAAGTGTTGAATCTGTTGATACCAGTGGTGCAGGTTGTAAAGTTTCTGTTAAAACAGCTTCTGGCATGCAAACCATCGAAGCAGATATCGTACTTTCCGCTGCAGGTATTGTAGCCAATATCGAAAACATTGGTTTAGAAGAAGTAGGGATCAAAACCGAAAAAGGCAAAATTGTTACCGATGAGTTCTACAATACTTCAGTCAAAGGTTATTACGCCATAGGTGATGTAGTAGGCGGTCAGGCATTGGCACACGTAGCTTCGGCAGAAGGTATTATCTGTGTAGAAAAAATTGCCGGTCAGCATGCTGAGCCTCTAGATTATAACAATATCCCTGGCTGTACCTATTGTACACCTGAAATTGCTTCAGTAGGATATACCGAAAAAGCGGCCAAAGCAGCTGGTTACGAGTTAAAAATTGGTAAATTCCCATTTTCCGCATCAGGTAAGGCAAGTGCTGCCGGTGCTAAAGATGGTTTTATAAAATTAATTTTCGACGCCAAATACGGAGAATTATTAGGTGCGCACATGATTGGTGCCAACGTTACCGAAATGATCGCCGAGATCGTGGTGGCACGTAAACTGGAAACTACCGGACACGAAATGATCAAATCTGTTCACCCTCACCCAACCATGAGCGAAGCCATTATGGAAGCTGCCGCTGATGCGTATGGAGAAGTGATCCACTTATAAGGTAGAAGGTTTAAAGGTGGAAGGCGTAAGGTTCCAAAAACCTAGGTAAAACCGATATTATTCCAAAAACCCTTTAGTTAATCCTAAAGGGTTTTTGTATTTTTATAAGTCCATTTTTCCTAAACCTAAACCTAAACCTAAACCCAAACCCAAACCCCAAACCCTAAACCCTAAACCCTAAACCCTAAACCCTAAATGAAACTCCATACCATAAACACAGGTTTATTTAAATTAGATGGTGGTGCCATGTTCGGCGTAGTACCTAAAGCCATCTGGCAGAAAACCAATCCTGCCGATGCAAACAATCTTTGTACCTGGGCCATGCGCTGTTTGTTGATAGAAGAAGGCAATCAGTTGATTTTAGTGGATACTGGAATCGGAAACAAACAGGATGAGAAATTTCTTAGTCATTACTACCTGCATGGCGACGATTCTTTAGAGAAATCGCTGTCGCAGTTAGGTTTTGGCATGGCAGATATTACTGATATTTTCCTCACGCACCTTCATTTTGATCATGTTGGAGGGGCAATAGTAAGAGAAAACGAAAAACTTTTACCAGCCTTTAAAAACGCTAAATACTGGAGCAACGAAAAACACTGGCAATGGGCAGTTGAACCCAACGCCAGGGAAAAAGCATCCTTTTTAAAGGAAAACATATTACCCATTCAGGAAAGTGGACAGCTTAATTTTGTAGTCGAAAAAGAGAATATAGAATGGCAAAAGGACATTAGCATCAGTTTTGCTTACGGCCATACCGATGCCATGATGTTGCCAAAAATCAGTTACAAAGGCAAAACCATTGTGTATATGGCTGATCTGTTACCTTCAGTGGGTCATCTGCCCCTGCCCTACGTAATGGCCTACGATATGTTTCCTTTAAAAACATTAACCGAAAAGCAAGCCTTTTTGGAAGAAGCGGTAGAAAACAATTATATCCTATTCCTGGAGCACGATCCCATTAACGAGTGCTGTACCTTGCAACGTACTGAAAAAGGCATTCGCGTATCACAAACCTTTAAACTAAGTGAGATTTAATGATCAGGCCAGCTAAACCAGAAGATGCAACTCAGGTTGTCCCTCTATTACTTCAGGCCATGGGCGAGCTTGCCGCGAAGTTTACGCACACCGATGATCAGGAAAGCATCAACCGCATCTTTGAATATTTTTTTCAGGAACAGGGTAATCAGTATAGCTACGAAAATACCTTAGTCTTTGAGGAAGAAGGAAAAGTACTCGGCTCATTAACCGCTTATGATGGGGCAAAGCTGATCGAATTTAGAAAACCCTTTTTAACTTACTTAAATTTATCTGATTCGGATGATAACCATCCGGATGCAGAGACTCAAAGCGGAGAGTTTTATCTCGACAGTATCAGTGTAAATGCCATTGCCCAAGGCAAAGGCATAGGCAAGCAACTTATTAAAGCGGGGCTGGCATGGGGAGAACAATTAGGACATAAAAACACGGGGTTATTAGTCGAACAAAACAATACACGTGCCCTAAAGCTTTACCTGCAGATGGGCTTTAAGATCCAAAATGAAAAGGAATTTATGGGAGGCAGCTACCACCATATGGTATTTGAAGTTAAATAGCGCATAGAGATTACATCAAAATCCTCGTTGCAGGGTAACGAAGCAATCTATAAGCGTACGCGATTAGCGATCGTAAAGCTTGTTTCGCAGGCTGAAAACCTTCTTATAATGACAACATTTCTTAAGTATTAAACTGCCGGAGACATTGCGACATAAATTAAAATAAATAATAATTCCGCTCAGCCCTTCCTTCCTTCCTTCCTTCCTTTAAACGCTTCCCGCATTGCGCTCATTATTTTTTTTTACAATTTTATTTGTATTTAATCTAAATAATACCAATTTTTGTAACCGATGGAAAAAGCGTGTATAGATATTAACCAACTCGTTAACGTATTCTCAAATACCCATGGTTCAATTTATCAATCAGATAAGTTAAACTGCTTTTACGTAGATTTTGGCGGTAAGTTTGCACGCTACAACTGTCTTTCCCTTCAAAAACTAAAAGCTGTTGTAGAACAGATTGATGTTGAAGCACTACTGTTAAATACGCACAAAGCGGATTTTGAATTGGTTACCTTTAATGGTTGCGAACACATCTACTTACTGAGTGCGCTGGAAATTATCGCTTTAAAAGATTTATTGCACGGTACCTTTACCATGTTTAAGCTTAACCATATCATTAGCGATTGCCTTTATAGGTTGGTATACTAATTTATTGGTTTGACGATTAGCCATTAGTTGTATTGGTATACAGGAAGATCCTGGGATCAACTCAGGATTGTAATAGTTTAGTAATTCGGTAACAGATTTTTTTGAGGAGCATTAATTATTAGATTTTTTCATTTGCTTTTTTTGCCATTTCAATTGGAGTTA
>NZ_FNCH01000046.1 GCF_900100705.1 Pedobacter terrae
AGTAACGTTAAAGGATATCAATTTTGGCAACACAACAATAAGCCAATAGAATTGTGGAGTACGGCTGTTATTGAGCAAAAGGCAGATTACCTGCATGATAATCCGGTATTGGCAGGTTTTGTTAACGAGGCTTGGCATTGGAAATATAGCAGCGCAATAGATTATAGTGGTGGTAAGGGGTTGATAGAATTAGATGAACTGTAAAGGATATATAGAAATGCACACGCGGCACGCGTGCGCTAGCGTGGGAGAACAGAGGGAAATCAAGAAAAAGAAGAATTTAACATAAGGGAAAAACCAACCGTTGGAACAGACAGAAAAAACTAGAGAAATAGGAGAAACAACAGAAAGAGAAAGTTGTGGAGAAAAAAGAAACGGAGATAGAACTTATATAAAGAAAAGTTTATACTTTTGCTCTAATGATTCGGAAACAGGAAAGACCTGGAATAATCAAGGATGCAGCGGCCTCAAAGTCCTTGCACTATACAACCACTTCCACGTGGAGTTACCCTAATTATCCAAGTCTGGCGAGAACCTAAATCCTGAATTCAAAAATGTGCTACTGGAGGTGTTTCTCCTTACCCAGACATCATCTTCGGTATTAAAGTAAGCCTATTAGTAGTAGGCTTATTTTATTTTGTAAATATAAGGCTTTAAAACTTATAAGTTTTAACAGACCTTGAATTGTTGATAAATTGAATCATAAATCCACAATAACATTCATCCTATAGGCTAAAATTTATTTCATTTGGCTCAAATATTGACATGTGCCCAACCAATATCTTAGCGTCACTAAGAGCCGTTAAGGTCGAATCCAGATCATTCCCAAAGTTTGGCCTTTCAATCACCTTGTCTCCGACGATTGACATATACTTCCTGATATCAGCCTTGGTCCCGTTTTTCAATATTTTTAAAGTGAAAATTATTTTTTCGTTTAGCATCCCATTAAAAGGATAATCATACACACCCAGGGTGATATTATTCACTAATGAGTTCAGCGAATCGAAATGTTTTGGCTTAGCTTTTTCCATCAATAAATCCAATTGCTGCACCTGCTTCATCAGGTCAGCTTTTATTTTGTATAAATCAACATAGGTCACTAAATCGGTTTCCATCTAACAAATATATAAATAAATCATAAAAATGTTACACAAAAACAATTTTTTGTAACAAAAATTCTTTTTAATGTTACAATGTGCTTCGCAATAATTAGTAACCCAACTGATTTGCAAACGGAATGTTTCATTACGAAGTACTAACCACACTTATACTTTCTGTTGATAAAAGCAAAAAGCCTCCCTTGCTGGCGCACGCGTGCGCCAGCAAGGGAGGCTTAATATTTAAGAAAGACGCTTTTTCCCTTGCTAGCGCAGTCTTAGCGGGCAAGGCGGCGCGCTGTATGACTTGTGCTTTTAAATCTTCAATTGTCTCTGCTTTATTAATCCGAAAATAATCAGCAATACGTTCAAGCCAACCTCTAAACTATCAACTAAAACCTCTAAACTATCGACTGCAACGTCTGAACTGTCGACTGCAACGTCTGAACTGTCGATTGCAACGTTTGAACTGTCGACTGCAACGTTTGAACTGTCGACTGCAACGTTTGAACTATCGATTGCAACGTTTGAACTGTCGACCGCAACGTTTGAACTATCGACTGCAAAGTCTGAACTATCGACTGCAACATCTGAACTGTCGATTGCAACGTCTGAACTATCAACTGCAAAGTCTGAGCTGTCGACTGCAACGTCTGAACTATCGGCTGCAAGGTCTGAAGTACCGACCGCAACGTCTAAACTATCAACTGCAAGCATAGAATTATTGACTGCATTAATAAAGTTGCCTACATCTCCGATAAAATTGCTAACTGCGTTTATAGAACTGTTAACTGCAAATATAAATCTATCAACTGCAAGTATAATTTTGTTAACTGCAAGTATAGAACTGTTTACTGCAAGCATAATGTTGTTAACTGCGTTGATAGAACTGTTTACTGCAAGTATAAACCTACCAACTGCAAGTACAGAACTCCTAACTGCGAGTATAGAACTGCTTTCATTTATGTGCCGTTTGAGCAACAATATTTTGCAGATTGATTTATTCTATTTATATTGCCTATGCAAATCGATAATCAATAAAGTTCTAACATAACAGAGACGGTATAAGCAAATCATTTTTTTAACAATATTACTTAGGGGAGCGTTTTAGAAACGCATTTTCAATTGATCTCTGTATGGAGTTGATTGTCGGTTTGCAGCCCCTAAGTATACTTTTTTAACAATGTTATGCAAACCGACAATTGTAAAAACCGAAACACACAGCTCCCAAATGAGGTAGCAGCTGTAACCGAATTCCGGACACTTATTGAAGCCTATTTCGATATGGTTAGTTTATCGGATGTGAATCAATTCCTTACCGAAATGCTTAGTGCAGCTATCGGGCCCGATCCACGCTCTGGCAAACACAAACCCATTACCATTGCCAACGCTCTTTATGATGTAAACAATCTCATCAGCTTGCTTACCAAAACAAAACTTTTGGCCAGCGAAGAAACCTTTCAGCTTTATGCCATAAACCTGGATTATAACCTACAGGCTGTTAGCCAATTTGATGTAGCGCATCTTTCTGAACTATTATATGTTGGATTAAATGCCTACATCTTTCAGGAAGATGATTTTGAAGGCGCAACCTTAAAATTTTCTGCCGAAATTACTACCGCATATAAAATGATTTATGATTGGCTGTCAGACTGCGATGCCTGGCATAATGCTGCTGAGTGTTACGAATATAATGAAACTTTCAGTTTAGCAGCTACGCTATAACCGTTCAAATTTTAATTGGCCATTTAACTTATACAGCTGTGAGGGAAAACTCCCCTCCTGATTTAGGAGGGGTGCCCAAAGGGGGGGTGGTTGCTAGCGGTTATATCACTTAATTTCGGTAGGTGACACACCAACCGATAGATAAATAGAGTTGTGGAGTACGGCTGTTATTGAGCAAAAGGCAACTTACCTGCACGATAATCCGGTAGTGGCAGGTTTTGTTAACCCCCCGCTAGCGCACGCGTGCCGCGTGTGCAATGTAGCTGAGCAATTCGTACTAAATTCTATTTAAGTATAGCAAAGGAAATCCTTGATGAATAGTAAAGCCATTTACAGTCGATACTCAAGCCTAACAAAATATTTAAGAAAGTACAATTTTATTTTCTTAAATTGTAAATCACAATCACCTCTATAAATAGAACCATTATCTGGCCAGCTACCCAGCTAAAATGGTTAATTCATCCTGTATTTTTATAAACAATAAAGCGTAAAACTTTCACTAGCGCAGGTGTGTCACATGTGAAAAACCTAAAGAAATGAGCCGTAAATATAAATTCTACAATAAAGAAGGATTATATTTTGTAAGTTTTGCAACAGTATATTTGATAGATATATTTGTTCGTCCGGTATATTGCGATATTATCGTTGATAGCTTAATTTACTGTAAGAAAAACCTGGGCTTAGAACTCTATTGCTGGTGCATTATGCCAAGTCACATACATTTGATATTTAGTGCAAAAAATCATAATCCAGATATTTTATTGGGCAGAATAAAAGAATATACTTCCAAAGAAATTGTAAAGGCAATTAAAGAAAATTCCTTACTAGCGCACGCGTGCCGCGTGTGCAACGTAGGCTTAATATTTAAGAAAGACACTATTTCCCTCACTAGCCTTGGCTAGCGCACGCGTGCCGCGTGTGCAATGTAGTCATTCCGTATTTTTTAAAAACAAACCAACAAGTTACTAGAACAGGTATGTTAAATGCGAAAAACCTAAAGAAATTAGCCGTAAATATAAACTTTATAATAAAGAAGGATTATATTTTGTAAGTT
>NZ_FNCH01000026.1 GCF_900100705.1 Pedobacter terrae
TCAGCAACAAAAAAAGAAATAATAGCGCCAATATGTTACCTGGTATATCGCCGGGAGGAGATCTCATTGCCATTTTTATGCCCAAAATAGAATTTCGATCCAAGATCTGTTCGCAAGTGCAGATCAAAAATGAAATTGAGGTTAAAAATATAATTATCGGGGAATAAAATCAGGTGATATTCATCTTTAGAAGTTAGTAATATTTAGATTACGACAGACATGCGGATTTTAGGAGCTATCGGGTGCAACGCAGTCGGGAAATCTAACTAAATAGATCTCTCCCCGCCTGTACGGGCAGGCATTTCGCTGCGCTACAGTCGATGACGACCACACTATTGGATTCTGTCAATGGTGGCCTGTCGAAGGATTTGCCATAATATTGTTATGGCGTTTCGACAGGCTCAACGTAAAAAGACTTCTAGCAATTGGCTTTTTTACAGCCTCTTGATCTAACAAGATCTTATTATTTCAGATCAAAACGATCTAAATTCATTACTTTATTCCAGGTAGCCACAAAGTCTTTCACAAATTTATCTTGTGCGTCAGCACTTGCGTAAACCTCTGCAATCGCCCTTAATTCGGCATTAGAACCAAATACGAGATCGGCGCGGGTTGCGGTCCATTTTGGCTGACCAATTGAACGGCTGCTTCCCAGATACAGCTCTTTATCTTCTGCAATGGCCTTCCATGCGGTTTCCATATCCAATAAATTGACAAAGAAATCGTTGGTAAGCTGACCCGGTTTTGTAGTCAGGACGCCATTTTTGGAACCATCGAAATTAGCATCCAAGGCACGCAAACCACCTACCAATACGGTTAATTCAGGTGCTGTTAAAGTAAGTAACTGCGCTTTATCAATCAGGAATTCTTCTGTAGGAACCTGCGACTTAGATTTACGGTAGTTACGGAAACCATCAGCTGCTGGCTCCAAATAACCGAATGATTCTACGTCGGTTTGTGACTGCGAAGCATCCATCCGGCCAGGCGTAAAGGGTACTGTAACTGAGTGTCCGGCATCAGCGGCTGCTTTTTCTACTGCTGCAGCACCTGCTAACACAATTAAGTCGGCCAAAGAAACTTTTTTGCCATCAAGCTGCGCGGCATTAAATTCATTCTGAATCCCTTCTAATACACCCAATACTTTTTGCAATTGCGTCGGATTGTTAACGGCCCAGTCTTTTTGCGGTGCCAAACGGATCCGTGCACCATTGGCGCCACCGCGTTTATCGGAACCACGGAAGGTAGAGGCAGAAGCCCATGCAGTAGAAACCAGTTCTGAAACACTCAATCCGGAAGCTAATATTTTTGCTTTTAGTGTGGCCACATCATTTTCATTAATCAATACATGATCAACAGCAGGTATCGGATCTTGCCAAAGCAATTCTTCCTGTGGTACGTCTGGACCGAGGTAACGAGTCACTGGCCCCATATCACGATGGGTTAATTTAAACCATGCTCTTGCAAATGCATCTGCAAACTGATCTGGATTTTCTAAGAAACGTCTTGATATTTTTTCATATGCAGGGTCGAATCTCAAAGCAAGATCGGTGGTAAGCATGGTTGGCAGGTGTTTTTTTGATCCATCAAAGGCATCAGGAATAATGGCATCTGCATTGATCGCTTTCCACTGATGAGCGCCCGCAGGACTTTTCGTTAATTCCCATTCAAATCCAAAAAGATTTTCGAAAAAATTATTGCTCCATTGCGTTGGTGTAGTGGTCCAGATTACTTCTAATCCGCTCGTAATCGCATCAGCACCTTTTCCAGAGCCATAACTGTTGCTCCAACCAAAACCCTGACTTTCGATACCAGCGGCTTCAGGCTCTTTGCCTACATGATCTGCTGAAGCGGCACCATGGGTTTTACCAAAGGTATGGCCACCGGCTATTAAGGCCACCGTTTCTTCATCATCCATCGCCATCCGACCAAAAGTATCGCGGATATCTTTAGCGGCAAGAATTGGATCCGGGTTTCCATCCGGTCCTTCAGGGTTTACATATATTAATCCCATCTGCACCGCTGCAAGTGGTTTTTCTAAATTGCGGGAGTGTATATCGCCATCAGCATCATCATCACTCACCAGCACACCGTGTGTTTTATCTGCGCCATCAGAACCATGGCTATAACGAAGATCGCCACCCAACCAGGTGGTTTCTGAACCCCAATATACCGATTCATCAGCTTCCCAAACATCCTCACGACCACCAGCAAAGCCAAAGGTTTTAAAACCCATCGATTCTAAGGCAACATTACCGGTTAAAATCATTAAATCCGCCCACGAAATTTTGCGTCCGTATTTTTGTTTAATTGGCCAAAGTAATCTGCGTGCTTTATCAAGACTTACATTATCCGGCCAGCTGTTTAGCGGCGCAAAACGTTGTAACCCGGCACCAGCACCACCACGTCCATCGCCTACCCTATAGGTTCCGGCACTGTGCCAGGCCATACGGATAAACAAACCACCATAGTGACCGAAATCTGCCGGCCACCAATCTTGCGAATCGGTCATCAGTGCATGAAGGTCTGCTTTTAAGGCGGCCAGATCTAAACTTTTAAAAGCCTCAGCATAATTAAATCCGTCATCCATTGGGTTAGATAAACTGGAATGCTGACGTAAAATACTCAACTTTAATTGTTTTGGCCACCAATCGCCATTTCTGGTACCGCCACCTGCTACATTACTCTTCATGCTGCCGTTATGGAACGGGCATTTGCTGATATCGTTCGATTCTTTTTCCATTATGTATAATATTTTGTTAGTGAAAATCTGATTCGTTATTAAAAATTAACCAATGATTAAAATTAGAGAATAGAAATAACTAATCACAATCATTTAATTCTATAAGGAAATAGTTAGAATCTATTGCTATTCGATATCAGTAATTTAGGAGGATGCCAGAGCTTAGATCCACAAATTTAACCTGATGTTAATCCTTCCTTAAAATAAAAAAGGCCACATTAAGCATTTAAATTTCGGAAGGTAGGACGTAAGTGGCTTGATCAGAATATTCCCAGAAATTTCTTTCTCTTTTTACCTTTCTGTTTCCTGGCCTTTTCTGATGCTTTAACTTGCTGTGCCCATCGCGTTTTTCGGATACTATCTTCTCTCGCTGTTTGCAGGGCTTGCCTGTATTGTTGATTTGCGATTTCAAATGGTGACTGGTATGGAGTTACCGGCGAAGTTATCACATTATTGTTTTCGGTCTTAGCTAAGCTGTAAACTACAAAGGCAACCACTAAGGTACAGGCGGCAGCGTAAGCTAAAAAAGTCTTTCTTGGCGCATGGATGTAATTTTCGTGGTGATATTCACCTGTCGAAGTATTGTATTTTATTCCTGCCTTCAGGGCCAGGGGTTTTAATGTGGCCAGTTCTTTTTCAAGCTCTTCGTTCTTTTGCTGTGTTTCGCCATATAAAGCGGCATAACGCAGGGCTTCATTGGGCATGGTGTTTTCTGTACGCGCAATGCCCTGTGGCACTGACAATAGGCCGGCAGTAATTGCCTTCTGCAATTCCATTCCATTGGCATACCGGTCAGCTGGATTTTTTTGCAGGCAGCGCCCAATCAGTTCGATCAACCAGTGGGGTACCTGCATTTCGGAATTCAGAATATCCTCCTGAAAGGTATTTTCCAGATTACTTTTACGCAGTAACATGGCGCCCGGGATTTCCTTTTCAAGATGTGATATCATGACCGTATTGCGGGCGGTATCGCCTCCTCCTTCGAGTGGAAAAGGAACCTGCCCGGCCAGGAGCTCATACAGGATAATACCGTAACTATAAATATCTGTCTCTAAAAGCATTTTTCCTTCATGCTGTTCCGGTGCCATAAACTCTACTGCCCCGGCATGGCGAATGCTTGTTCTGCGCTGCTCCTCACTCATAATGGCCAGACCAAAATCCAATAACACGTAATTGGCGGTCTGCGTATTGTACTTCACATTATTGCTTTTAACATCGCCGTGTTTGACCCCAAACTGATGACAATGTGCAAGTGCCGCAGCCAGTTGTTCAGCTACTTTCAACAGTTCTTTAACGGTGAAAACTTTTTGATGCGGAGGCAATAGCAGTTCGCTAAGTTCGGGACCTTCGATGTATTCCATTTCTATATAAGGAAAAGCGCCGCTATCGGTAATCCCTGAACTCAGTATCTTAACCACGTTCGGGCTGGGATGGGTGTTTACCTGCTGCAGCTTATTCACTTCATTGAGAAAATTCCGGTAGTTTTTATCACTTTCATCTTCCACATAAATTGGTGTGGGGATAAGTTTAATGGCCGAATAAACCGGTCCCATGCGCATCCCCTTATAAACAGATCCCTGCCCACCGGTTTTTAATGCACCGAGGTTTTGTAGCCCTTCTGCAATGGTAAAAATTTTACTCATGATACTGCGGCTTAAAACTAAACTCCAATACAACCGATTCGCCTAAGATAATCTGATCTCCCTCGGCTAATTCCTGCCCGATCTGGGTTGCGTGGAGTTTTACGGTTTTTTCGGTAAGTGCCGAACGCAGTTTTACCTTATTGCGGGGTGGTATTCCACCTTCATCTGCAAAGATCACGAATTTAGCTAGATTTGTATCCCATTCGATATGTGCGTGCTGTCTGCTGATGTACTTATTTCGTTCATCATCACTTTCCGATGGAAATGCAATGTGGTTGGTACGGAAATAACCTTCATCAGACTGTGCCTTTTCATCTCTGCCGATATTGTATTTTCCACCCTCGGAAGTTATTTCATAGCTTGGCTGTAAAGTTTTGCCGCTAAGTGCTTTTAGGTAAGCTTTAGCCTGTTGCTTAACAAAATGGGTTTTGGTTTTAACCAACAGTGCAACTGGCAGCTGTTGCATTTCTACCGCATCGTCTGGAAAAGCTTCATCGAAAGCAAATGTGAGTAACCAGCCCGAGGGCAGATCCAGGGAATAGTCATCACTGATCCGTTGTATTTCATTTTTTAATTGGTCGGGGTCCTCGGTAAACACGGCAGCTTCATACACATGACGCGTTGCAGGGCTGCAGTGGATGAAAATCCCCAAACCTTTGATATTTGCGCCTTCTCCGCCTTCCGCTTTTTGCAACTCCTGTTTTACAAACTGTAATAATGCGTGCCTGATTCCCTTCACATCATCGGGATGTTCCGAACTTGCGCTCTTGAAGAGGTCGAATATCATTTTCATTTGTTTATTTGTTAGTACTTGCTAATGTGTTAAAAAAATATCGGGTTCAACATCTGCGCTGCCTCCAATTGGCTGAAGCTCCACAAACTATGATTTATAGTTTGCGTTAAAATGCTTCAGCGCTTCCATTAAGTTCTGTAACAGGTGCCTTGTTGTTATCCTTCACCGAAGGCAGAATGCTTTTGATATAGCCGCCCTCTTTTAAGAACGGGATTACATGCCTGCCGGCCAATCGTACAGCGTCTGATGATCCTTTGGTAGCCTCAATGCGTATACAGACTACTATATGGCCATTGCCTGTTGCAGTCGGTGCAAAAAATACATACCAGCCATCATTAATCTGTTTTTTCTTCCAGATCCGCTCCGGCGTACCTGTTTTACCGGCTACGGCCAGTCCAAGCGTATGCGCTTTTGCACTGCTCTGTTTGATCATATACTCCTGCATCAGCCTGGCGTATGCCGGATTGTTTACCAATTTCGTACCAGTTTTTATCGCCTGTGGCTGACCGCTTACTTTAAGTACAAACCTGTTTGCAATCATGTTTCCATTATTTGCAATCCCCGCAGCCATTCTTGCTACTGCCGCCGGGGTCGCAATAAGTGCGCCCTGCCCCCAGGCCATGCCGGAAATTCCTTTTGCCCTGGTTTTTCGGATATTGTTGGGATCATACTTCGGTTTAGTATTAAATTCGGTATTTCGCCAAAGCTGTTTCCATTTTTCTTCCTGTGCAGCGTTTTCGCTGGGCTTATTGTAATAATAGCCCCCAGCCCCATGTAGAAACATGCCTGTTTTTAAGTACAGCTCACCCATGTTTTCCTGCAACTGCTCCTGGTTTGCAAGTTTGATAAAATAGACGTTATTGGATTTAACCACTGCCCGTTCCAGATTAATCCATCCCGTTTCGTCTGGCTCAATACCTTTTGTACGGATACGTTCCCAGGAGGCCACCTGGTATTTTTTTTCAGCAGCGGCCATTCCCAGTTTATTGAAGGATGCCATGGCAGTAATCAGCTTTGCTGTTGAGCCTGGCTGTGTAAAATTGGTAAAACCAAGATCAGCTGTCGTTGTCCACCCCGAAAGCTGGTTTTGTTCTGCATTGGTCATGGTTAACCGTTCCCAATCATGTATGGGTGGCAATGGATATACCGCTGAAGTGAGAACATCACCAGAACTTGCTTCCATGATTACCACAGAAACCCGATTATCAGCAAGCGAAGTGTCTCTGGCAATTGACTTTTGGATCCTGGTCTGCAGGCCGGCATCCATGGTTAATTGTACATCTCGGTTTTTATTTTTAAAATCTTCCACTTCTTTGCTGCTGATTCCGGCCAGAAGCAATGGAGAAAGCGCGGCGTAATCTTTTTTCACAACCGTCATTTCCTTAACTCCCCGCGCCAGGAAACGGTTTTCGCTGTATCTCTTTGCGAGTACGGTAAAACTCTTTACAGGTAATTTAAAGCCGCGGAGTTCGGCCGCATGTTCATAATCTGCAAAGTAGCCGTTAACACTTCCGTTAAATATACCTGAATTTGCATCACCTGTCCAAAAGAACAATTGTTCTTCGAAAGGATAATATCGGTCTAAACGCTGATGTACTGCAGAATCGAGATTATAACTTGGGATTCCTGCACCGATGAGCTTAAAGTGTTGCGCCCTCACACTGTCGACATTGCTGGTTGCCATTAAAACCCCCTTTCGGTCGTGTATGGTTCCAGCTTTTAAACGACTCATCAATATGGCAATACGGGGATTGTAACTGAACATTCTCGCGCCACTACGGTCTGCAACCAAGGCCGGCTGTACAACCCATTTCCGGTTGTTCAGCACATAGCCTGCTACATTAGCGCCCAATAGCAGGATGCCCAGACAGGCAGCGATTAAGGCCGGCACCAGGTTTTTGTCTTGCGTTTTAGCGATGTATTGCATCTGTACTTCGCTGCCCCGGACAGCAGATACTGATAATAAAAATCCGGCGGCTAAAAAATTGAGTACCAGTGAAGATCCCCCATAACTTTGAAAAGGCAGGGATACCCCTGATAGCGGTAACGCTCCGGTAGAACCACCTGCTATGAGCAAAAACTGTACAAAGGTAGATACGCCGACCCCCGCACTTAGATAAAATAGAAAAGGAGAGCCTGTACGCCGCCCAATAATAATAGATCGGTGCAGGTACAACAGGAACAGCAGGAAGATGCACAATATTCCCGTTAATCCAAATTCTTCACCTATTGAAGGCAAGATCATATCGGTATGTGCTTCAGGAATGGTTTTGGCAAAGCCCTGACCCACACCCTGACCGGTTGCGCCACCGGTAGACATGGCCCACAGACCATTGGCCACCTGGTCGCCGCCATAAACCTCATTGTTCCAGGCATCCTGCCAGATTGCTTTCCGATCTCCCAGGCGCTGAACCGGCCCGGGGAAGACACGGTCCAAATATGGAATCTGATCAATGGTTAAAAAAGCCGACATAATCACCAGTACCATGATGGCGGACTCACTGAGCTGCCTGCGCCCGAAAAACATCAGCACACCTACCAAAAGCAAGGTTACTCCGGTAGATATCCATATGTTTTCAAAAACCCATGAAGCCAGTACGTATAATACGATAGCGCCTGCCATAAACATAAAATCGCCCCGGGAGAATGAAAATAGTATAATAAAAGTGAAACAAACTACCATCGCCGGCCCCAGGTCTCCCAATATCAGAAATAACATGAGGGTTAACAGTATCGCCAATAAGGCAAAGGAGAAGAAAGACCATCTTTTTTTCCAGCTCATATATTCACTGATCAGTTTCTCGTTTACGGCAAAAAATCCTGCGAGAAAAAAGATGATCAGATACTTCACCACTTCACTGGGCTGAAATCCGAACAGATTTACTTTTACACCACTTCCTTCTGGCCCGGTTCCGAATAAGATTGTGAGTGCCAGCAATCCAATGGCGGCCAGGGCCCATGGCCAGCCGTTTGCGGCTGATCGGATGTGCTTAAATAAAAGCAGTCGATAAACCCAGGTATCGGTATTGAAACGGCGTAGTTTGATGAACAGCATTAATAAGATACTCCCAAAACCTATGAACAGGTATAAGAGCGAATCTTTAGCTAAAAAACGGTCGCGCAGCGGATCCTGCAAACTCAGCAGCATCAGGAATGAGATGCCTGTGAGCATCATTGCTACAGGCAATATGACCTGATCGGCAGTGCTGAATTTCCATGAGAGGATGAAGTGGAGGAGTAAAAAGCCGGCAATTAGGCTTCCGCAAATGATCATAAACCACTTGTTGAATTCCTCAGGTGTTCTGATGATCAGCGATTTTTCCTTTTTGAGGATATTGAAGTCTCTGGTAGAGAAAAGCTTTATCGTATGTGGACGCTGTTCAAATGTGAAGGTGGTATTTTCATCAAGGTCTTGTACGCCCTTTGAGGCGCCAAACTGAAAACCTGGTTTTAAAGGCAATATCTTGAATGCATGATTGCCTGGCAAGTTAGCAAAGGTGAATTCACCGGCATTACCGGTACGGGCATAGACGGTGAGCTGTTGTAATTTCCGTTTACCGGCAGTATCCAAAGTATAAACCTTTGTAATGCCATTTGCTTTTTCCGTTATATTTTTAATGGTTTCTGTCGGCTCGTCGTTGTAAATACTGTCCTGCGGCAAAATCATTTCCAAACGAACCAAAACGCCTTGTACAGCTGTTTTATTTTCTACGATTTTCCCACTGATATCATACTCACCCATGCTGAGATTTACCTCTGAAGGGTAAGGACGGGGTTTACTTTGCTCCTGGTCGAAATTAATCGAATCATCACCTATATAACCCAGCAATGCCCTAGATGCCAGCACCCTTGCTTTAAATGATTTGCCACCTTTTGCGTAAGCCTCATCCGCAGGTAAAAAGTACCTGCGTTTGTTCACTTCGCCGATGTTATCGAGTTCCCCGGCATTTGGCGTTGCAGAAGCAATGGTTTTTTCTATCAGATCAATGTCCCGCTGATCTTCAAAATAGTAGCCCTTTTTAAGAAGGTTCCCGATGTGTTCAGCAGGTTTTTCTGCATTCAGGTTAACCATCGTGCCAGCTTTTAAACGCTGTTCAACTTCTGCAAATCTAGGCTGAATGATTGTGTATAACTGATAGAAGAAGAGTGCGAGAACGGTTGCAGTTGCTAATATAAAAATCCGTTCCTTAGCCCTGCTCACTTTGTCTGCTCCTTTATTCTGGTCCATTTTTTGAATCTGCGGTTTTAATGGTGTTGCCTTTTAGTGTACCAATCCTACTTAATGCTGCATTTACCGGTTTCTGGTCAGGGAAATGGATGCTGTTTTGTATGGGAAGCAAACAATTGCTAAAAGTGACGTTTTTGAGTAACAGTGCCTGGTCTGAAATAGCGATAGCGGTAGCGAAACCTTTAAATTGCAGGCTGTCTAGCTTCATTAACTTCGATTGAGGCAGCATCGTTATGGCTGCACCTTTATATCCGCTATCCGCTTGCAGCACAATGCCATTTGCAATAACATAGAGGGTGTCTTTCCCCAGACGTAACGTATCGCTGATCAGTACCGGACTCTTAAAAATCGAATCGGATAATACCAGAGTGTCCCCTTGGGTATGGTCTAACGCATCTTGTAATAACTGCTCCTGGCTGTTTCTCACTTTTTGTTTTGGCGATTGATTTACTGTTGAAACAGGGGCGGCTAATTGCTGGCGCTGCAGGTACAAAAATATGGTAGTACCAAGAAGAATGAGACACAAAATAACGAGTGTAGTGAACCAATAATTTCTTTTAGGTGCTGCATGAGTTGAAGGTTCTGTATTTTCAGATGGCCGTATGGCTTCATTTCTTTCTGCTCCTGTTACTGGCTGAACCTGTTGTGTATGGTCTGGCCTGGTGGGTTTTACCTGTTGAGGTGCTTTATTGTTCTGCAGCAGCACAACGGTGATGTTGTCACGGCCGCCATTTTCATTGGCAAGAGCGATAAGGTTGCCGGCTTTTTTAGCCAATGTATCTCCTTGCAAAAGCAGGGTGGTAATGTCCTGCCTGTTTACCATATCGGTCAGTCCATCACTGCACAATAAGAGGAGATCGCCTGGAAGGAAAGGAGATTGACCGGTTTCAATATAACTCTCATCGGTAGCAATCTGATCACTGAAACCGATCGCCTTATTGATTTCATTCCGTTTTGGGTGCTGCATGGCAGCGGCCTCATCCAATCTTCCCGAATCTTCCAGAAAGCCTACAAATGAATGGTCTTTAGAAATTTTAATCAAGGATCCATCCCGTAGCAGGTATAATCTGGTATCGCCAACGTGAGCATAATAAAATTGATTGTGTTCAATATCCGCGACTACCATAGTGGCCACACAGGCCATTTCAGAAAGCGTAGTTTCGGTTTGCTTTTTGGCAACAATCACTTCGTTTGTATTCCTGAATGCGCTGATCATCTGGGAAATTGGATCGGCTGGGCGACCTGAAAACTGGATCGAAATCTGTTCTGCGGCAATAGCGGCTGCTACCTCTCCGCCATGATAGCCACCTACACCGTCTATCACAGCTGCCAAAATCAACTGATCGTTGGTAAGGGACTTAACAATAAAGCTGTCCTCGTTGTTCTGTCTGGATTTGCCGGTGTCTGTGAGGCCAAAAAAGTGTTTATCCATTTTTATTACGGGAATTTTTAATGTCTTTGAAATGAACGATCATCAGCGCAACGACCAATGATAACAATAAAATTGATAGCAGTTGCGACATAAACTAAGGTTTAAATAGGTTTATACCAATTATACCGTTGAGTAACATCCTGGAGTTAAGCGGCAAAGAAACCCATTGTGGTGAATTAATTTCGCTGCGTTGCACCAAAACCTCGTTCAAAGTGGTAAGTTCGCCGAAAGAAGCTAAATAGAAATTACCGTCTGTTTTGTTGTAGCGGATATGTAAGTGTGGTGAATTGACCCATTCTGTGGCAATCTTGAAAATATTCGAATCTTCACGTCCATCATCATTTCCCGAAACGATAGTATCTTCAGTTTTAATCAGGAACTCGATTTTTTTGCCCGAAAACTGTTTGTCCGGTATAATGGCTTCCAACCGGCCGATAACAGTCTGGTCTTTGGAAGGCGGAGTATTGCCTTCAACATATTCCAGTTGCGCATCATAGGGGATTTCCATATAGCCTTCGCTATAGTAAGTAAAACCTTTTAAAATATCGTTGTTGATATCGAATGTTTGCGCAATACCGGTTTGTCGGGGAATAAATGTTACCCGGAGATTTTCCGATTTCTGATTATTGTCTGGCAACAGTTTTCCAATAAAACCCTTATCGCCCCTTGCGTAATCGGGATGTGATACCAACCGAAAGACCCACTTTGAGCCGGATGGTTCGACATTCTTTCCGGCTTGCCGGTGCTCTCTTAAAATCTCATAAAATTTTTTGACTGTTTCCTGCACGATTAAGCCCAAGATACCCTGTTTATTATCTATAAATTCACGGTAATCTTCAGCGTTGAAAGTGATGATGAATTCATGATAAAAAACAATGCGATCAGCAAAAGATAATTCCCTGATGGACTCCTTGAATTTATCCACAATAAAGCTGTAAATGGTTTCCGGAGTAAGTTGCGGGGATTTTTGGCCTCTGCTGTTGTTTTCTTCGGTTAGAAACCAATCCTGAATACCGATACGCTGCCAGAAATTTGATTTTGTTTCCATATGTTAGGGGCCTATGTGGCGGTGAAGGACAATTGTTTCTTAAAAATTAAAATTCTATAGGACTCGATGAAGTATCGGGGTTAATGTTTTCTGTACTATCGGCTGCTTTATCTCTGGCTTTTTTAATCTCGGCATTGATTGCACTATCTACCATCCGCTTTGTTGCTGCTGCTTCAGCCAGCTTGCGCTGCTTCTCCAATCTTCTTCTTTCCTGCGCTGTGGTATCAACTGTAGATGGAATCGAATCTATGGTTTGAACAGTTTGCTGTGTCTGTGGTTTGCTTCCAAACTGGGAATAGCCCACAAAAGCGATTAATCCAATAATTGAGATGATCATTAGAATAAAAGCAAAATGAGGTAATAATATACCGTTTTTTTCGGGTACCTGGGCCACGCTTTCCAGTGTCAATACCTGTTTACGGAGTGCTTCGTTTTCCTTTTTGAGCAGATCCATAGCTTGATCGTCTATGGGTAAAACATTGCCTGATAAGCTTCCGCCAAGCACTGCTTCATGCAGGGCCATTCCATCGCTGTACCGAAGCATAGGATCTTTCTGCAGACATTTTTCGATCAGTTTTAAGAGCCAGTCCGGAACCTGCATTTCACGTTTTTTTTGCTCGTCGGTCCAGTTCTCAGGTAAGTTTGCCCTGCGTTGTGCAATCACGTCAGGCACTCCACTTTCCATATGACCGATCATTACCGAATTACGTGCGGTATCGCTATTTCCAGAAAGGGGAAAAGGAACCTGGCCACCCAGTAATTCGTATAAGATGATACCGTAACTGTAAACATCGGTTTGCAGAAGCATTTTGCCTTCATTTTGTTCGGGCGCCATAAACTCCACTGCACCTGCATGCCGGATACTACTTCTACGCTGCTCCTCACTCATAATGGCGAGTCCAAAATCGAGCAGTACATAGTTCGCGGTGTGCAAATTATATTTAACGTTATTGCTTTTAACATCGCCATGTTTTACACCAAGTTTATGGCAGTGCTCAAGGGCAGCAGCGAGGTGTTGCGCAACTTTTATCACTTCGCTAAGTGTAAATATCTTTTGGTGTGGGGGTTGAAGCAGCTCGCAAAGGTCTGGCCCTTCTATATACTCCATTTCTATGAATGGGAAGGATCCGCTTTCGGTTATACCGAAACTGAGCATTTTTACAACATTCGGACTAGGATTTTCATTTACCTTAAGCAACTTTGCAACCTCGTTTTCAAAATTGCGGTAATTTTTATCATCGCGGTCTTCTGTGTATATTGGGGTAGGGATTAATTTCACTGCGGAGTAAATTGCGCCAATGCGTTTGCCTTTATATACCGATCCTTGTCCGCCGGTTCGCAGCGCGCCCAAATTCTCTAGCCCTTCTGTAATTGTAAATACTTTACTCATATTTCTCCTAATAACAACTATAGAGATTTTTTGTTGCCAAATAATAATTTAATGTGATCGGGGGCTTGTAAAGCCTTTCCTTTTTGCCTGGCCAGAGAAAACTTTTACTGTTGCCGGCAGTCTCCGATTTAAAACATCAACTGGTTAAAATAATAATCGATTTTGCTAAAATAAGTATGTGGTTTCTTATCTGATTCATGAAGCCATTATTGTGCCAGAACCAAGTTGGCAACGCAACCAGGTCAATTGGTACGGAGTAAAAATCGTTGGGTTGGAACTTTAGTCTACTCATCTCATGAATCTGTATGGAAAATTAATCTTTGCAGTTTCGCCGAGCTTTAATATAAAAATCAATAGTCTTCAATTATTCACTGAAATCTATAAAACACATAGTGCAAAAGAATTGTATGGGAAAGAAAAAAGCTGCGGAAAATCGTGGAAATTTCGCAGCTTTTAATAAAAATTTGTGGAGCCGAAGGGAGTCGAACCCTTGTCCAGTTGTGAGATAAATTATACCTTCTACATGCTTATTTTTCAGTTGATTTTCGGGAAGTAAACGGGCTGAAAACCGACCTTGTTTAAATCCTTAGATACTTTATCTCACTTTAAGTCGTATCTCCTTAAAGCCAGCTTTGTTGTTTCGATGCCCCAGATTCTAACCCAACAATGCAGCAGTTAGAGGGACAAAAGCTAAGCTAGTTCTAAACTAGGCAGCTAAGGCGTAAGTATTTTCGCCAACTAAAATTTGATCGTTCACTTTAAGTGCTCTCCGAACAACGCACTGCATGCTAACATAACTTTCGCCACCCCGTCAAATCCAAGAACGGCCCCAGAGAAAGTTTTTCTGGTACAAATACCAGACCACAAATATACGAAAAACTGTGTTAAATCACAATTACTATCATCAAACCTCTGAAAATTCACAGCGACCACCCTCTTTTTGTCTTTAAATTTTGGGCGTTGGTCGATTAGCTTCCCAGGCTGGTATAATGCAACGATTTGTGCTGAAACGTTTACGGTGTCTGCACGTCTTAATATCAGAACAATCAATAAAACATTATAAAAAATTAAAACTCAAAGCATATGAAAACTTTACTTAAAACATTATTCGCATCATCTTTAGCATTAGTATTATCTGCTTCTGCAACATTATCAGCTCATGCAACTGAAACCATTAAACCTGTTCATGCTTCAAAAGCATTGAGTTTCAAACGCATTAAAGTAAAAGGAAATGTAGAGCTCACCATTGTACAGGGAAAACGTACGGGCATTAGTTATGCAGATGAAAACACCGGGGAAGTTAAGGTTATGCAAAGTGGAGATGGTTTAGAGATTACCGCTCTGGATAACAGCACCGCGAAACTGACCATTTATGTAAACGATATTTACCGTATCCAAGCCATGGATAATGCTAAAGTAAAAACACAAGGTAAAATCAATACGCAATACCTGCAGGTTTTTTTAAGTGGAAATGCATCGTTAGACTTAAATTCACAAACCGAAGGATTGTATACCGTGATTGAAGATCACGCTGATTTAACTTTAAGCGGCTCAACTCGCGACCATATGCTGGTAATGGGCAAAGAACAAAAGCTGACTATGGACAAATTTGTTGCCGCTAATACCAAAACCAGTTTAAACACGGAGAATGCACTAGCCTCACTTAGCAAATAAAAAAAAAGTTTATATTTTGATTCAGGCGGTCTATTTACGGGCCGCCTTTTTTGCTGGTCGAGAATTCGGACGGTTCGCACAATTAACGCATGTTTGTCTTTGCGAAGTTTTCTAAATAGTCATCCGCAGCCCATTAAACATTTCTGCTATAAAACGGAACAATCTGCGCAACCCTAAATGGATGCATCAGTTATCTTTAAGCAATCTGCTTAACGCTCAATATAGAGAATAAGGCGCATTAAACAACTTAATCAACCAAATATGATGAAATTCAAATTTATGATAATTGCTTTGGGAGCAAGCCTTAGCTTTGGCATATGCCAGGCTCAAAACAACCCGGAGACAATTAAAGAAGACTTTAAACCATCCGTAACAAATCAACCAGGCCAGGAGTTTCCGCAGGTTAATTCGCAAGGCTACGCCAGATTCCGCATCAAAGCGCCAAAGGCAGACAGTATCAGGGTGAGCCTTGGTCTTGGTGGCCAGGGCGGCACGAGGCTCAACAAAACGGCTGACGGATTTTTTACAGGTACCACTGCCGGTGCAATGGACGAAGGTTTTCACTATTACCACCTGACCATTGACGGTGGCGTATTTAATGACCCCGGTGCAATGAACTATTTTGGCTCTTCACGCTGGGAAAGTGGAATCGAAATTCCTGCTAAGGATGAAGATTTTTATGCCAATAAAAATGTAGCTCACGGGAATGTGCAGCAAATCCTTTTTCCATCAAAGAGCACCAGTTCATCACGCAGGGCGTACGTTTATACTCCACCGGGTTATGGCAAAGATAAACAACGTTTTCCGGTGCTTTATCTACAACATGGATGGGGCGAAGATGAAACCGCCTGGACTAATCAGGGGCGGGCGAACCACATTATGGATAACCTGATTGCAGAAGGAAAAATTAAGCCATTTATCATTGTAATGACCTACGGAATGACCAATGAAACCAAATGGGGACATATGAAAGATTTTAAGATCGATGGTTTTCAAACGTTATTAACTGAAGAGCTGGTCCCATATGTAGATAATAACTTTTCGACAATTAAAACCTCAAATGGCCGTGCGATGGCAGGACTATCGATGGGCGGCATGGAGACGCATACCATTACGCTTAACAAACCCGAACTTTTTGGCGCTTATGCGCTATTGAGTGGCGGAACATTCAACCCGGCTGAGCTGAAAGATAAACCAAAACCCCGATTGATTTTTATTAGCTGTGGAAGCAAAGAACGTCCTGAAGGTGTAAAAAATGCTGTGGCAGCATTAAAAGAGGCAGGCTATAATGCAGTTTCTTATGTTTCGGACAATACCGGTCACGAATTTCAGACCTGGCGCCGCAGCCTGCGTGAGCTTGCTCCGCTATTGTTTAAATAAAACATTAATATCCCAGCAACCAGGTTAATGGTTATAAAAGCTATCAGCTTTATTTCAATTTGATGATTACGCGCATGCTATCTAAAAATATTATTGTTTTTGTGGGCTGTTTATTCAGCCAAATCTGTTTAGCCCAGACAGACCAGACATCTGATTTAAAAACATTCAGATCGGCTGAGAGCAATCAGCCCGGCAAATTATTTCCCCAGGTAAACAATGAAGGCAAAGTACGGGCAAGTCTATATGCGCCGAATGCATCTAAAGTCCAGTTGGATCTGGGCGGAAAAAAATATGAGATGACAAAAAATGAGGCAGGCCTTTGGACGGGTGAATCTGACCCACAGGACGAAGGTTTTCATTATTATCAACTTAATGTGGATGGAGCTTCAATTCCGGATCCTAACAGTCGTTATTTCTACGGCGCAGGGAGGCTGGGCAGCGGTATCGAAGTTCCGGCTGATGATGAAGCATTTTATGCCTTGCAAAAGGTGCCTCATGGTATGGTGAGTGAAAATATTTATTATTCTGATTTAACTAAAAGCTGGAGAAGGTGTTTCATCTATACCCCGGCAAGTTATTACGAAAACAACAAATCGCGTTTCCCTGTGCTTTACCTTCAACATGGGAGCTTTGAGGATGAAACGGGCTGGGTTAATCAAGGGAAAGCAAATTTAATCCTGGATAATTTAATTGCACAAAACAAGGCAAAACCGATGATCATCGTTACGGATAATGGTTATGCGTTTAAGCCAGGCGATAAAGAAGCAACTCAAAAGGGACAGGGCGTTTCAATTTTTGAAGATGTACTGATTAAAGAAGTTATCCCCATGATCGATAAACGCTTCCGTACCCTGGCAGACCGTGAACACCGGGCTATTGCCGGGCTTTCGATGGGTGCAAATCAGACCATGCGCATCGTGATGAGAAATCTGGATAAGTTCGCTTACTATGGCGGCTTTAGTGGTACCTCAAATTATCCCAACACAGATGTAATTGATCCGAATGTATTTATGGATGGAAAGTTTAAAAATGGAAATGAAGTGAACAACAAACTTAAGCTATTTTGGCTAGGGTTGGGAACCAAAGAACCGGCTCCTTTTCCTAAATCTGTTGGCGCATTCAAAGCGATGTTAGATCAGCAGGGAATCAGTTATACTTATTACGAATCGCCGAAAACAGCGCATGAATGGCTTACCTGGAGACGCAGCCTGCAAAATTTTGCGTCTTTGTTGTTTAGATAGGTTATTGACCCGAATTTGATCAATATTTGCACAATTATCTGTTTTTTATTGCTTCAGGCTAGGCGTCGTGTCATGAGAACGTATCAAAAAGATTTACGCTGACTCACTAAGCAAATTATATTCGATACGTCGTCATCCCCAATTTAATTGGGAATCCTAATGCTATTGCAGAGCGCTTTAAGATTAGCTTCGCTTAACACTCCGTGGTTCCCGCCTGCGCGAGAATGACGTGAAACGAAATAAAATTCTGACCTTAAAATGCTAGGTTTTACTTTTGATACAGCCTGATCTTATTTTGGACTGACTACTGGGATGGTCTTGAAGTATCATTTCGACCGCAATGCAGAACCCGAGGCTCTGCGAAGCAAAATCTTTTAAATTTGATTTCAATAACTCGTCGCAAAGATCTCTCCATTTCGCTGCACTACAGTCGAGATGACGACCATTCTATTGGAGTCCATCAATGGTAGGGAAATAAGTGCTTTTATTAATGTATTGAAATGGTCTCGACTACGCTCTCAGACTGACACACGAAGTAATTTTATTTAATTTAAACAGGTTCTACCTTATCATCTCATTTTCTATTGGCCCGAGGTAACTGAGCGGTAATTTATCTTTATAGATGATTATTTTTTCCAGAACCACTGCCGGATCAACCATCCATATTTTTACGGTGTGCCTACCAGGACTTTTAAGAGAATGTGAAGAAGTAAGCGTTCTGGCATTATCTTTCACTGCGTTTGCCCAACTGGCATCAGATCCTGAGGCACTGGGCTTGGCGATAATCGTCAGGATTTGAGGTGCTGCGCCATCTATAGAAATGCCAACGCTTAAACCTTCGGTCGAGAAATTTACCGTTGGCCCTACCACCAAATCAATTTTAACCTCACCGCTTTCAGCAAAGAAAACAGGGTATTCCAAGGTAGGTGTACCAGGCTGATTAAGCGAAGCGGTTGTCACCGGAAACACCGACATGCCTGATGTTCCTCTTCCGTAACCGGGGATAGCCTCCCAGCTTACCCCATTTCTGGATACTTTTTTGCTTGCCTGAAAAGCCTCGAATGCAATAGGCGCACCTAAACTGGCAAAGGTTCCTTTAGCTTCTGCCAATTGTTTCGGTATTGCCTTATTGGCTTTCACATTAACCGCCACCGTGGTCGTGTCACCAGATATCAGAATTTTACCTTCGTGTTTCCCACTACTGAGTTTGGCCCAGTCAATATCAACTGATACTCGGTAATCATTTGTACCGGGAACACTTTCTTTTTTCAAACTGATCCAGGAATCGGCTTTTAGCTGGAAATTGGTGGGCGCTGTCCCTTTTGCAAAAACTTCAAAGTAAGACTGCGATTTATTTAAAGATTCGAACTGCGGAAGCATAGGCGCGGAAACATCTGATGGCCAGCTATCAGTTGAACCATCAACTGCTACTCCGAAGCCTGCTTTTGAAGAAAGCTGGATTTCTTCTGCTTTCGGCATGATGTTTTTCTTTGGATCATTCCAGCTCGTATACCCAATCCTCACCTGATCCATCATATGGTTCCATTTACCGCTAGCAAGCTGATGGTTATATTCATCGCTAAGTTGTTGATCCCGTTTAAAAAGATCAAGTGCAACGTTTCGCTGAAGATTAGTAGCTGCCCTTCCCTGTTTAAAATACAGCCGGTTTTTACCAACCGCAATGTATAAATCAGTAACCGTTTTCATCGCCTGGATGGGATAATAGACCAATTGATAAAATGCATCTTTATATTGCTGAGGCAACTGCTTATTCACCTGTGCTGCCCTGTTGTTTAATGCGCTCCATTCCATAGTTACCCGCTTCGCTTCATTGAAATTGATCAGGCTAAAAGTTTCGGGACTCAATAGTTCAGGTTTGCGCCTGGTGGTATATTTGGAGTATAAGCGCACCAAATCTGCAATTTCTTTTGCCTGGCCCTTTCCAAATTCGCGTACTGCCCACTGCTGAAGAAAACCTGCCAGCTTTTCCCGGTTCATCGCTTTAGGGTTCCAGGCCATCCGTAAAAAAAATTCTATGGGAATCTCCATTGGTTTCAGATCACCCACATTGACTACCCAAATACGGTCGGCGCCATAATTATAGGCTAGATTCATCTGCTCCCAAACTTTAGGTAGCGAGGTGGTATTTAGCCATTTATAATTTCTGGGTGCGCCAACATAATCGAAGTGATAATATATTCCTGATCCACCGCTCCGTTTGCGCTCCTGCGCAGTTGGTAAATGCCGCAGGTTGCCCCAGTTATCATCAGCCCACAACAGGGTAATATCATCAGGAACTTTCATTCCGAAATCATAATAATCTTTAACCTCTTTATATAAGGCCCAAAGCTGTGGAATTTTTTCTACTGGCTTTTCCATATTTTCAGCAAGGATTTTGCGCTGGTCGGTTATGATATTTTCCAGCAGCTTTACATTAGATGCCATATCACCACCTTCAACCATCGGTTCGTCGCCGTCTCCACGCATACCCATGGTTACCAGGCTTTCGTAGTTTTTGTTTCTTTTAATCCCCTCTTGCCAGAAAGCATTCAAGCCCTTTGGGTTTGTAGCATAGTTCCAGGCGCCAACCCCATGTTTTTTCCATTCCTGTTGCGCGCGGATCATCGGTTCATGATGGGAAGTGCCCATTACAATGCCATATTCATCGGCGAGACGTGGATTTTCGGGATCATCTTCATTAAATGCATTACCCCACATGGCTGGCCATAGGTAATTGGCCCTCAGGCGGAGCAGCAACTCAAACATATGGGTGTACATCTTACTGTTCATCCCACCAAACTTTTCCTTGGCCCATCCGGTCATTGCAGGAGCTTCATCATTAATAAATATTCCGCGGTATTTTACTGCAGGTTCTCCTGAACTGTAACTGCCGGAAAGCGCATAAGCACTTTTACGGGTTTTAGGTGGAACATCAGCCCACCAATACCATGGCGATACGCCTAACTGTTCTGATACTTCGTATATGCCGTATATGGTTCCCCTTTTGTCACTTCCGGCAATAACCAATGCCTGATCGACGCCAGGAAATGGATTTTTAATAGTTGATATGATGAAACTCTCCCATTTACCAGAAATGGTAGCACTGCTAAGCTTGCCTGCTGAAACCAACTGATCAATGAGTTTACTTTTACCAAGGGTTCCGATGATAATAACAGCTTTCTCTGAGGGGTTAATGTTTTTTAATGCTGGCTTTAGGCCCGATACGCTAAAAAAATCCTGACTTAAATCGCCAATTGCCCTGATCACGCCTTTATAATCATTCTCATCATAAAAAACATTTGCTGCTTTCCCTTCTTCAATCAATGCAAAATCATCTTCATTCCTTCTTGTTTCTTGAATAAATTGCTTCTCCAAACCCAAACTTGTCTGTGCTTTCGTGTAATTAACCCAAATAGTTAAAAGGATAAAAAACGTAAAGAAAGTCTGGCTTTTTTTAAAAGAATTTACTGTCATTAGGGAAAGAAATTAGGTTCGGGATTAATCGTTATTTTTTTAGGCTAGAGCGCGATATTTTAGCGATGGAAGCAAGCTATTAGCAGTGGGATTTTTATCTCCGAATAGGGCCTGAAAATTATTCAAGAGCTTAAAAAGAAAGAATAAGTAAGTATGGAATTAAATTTTAAGAGTTCATTTACCAAAAATCTTCTGAACAAAAAGGGTATGCATTTTTAAAAAACGAATGAGCGACATCAATTGATGCCGCCCAACTAACTAAACCAAAAGTAATTTTAATAACCAGGGTTCTGGTAAGCCTTTTTTTCATCTGCACTCATCTGCATTCCATCTATTTGCGCCTGAGGAATAGGGCGTAAATATAAGTTAGGCGTAATGGTACGGGTTACGGTTTGTGGCGTGTGATCGCCGTAGGCAGTTCCTGCTATGGTAAACGTAGCCGCAAGCTCGCCCCATTTCTGCGTACGGATCAGATCGTACCTGCGGTAACCTTCAGCATAATACTCTCTTGAGCGTTCGGCCAAAATATAATTAATATCTATTGTAGCCGGTGTAGCCGCAACCATCGCCGCACTGTTATCTGCAACTTTAGCCACATTCCCATTGTTATCAAAACGCCATTTACCGGCTCTTGCACGAATTACATTGATGAGTTCGCGGGCACTTTTGCCAGCTTTAGTTGTTGCTCCTTTCACCGCTGCTTCTGCTGCAATAAAATAAAGCTCAGAGAACTTAGCTACGGGATAAGGACGTGTACTACCTGCATTTGGTTGTCCTAAACCGGTACCGTTATCGGTACGGTAAGGACCTAATTTCCAAAGGCCCGGATAAACGATTCTGCTGATTCCACCAGGAGCAATCACATAATCAGCTCTTCCAGGCAGAACACCAGCACCAACACCACTTACTCCAGCACCTGTTGGGTAAGCAATTGTAGCATCATCTGCGTTTAGAAAGCTCAATACTGCATCTCCTGGTACTATTGATAATCCGTTTGCGTTAACTAATGATGTCGGCGCACTCGAAGGTGGATTGTAACCTTTAGGCCAGTTACCTCTGTAAACCGTGGTGAAAGTACCATCATATCTCGAATCGAGTGTTTTATCGGCAAAGGTATTTTTCAATACTTCAATTGTTGGTGCCATACGGTTCCATGGGCGGCCTAAATGCTGCTCGGCCTCACGTTGAACAGAACTAATGCCTCCACTACGGATATTGGTATAATTCCAGGTCATCATCCAGCCCGAAAAATTATCAGGCGCGCCGCCGCTTCCAAAGGTTAAGCTACCACCATTAAATTTCTCACTGGTTTGCGTATGATCGGCATATAATAATGTTTCTTTATTGCGGTCATTCACAGCCCAGTTTACATCATAATAGGTATCCATCAGCCCAAATGTACTTGGGTTCTCAATTGCAGCAGTAGCAATATCATAAGCTTGCTGAAAATAGTAGTTGGCATCATGTCCGTCAGGGTCAGTTCTTGCAGATGCGGGATAGGTTGGAATATTATTTGGATTTTGTAACCACCAGGCATAAGTTAAATAAGCTTTTGATAAAAATAGCTGTGCAGCAACCTTGGTTACACCACCGGTAACCCTTCCTGTTATGGGTAGGTCAGCAACAGCTTTTATCAGATCGGGAAATACAGCTTTGGTGTAGACTGCAGGTACAGTATTTCTTACAGAAGTTCTTGACGGATTGGTATTAAATTTTAATTCTCCTGCACCTAAATCAAGTGGAACACCACCAAAAGTTTGTACCAAAAGAAAATAATCAAAAGCACGGAAAAACCTGGCTTCGGCTACCAAAGCATTTGATATACCTGCTGCACTGGCATTTTCGATGATGCCACTGGCATTGTTAATGTTCGGAAATGCTTCACTCCACAATATACTGCTCGGAAAACTTGTTGATAAGATAGAACCCACTCCAGAGCAGTCCATATCTTTAAAGTTTCCGTCAGCATCTTTGCCCCAGGTGGCCTCATCGGTCCCGGTGATTAAAGAATTGTAAAAATAAGCCTGACCATAGATGTTCCTCAAATGGGCATACATAGAAGTTAATCCACCGTTTACACCTGTTACCGTTTTAAAATAATCAGGCGTAAAGGTGCTGCGTGGTTCTTCTTCCAAAATTTTAGAACAACCTGAAATGATGACCATCAGTAACCAAATGGCTGCGACGGCTTTTAATTGTATATTTTTCATATCCTATTTATACTAAAATGTTAAATTAAGACCTGCAACATAATTGCGGGTTGAAGGTGTATTGGTACCAATAGTTAAAATTCTTCGCTGATAAGAATTAACAGCCTGGTTTTCATCGCCATACGAATTCGTTTCCGGATCCATACCAGACTCCCTGTGGTAAGGAGAGAACATTACAAATGGATTTTGCACCGTTAAATACATGCGTAGCTTTACATTCGAATTTTTAATCAGATCCCTGTTAAAATCATAACCAAGAGAGATGGTTCTGATTTTCAGGAATGAAGCATCGAAATAACCTAGCGTACTTCCGTATTTAGGGTTATCGCCACTGGCAATACCACCTGGTTTAGGATACTTGGCATCTGTATTGTCAGGTGTCCAATAATCTACCTTAACATTATTTCTACGACCTGTTAATAAATTCAGATAGCCTGCTGAGCCATAAAGCGTACTTACCAATGTTCCGCCACTTTTAAAAAGCCCCACAACATTCAGGTCAAATCCCTTGTAGGCAACCCTTGTATTAAAACCGCCGGTAAATTTTGGATCAATATCGATAATTTGTCTGTCGGCCGCACCGATAGCCCTTGTCGGAGCACCGTTTGCATCGTAGTCTCCGGTATATTTAACTTTGATCATACCGACATTACCACCTGGTTCAAGCACATTTAAGTAAGGATCTCCTGCCTGCCATAATCCGATTTTTTCATAGTCATAAATGGCATTGATATTATGACCAACAAACCATGCATTTCCTTCATCGCGGGTTTGTCCGGATGCCAGGGCAGTCAATTTGTTTCTGTTTGCCGTAATGTTGAAACCTACATCCCAGGTCCATCCACCCTGATTTTCAAGGATTACCCCATTTAGACTCAACTCCCAGCCTTTATTCTGTGTTTGGCCAATATTAGCCGTATAGCTACCTACACCCGCAGTTGACGGTAAGGCCACGCTAAGCAGGATGTCTTTGGTTTTGGTGTCATAGTATTCAAAAGTACCGGAAATGCGGTTTTTCAAAATTGAAAAATCCAAACCATAGTTCCATGTTTCAGAATATTCCCAACCTAAACCCGGACTTGGAAGCTGAGATACATAATATCCGGTTGCATAAGTATTATCGCCGAAATTATAGGGGCGGGTATTCAACAGCCCAAGTGTTTGATATGGAGCAACAGCCTGGTTGGAAGTTTGTCCGTAACCAACACGTATTTTTAATTTATCAATTACGGTAATGTCTTTCATAAAAGATTCATTCATCATGTTCCATCCCACAGAAACTGCAGGATAGGTATGCCACTTGTGTCCTGGCGCCAAACGCGATGAGGCATCAGACCGAAGGGTAGCACTTAATAAGTACTTATTATCATACGAGTACATAATCCTTCCCATGTAAGAAACCAACCCGGTAAGGGTATAGAGTGGATTTTGAGGGGTACCGCTACCAATGGTGATCTCGCCGTTTGCCTGCCCAAGATTATAAAACTGGAAAGCTTCAGAAGGGATATCCCTGGCGGTCATGGAAGAAGAATTGAATTTATTTTGTTCAGCAGAATATAAAGCAACCGCATTGAAAGTATGCTTTCCAAAACTGCGGTCGTAGGTCAATAAATTCTCCAATGTCCAGTGGTAGGTTTGCGAGTTACTTACGCCTGCAGTAGAAGGTGTAGTGGCTGTAGTATTACCTACCCCAACACCAGTGAAGTTGCCATTGTTGCTCTGGATAAAATCTAATCCCAGGTTGGCGCGGTATTTCAATCCTTCAACCCAGGGGATTTTAACCTCACCATATAATGAATTATAGGTAGCAAAGCCACGGGTCTCATTCAACCACTTATCATGCAAATCCTTTACAATGCCATTGGTATAAACAAAGGCTTCATCTTGTGGCATCCTTACGGTGCGTTTTAAACTACCATCTGCATTATAAGGATTCGAAATAGGAGTGTTACTCAAATTGCCATAAATACCAACCTGGTTGCCCTCACTGATATTGTAATTATTGTTGGTGGTAAATCCAACACGGAAAAGCTTACCGATTTGCTGATCAAGCGATGCTTTCATTGAATATCTGGTGTATTGCTGCGTAGGTATTAAACTCTGGTTTTTATAATACCCGCCACCAAAGCTATAGTTGCTGGTTGCAGAACCACCGGTTACACCCAAATCATGACTGGTTACAATAGCACTTTTATTATAAAACAGATCCTGCCAATCTGTATTTACATCATTGGATTCATCTACACCAAGGGTTGTAAATAACCCTGCGGCTTTCCTTAATGCAATAAATTCAGGTCCGTTCATCATCGGATATTTTGCAAATAAGGTTTGCAAACCTGTGTAGGTATTGTAAGAAATTTTTGCTGGTGCACCAATCTGTCCTCTGTTGGTGGTTAATAAGATTACCCCATTGGCACCTCTTGAACCATAGATAGCCGTAGCAGATGCATCTTTTAAGATATCGATACTTTTAATATCGTTAGGATTAATATCGCCGATTGAGCCAGGAAATGGAATCCCATCCAATACCACAAGCGGCTCATTACTTGCCGAAAGTGAACGTTGACCGCGAATGAGGATTTGCATGGTTGCACCTGGTTTGGTTGAGGTTTGGGAAATATTAACACCTGCTAAACGTCCCTGAATAGCCTGAGCGATATTTGGTGCCGGCACTTCACGGATTTTTTCTCCGCCAATTGAGGCTACAGAACCTGTAACAGCCTCTTTGCGTTGAGTGCCATAACCCACCACAACCACCTGGCCCAGCTCTGCTGCGCTTGGCTGAAGGGTTACATTTATAGTGCCCTGACCTTTCACCGGAACCTCTTTATTGGTATAACCTACGAAAGAGAATATTAAAACGGGGTTTGCACCAGTGGTGGTAATGGAAAAACTTCCGTTATCCTGCGATGAGGTACTGGTGTTAGTTCCTTTTAAAAGGACACCCACACCTGGCATTGCATTACCTTTTTCATCAACAATCTTCCCTTTTACCACAGTTTGTGCCTGCGCGATAAAAGCTGAAAATATTAGTGTTGCCAATAACATCACCTTGGGGAGATACCTGAAAAATTTCCAGCGCGACGTTACAGAAAATTGTAAAATTTCACTTCTCATAATTAATGGTTTATAATGGTTAAAGAATAAAGAAAAGACCAGCTGTGATTTGGAAAATCAGCATGTACATGATTACATCACACACCGAAAATTAATGAGCAATATCTTGCTGGTTCAATTCAGATTTATTCTGCGATAAAGATATTTGGATTGCTCATCTGCTTATGATTTAATTGTACATATTAATAGAATAAATGTTCAAATCGAAAATGGGCTATGATTAAATGAGGAGCATAAAAATGGAACTGCAAAAGAAGTTATTTATCAGACAAAATTTTGCTGTCAGAATAAAAATACGTATTATTAAGAATAAAAAAGCAGAGTTAAAAACAGCCTCAGACACAAAATAAAGCAATTTTTAACCAAAAAACATACCTTTTATATTTACTTTTAAAAGCTAATTTAGACTATAATCTTCATACCTAATATGCATAAAAATGATTACGAAAAAGGTATAAATTTAACAGAAAACGCAAAAAATCTGCTTTATGCAATCGGTTGAATTTTTGTTTTTATTTTAAAAAACCAGCTAACTAAATAACCGTATTATACTATAATCATCAAATTTATTCTACAATCACACAGACCTATATAATGGTCGTCATCCCGACCGAAGCCACGCGAAGTGGAGAGATCTTTGTACTAAACTATTAAAATCAGATTTAAAAGATTTCTCCCCGCCTGCACGGGCAGGCACTGCGGTCGAAATGACGTTTTTCTATGAGAGATTCTTTAGCAACCTGGTGCCATTAATCATTCACATTAATTTATAAAATAAATTGTTTCGAAGTAAGACAGCAAGATGCTATGCATATTTCTAATAAAAATTTAAATAGGCTAATTCTTAAAGTTCATAGCCACGCTACGACCAGAAACAAAAGAATTTCCACAACTAAAGCTAATCTTTGCTATCTTTCCCGGCAGAAATTTTCAGTTATACATATGCTATTTATTCACTTCCGCTTCAAAAGGAGAAGCCGGTAATCCTGCTTTGTTGTATAAGTTAGCCCGATCCGGATTATCAGCCCATGCATAACGGACAAAGACCGGCTTTACCACCATAGGGCTAGAAAGCAAAACTTGATCTCCTACGACCCTGGCTTCGGCCCAATAGAACACCTTATCCTCACCCGCAAGGGCGAAACCGCTCAGTTTGTCAGCTCCTTTTATCATTAACCCAGATGAACTGTGGTCAAAATTTATGGCCAATTCAGATCCATTTAATTGATTTGATTTGTAAATAGGTCCTGAATAGGCAATCTGCTGATCATGGTAAGCTAAATGTTCGGCCCATAGTGCCAAACGTTCACCCACATCTTTTTTATCCAGCGGATGGATATCATTCCACTCGCCAGCATCAATGGCTACAGCCATCCCGGTATTGGGTACAGCAAGTGCCTGCAGCTGGCTTTGCCTAAACTGCGCCCAATTGCTCTCTTCCGGCAAATAGTTGGCTTCCATAAAATTAGGCAACTGCGCATAAATAAAAGGCAGATCTCCTTGTTTCCATTTATTACGCCAGTCTTTTATCAGTGCCGGCAACAATTGCGCATATGCTTTCGGATCTCCGGTATTCGACTCGCCCTGGTACCACACAAAACCTTTTATGGCAAATTTTATGGCCGGCGCAACCATGGTATTGAATAATCCGGTTGGCTCATTCTGTGCAACCAAGGGCATCTCGGCGTCGACACGAAAACCTGGGTTTTGCCTGGGTTGTGCATAACCGACTTCGAAACTCCATTCTCCACGTAAGTCTATTTTTTTATCGGAAGTGATTAAGGAATAATTTTTATCGGGTACAAAGCCGCCTTTACCACTGTTACTGATGACCTTAACGATAAGAATATTTTTTCCTGTTTTCAGTAGTCCGGCCGGAATAACATACCTGCGGGGTGGATATTGATAGGTCGTATTGCCGATAAATTTACCATTTAGGAAAACCGAATCTGCATCAATAATGCGTCCGATATAAAGTTTAGCTTGCTGTCCGCTCATTTCAGCGGGAATCTGCAGTTCTTTTCTGAAATAAAAAATCCCGTTAATATTCCGGATTCCCTGATCAGCCCAGTAGCCAGGCATCCAAAATTTTCGCCAGCCGCTGGCATCAAAACCTGGATCGATCCATTTTACCGGACCTGAAAGTCCTTCGTCAACTATCGGAGCTGATGTTGCCGGCCTGGCCAAGTTCTTCTCTTTAAGCTTGCTCTGGTAATTGGCCATAAAAACCGAATCCCTAAAATTGTTTATTTTTTTTAATTGTTCCGGATTTGTTAAGAATGCATCACGGCTCATCCAGGCCTCAATCGGGGTGCCCCCAACGCTTGAATTGATGATACCTATAGGAATATGATATTTTTGAAAGAGCGTTTTTGCAAAGAAATAACTGGTACCTCCAAAACTTAATATATCTGCACCAATGGCAGGAACCCATTTTCCGGGAGGAAGATCTGCAGCTTCTCCTGATAAGTTTGCTTTAGTAGGAACAAAAAAGTTCCGGATTAAAGGAAAATGATCCTTTTCAATCACCTGTGGATAAGCTTCTTTTAACCGTTCCATCGGTAAGGCCATATTAGACTGCCCTGAACAAAACCAAACATCTCCCAGCATGATATCATCCACGACAACTGTATTTTCACCTTTAATAATCATTTTAAAAGGACCACCAGCTTTTATTTTGCCCATTTTCACCGCCCATGATCCCTGATCATCGGTGGTAGCTTTATAGATTTTCCCGTTAAAACTGATGGTTATTTTTTCTTTTGGTGCTCCCCAGCCCCAAATCGTTAACGGAGTTTCGCGCTGGAGCACCATGTGGCTGGATACCAATTGTGGCAGGGTAACTTTAGCAGAGACCGAAAAACTGAAAAGCAGTACCCAGGTTAGCACACAAAAAACCAATTTTATTTTCATATTCTTAATCAATTCCCAAAACTATTTAACCGATCTAAGCTTTTTTTTTCCATTTGAGTATAATACGGCCATTAATGTTCAAAATTGCTTAGCTCAACAGGAATAATCTTCATCATATTTTTAAACAACCTGGCTTAATCCAACCTGATATGGAAATAATCAAAATCTGCGTACCCACCAATTTGTTCCGTAGCATAGTTGAAAAGACCAAACCGATAGCCCATAAAATGCGGTAAGGTGTAAGCCATTTTTAGCTTTTCGCCAACCGTATTCCATGATTTACCATCTAAGCTGTAAGCGAAAGAAGCCAGGTCATGACGATCCTTAAAATCACAACTCACCTTTAAATAAATTTTTTGCTGGTTGAGTGGAATTTTGATGCTTTCTATCGGCTGATTATCGTTTACTGTAGTCACCACGATAAATAAACCTTCTTTTAAAGATTTAACGCCAATCCATCCATACTTTTTTTGAAGCAATAACATGCCGGTGCAATCCCCAATTTTCATATTTTTCAGATCGATGCTGGTTTCAGCTGAACTCGCCGGACCAACTGTTCTTTGGGTAAGGGTATTTCTGGCCGAAAGCACTGAGCTATCAATCCTGGAGGTTTGGATGGTTAGATAACCTTTTCTTTTGGTGAGCGACCAGTTGGCATCATCTGGATTATGGTTCCATTGCCATACTTTTTTGAGCCCTTTCCACGCTCCTTCACCATCGAAATTATCAGAATCTACAATACCAGGAATCAGGCTTTGATTTTTAGCCAGCTGAAGTGTATCCGGAACTTTTGAATTTACGCCCAGAACCGGCCAGCCCTGCTCCCATTTAACCGGAACGAGATAAGGAATCCGGCCAACTGCACCGTAATCGCGAAAGAGGTATGAAAACCACTCACCTTCAGGGGTACTGATCAATCCACCCTGCGCTACTCCTTTATCCTGAAGACCGATTTTCCCCGTGTAGGGCCCCATTAGTTTGTCGGCTTTATGAATAATTACGGTACGCATACTGTTTTTTGGCCAGGTAATATTGAACAGATAATATTTGTCTTTTACCTTGAAAAGTTGAGAACCTTCAGCAGGCAAACCTGGGTTATCGCCAGCCACCTGCGTGGCATTTTCGATCAATACCTGAGGGCTTGAACCAGTTTTTATGCCAGATAAATCGGTATTTAACTCCGCAAGCATAATCTTACCTGCGCCATAAACCATAAATACCCTGCCTTTTTCAAAAAACAGGGAATGATCATGAAGTGCAGGACTAAAGGCAGACCTTTTCCATGGGCCTTTTTCAATATCTTTAGTAGAATAGATGTATGTTTTGTTGGTTGTACCAGAAAAAGTACTCACATAAAACCGGCCTTCATGATAGCGTAAACTACTGGCCCACGATCCTCTCCCATAATCATTTTTGCCATGAGTTAAATTTAGCTGATCGGTGTTGGCAAGGGTATCATAAACATAAGTTACCATCTTCCAGTTTACTAAATCAGTAGACTTCATAATCGGAAGACCTGGACTCATGTGCATGGTTGTACTGCTCATATAATAGGTTTTTCCTACCCTAATGATCGATGGATCGGGTACATCAGCAAAGATGATGGGATTTGTGGCCTGGCTATGGGCTGAAAAATGGAACAATCCATTTAAAAGCACTACACACAGATAAAATACTAGATTTTTCATAATTGGGGTAAATTGATTTACTAAAATAGTGATATCATCATATAACCTGAGTTTGATTATTAATATTGCCTCTAAGGAGCTTATACCATCTTTTTGATTAATCGACCGTCACCCTGATCCGATAGCTATCGGATTTATTTCAGGTCTTTCCTGCTAAAAAGATGCTGACCACGAAGTAGCTGCAAGGCCATTGAAAATATTATTTCTACTTGTAAAACAAGTTCAGCATGGCGAATCGTTCAGGGATAGGTCGTTTATAAGACAGTATTTTAATAAATAATTATCGAGTTCAGGTTATAAACTTCGCTAAAGTTTGTCACGTTGTGATAAGCTTAAGAAATATCGTCATTGCGAGGAGGAACGACGAACCAATCTCTGCCGGGATTGATTCTCGCTATAAAAGATTGCTTCGTCGGCTGAAAAAGCCTTCTCGCAATGACGGTTCTTCTAAGAGAACCATATCTTTTATTCTCTTCTCATTAATATATCTTAAAAGATATCGTCATTCCCAATTAAGTCGGGAATGACGATTCTTCGGGGAGAGCTATATCTTTAATGCTTTTTAAACAAAGTTATCAATACAAAAAAAGGTTATTTGCCTTTAAGGGCTTCTGCAACACCTACATAAGCAGGTTTACGCACAAAACCTCCTGTCCACAATCCAATTGGCTCATCAGGTCTCCAAAATGAACTGGCCGGGCTATCTAAAGGGCTCCAGATCGTAATGCCATAACGTTGAGCAGGTGGTATAATCTCAAAATATTTATCAATCACATATTTGTACATATCTGCCTGTGCCTTGTATTCTGCTTCGGTTACTACAGCTATCTTTTTATTCGAAACGCCAAGATCCAGTTCAGATATCTTAACCACCTTACCTGTAGCAGCCAACAATTTAAACATTTCGACTATTTTCCCTTTATCAGTTTCTGTACCCATATGCATTTGCGTACCAATGCCATCTACCTTGGCGCCTTTGCTTTCAATATATTTTACATACTCAATCAGGCCCCTGCATTTATCAAGACTGCTTTCCAATCCATAATCGTTTATAAAATGAATATCAGTGGCGTTACCGTACTGGCGTGCAAGCTTAAATGCAGTTACAGCATAATCTTTACCCAAATAATCCTGCCAATAAAATTCGTCAGCAGCTATATTCGTTTTACCTACGCCTGTCTTCAACAGTGATGGATCAGGCCAATCAGACATTGGCTCATTAACCACATCCCATGCTTTTACATTGGCTTTACTAACAGCAAGCATTCCGGCAATCCACTTATCAAGGGCAGCGGTTAAAATCGTTTTTTTCTCATCGGCTGTTTTTTCAATGATCTTATCGCCCCCATTTGGATTTACCCTATTAATGGAGATTTTATCCATAGAAATTTTGCCGGCATAGGCTCCAAAGCTAAAAACCAAACGTGTTCTATCACCAACAGTGATGGTTTTTTCCAGTTGTACCAACTTCCAATCGGTTGAAACATCAAAAGAACCAAAATCATCTGCTCCGTAGCTTTTGGTTTCTTGTGCAGCTACTGAAGCTGTTCCAGCTACACTTCCCTTCACATAAAAGCTGAGTTTATATTTTGAAGCATTTTGAAATGGAGTTGTAAAATCCATCGCAGTCTGTGCTTCCCAGGAATTAACTGCCTTAGGATTAGACATATTAAGCGCATAACCTGTACCACCATATCCATCACCCTTTGCCGAAACCTCCCTAACAGAACTATTTCCCCAGCCAAACCAACCTGAAATATTTCCCGATTCAAAATCACCGTTGGTTATCAGGTTATCCTCAAGCGCAGGCCCGCTGGTTCCTTTAATTATGGTAGGTGCGATTAAACTGTTCAGGTATTTGGCATTTTGGTTGGCATGCCAGCAAAGGGTATGTCCATACACTTCCATTCCTGAACTTTTAGCATTTTCGAGTAATTTCTTCACATTATCAAAATCCATACTGCCATCATCTTTCACAATAGCGCCATGTTTCATTTCATAACCGATTACAATCTGGTTAAAATTGTTGTTCGCCAGGCGATATAATACCCCTTTGTTATTGTATTCGGTAAGTGAGGTGGCTACTCCAAATTTAAAATCAGGATTGGCCGACCAGTTGAAGTAAGATTTTAAGGCTTTGTAAGCGTCAATCTGTTCCTGTGCAGCTATTGATGCAGGTTTTTCGACAGAAAAATCAAGTGCTTCCTGCTTTTTGCAGGATACCGATAAAACCGGAAGACCGATAATTAAGGCAATTTTATAAATATTTTTCATCTTGATTGCATTTTATTTTTTAACCGGATTAAAGGTTTCCATCGTTACGCCACGGTTACGCATTACGAGCGTATCGGTAGTGGCTACAGACATATCGCTGAGGTCGATGTTGTAGTTTAGGTAAAGTGCATCCCTGTCCGTATTTCCCCAGCTGTTCTTTTCGCCCCTTTTGATAAATTTGCCATTTCCATTAGCTGTAAACGTATTATCGGCAGCAGCCACCGTACAGTTGCCTGAATTATCGAAAGTAAGCAGCAATTTGCAGGTGATATTGCGGTTGTCTTTATCTTTAAATACCGCATTAAATGTATTGGATTTTAAGGAAGTAGTTACCACCTGATTAACCTCATCACTTTCAACAAAGGTCATGTGCCGGCTAATAGTTTTATTCAAACTGGTATTGCCGTTTTTACCACTGATTACATCTTTACCGCGGCGCAGGTAATAGCCGTGCCATGGGTTGATGTATTTGATGGCATACAAAGTATAGTTCTTGGCTTCCAGTACCTTATCAGCATTTTGTACTGAAGTCATCCGGAGCGGAATGACGTATGTATTTTTCAACGCGAGCGGATCGGCAAAAAAAGCGTCGGTAAGCTGTACCTGGACTCCTCCGGTAATTTTACCTTTTGGTATCGTAATAGAACCACCCTGAAGGCTATAGTAGTTTGCCGGCATGGCCACCACATTTTCTGCACCGCCAAAAGTAAGGTTGCTGGCCAGGGTATTATCTACCGCCACACCAATACTCACATCATTTTTAACTTCATATACACCACCCGTTGTGGCCATGATTTCGCAACGGTGCAGGTTGTCCAGTGAGGTATCATATAAATCCTCACCAAGGGTAATGGTACGAACAGGACTTTGGTATGCAAAATAAACGGTTTGGGTTCCATAATCGGGAAATTCCCATTCCTGATTTTTGCATGCCCCTAAAAATACGGCCACTGCCAGCAAAAATTGGATTCTCTTTTTCATTTTCTTTAATTTTAATCCTGGTTATGAATTACCAGCCTGCGTTCTGGATGAGATTATTGTACTTTAAAATTTCACTATAAGGTATTGGCCCATAAATCATATAAGGCTGATATACCCGGTTCTCTACATTAATCGGCGTAAAAGTCGTTCCGCTAATACTTACCCCTTGAGCCACTTCGGTCAGGCTGGTATTCCATCTACGCAAATCCCAGAAACGAAAACCTTCAAAACATAGTTCCAGGCGGCGTTCGTTCCGGATCAGTTCTCTCATTTTTACCTGATCTGATTTGATTGATTCCAGGTAAGGATCGTTATTATTGGTACCTACACCTGCTCTGCGGCGGATCGCTTTGATCACATCATAAGCTGAATAGGCATGAGTACCCCCATTTAAAGGGCCCCAGGCTTCATTCGCGGCTTCAGCATAGGAAAGATAAATTTCGGTATACCTGATACGTGGGTTATAATGTTTCTGGTTGGTGGTTGATGAAGGGTTCAGGTTCACATCCTGCCTAAGCAACTTACGCATATAATAGCCGGTACGGGTAGAAGTCTCCACTTTATTCAGCGCATCATTGGTAGGTCCGTTCAACGTTGTATTGATGGCGGTCCCGGCTGTTCCGGCAGTACCGCCATTCACGAGGATGTATAACTTCAACCTGGGATCACGGTTATCATAAGGGCTGGATGCAGAAAAGCCACTATTCGCTTCCCCTATCGGATATCCATTGGCCATTGGGAATGCGTTCACCAGATTTTGTGTCGGATTGACCCGACCACTACCAAAAAGTGTTGGTGGAAAGTTATTTCTTTCTAAATCGTTGCTATTGCCCACATCGCTGCGCCATAAAATTTCGGAAGGGTTTACACCCGATGCCAATCCTTCAATACCAGCATCCTTATCGTACCATTTAATGTCATTTGCATTCAGGTTCACCAATCCACCACGAAGGTCGATTACAGCTGCAGCATCATTTGCTGCTTTTTCCCATTTAGCAACAGCTGAAGGGTTAAACGCAGGACTTGCAGCCAGCAATGAAGCTTTCGCGCGGATAGCTTTTGCAATACGAGCGGTTACACGTCCCCTGAAATAATAACCAAAAACACGGTTATAGTTATCTTTTCCTACGCCAGAATATTTAGCAGGGATCTGCGCATCACTCGCAATATCCTCAAAATCAACAGGTAATAGTTGCTCAGCCATATCCAGATCGCGATAAATCTGCTCCATAGTCGCATCAAATGTGGCTCTTGGTTTATTGAAATCTGCATCCTGCCCTTCGGGTTGCAATACCACAGGAATACCTAGCAGTTGCCCATTATTGCCCTTCCCAGCGTGCGCCTGCAACAGATAATAATTAAACATGGCGCGAAGCGCATAGCCCTCTCCTTTCATACGATCGTTAAACATGCGGTTAATATTGGGCTCAACGGCCCATTTCACCTGATCTGTTACCGAGAAAAATAGGTTGAGGTACTGTATAGCAGCACGCGAATTGACCCATTGAGAAAGCGGGTTATTTATCGCTGTCCATTGGCCTGTAGCAATTTTCAGGTAAGCGTTATTGCGGTCATTGCTTACGGCATCATCAGTAGCCACATCATTAAATGACCAGCTATTGGTGGGGATACGTGCATAACCGTTCAGCAATAAACCCTGTGCATAGGTTGCGTTGTTGTAGGTACTTTCCAGATCAAGATTATTCTCAATTTCAGGTTTTAACATATCCTTGCAGCCAACAGAGAAAAGCAGTACTGCCAAACCGATCAGAAGTTGTAATTTTTTCATATCTATTTGTTATCAGGGTTAAAACAAAGCCTTTACGCCGAGGTTATAAAACCGGGTTTGAGGTGAGGTATTGACGTTAAGTTCCAGTATTTCACGTTCTGGCGAGATGGTAAGCAGGTTCATACCGCTGGCATAAATACCTAATTCCTTTACGAATCCGTTACGAAACAGGTTAGCCGGAAACTGGTAAGATAACTGCACTTTCGACAGATCAAAACGGTTGGTGCTGTACAGCCAGAAGTCTGAAGAGCGGAAATTATTATCGCTGTTTGCTGTGGTTAACCGTGGATAGGTCGCTGTAGCTTGTGTTTCAGGAGTCCAGCGGTCTCTAACCACTACCGAATATTTATCCTCGCCATCTACCCAGAAATAACTGCTGTTTTTCATGGCTTTGGCGCCATAACGGCCGGTTCCCAATACAAAAAGCGTTAAATTTTTCCATTTCGCAGTCAGGTTAATACCCAAGGTCATTGGTGCTCCCATCCACCCACCTTTACCCAGGTAAACTTCATCCCTTGTATCAATAATACCATCGCCATTCTGGTCTTTGTATTTTAAATCTCCGGGTTTAACCTGGCCAAAAGACTGGGCGGGCGAAGCAGCTATATCAGCAGTACTGGTAAAAAATCCATTACTCTGCAGCCCCCAAAGTGCATCAAGTGGTTTTCCCGTGCGGTTCAGGTAATCAAACTGGTAAGATTCGGCACGTTTGGTCGCTTTGGTATCGTAATAGGTACCGGTTACCCCCAGAGTCCAATCTACTTCTCCGATTCTTTTATTCATCCTGATGCCAAAATCGAATCCGCTGCGCTGATCATTATCGTAATTTACATAAGGGATATCTGAATATACCGGAAATCCTGTAGTAAGATAGGAAGGATAAAGTACACCTGGCTGTACTACATTGCCGCGCATTTGACTGAAAAATGCAGAAGCTGTAAAGTTGATCAGGTTTTTATATAATGATCCTTCCAGGCCGATATTAATTTCTCTTCTCTGCGGAAACTTTAAATTAGGATTATCCCCTCTCCTGCGGTCAAAGGTATGTACCAGTCCGCCATCACGCCAACTGTACCAGGCCGCATCGTTATAAGTATAGTAGCCCTGGTAAAGGTTATAATTGTTAATATCAAGATCGGTATTCAGAATGCCTGCAGAAGCCGTAACCTTTAACAGATCAACAAACTCCGAGTTTTTAAGGAATGGCTCCTCGCTTAACCGCCATCCTAAAGATAGTGTTGGCGAGAATGCACCGCGGTTGGCTACCGGTAATTTTGCTGAATATACGTAGGCACCACTGAAATCAGCATAGTAGCGGTGATCATAGTTATAGCCCAGTTGTAAGCCAAGATTGGCATTGTTGGTAGCATGATAAACCGCAGATTCGCTGATGTTAAAGCCATAACCCAGCAATGATCCGGTAACGTTATGCTTTTGCTTAAAAGTACGGGCATAATTAAACTGACCAGAGAAAGAAATGGTTTGGCGGTAGGCACTTCCACTTACATTCTGTACACCCGATCTGGCATCAATACCATACTTCGTTAAACCCGAAATCTGATCAATGCCGGCATAATTGTTCCAGGCCGCTTCGTAAACTGAATAGGTATTGTTGTAAGATTGATTGAAAGAACTGGAATAATCAACGGCAAGCATGGTTTTAAAGCTCAATCCCTGCATTAAGCTGTTGAGATCAAAATTTATCCCGGTATTAAACTGGAACTGACGGGATACATTACGGTTATAGCCCCCTGCGTAAATGCTGGCGAAACTATTCGTCTGATCCAATTGGCTCCCACCCAACAGGTAGCTGCCATTAATGATGTTGTTGCTGTTATTGGCTTGTGCAAGTGATGCTGCATCACCAGGCTCTATCATACTAATGGGAATAAGTGGTGCAAAACGGTAAGGCCGAACCGTTGCTGCACTGCCCCAATAATCGGTATTTATGCCTTTGCCTGTATAGAAACTTGCCGTAGCATCTACATTTAACGAAATAATCTTATTCAGTTTTACATCGATATTTCCACGTACATTGAACCGGTTGGCACCGCTGTTTTTTACGGCTTCACCAAAGTTCAGTAGCGAACCTACAGACCAATAGCCGATGTTGGTGTAATAACGCGTGCGGTTGTTTCCACCTGAAATTTCTGCGGTCACGTCGTTTCTTCCATAGCTGTTTCTCAGATAATCTGAAGAATAGTAATCTACGTTAGGGTAACGGTAAGGATTTGTTCCGGAAGCATAATTGTACATGGTTTGCTGCGTATAAAGATCCGGCAAACCGTCATTTCTACGCGCTTCATTATATAAGCTCATATATTCAGCAGAACCCAGGAATTGCGGATAGCCTTTTGGAACATTTAAACCGGTATTTGCCCTTACATTTACTTTTTGTTCATAATTACCGCCTCTTTTGGTGGTAATGTATAATACGCCCTTAGCTGCACGGCTACCGTATAACGCAACCGCATTAACGCCTTTGAGTACCGAAATCTGGTCGATTTCCGTTGGCATAATGTTATTGATATCTCTCGGAATTCCATCTACCAGTACGAGGTAGCCACCCATTCCCCAAATGCTACCATTAAAACCCGGTAAAAGGGCATCCAAATTTTCAAGACTCGAGGTTGCATAGTTTTTCTCCATCAATTGAGAAAGGTTCACTGTGGAAACATCACCTAAAAGGTCGCGTTTAGCCACTTTCCTGAATGCAACCTGTACAGAATCTGCCTGAGGCATTATAAATGTGGTATCTTCCGGCAGGCGATTTTCGTTTTTAATAACGGATTTATTGTTTTTTCTGATCTGCCTGGTGGTTTGCGCTGAACCTGCTGCCGGCAGTAAAAAGGCAATGGCGAGGCAAAAGGCTAATATTATCTTGATCTGTTTCATTTCATTCATTTGAATTAGTTTACACCTTACCAGCCTGGATTTTGTTTAAAATCTGCATACATGTTCACATCGGCATTTTTGAGTGGCAGCCAGTAATGTTTCTGACTAAACTTCCGCTCCAGAATCACCACCTCTTTTAGGTTTACCACCCGGTTAGCGGTAGGATCAGTAGTACTGAAAGTTCCGCTACGGTCAAACTCAAGTGATGTTTTTAAAGTGTATGGTTTCTCAATCAATAGTAACCAGCGGCGTAGATCGTTAAAGCGATGGCCCTCAAATGATAATTCTACGGCACGCTCCCTTCTTACTTCACCTAAAAATCCATCTACAGAACTGAGGAATTTATTGGCTACGTTCGCTACTCCGGCTCTGGTGCGGATCACGTTGATGGCATCAACAGCTGTTTTAGAAAAACCAGGGTCTTTACCTGTAGGTGAATTGTATCCCATCAGTGCAGCTTCAGCATACATCAGGTATACATCGGCCAAACGCATGTAAGGAACATAAATATGAAGGCTATTGCCATACGAATAACCATTGTCATATTTATTAGCGGTGATCGGAATAAATTTACGTAAAACGTAACCAGTTCTGCTTCCGGTACTTACATCCCTGTAACTTCCGCTGGTGTATAAATTGGCATACCTGTTTTTTTCATCACTGGCACCCATTGCACCCTGTACAAATTTTACACCGTCAAAAACGATATCATTGTAAAACCTCGGATCCCTTCCTTTCCATGGGTATTCCGGATTGTAACCCGATTCACTGTCGGCCTTGGTAATATCCTGGATCGGCAAGCCATTGGCCATACCATAATAATCTACATAATTAGCTGTAGGCGTAAACTTTAGGTCGCCTTCTGAAATTACTACCGGTGTGTATTGCTTACTGGTTCCCCAGTTTGAATTATTGGCACTGAAAAACGGACCACGGAATATGGCTTCTGTACTTCCAGGTAAATCCCAGTTTTGTCCGCTGGTGTAAAAATTACGGTAATAGTTTTTGAAATCTACCAGTGCATACTGCGTAGTACCACTTTCGGTAAGGGTAAGCAGTTCGCCAAATGCAGCTGCTGCTTTTTTACAGTATTCCGCATTGTAAGTCTTGCTGCCGGTCGATTCAAAATTCATCAGCGGACTCCCTGCCCACAGGTAATTTTTACCGAGGTAGCCCAAAGCCATGATTTTATTGATCCGCAATGCGTTTTTACCCAATGTACGTTTACCAGCCGTGGTATTATCCCAATTAATGGGTAAAATATCTGCAGCAGCCCTGAAATCTGCAGCTGCTTTGTCTGCACATGCTTTATAGCTTAAGCGGGGAAGATTTAGCTTTGAATCGGTAGGTAAAACGGTATCTATATAAGGTAAGCCACCAAAATATTCCATCAGCCTATGGTGAAACCAACCGCGGAAAAACAACAGTTGCCCTTTGATGAGGTTTTTTTCCTCATCAGTGGCATCTGTCATCTTATCCATATTGGCCAGCCCCATGTTTACTTTGCTGATTCCATACCAGGCCGCTTTCCAAAGATCTTTGTTAAAACGGTCGTTATTGGTGCTAAAATTATTATGGTTCATCCAACCCGAACCCCAGCCATCAAATTCAGCTTGCCAGCCCCAGAAATTTCCATCGTCTATTTTATGGATAAAATGAAAGTTCCCTGCAGTTGAAGTGATCTCGTCTTCACCCCAATTCCAGGAGTTGGTCCAGTAGTTTGTACTAAAATTTACAATACAGTTGTAAAGTTCTTCGGTGTAGCCCTGAAAATTAACAAAATTCTTAAAAGCCTCTTTTTCCGAAATCACGGTTTCATCGGCTTTATCCAGGTATTTTTCACACGAAGAAAGGGATACTGTCGACCAGATAATGGTACAACATACTAACGTTTTGATATATTTTTTCATGATTGTCGCATTAAAAAGTAATGTTGGCCCCAATGTTAAATCGCTTTACAGTTGGATAAGCACCTTGCGATGCCCAGCCGGTTCCGGCAAAATTGGATTCCCGGTCATCAGGCATTTTGGTCCATACATACAGGTTGTTTCCGTTTACATATACCCGCAACGATTCCATACCGATACGTTTGATAAAGCTTTTGCTTTTTTCGAAGGTGTAAGCCAATTCTGCATTTTTTAAACGGATGTAAGATCCGTCGTACATGTAGCGGTTACCTGAAGTATAACCACTGGCGGTAGATAACCATCTCGGCAATGGCACATCTGCATTAGGGTTATCTTTGGTCCAGTAAGACCCCTCGTTATACACCAGATGGTTCTGGCCGGCTAAACTGCCGAATACCACCTGACGGGTTACATTGTTTACGCCATAAAGCTGAACAAACAGACTGAAACCTTTCCAGTCTATGCCAATGGTGGCATTGTAGGTATTTTGCGGATTTGATGGAAAGCCATAAGGAATATTATCTTTTGAATCGATAATACCATCTCCATTATAATCGATGATATAATAATTGCCCGGTAATTTTTGTCCGTCGTTATTATCGTGAATGGTGCTACCATAAAGTTCATCCCAGGTATTGTAATTTCCTGCACTTACATACGAATAACTCTGGCTGATTTGTTTATTGGCCCTTTTTTGGTATTCCGGTAACAATTCTGCATCATCAGCTTCGATTACCTTATCCTTTGCATGGGTATAGTTGATGTTGGCCCAAAGTCTCCAGTTCTGTCCTAATCTTTTGTTAAAAGCCAGCTCGAGTTCATAACCTTTGTTTTGTACAATGCCCAGGTTGGCCACAGGTGCATCCACACCAAAATAAGAAGGAATGGCACGGTTGCCACCTAGAATCAGGATATCGGTACGGCGGTCGCGGAAAAAGTCAACCTTTCCGGTAAACATACCTTTAAGGAAACTATAATCTACACCAAAATTGGTTTTCTTTACTTTTTCCCAGTGCACATCCGGATTACCCAGCGCCGATATTTTATACCAGGTATAAGGACTTAATTCAGAACCCTCGCCGGTTACACCGAGTTTGGTCTGACTGCCATAGGCCCACTGTGTAAGATAAAGCCACCGACCGCTTACATTATCATCACCAATGGCTCCGTATGAAGCACGTAATTTAAGCATATCCAAAAATTTGATGCCTTTCATAAATTTTTCTTCACTCAGCATCCAGCCCAATCCTCCGGATGAAAAGAAGGCGAAACGATTTTTCGTACTGAATTTTTCAGAACCATTATATGCACCGTTATATTCGATCATATATTTATTGGCATAATTGTAGGTGGTACGGAATACCCAGTCTTCACGGTAGTTTGGAATCTCACTTCCTGTAGCTACTTCATTCCGGTTAAAAAGTCCCATAGCTGTAATGTTGTGTTTGGTACCTAATGTTACCGCGTAATTGAGTTGGGCCTGATAGAATAATCTGCGTTGGGTAGACCAGTCCTGCACAGTACCGCCGTTTGTGGTCCAGTTGATGCCGTTCTGAAAATCAAAGCGGTTGGTTCCGTCAAATGCCTGCTCATAAGTGGTTAATCCGGTTTTCGGATCAATCCATTTGCTTTGTATACCATTATACAAGTCATTAATTCCCCGGTTTCCTTCGATAAAAGTATTATCCAGTGCGATGGTACCTTTGAAGTTCAAACCCTTTACCAATGAACCCAGATCCTGATCAAGTGTAAAATCAGTCGTAATTCTACTCGTTGTGGTATAACCTACACCACTAACGGCCAGATTTCGGGCAGAGTTTAAACCTTTTTGCACATTGGGTGCATAATATCCCCATGTACCATCTGAATATTGCGGCATAAATACATCGGGAGCAGTAGAATAGGCGGAGATCCAATAGGAATAATCGCTGTTTGAATTCCCCCACGGACTTTTCTTTACACCACGTGAACCCGATAGATTTACTTTAAACAGCGTGGATTTGCTGAGCTGAAAATCGAGGTTGCTTCTCACATTTAACCTGTTGAAACCATAACCTGGCTCGTAACCGCGATCGTTTTTAAAGGTGCGGAACAAATCACCTTCATACAGGTAATCGGCATTGGCAAAATATTTCACTTTAGCCGTTCCGCCCGAAATGTTAAGGTTTACATTGTTAGACAGGGCGTAATCTTTAAACAGTACCTCGTCCCAATTTACATTGGGATAGCGTTCCGACTCTGCTAAATTTGCAGGGTAACGATATTTATTAATCGTAGCTTGTGGCAGATAATCGGCCCAGCTTTCAGGTTTTAGGGAAAGTTCACTTTCAATAGCCTGGTTCTTAATAGTCAGGGCATCATAAGAATCGTATTTTCCCGGTAAACGCGATGGAGATTTAATTACGTTATTGATGGTACCCCTGATAGATGCCTGCCCCTCACGGCCACGTTTGGTGGTAATCAGGATTACACCATTGGCGCCTCTTACCCCAAATACCGCAGTTGCAGAAGCATCTTTTAATACAGATACCGTTTCTACTGAACCGATATCCACACTGTTCATCGGGCGTTCAATTCCATCTACTAAAATAAGCGGACCGGTATTGTTCCAGGTACTGCGACCCCGGATCAGGATTTGAGGATCTTCCTCGCCGGGCATACCTGTACTGGCGGTAGTGATCACCCCCGGAACATTACCCGTTAATGCAGCACCTATGCTTGATACGCCACCTGCACGTTCCAATACTTTACCCGTAGTTTGTGCAATGGCGGCTACCACACTGGCTTTTTTCTGTGTACCGTACCCAATTACCACCACATCGTTAAGGGAGGATTGATCTTCTGAAAGCACAACGTTAAGGTTGCTTTTTCCTTTTGCTGAAACTTCTTTACTGACCATACCCACATAGCCAATGACCAGAATTGGGCGATCATTAGGTACATTAATCACAAACCGGCCATCAATATCTGTTTGGGTACGGATATTGGTGCCTTTAACAGTAACGGTGGCACCCATTAATGGGGTTTGCTTATTATCAAAGATTGTTCCGGTTACCTTGGTCTGCTGTGCAAATGTTATTTTAATCGTCAGCATTAAGGTGAGCATTGTTAAACAACATCTTTTAAAGAGTTGCCTTTTGGAAACCAGGTTATCCCCAGCAAAATACAATAGTATAATTCTTTTCATTTTTCGAGATCATTTATTGAGCATGTTGGGTAAGATTGATGACAGCTGTTTCGATAGGGCTTTCTGAAACATTTCATGCCCGATGAAACGTTTTGAAAGGAAGCAGCCCTCTTAAATGGGATTTTGAGTAAATCTCTTAGCATTTAGATATTTGGTTAGTGTTTTTGTAAATAGGAAGAAAACTCTGATGATTTTCTTTTCCATAATGATTAGTTACCCGATGTGGTAAATTTTGATCATATAAAGTCTAAAAACGGCTATTATGTTGGTGGTTTCATCCAATCGTATTTAGGTTCAGTATTTTTATCGCCGGTATTTTAGGCACGGATAGTTAGTTCCGTATAGTTTGTTATTTTACTGTATATGCCTATCTGTATGTAAATCTTCTTTCCTGTTAACTTTAGCCCAAGCAGCTGAAAAATTATGGCGTTGATGATTTCAGCTTTAATCTGTTTATAGATCAATGCAATCCGCTAAATGAAAGCATTAAAAACGGGGGCATACTTAATCTTTGCTACTTGAAGAATTTAAACAGCGGCTTATTTCTATCTATCTTGCAAGCCCATTACAAAGCGTTTAGTTAATAGCGCTTAATGGAATTAAAAGTGAGCAAACCGAAGTATTGGGTTGGTATGGATTAAACATTGCCAGCAGGGTTATCCCTTTTATCGGGTTAATATTGCATCGGCCTTCCTCATAGAAGTTGATTAATTGATTAGTCATGGTTAGGAGTTTTATTTGGTTAATCCAAACATAGCCCGAAAACGAATTTGAAGGTTAGAAGATTTGTTCATAAATCAGACACAAATGTTCTTTCAAATTAAACTAATGATAATCAACACATTATACCAATAAAAAGAGATTAAAAATCAAAATTATCAGGATATTATATTTAGTAAAACGTTTTTACTGCCTCACTACAATCGATTGCATAATAGCTATTTCCTAATTTTCCATACCAGCAACATGGTCTGGCTTTCGGTATAGGTTTAAATATTCTGAAGGTTGCATGCCGAATTTTAACTTAAATGATTTGGCAAAATAGTTTGGTGTGGCAAAGCCTACCAGATAGGCAATCTGTGAAATGTTCAGGTCGCTCTTAACCAATAAAGCCGCAGCTTTATCGAGCTTTACCGAGCGGATATATTCCACCGGTGAAAGACCCGTTAATTCCAGCACTTTGTGGTAGAGCGACCCCCTGCTCATTCCTACATTTTTACTTAAATCTTCAACAGACAGTTGTGAATTATTGATATTTTCTTCAATGTACTTCAGAATATTCTTAAGTAATTTATCACCGTGCGATTCAACTAAAATCTCAGCGGTCTCCATCTTGATCTGCTTGGTATAAGTGTTTTTCAGGGTACGGTTAAGGAGTAAAAGGTTTTTGATTTTAATGTTGAGGATATCGATATTAAATGGCTTGGTGAGGTAATCATTCGCACCAATTTCAAGCCCGGTTAACTGTTCCTGCTCTGCAGTGAGCGCAGTTAACAGAATAACGGGAATATGCTTGGTCCTTTTATCTTCTTTTATTTTTTTACATAGTTCAATACCGGTCATATTTGGCATACTAATATCGCTGACAATCAGTTCGGGATGGTTTGCCAGTGTTTTTTGCCAACCCTCTTTACCGTCGGCCGCTTCTACAATACGGTAGTGAGCCTTTAAATTATCTCTCAGGTATTCCCGAAGGTCCTGGTTATCTTCTACCAGAAGAATAGTATGGATTTCCGCATCCGTTTCGCTCAGGGCTTTATCTGAAATTTCTTCCTCAACCTGTAAAGGTGTTTCCGGACTAGAAAAATCCAGATTAAGCTTTTCGATATGGTCTAGCAATGGCAAAGGCAGGGCAATCATAAAACGTGTACCTTTTCCAACCTCGCTTTGTAAATCGATCGTACCCCCCTGGATTTTGACAAATTCCTTAATGATAGAGAGTCCGATCCCGCTTCCCTGGTTAAGAATAGAAACTTCGGTATCGGCCTGGAAAAACCTTTCAAATACTTTCTGTTGCTCTTCCTCACTAATGCCAATTCCGGTATCGCTGACGGTAATCAGAACAGCCTCTTCCTGCCCGTCAAGCGGTGTCCTTTTCAAATCAACAGTGATGGTACCACCAGATGGAGTAAATTTAAAGGCATTAGAAAGCAGGTTGAATAAAACCCGTTCCAGTTTATCATGGTCAAACTCCGTTGGATAGCTATCAAACTGGGTTTGAAAGGAAAGGTTTATAGATTTACGTTCGCTTAAATCGTTGAAAGATTCGATTACATCGGCAATAAAAGAAACCAGTTCGCCGGGAGCATTATTGATTTTAAGTTCATTTTCTTCAATTTTACGGAAATCGAGGATCTGGTTCACCAAGTTGAGCAATCGGCGGGCATTGCGCTTTACTATTTTAAGAGAAGCATTTTTAGCCTCATCTCCCTGTTGTGAAAGGATTTTCTCAACTGGGCCCAGGATGAGTGAAAGCGGCGTGCGAAACTCGTGACTGAGGTTGGTAAGAAATTTAATTTTTAACGAATCCAGTTCATGTAACCGCTCGGCCTCTTTTCTATCCTGCAGAATCTGCTGTTCAATTTTTGTTTTTTCCTGCAACAACGCAAACTTTCTTTCCAGGTTTTTGATGCCCCGGTGACGGATGTAAAGCAAAGTACCGGCAATAGCCAGCAGGTAAAAAGCATAAGCATATATGGTTCTCCACCATGGTGGATGGACAATGATCTTGACAGAAGATTCAGTGGTATTCCAAACGCCATCATTGTTGCTTGCCCGTACATGGAAAATATATTCTCCCGGATCGAGATTGGTATAAGAAACGGTTTTAACTGTACCGGCATCAATCCATTCTTTATTAAAGCCTTCGAGTTTGTAACTATAGCGGTTTTGTTCTGGTGCAGTATAATTTACACTCACAAAACTCAGTGAAAAATTTTGCTTATAATCCAGATCGATTTGTTTTGCAACAGAAATATGGTCGGTTATCGGTCCGTCTTCGCTTGCTTCGATTACATTATTTGAAATTTTTAGCTCGGTAAAAAGTACAGCGGGAACATTTTTGTTTTTTCTAAATCCGGCCGGATTAAAATAGTTCATCCCTTCTGCCCCACCAAAAAATATTTCACCGTCTTTGCATTTCAGGACTGCTCCCCTGATAAAGTTATTGTTCTGAACGCCATTGTATATACCGTAGTTGCTAAATTTTCGGGTTTTTGGATCGAAACGGCTAATCCCTTTATTGGTACTTAACCAAAGATTATGATTATCGTCTTCTACAATGGCATCTACAACAGCACTTGCCAAACCTTCGCGTTCGGCAAAATTGATAAACTTGTTTGTCTCCTGATCCAGTAAATTCAAGCCACCTCCAGCGGTTCCGATCCAGATCCGTCCTCTGGAATCTTCCAGAAAAGCCTGGGCAATATCGCCCTTTAGTCCCGAATTAAGTTCGTTATAATGTTTAATCATGGTCTTATCAGCACTAATCATGGCTACGCCAGCACCGTGAGAACCTACCCACATGTTTGCAAACCGGTCTTCTTTAATAAAACGGATATAATTATTAAGGGGAAGTTTACGGTCTATGGGCGACTGTGTTTTGCTGATATACCTAAAAACTACCTTATGGCTAGCATCCATCACGTTGATTCCGCCGCCATTGGTACCTACCCATATCAAGCCATTTTTATCCTGGGTAATGCAAAATACATCATCAGAATTAAGGCCAGGATCTTTATTTGTTTTCCTAAAGGATGTCGCTTTGGTTAAATTTGAATCCAGCACGATCAGGCCATAACCAAAGGTACCCATATAGAGTTTTTTAGCTGAACTGGCAAATACAGACATGAGGGTAGTCCGTGAGGGTAAACCCAGTTTCTGCAGGTCTACTTTGTGGAACAGGGATGTATTTCTGTTAAAGATACTTAATCCACCACCTTCAGTAGCTACATATATTTCGGTATTGTTTTTAGGTGCAAATGAGGTTACCACAGGTGAATTTAAACCATATACATCAAATACATTGCTCCTGATGAGGTTAAAGAGGTTAAGGTTACTATCAAACTTATTAATTCCCTCGCGGTATAAGCCTAGCCAATAGATGCCATCCTTATCGATGTATACGTATTTCACACTGGTTCCCCTTAAGCTATAAGGGTTACGTGGATTTGGCCGGTATACCTTAACCTTTTTTGTACCTGGATCAAAAACATTAAGTCCATCTTCGGTACCAAGCCATAACTGACCGTTTGGCGCTACGGCTATACTTTGTACGATATTATCGCTCAGTGAATTGGGATCACCAGGAATATGTTGGTAGTTATCAAAACCCATACCATCCGATTTAAGCCTACTTAAGCCAGAGGTTGTACCCACCCAGATATCGCCGTTACCATCTTCAGCTAAAGACTTTATCATGGTTCCTGCCAGTTGCACAGGTTTATCTGCTGCAGATCCAATCCGGATAAAAGAAGAATTTTTACGGTTAAAAAGAAATAATCCATCGTCTGTCCCCACCCACATCCTATGTTTACTATCTTCCATCAGGATGTTAATCATTACTGGCGGAAGTTTACCAGACTGAGCGGCTGCGATTGGGAACTTGGCAACTTTTTTAGTCTCTGGGTCAAAAACATCAAGTCCGGTAAAGGTGGCCACCCATATTTTACCCAAATAATCGCTGGTAATATACCTGATGAGGCTATGACTAAAACCCGTTGTGCTATTTGAAGCACGGTAGTTGAGGAAAGAATTTTTTCTTCTGTCGAAAAGCGCAAGAGAACCCCCACTGGTACCAAACCAAAGATTTCCTTTACGGTCTTCATGAATGGCCTTAACCTCGTTAGCCTGAATACTCGTAGAATCGTTTGCCTGATATTTATAGGTGGTGAAGTTAGTGCCATCAAATTTATTTAAGCCATCTTCCGTACCAAACCACATCAACCCGTAACGATCCTTAAAAATTACGGTGATATTGTTAGACGATAAACCGTTTTTAGAGGTTAGCGAGGTAAAACGCAATTCAGGCTGTTGCGTTTTTGGCTGTGCAACAACATGGCCAGTATTAAAAAGCACATCAACAAGTAGAACTAGAAATAAATATGCAGACCTTCTGAGCATAATTTTGTGATTTTCTGTATTAATAAAATTTAAACTTCAAAGGCGTTAAAGTGCTACATAATGCACTAAAATCTAAGGAAAATTCAAAATTATCTGGATACATGATTCTATTTGGTTTAGTGGCGGTAAGATAAAAAAACTAATTTGGTTCATCGCATCATTACCGCTTGAACACTATATTTTCTTCATTCTCAGGTTAAAAAACTGATTATTCCTTAAAATCAACGACACCCCAATAGGCTTTTTTCCTTTGCAGATTTTGGTCAAAGAGTAAGGGATAATTTTTTCTTCCGGGTACCGGGTATTGATCCAGCCATGTGGAACGATCAGAAAGATTCCAGAAAGTTACACTGCTGATTTCCTTTTTAAATTCCCTGAAAATCGAAAAAACCCGCGCATATTGGTCAATTTGCTTTTTTTCGAGCGTAGCAGTGAGACTGTCTTGCTCACCTGGTTTCTTTGCCCTTAAATTTTTCTCCCATTGATAAATGGACATATCCAGTTCTGTAATCTGAATCTGCAGGCCAAGGGAAGCATATAACTTTAAAGATTCTCTCAATTCAGTTTCGCTGGGTTCAAAAATAGACCAATGTCCCTGCAAGCCTACCCCGTGAATAGGTACCTTATTATCGACGAGTGTTTTCAGCATTTTGTAAATTTTGGCTCTTTTTTCCGGTCTCTCAGAATTATAGTCATTATAAAAAAGCAAAGCATCAGGGTCAGCCTCATGCGCATATTCAAATGCCTTGGCAATAAATTCCTCTCCACAGATCTGTTGCCACAAAGAGGGCCTTAAATATTGATCATCCTCATCGCCAATCACTTCATTAACTACATCCCATGCATAAACCTTTCCCTTGTATCTGCCCACAACTGTTGTAATATGGTCTTTAAGCCGTTTAAGCAATAGATTTTTATCTACCCGCCCTCCAGTACTGTTCTTGAAAATCCAGGCTGGCGCCTGCTCGTGCCAGCACAAGGTATGGCCTCTTATTTTAAGTCGGTTATCATGTGCAAAATTAACCAGCGCATCGGCTTCAGCCCAATGATAAACATCCTCACGGGGATGAATAGGTTGCATTTTCATTGCGTTCTCTGGCGTTATGCTATTAAATTCCTTTAAAAGCAATGCGCCTTGCTCACCTTTAATGGTTTGGGTAGAAACCGCTACTCCAATGTTAAAGTAAGACTGATAATAATCTTTGAGGCCCAGATTACTTTTTTTAACTTTAGTATAACTGCCGCAACTGGAAAAAACTGCAAAAACAGCAATAGTAAAGATGGCAATATGAAATTTAGTTATACGCATTTATATTTGGTTGAATGGCAAAATTTGATTTATCTAAAACGCTAGACGAGAAATCCAGTAAATTTAGACCTAAGTAAATACACCAGCAGTCATATTTGTCAAAACAATAACAACAGATGTTTAAAAAAGCACCAAATAGCTAAAAATTAGTGGATCAATAACCCAATAAGCAGTCGTGGCAAACATGTCATAAATTCATTACAAGACATTTGTTTCCTAAAATTGACGATAAGAAGCTTGTTAAGTATAAAAAACGTACGATTTTGCAACTTTACCGCCATACCTAATCAAATATGAGAAAATCAAATATCATCCCTTACCTGGCCTTCTTGCTGCTCATCACTGGAATAATATTCAGCGCATATAAAAGCAAGGAAGTAAGCACTAAAGGTTTGAAAGACTATTACCGAAAATATTTTCCCATCGGTGTGGCTGTTACCCCCTGGGACCTTAGTGGAGATAAGCGGAATTTGATTCTGAACCAGTTTAACAGTATTACAGCTGAAAATGTGATGAAAATGGGTCCGATCCATCCCATGGAAGACACCTACAATTGGAAAATGGCAGACTCTATAGCTTCGTTTGCCAGATTAAACGGACTAAAACTACGTGGCCATTGCCTGGTGTGGCACAAGCAAACGCCAAGCTGGTTGTTTAAAGGCGAAGATGGGAATATGGTTTCGAAGGAAGTTTTATTAAAAAGGCTCAAGGAACACATTAATACCGTTGTAAGCCGGTATAAAAAAGATATATATGCCTGGGATGTGGTTAACGAAGTTATAGCAGATGATTCTGCCTATTTCAGAAAATCGCCGCTATACGAGATTGCAGGCGAGGATTTTGTGGAAATGGCTTTTAGATACGCCCACCAGGCAGATCCCAATGCCCAACTGTTTTACAACGATTACAATACGGAACAGCCACTAAAACGTGAGAAAATTTACAAAATGCTCAAAGGGCTGCTGGCTAAGGGTGTTCCAATCCATGGTATTGGATTACAGGGACACTGGTCTGTGAATAATCCAAGTCGCTCTGAACTGGAAAAATCTATTGCCCTGTTTTCTACTTTAGGACTTAAAATTCAGATTACAGAATTAGATGTATCGGTTTATAGTGGCAACCAGGGTGGAAGGTTAATCCAGGGCAATACAAGTAGCAATACAGAACAATTTACACCTGAAATGGAAGAAAAGCAGCTCCAACAATATAAAATGATTTTTGAAGTGTTGCGCAAATATAAAACTAACATTACAGGTGTAACTTTCTGGAATTTATCAGACAAGTACAGCTGGCTGGATAACCGTGGCCGGAAAAATTACCCGCTGTTATTTGATCAAAATCTGATGCCTAAAAAAGCATTTTATGAGGTGACAAAATTTTAGCTAATAAGTTTGCTTCGCGGCGTTGGAACAAATAAAAAAATGATCTTTTACAGTCTTACTGAGGAATAATTTATTGTATAAAAATCAAGATGAGTGACAGAAGTATTTAATAAAAATAAGCCTCCAAGAGGATCGTCATTGCGAAACGGCTTTTTTAGGGATTCTGCTAATGGTAGCGTAATCGAAGTACTTTATTGATGCGTTAAAATGGTCTTCGACTAAACTCAGCCTGAAATACGATATAAATTTATTTAATTTTAAAAAAGCTTTACGTCTATATACAGGCACCATTAACCAGATAAATCTAATTCATCGGAATCTTTTTTATAATCTGCAAATAAGATACAAAAAAATTCTTAACACTGAGCTTTTAGCATCGCAATTATGAGAAAACACCACTACCCCAAAAAATTATTTCTTGCAATCCTTTTCTGCAATTTCTGCGGTTTGGTCAATGCCCAGGAGTATCCATTTCAAGACTACAAGCTTCCATTTGAAAAGCGGGTAGAGGATTTGGTTTCAAGACTCACCCTGGATGAAAAGGTTATGCAAATGCTTAACGCTGCACCGGCGATTCCCCGCTTTAAAATCCCTGCATACGACTGGTGGAACGAAACCTTACACGGAGTGGCCAGAACGCCCTTCAAAGTCACTGTTTTCCCCCAGGCCATTGCCATGGCTGCAACCTTTGATCCGGCTGCGCTGTATAAAATGGCCGACTACTCTGCTTTAGAGGGAAGGGCTATTTACAACAAGGCAGTAGCGCTGGGAAGAACAAATGAACGCTATTTGGGCTTAACCTACTGGACACCAAACATTAATATTTTTCGGGATCCGCGCTGGGGAAGAGGTCAGGAAACCTACGGTGAAGATCCTTATCTAACAGGCACCTTGGGAGATGCTTTTGTAAGGGGTTTGCAAGGTGATGATCTAAAATACCTAAAGGCAGCAGCTTGTGCCAAGCATTATGCGGTACACAGCGGTCCGGAGCCGCTTCGACATGTTTTTAATACTACAGTGAGTGCTTTTGATCTGTGGGATACCTATTTGCCTGCATTTGAAAAACTGGTTACACAATCCAAAGTTGCAGGTGTAATGTGCGCTTATAACGCTTATCAAGGCCAGCCTTGTTGCGCTAACGATCTTTTAATGACTGATATTCTGCGCAGGAAATGGAACTTTAAGGGCTACGTAACCTCTGATTGCTGGGCCATAGACGACTTTTATAAAAACCACAAAACGCATCCAAATGCAGCATCGGCCGCAGCAGATGCTGTTTTTCATGGAACAGATCTGGATTGCGGTACAGAAGCTTATAAAGCGTTGATCACCGCTGTAAAAAATGGAATAATTAAAGAAAAAGATATTGACGTTTCGGTAAAAAGGTTATTCATGATCCGTTTCAGGCTAGGCATGTTCGATCCGCCTTCGATGGTTAAATATGCCAATACCCCTGCTACTGTGCTTGAAAATAGCGAACATAAAGCACATGCCCTTAAAATGGCACGCGAATCAATGGTATTGCTTAGAAATGAATCACATACACTGCCTTTAAAAAAGACCCTCAAAAAAATCGTTGTACTGGGGCCTAATGCGGATAATTCGATTTCAGTCTTAGGGAATTATAATGGAACTCCTTCCAAAATCACCACTGTTTTACAAGGCATCCGGGATAAAGTTGGTCAGCAGACCGAGGTTGTTTACCAGCAGGCTGTTTCTTTCACCAACGATACGCTGCTAAGTTATCTGGATTTAAATAGCGAATACAAAATTGACGGCGTTCAGGGCTTTAAGTCAGAATATTTTAGCAACATTTCACTGGAAGGAAACCCAGTCTTAACCAGGATAGAACCTAAACTTGAAAACAATTGGCAGGAAGGTGAGAAAATTGCCGATAAACTAACAGCCAATCGTTTTTCTGCCAGATACAGTACCACATTTAAACCATCCACTACAGGGTCAATTACTTTTGAATTGAATGCTGATGACGGGTATCGTTTTATGATTAACGGTAAAAATGTGATTGACGCCTGGTCGAGGAATAGATGGGGGGCTAAAACTTATAAATTAGAGACTGTAAAAGATTCGGTCTACAATCTGGTTGTAGAATACTGGCAAGGCGAAGGTAGTGCTAACGTCCACTTAAAGGCGGGTACCTTTGTCAAAACTGATTTCAATGCACTCACCAAAACCCATGCAGATGCTGATGCCTTTGTATTTGTAGGTGGAATTTCTCCTCAACTGGAAGGAGAAGAAATGCGGGTAGATTATCCGGGATTTAGCGGTGGAGACAGAACATCCATCATGTTGCCTGCTGTTCAGACAGCTTTGATGAAATCGCTCAAAGAGAGTGGAAAACCCGTTGTTTTTGTGATGATGACCGGCAGCGCCATCGCCATTCCCTGGGAAGCGGAGAACATTCCGGCTATTCTGAACGCCTGGTATGGCGGCCAGGCCACAGGTGAAGCCGTAGCCGATATTCTTTTTGGAGATTACAGCCCATCCGGACGCTTACCCGTTACCTTTTACGCGAGTGACAAGGATCTTGGCGATTTCAGCGATTACAGCATGAGCAATAGAACTTACCGTTATTTTAAAGGTAAACCACTTTATGGATTTGGTTATGGACTGAGCTATTCTTTTTTTTTATATGAAAAATGTGTTGCTCCTGCGGTATTGAAAGCAGGAAAAGGAATGGAAATATCGGTTAAGGTGAGCAATAAGGGAAGTTTCAGGAGTGATGAGGTTGTTCAATTATATCAACTCAATAACCAGAAATCGATCAAATCAGCAACCAAGGCTTTAAAAGGCTTTAAGCGCATTAGTCTTGAACCTGGAGAAAGTAAACTGGTTAAATTCAGTTTAAAAGCCACTGAGCTCGCTTATGTTGACCAGAACGGGTCAAAACAATTTTACAAAGGCAGCATTACATTAGCTATCGGTGGCAGCCAGCCAGATGAGCTGGCTACAAAAAGCGGAAATATTATAAAAAAAGTGATCAGGGTTAACTGAGCTATAATTAGTAGCTAATTTTTAATCCCTATGATAAAACACTTTGAAGCATTGGATAAAACATGATGATAAAAAGAAAAATGGCAAATATTAAAAGGATAATTATTGTGGCGTTGCTAATGATAAGCCAGGCATCAATATTAAAAGCAGAAGATGGCCATGCCCTATGGCTTCGAAACCATTCTGCTGTAAAAGTTAATATTTCGAGCACGGTTCGCTCTGCTACTGTAGATCTCGCCATAGCAGAGCTCAAAAAAGGCTGGCTGGGTAAGGAGAATATGTACATTAAACTCAACCTAAGCAAAAATCCATCGATTAAGGGTGATGGATTTCAATTAGAAGAATCCGCGATCAATGCCCGTACAGAACTGGGTTTATTATATGGCACCTACGAATTGTTGAGGCGCCAATACCTTAACCTGCCGCAACGCAACTTTATTTCAAATCCTTCCTACTCCAGGAGAATCCTGAACCATTGGGATAACCTGGATGGCAGCATTGAGAGAGGTTATGCCGGAAGTTCGATATTTTGGGGCAATGCCGCAAATGGATTAGATATTACGAATCAAGATCAGGAAAAGTGGAAAGCTTATGCCAGGGCAAATGCATCCATAGGCATTAACGGTGCTGTTTTAAACAATGTAAATGCCTCCGTAAAAATACTTAGTCCGGCTTACCTGGAAAAAGTAAAGGCAATTGCAGAAAGTCTTCGCCCTTATGGCATAAAAACCTACTTATCGGTTAATTTTTCATCGCCGGTCCTTATCGGCAAATTAAAAAAGGCAGATCCATTAGATCCTCAGGTTAAACAATGGTGGAAAAATAAAGCGGCTGAAATTTATAAACTGATCCCTGATTTCGGCGGATTTCTGGTTAAAGCAAACAGTGAGGGACAACCCGGACCGCAGGATTATGGAAGAACTCATGTGGATGGTGCAAATATGCTGGCCGATGCCCTGGCTCCTTTTAATGGAATCGTGATGTGGCGCGCCTTTGTTTACAACCCATCTCCGGAGGATAGGACCAAACAAGCCTACAAAGAATTCTTACCGCTGGATGGAGCCTTTAAGAAAAATGTAATTTTACAGGTAAAAAATGGCCCGCTTGATTTCCAGCCCAGGGAACCTTTTAGCCCATTATTTGGCGGCATGTCGAAAACTCCGGTGATGCCTGAATTCCAGATTACCCAAGAGTATCTGGGTGCCTCCAAACAACTTGTTTTCCTCTCTACCTTATGGGAAGAATGTTTAAATAGCGACACCTATAAAAATGGAAAAGGCAGTACTGTTGCTGCCTGCACCGATGGCACACTAAGCAAAACAGACTTTACCGCGATTGCAGGTGTAGCTAATATTGGCAACGATGTGAACTGGACCGGGCATACTTTTGCCCAGGCAAACTGGTATGCATTCGGACGCCTGGCCTGGAATAACAAACTCGAAAGCAAAACAATTGCTGAGGAATGGATAAAACAGACTTTTCTAGATGATAAAGAAAAGAAAACCAACGCCAACTTTGTTAAAACTACTCAAGAAATAATGTTGGAAAGCAGAGAGGCAGCCGTTAATTACATGATGCCATTGGGTTTACATCATATCTTTGCGGAGGGCCATCATTATGGGCCGGCACCATGGTTTTCTAACGATAAAATCCGTGCGGACTGGACCTCTGTTTATTACCACAAGGCAGACACGTTGGGGATAGGTTTTGACAGAACCCGTAGCGGAAGTGATGCGGTTGATCAATATCATGAGCCTTTAAGCTCAACCTTTAATAACCTCTCCAGCTGCCCGGAAATGTACCTGCTCTGGTTTCATCATGTGCCGTGGTCTTACCGTTTAAAAAATGGAAAAGATTTGTGGACGGAACTATGCATCCGTTATGACCATGGCGTTCAACAGGTTCGATCTTTTCAAAAAGACTGGGACAAAATGAAGGGAGCGATAGACAGCGAACGTTTCGCAGAAGTGCAATCTAAGCTGCGAACGCAAAGCAGAGATGCCCAGATCTGGAAAGACGCCTGTTTGCTTTATTTCCAGCAGTTTAGCAAAAGAGAAATTCCATTTGAGATTGAGCGCCCCGTTCACGATCTTCAATCGCTAAAGGAGCTGACTAAAAGCCGGGATTATGAGTAGGAATACATGTTGAATTATGTCCTAAAGATTTATTTCACACTTCGAGTTCGTCATTTCGAGCAAAGTGCAACGTAGTCGAGAAATCTATTTCAATAGATCTCTCCCCGCCTGTACGGGCAGGCACTTCGTGTTGCTTCGGTCGAGAGGACGACTTTACTAATGGATTCTATCAATGAAAGTGAAACACAATCAATAACCCGAGTTTCAGCGAAGCTAAATCCATTCAGTAATTCCTCCAAAATATCGTCACCCTGAACTCGTTTCAGGGTCTTTCGATCGAGATGATAAATAGTTTACTGGATTCATCATTGAAAGTGTAGTCTCTCCATTCCGCGGTGCTTCACGCGAAATGATGATTAGTTTATTGTAATTAACATACACCCATCTTTGCATCCTTCGCGTCAAAAACTTTGCGAACTTTGCGGTTTAAAACAAGAGAGGTCTTTTATTTTTTATACAACGTATAGGTTTTCCCTGCACCTGTTTTTATATCATACAATTGAGTTTCAGGCAAATCAATAGTTACAGCTGGCGCCAGTTTGGAAACTACGGGTTTTGGCGTTTTGTTAAGGAAGAAAAAAGGATTCTGATTCTCACCAATGGCATTTTTGGCTTCAAGCTTAGCTAAATTTAATTCATTAGGCACCCTGATCCGTAAATTCCCGCCCAAATTCGATTTAATCACCAGTTTAGTAATCATACCGTTTACCCATTCCAGTTTAACAATCTCAAATCCACCCTTCGCTCTTAAACCGGTAACATGTCCCCTTGATTTCCAGACATCTGGAAGTGCAGGTAATAATTGAATATCGCCATTATCTGATTGCATCAACATTTCTGCTATCCCCGAAGTACAACCAAAATTACCATCAATCTGAAAAGGCGGGTGCGCATCAAAAAGATTATTATAGGTACCACCGCTCGCCCGGTTTCCTCCAACAGGCGTTAACTGGTTCTGAATAAGTTTGTAGGCATGATTGCCATCCAACAGCCTTGCCCACCAGTTCACTTTCCATCCCATGCTCCAGCCTGTAGAAACATCGCCGCGTTGCAAGAGTGTTTTTTTGGCCGCAGCATACAACGCTGGTGTTTGGTATGGCGATATTTGAGCGGATGGGAATAAGCCATACAAATGAGATACATGCCGGTGGTTATCGTTTGGATCGTCGATATCATCTATCCATTCCTGCAGCTGACCATACTGCCCAACCTGCATTGGCGGGAGCTGACTACGCATATTTTTCAACGTATCCATTAAGGCTCTATCTTCACCTAGAATTTCTCCTGCACGAATCACCGTGCTAAAAACATCATACACAATTTGATTACTCATGATTGTTCCGGCATCGAGCGAGGAGCCCTGATGTGCTGGAGGAGCATTTTCCGGAGACATATCGGGATTAATAACCAAAAATCCTCTTTTAGGGTCTTTAACCAGGAAATCAACATAAAACATGGCCGCTCCTTTTAAAGTTGGATAGGCTGATTTAAGAAATGACCGATCTCCGCTGTAAAGATAGTGTTCCCAAAGATGCTGACTGGCCCAACCTCCACCATGTGTCCAGGCGCCCCAAAATGCACCATCAACAGCGCCGGTTGTTCTCCAGATGTCTGTATTGTGATGCGCCATCCAGCCCCTTGCTCCGTACATATCGTGGGCGGTCTGTTTTCCGGTTTCTCCCAGTTCCTGAACCATTTTTAAGAAAGGCTCATGCAACTCGGCCAGATTTGTTTTTTCGGCAGGCCAATAGTTCATCTCCGCATTAATATTAATGGTATATTTACTGTCCCATGGTGGATATAATTTATTATTCCAGATGCCCTGCAGGTTGGCCGGCTGACCACCAGGCTGAGAACTGGAAATGAGCAGATAGCGTCCATATTGAAAATACAGTGCTGCAAACTGCGGATCGTTAACCGAATTGAAATTCTTGAGCCTGATATCTGTTGGCACATGTTCAAAATCGCTTTTCCCTAACGATAAATCTACCCGATCGAAATATTTATGATATTGTAATTGATGCGCTTTTAAAACGGTCTCAAAGTTTTTAGGCCATGCACGGTTTAACATTTCCCTGGCCTTTAATTTTTCATCCCCGCTAATATCTTTGTAATTGATAAAGTTGGTGGCAATAGCTACATAAATGGTTACCGCGTTCGCATTTTCTACCACAATTGTACGTTCGGTACTGGAGATTTTACCGCCAACATGCTTAAATGCCGCGATCCCATCAAAGCGGACAAGCCCCGGCACGCCCTCATGCGCGGTAGAGGTCCCGGTAATTTCAATTTGCCCTGGCACTTGCGTATTCATTTTAGCACTGGGCTGCAGGGACGATAACGAAGCCGTAAAACTTAACGCACCTGGTTTACTCGAGCTCAGTTCAACCGCAATTACCCCATCGGCCAGCGAGGCCAGCACACGCCGGGTGTAAACCACATCTTTTACCTGGTAAGTGGTGGTGCTTACGGCATTACTAATGTCTAGTTCGCGGTAAAAGTTTGTATAGTCTTCATGACCGGCAAAATCCAGGTGCAAATCTGCAACAGGTTGGAAAATCTGTCCTTGCGACTTTTTGCTGATGATCACTTTATTGGAAAGCTGTTCTGCCTGTTTTTGTTTACCTTCAAAAATAAGCGTTCTAATGCGGGCCAATGAATCTAATGCCAAGGGATTATCATTTCTGTTAGGGCTCCCGCTCCAAAGGCTATGCTCATTTAACTGAATAATTTCATTAACTACATTGCCGTAAACCATTGCGCCAAGCCGCCCGTTGCCAACAGGTAATGCGTTCTCCCAAATTTTGCCGGAAGGGCTATTATACCATAGTTTTAATTTTGGCTTTTGCTGGGCAGCACCTGAGAAAACAACATTGATAAATAGCAACAGGGTCAAAAAATTTTTCATGGAGAAGAATAATCAGTCGTTAAGGATTTAGACTATATTTTTGAAAGGCAGCCTGATCAACAGGCTTAAATAACAACTGACTAAACAGGTGTAAATCATTTTTCCATACTTTAAAATCATGTACCCCTGGTTCAACATAATAAATATGCGGAACATTTTTTTCTACCAGATACTCATGCGTACGCTGCGAGAAGTTAAGCAATCTATCGTTGTCACCACAAGAAATCCAAAGCAACTTAAGCATGGTTTTCGCTTTGGCCGGATCTGGCAACAATTCTGCCGGGACCTTAGTATTTGGAGCAGAAGAAAAACCGCCAACCCAGGCAAACGTGTCTAAATTACCCAAACCAAAATTTAAGGATTGTCCGCCACCCATAGATAATCCGGCAAGTGCACGGTGATTCCTGTCTTTAAAAACAGGATAATTTTTTTCTACATATGGGATCAGATCCTGGAGCAAATCCTTTTCAAAGGTTGCAAAGGCAGCAACTTTTTCTGGTGCCATAATATTTCCGGTAGCACGGTCATCTTGCATCGCCCTGCCGTTCGGCATCACCACCAACATAGGTTCTAACTTTCCCGCGGCATACAGATTATCGAAAATTACCTGAGGTTTACCACCATTAAGCCATTCTTTTTCATCTCCACCGATGCCATGAAGCAAATATAAAACCGGGTATTTTTTAGTTTTCTGATAACCTGGAGGAAAATAAATAGTGGCTTTCCTATTCGTGCCAACAGTTTTTGACGCATACTGAATCGTATCAATTTTTCCATGGGGGATGTTTTCCTGATTAACATCGAAACCTGCAGGTGCTGTAGGAATCTGCTTTTGGGCGAAAACTGCGATTTGAATAAAAAGCAGTGTGACTAAGATAGAGATTAATCGTTTCATTTGAATTTGGTTAGCGGTGACTGGCAGAAATAATTAAGTAACTGCCAGAATAATTATTACTACAAACTTATTGCATCGCATCGCCGGATCATGGAACCATTGATTATTTTGAGTGCAAAAATGTTCAAAAATGCCTTTGAGCAAAAAAAATCATCATTTATTTAAAAATCTTTAATGAACTTCGGTAATAGGTAATTCGGAAAAGTAAAACAATTGACCGTATACATCACTAAGCTAAGAAAAAATTAGTGTTACCAGACATTTTTTAGCAATCGATTGCACAAAAAAACTGAATTGATGTAGTCGAAATATTTTATAGGATCAAGCCTAAAAACCAAATATGAAACAAACTATTAAAGCGCAGGGAAATATTGCTACTCAAATTAAAAGGCAAATTAGCAATTTGATAATGTGCGATCAAAAGGTTACTGAAAACAACATTCGTCTGCTATGAAAATGATCCAAACCATGCGCTGGTACGGCCCTGATGATCTAGTTACGTTAGCCCATATTCTGCAGGCAGGCTGTACAGGGGTGGTAACGGCTTTACATCATATTGCTGTTGGCGAAATCTGGTCTCAGGAAGAAATATTAGTCCGTAAATCAGTTATCGAATCTGCGGGCCTGGTATGGGAAGTGGTGGAAAGTTTACCCGTACATGAAGACATAAAAAAGCGGCAGGGCGAATATCAGCTATGGATTGAAAATTATAAAGTCAGCCTGAAAAACCTCGCCAACTGCGGAATCAAAGTGATTACCTATAATTTCATGCCGGTATTAGACTGGATGCGGACCGATTTAAAATATAAAACCCGCACTGGCGCACTCGCTTTAAGATTTGAGAAAACGGCATTCATTGCTTTTGACCTTTATTTGTTAAACCGACCTGGTGCAGCCGCTGATTATCCACCACAAGAAGTGGAAAAAGCCAAAAGTTTCTTTGCCAAACTCACTGCACAGGAGCAAAACACTTTAATGAGCAACTGTTTACAGGGCCTGCCGGGAAGTAAAGATCATTTCACTAAAGAACAGGTACTTACGCTGCTGGAAGGATATCAAAACATTTCTGCAGAAATACTGAGTGATAATTTAATCCGTTTTTTACAGGAAATCACACCTACGGCTGATCAAAACGGACTCCAGTTAGCCATTCATCCGGATGATCCCCCCTACCCGATTTTAGGTTTGCCCAGAATTATGAGTACAGAAGCGCACGCGCAAAAAATATTAAAGGCGGTGCCTGCGCCATCTAATGGCATCTGTTTTTGTAGTGGTTCTTTTGGTGCCCGGCCAGATAATGATTTAAAAGGAATGATTGAACGGCTGGGAAACAAAATATATTTCCTACACCTGAGAAGCGTGCAACGGGAGGATAACGGTAACTTTTATGAAGCCAATCACCTGGAAGGAAATGCAGACATGAGCGGTTTGGTAACAGCTATTCTAAAGCTCATGCATTCCGAAAACCGTGCTATCCCCATGCGTCCCGATCATGGCCATCAAATGCTTGATGATCTGGATAAAAATCCCTACCCGGGTTATTCTGCGATAGGAAGACTGAAAGGCCTGGCCGAACTACGCGGACTCGAATTGGGCATCAGCGAAACTTTAAAGACAAATTAAATACCTGATTAGATACCTGGAAAATCTTATTTTCAGATTGTCCCAAAAAAACACATAAAAACCCGAACATATTTCTTTAATAACCAAATTTAATTATGAAAAAAATCATTTATTTATTCTTACTGTGCTTCACTACACAAGCTTTTGCACAGATAAAATTTACCAATCCCATTCTTGCCGGTTTTTATCCGGATCCAAGTATCACCAAAGTCGGTTCTGACTATTATCTGGTTAATTCTACTTTTTCTTACTTTCCGGGCATCCCTGTTTTTCACAGCAAAGATTTAAAAAATTGGAAACAGATTGGAAATGTAATTGAGCGTAATACACAAATGACTTTTCTTGGCGATGGAACCTCACGCGGTTTGTTCGCACCGTCTATCAATTACCATAAAGGAACCTTTTATATGACCTGTACCAACATAGATAAGGGTGGAAATTTTGTAATGACGGCTAAAAATCCTGCAGGTCCATGGAGCGACCCAATATGGCTTCGCGAAGTACGCGGAATAGATCCATCGTTATTTTTTGATCAGGATAAGGCGTATATTGTTTACAATAGTGATGCTCCGGACAATAAGCCGCTTTACAGTGGCCACCGCACCATACGCACCTACGAATTTGATCCAGCGACTCTCAAAGTTAAAGGGGAAGAACATTTGCTTGTAAATGGTGGAGTAGATATTTCTAAAAAACCGGTATGGATTGAGGGACCACACATTTTTAAACGGGGTGATTGGTATTATATCTGCGCTGCCGAAGGTGGCACGAGTGTAAATCATTCGCAGGTTATACTCAGAAGTCGCTCGGCTACCGGCCCATATGCACCTTATGAAAAAAATCCGATTCTAACACAACGGGATTTAGATCCGAACCGTGCAAATCCGGTTACCTCAACCGGCCATGCCGAATTAGTTGAAGGACCTGATGGAAAAACTTATGCCATTTTTCTTGCCGTGCGTCCATATGAAGGAAATTTTTACAACACCGGAAGGGAAACTTTCATCGCACCAGTTAAATGGACAGATGGATGGCCGGTAATCAATCCAGATTTCAAGGAAGTACAATATCAATATGAAGCGAATTTTAAAGAAGTTAAACAAAAGGGAACGCCACCCCAAAGTGGTAATTTTTCTTATCGCACCACATTTGATAAAGGTCTGGATCAATCCCTGTTATTTTTAAGAAAAAACGACAGTTCATGGTACAAACTGGACAAAAAAAACGGGCTAACGATGAAACTTAAGCAAGAAACCTGCATGGAAAAAGGGAATCCTGCTTTTTTAGGTAAAAGACAGCAACACATGTTCTGTTCAGCAAGTACATCACTTCATTTTTTACCGAAATCTGAAAATGAAAAAGCAGGATTTATGATCTTTCAGGGGGAATTTAATTTTTACTTTATGTGTAAATCTCTTAAAGGAGATAAAGAGGTCATTCAGCTCTTTAAAGGCGATAAGGCTACCAACCAAATGGCATTAATTACGGAATTGCCATTGCCTAATTCATCAGCCGATCTTCAGCTGGAGATTGAAGCTAAAGGTGGTTTATATGATTTCAAATATCGTCAGGGAGGTAAGGAATGGCAAATCCTGAAAAAAGACGTTGATGGCAAATATTTAAGTACGCAGGCAGCCGGTGGATTTATTGGTTCACTTTTCGCACTGTATGCTACCTCGTCTGGCCAACCAAGCGACAACACAGCGAGCTTTAAATGGATTGATTATAGTGGAAACGATAAAATTTATAATTCGAAATAACTTGTTTTTGTAGCGGCACCTATCATTGCTGCTCCAAAAAATCCGTCATCCCGACCGAAACAACGTGGAGGGGAGAAATCTTTGAACCTAGCAGAAGATTTATCCCCGCCTGTACGGGAAGGCACTACCGTCGAAATGACTCCCTTTCCTCATCAATCCCAACTCCATCTGGTACCTACCGGATAATGATTACTCTTGCGGTTCGTCACCCTGAACTTCCGCCCGGCCAGTCGGACGGGTGTTTCAGGGTCTTTTATACGGAAATAGATCTTGTACGTGGAATTTCAAAATATGCTGTCGGCTGAAAAGCCTTCGTAAAGCTACGATCCCTCCTGCAGTTCGTCACCCTGAACTTCCGCCCGGCCAGTCGGACGGGTGTTTCAGGGTCTTTTATACAAAAATTGATCTTATACATGAAATTATAAGATCACGTTCGTTTCCAAACGAGTATTTATTAATCAATGTGTTTTAAACACAAACGATAAAATCGTTATTACTACGTCCGCACTCGTTAAAAACGAGCGCGAGCTTTGAAACAAGTTCAGCATGACGAATCGGTTAGGATGGGTCGTCTATAAGGTAGTATTTTAATTAATTATCGAGTTCAGGTTAACAGATAAATAGGGCAGATATGTCCCTCAGGAAATCGTCATTCCCAACTTGATCCGATGGCTCCTATGTTTACAAATGTTTAATTTAGTAAGCATAAAGTGAAAAGGATCGAGAGTAGACCGATGGCAAAATAACTCATGAAGTATATTGACCG
>NZ_FNCH01000027.1 GCF_900100705.1 Pedobacter terrae
ATTTATTATTTTCACAGCAGTAATATTGGTCAACACTAATTTAAGTGAATATTACCTTGCTGCAAAACATTGTTTATCAAAGTTTTGCAGCTTTTGTTTTTTTTAACCTGCGGATGTTAGGAGCTATTGAATCGAGATGAGGACATCTGTTACTAAACCGCTCTATATAACATTGGCTTCAGCATCAACCGATAATGCACATTCATTGTACTTCTTAAATTTAATTTAGCCAGGGTAAGGCTCAAGAGCTCTTCCCAATCTTTTGCGCTGAACTGAAGGTTATCTGCAGGTTCGATGATAATATCTGTTGTTTTAATAAAACCTGCATTTGGTTTGTTATCCATAATAATACCTTTAGCCAGGGTGATGCCTTTTAGCTTATTGCCCAGTTCGTAACGGCAAAAATTAATGACGTCTGCTTTAGTAATAATCCGGTCTGCCGTGGTCAATCCATATTTATAAGCCTGTACGCTGTTCGTCGCATTTAACTTTGATCGGCCTCCTTTTGTTTGGCTTAACAAAAAGATACTTTCTGCATGTACCTTATTGTTTTCGTATAGCGCTAATCGGCTGCCTGCATTAATGTGGTTGGCTTCTTCCGCCTGTGTAACCCAGATATCTAGAAATAAAATATCTGCATCGTCAATCGGTTTTAATACAATATAGCTGGGTAATTCTTTGATGTCTTTTAACGCCGAACGGCTCTTTTGTTCAATAAGGGCAATGTTTTGTTCTAAATTTTTAAGAATTGTACTTAAAAAATCGGGACCATATGCCGAGAATGAAGCTTTTTCATCCCTAAGCAGTTCAAACAGATAATCAACCAGTTCTTTTGCATTTCTGGTGTCGAAACGCTCTGTGCCGCCATATCTGATCGAGAATGAACCATCCCCCTTATCGTTTTCATTAGTATAAGGAATTTCATTATAACTTTTGCCCTTATTGTCTTTAAGATTTTCTACAGCCAGCATCTGGTCCATCTCTTCGGTTTTAATCGGGATGATATTGTTCATCGTTTTAAGCCGGTGTTTAATCTGACTTAATTTTTTATTCACTACCGGAAAAGCATTGATGTAAATATGGAGCTCATTCAGCATTTCCTGGTTGATGGCTGCCGGGAAAACTACCTTTAGCCATTTCACTTTTGGATCAATCTGGTTTAAAGTATTTGGTTGAAAAATATTAGCGAATGCAGCAGGTAATTCCTGGCCATCATCAATATTAAAATCATTAAGATCGCCAAGTGTAATAAACCTATTGCTATAAAACTGTAATACATCGGCCTTAATTAAATTAAGCAACTGTTTATGATGAAACGGGGCTTCAATTTTCCCTGTTAAAGGTTCATCCATAAACCTTTCTGTATAAGCCGTAATTTCGTTGTCTTTATAAAACCATTTCCCCAGCGATAAAAGATCGTAGGTATTTTCGGGTACCGAATAATTTTTCCAATCGAAAAATAAGTTCAGTTTGTTAAAGTCCATCCAGTTTTTTAATCCGCTAAAACCAATATACATGGTATTCTTCTCTACAGAAAAACCTGGCAATGTATTGAGCATTGGTTGTTTACTCAGTTGTTCGACATTAAAAAGCGTGTTTCCGGTGGCTATGTATTTTATTGATGCATGATTAACTTTTACCGTGTGTAAAGGGCTAAAGAAAATGTCTGCTTTTTTAGCTTTATCGTTTTCCTGTTGGATATTCTTCTTAAAGGCAAACTGTGTGTATGGCGAAAGGTAATCTTCCTCTTCAATAGGCCTGGCATGGATAATGGCATGGGCAGGTAAAGATGAGGTTAAATGATCAGGAGCGAGAATTCGGCTAATCTTGTCGAAAATCCTATTCTCCAGATTTTTTACATCATTGGATACGTTAAAAAGTTCGTTGCTTAAGGCATCAATAATCAGCTTTACAAGTGGATCAAAATCGTTACTGTCTTTAACATTCCAAAAATCTTCGGCATTTTTTAGAATTCTATTTCTGATTTCATCTTTTGATGAATAAAAAACTGGTTTCATGGGTAGAATATTTTGAGCGTTTTAATTTTAGGTGGATAAGGGGCTAAGAAATAAAGCAGTATTAAAAAAATATTTTTCTCCTGTGGTTTTTATTAGTGCCCTTACGCTAATATCTACCTTTTTTTTGATTTCAGTTATCTTACGTAGCGGATATACGTTTTCTACCTCGGTAATATGCACTTCAACCGACGTATTATAGATCCTAAATTCATAGTCGATAATCGATTTTAGCAGTGATTTACGGAATTTTTCCTCCCAGATACTTTCACTTACAATTAATTCAAAATCAAGATCCCATATCTCGCAACCAAAATCGTTGTGGTACCTATGCTCCCCAAATCGGGTAAAAATAATCAGTTCTATGTGGTTCGAAATTGATTTACCCAAATCGGTTGGCTGAAGTCCGTTACCTGAAAAAACGGACTTAAATCTGAAGGGTTTATGATAAAAATTTTCAGACATAAACGGTTTGGCTTAAAGTTTGTTAAAAGTAAAAGAAATAAAATCGTTTTTATTACCAAACAACAAATATTAAAAATTGTTATAGTACGGTGATAATTTGAATAGAAATGTGTGATTTTGGGTGAAGTTGATGTCAGATTAATCATTAGGCTATTGTTATGCGAAACTGTTAACTCTCTATGAAACCTATTAACGCCATCGAAATTAGGAGCGCTTATACTAAGTTTATCTTAGAATTTGTCCTGCTTACACTATTCTCTATTTTGTGTATTTATCTCTTTTTTGCAGCTTCCGACTACGAATACAGCTTACTTGATAAAAAAGTAAAGGAAACAGAGAAACTTTCTTACCTCAGAAAAGATATCAATACAAATTTTGATCTTATCCAGGTCCGCTTTAAAGAACTTGCCCAATATCGCGATTATAACGCAAATGAAATGAGCAAGCAAAGTATCCTGCTCAGTGATATTCAGAGCGCCAATAACAGGATAAAAGAGTTGATTTCTAAAAAAACAGACCCAAGTCCAAGTTTTGATCTGTACGAAAAACTGAACAAAAATGTCGGTGCAATGGCCGATTTACAAGATTCACTGTTCCAGTCAAGGAGTGATATACAGCGGTATAAAGAACGGATTAACGATTGCCAGAAGGCAAACCAAACAGCAGCACAAAAAATCAGGAACGGTAGATACGGCAGGTAATTTAAAACGATATGATAAAGTTAAGCATAAAAGAAAGACGCGAACAATTCTTGTTCTTTATAGCGTTGTTCGTTTTTACCGTTGGGCTTTTGAGCTTCGGAATTTTTTATAGCGATAAATCGCAGTACGAAATTTCTAAGGAAGAGCTTGAAGTTAAGATTAACGAGAATGAAGCATTCGAAAACATGGTAAAAGAAACCATGCCTACTATTGACACCACTTTTAAACAGATTACACGTTACAACCCAAATGTGCAGGCCGTTTTTTTAAAGAACGATATCCAGCTTTCATTAGGTTCAATCAAATCTGCGTTTGATCGTAAGGCCTCAGATTCTCGATATAAAATCTTTGTCCACACCGCACAGTTATACGATAGATTATTTTACGATAGACAAGAACAAAATAGAAATATTTCTGATATCGAGCTGCATAAAAGACAGTTGGATGACTGCATTACCAACAGGCGCCAATTACAGCAAACGATGTCTGCAAGATAAACATTACCAAGAACAACCTATAAAAACGCTACCTATGTCTGAAACAAACACCAAGCAAGTTAATTCAAATTCGCAGGGCTATGTTATTTTGTACATCCTTTTGGCTGTACTGCTCTTAACAGGCCTGATTTTCTTATTTAAAAGTTCATTGTTCGAAAAAAGAACAGTCGATGCGAGAATTCTTAAGGATGAAATTTATTTAAATGAAGATCTGGTTTTTACCGATAATACCCCAAAGGCCTCAAAATGGTTATGGGAATTTGGTAATGGCGAAAAAGCCACCACAAAAACAGGAACTTATCACTACACCAAGCCCGATACTTATATTGTGCGCCTAACCGTTGATGGCGAACTCCGCCAGGAATTTCCGGTTACCGTACGCGATACCGTGCATACACCGGTGGTAGATAGTGTACTCACCATCAGCGGCCCGACAGCTGGTTTGGTTAATGAAGAGATCAGGCTTGAGGGCGATGGCGCAGGAAAAGATTTTGAATGGTCTTTCGGCGAAACTGGTCGCGTTGATGTTAAAGGAAAAACGGCCCTGTATACTTACCGCACACCTGGAAAATATGTAGTCCGTCTTCGGTCAGATAAAGCAGCTAAACCCGCTTTTCTAAACATTTTGATCACTGATCCCAATGCAGAAATAGTAGAAGATTTAGTTGCTCCCGGTGATGGAGAACGTAAAACCATTGATGATATCCGGGCCCGATTACAAGCCATAGCCAACGGTGCAGATTTTAATTCCAACTATTACTACCTGATCAACAAATACATGTGCAACAACGAAAAAGTAACTGTAAATGTAGAAATGAATGGTAAGAAAAAACAGACTGATATTTATTCATACTGTATGGGCTTAACATTTGGGGGCGAAATAGCGGTAGATGAGGCACAGTTAACCATTAAGCCAAACTCAACCTGTGCCAGTTTATTAAATATTAAACAACATTCAGGAACGGCGCAGCCCGCGGCAACAGCAACTACTGATGCACCTCAGGCAAAAACAAAATAGATTAACCTCTTAACCTAATTTTAAGCTCATCTACAAAGAATATGAAAAAATTATATGCCTTAAGCATCCTATTTTTAGGAATATCGTTTGCCTATGCACAATCACCGGCATCCTTTGGCAAAAAAGTAAAATACATGCCTAAATCTTACGAGAGGCCGGCTGAAACGATAAATGTTAACGATAATACCAGCAGAAGCAGCCTGCCATGGATTGTTTTTTCCGATCGTGAAGATAATTACACTACAACAGCGCCAGGTGGAAGCCTTATTATGAAAAAAATAAGCTTTATGGAACCTTTTTATGTTTCTAAAGAACAGAATGGTTACCTGAAACTGATTAAGTATAAAGCCGGAATGATCAGGGGAAGGAAAATCAATGATAAAAAAAGTGCAATCAGCTACGGATGGATTGCAAAATCCAAACTGCTTTTATGGCAACGTGCATTCTCTAACCAAAAAACAGGTTATGCAGAGAAAGCCATTGGTATTGTGAATGGAAAAGATGCGTTGACCGAACCAAAATTTTACTTCGATACTACCGATTCTATTTTGGTTTATAATACGCCCGAACTTAAAGACAGAAGGGCCAAAGTGAGGTTGCACGAAATTGCCTACATCTATAAAAAATCGGAAGATGGTAAAAAATACCTGATTGGCTCTGATGATCAATTGGTTGCAGATAGTGCCGTTAAAAGTGTTTATGGATGGGTTTCTGCTGAGACAGTACACCACTGGGGTGATCGTTTATACATCACTTCTGTTAAACCTGGCGATTATGATAAGGATGATTCTACCGCTATGGCCATTAAAAACGGAATGGATAACGGAACTAATTTTGTAATAGATCCCCTATTGCCACGGGAAAACCTGATCCTGCGTAGTGTGCCTGTGGTTTCAAATGACGAAGCAGGCAGCACAGTAGGTATTGCCACAGATGTTTACAACAAAAAAGACAATAAGATCTTAACCATCAACGGATCATCACTTTCTTATCAGGATTACCTGATGTTGCGTAAAAATAAAACAAAGGTAAATGTTGTTTTTGTAGTAGACGGCGGAAGCCCAATGACCAAGTACCTTTCTGGAATGACCAACACTATTGGTTCATTTGAAGGTATAATGGGCGATTTTGGCAAAGGAACCAAAGTAAATTATGGTGGTGTAGTATATCGCGGTGAAACTGGCTGCGGACAACAGGGTATTTTTGTTAGCCCGATTCAGGATGATTACAGAAAGTTCATGAATTTCTTATCAAACCAGGCAAAAAATACCATGCGGTGTAATGGAGAGATTACAGAAAGCCCTGTTTTTAGCGCTTTAAAAACAGCAGTAAATTTATTTAAAGCAAAAAAGAACGAAACCAATTTAATTATTTTAGTGGGTAGTACCGGAAATACAGGCGGTACCAATAATTACCTGATTAACGAGTTGAGCGAACAGGTTGCTCTTGCTGATGCCCGTATTTTAGCTTTACAGGTATATAGCGATTTTAACCAGTCGTTTAATGATTTTGTTATTCAATCACGTAAACTGGTTTCAGAATCAGCCATCCGTGCAGCCGAGTATAGAAAAAATACGATGGTTAAAGGCGAAGGTTTGAAGAGCTTTCAACCTTACAATACCAGCCTGCAGGATTCTATTTCTTACTACCTCGATTATCCTAAAAACAGTTTAATACAGGGTGGTGTAGTTTTTCCAACCAAAGGATCAGTAAACTCCAACCAGAGCATGACCATTGCCCTGCGCCGTTTTGTGAAAGAAACCAATATGGATATCTACAACCAGATCAGTTCTTTAGATAGTGCTTTCCGCTTAACAGGGATTTCGCGCAAAAACTTAGCCGCTGATGTAGAAGCTTTATTGCCTCAACCAGTTGGTATGGAAGTAGCCGATCGTATGCCGCACAATGCTTTTAAATACTATACTACTGCAAACGTGTCTGCCGACGTGGTAAAAAACAACCCATCTACATTGCAATATGCTATTGTACTAAACAATATGGAGTACAAGCAGATTTTAGATGTTTTTTCGGTTATGTTAGGACAAAATCTGCAGGCAGATCAATCTTCTTTCAGGCGTAAGCTGGTTAAAAACTATGTAAGAATGCCTAAGCAGTTATTGGGTATGAAGATATCATCTGGCGATATTAAGGCAATGACTTTAACAAATTACATCAAGTTGGTTACAGGTTTGCCTTTAAACAATGAGTTTTTATCTAAATACATTGTGAGTGATTTAAAGAATACCTCTAAAATGCCGCTAGATCAGTTTGAAGGTTATATTAAATTATTGGATCAGTCGGTTCAGCAGATTAAAAGAGCTACACAGATTGAACAGCAGTTTATCTCAAACGGCAAGCTATACTATTACATTACCGAAAATAATTTTAACCCGGCAGTATTGCCTACAACCAACTAAAGGCTATGGCAGTTACAAACTTAAGCGAATCGGTAAAAACAGCACTGCATATTGCACAGTCGCTGGCAAAAGAATATAGGAACGAGGTGTTTTCCGCAGCCCATTTGCTAAAAGGGTTAATGCATAAAGATGTTGGTTTAAGATCTTTTATTACTTCCATTGGGAAAGATGATGAGTACATCAGCGAGTGGGCTGAAGTTCGGATAGATGAACAGGAGAAATCGTCAAGTCTTAGCGATACTGTTAGCGGTGCACCAGAAATTGCGGCTATTTTTGAAGAAGCAGATAATGTACGCATTAAACTTGGACTTGATTTAATCACACCAGTTTGTGTATTAACCGCGCTCGCAAAACCTGGCATCGGTTTTCAGCCTGATCAGTTGAAATCTTTTCCGATTAAAGAACGCGAAATTTTGGATATCTATGTAAAGGATGAAGAAATTTCGAAGGCAGTTTCGCCTGATAAAACCACTGCTGGTGCCGAAAATAAAAGTACAGGCAATGCGCTTTATAAATATTGTATAGATCGCTTGCAAACGGTTCGGGATGGTAAAACAGATCCGATAATTGGCCGCGATAAAGAAACCCGCCAAATGATGGAGATCCTTTGCCGCAGAACCAAGCCGAATGTAATTTTAACCGGTGATGCAGGTGTGGGGAAAACCGCTTTGGTAGATGGTTTTGCTATAGATATTGTAAATCAGAATGTTCCCGAGCGTTTAAAACCCGTTCAGCTTTTTGAATTGGATTTGGGATCATTAATTGCAGGAGCATCTTACAAGGGAGAAATCGAAGACCGTTTAAAAAATATCATCAAAGAAATAAAACAGTTCGAAAAAGCGGTATTATTTATTGATGAAATCCATACGCTGTTAGATAGTAAAGGCCCTTTGGGTGCCGGCATTGGCAATTTGTTAAAGCCGGAACTTGCCCGTGGTGAAATAACCGTGATTGGGGCTACGACCGTGGACGAGTACCGTAAGATTATCGAGCCAGAGCAGGCTTTCAGCAGACGTTTTGAAGTACTTCAGGTTAATGAACCAAATGAAGAAAGCACCATCAAAATGTTGCAGAAACTGGCTGTTAAATACGAAGAGCACCATACGCTAACCATTGAGCCAGATGCTTTAGGCGAATGTGTGCGTTTGGCCAAGCGTTATATGAAAGATAGAAGGCTGCCTGATTCAGCTTTTGATCTGTTAGACCGGACCATGGCGGCCATGAAAATGATGAACGATACTTCTGACCAGGCCATTGATAGCTTAGAGACAGAGCTGGGAACATTAAATGCCAATATAGAGGAATCAGAAGCTGATCGTTTTGCAGATTATAAATGGCTTTTTTCATTACTTCAAAATAAGTTAAGTCCGGTTTTATTGGGGCGTTTAACAGATGAGACACAAACCGATGCTTTCGAAACAGCCGATGAATACCAGGGTTATATCAGCAGCAGCCTGCAGGAATTAAAAAAATATGCTGCAGAAAAAAGCGACCGAATCACCAAACAGGATATTGCTTCCATAGTAGCCTATAAAACAGGCATCCCGATGGGAAAACTGCAGGCAGGTGAAAAAGAAAAATTGCTCAATATGGAGCAATACCTTAAAAAACGGGTGGTTGGGCAAGATCAGGCTTTGAAAGCTGTTTCAGATGCCATATTGGAATCGCGTAGCGGTTTGAACAAAAAAGGACAGCCTATTGGATCATTCTTTTTACTAGGGCCAACCGGTACGGGTAAAACGGAATTGGCCAAATCAATTGCTGAATTTTTATTTAACGATGAAAAGGCAATGATCAGGTTCGATATGTCAGAATTTAAAGAAGAGCATAGTGCAGCTCTGCTTTATGGTGCGCCTCCCGGATATGTGGGCTACGAAGAAGGTGGCTTGTTGGTGAATAAAATCAGGCAGCAGCCGTATTCTGTACTACTTTTCGATGAGATTGAAAAAGCACACCCTTCGGTTTTCGATACCTTTTTGCAGATTCTGGACGAAGGCCATATGCACGATCGTTTAGGAAAAGAAGGCGATTTTAGTAATTCGCTTATTCTTTTTACTTCGAACATTGGTAGCGAATGGATAGCAGAACAGATCGGTAAAGGCGTTATTCCGGCTTCAAACCAATTGATGGAAGTGATGGCCGGACATTTCCGTCCTGAATTTTTAGCGCGGATTTCTGAAATCGTTCCATTTGCACCGATTAATGAAAGCAATGTGGTACGCATCTTTGAAATTCAGTTGAGCAGTTTGGTACAGTCGCTGAACAAAATGGGTATCGAGTTTGAAATAGCAGAAGACGCCAAAAAAATGATTGCTTTAGACGGTTTTACGCCAAAGTATGGTGCCAGACAGTTATCGGCTGTCATCAGAAATCTTTTGCGCAGGCCAATCTCCAAATACATCATTTCTGGTGAGCTAAAAAAAGGATCTAAGATCTTAGTAAGCAAACACGCAGAGGAAGATAAGTTAGAATGGAATATTATTCATCCATAAGCATAAATATTGGAACAAAAATTGAGTTAAAACGTTAACTATTATATTATTAGAAAAAATTAATCATAAATCTAAATCGACATACTATGTTTAACTATGAAATTGGAGGTAACGAGCGAAAAATTGATACCTCAGAAGCCTTCGCAGAGATTGCACATAACAAAACGCTTTTTGTACAGAAGCTTACTGATAACGAACCGATAAAACCAGAAAAGGTAGAAGGATTAAAAACGGTAAAGGAAGTATTTGCTCATTATAAACCGAATGTAAAAGTAGCTTTCGAAAAACAGGACGGATCTACCGTTGGTGAAACCATAAACTTTAATGATCTGAGTGATTTTGGCGTAAAAAATATCATCAATCAAAGTAATTACCTTACCAATGTCAACATTGAGCGGGAGATGTCGCTTAATGTAATTAAACAGTTAAAATCAAACAAAACCTTAAAAGCTACACTTGATGATGAAGAAACCAAATCGGCGTTCATCAACGCTTTGAAGAACTTTGTTGATGAATTGGAGCAAAATAAATAATCTAAACGCTGAGAAAACATGTCAAATCCTCAAGAATTAAAAGCAGACCAAAATATATCCGAAGTAGGTTTTAAACCAGCAGAGGGTAAAACCATAGAAAAAACATCACTTAAGGATAACTTAGAAAAACTAGCCAGGGTTGGCGGTTTCGATTTGTTAGAAGCCACAGTTGATGGTCTTCAGAATTTAAATCCGGAAAGAAAAGCAAGAAAACAGATTTTTCTTACTGGCGATGAAAAGAAGAAAGAGCGCGAAGAGCTGAAAAAGAAAATCCAGCTTTGGATAGAAGTGCTTGAGTCTTCCAGTTCTGTTGCCGATATGGTAGAAAAAAGTACCGAAAAACTAAATGCCGCAGAAGAAAACTTAAATAAAAACATCGCTACTGCCCTGGAAAGCACCAGAGAACTAGAGCAGGCTTACCGTTCGGTGCATTTATTCTATAAAAATACGGAGTCAGACAAACTGAAAAATGTGGTGCTGTTAAATGCATCAATGGATCAGATTAAAGATCTTGATAATCCGCGTTTTATCGAATATGTAGATGATGAGTTAAAACAGAATTATGATCGTTTAGATCTTCGTAATAACTATTCGTTAATGGTTGTTCCAGGTTACATGGGTTCTAATAAAGTATTAGAAAGATGGGGTAAGATCGCGCACAACAATAAAGCGATGCTGGTAACCGATTTTGCCGATTTAGATCAGCCGGATGATGTACTCGATTTATTTACCGCAGCAAACTTTACCGGCGGCGATGCTTTTAGATCGAACGTAATCATGACTTGTAATTGGTTGGTTGGTCGCGGTAAAGTAGCAGAAGTGGGCGAGGAAGATGATCTTACTGTGCCAGGTTCGGCCGCTTTAGCGGGTAAAATGTATTATACCCTAATGTCGCAGGTAACGGCGGGTAAAAAACATGGTGCTATAAACGAGGTTGATGGTGTAAAATTCGATTTAAAGAAAAGTGAAATCTCTCATTTAGAACGCGTAGGTTTAGTGCCGATGGTTAATGAGTATGGTAAAGTAATGGCTTTCTCTGCTAAGACGCTGTTTAATGGCGATAATATTGGTTTACAAACTTATTCTGTAGTACGTGTATTCGATTATATTACTAAAGTATTGTTCGATTTCTTGAACAGAAGGGCTTTCGAAAACTGGACATCTAAAACCGAGCAGGACTTGCGTGGCCAGATTGTTAAATTTTTAGATGGTATCCAGGGCGCTGACCGCTTGATTGAGCGTTTTAAGATTATGCGTTTTGAAAGAGACGAGCAACAAAAAGACAGAATTCACCTTGATATCCACATTACGCCGTATTTTCCGGCCAAAAGTTTTGTGGTAAAACTAGACGGACATAAAGGTGAAGATGAAAGTACTACCTGGAGTTCAGAATATAATCAGCAATAGTTTTTGATAGCTGAAAATAAAAACCCAACCCTAGCGTTGGGTTTTTTTATGGGGCATGCATAACACTTAACAAATTCTTTATAATTTTGTAACGCATCGGCCCAATCAGATTAATCAAAAAAAATGAAGCAAATACTTATCCTGAATGGGGATATCGAAAAAAACGCATCTACAAATTTCCTGATTAACGCCTATAAGCAAGGTGCAGAAAGTGTTGGCGCTACCGTAAGGGAGTTGGCCATTATCGATCTGATTTTTAACTCGAACAAACTATTTAACAATAGACAGATTGCCGAGTTAGAGCCTGATTTGCAGAAAGCTTTAACAGCGATTAGGCAAAGTAACCATGTTGTGCTTTTTTGTCCGGTGTATGTAGATCATATTCCGGCAAAGATTAAAGGCTTTTTTGATCGTTTGTTTATGCCCGATCAGGTTTTTGCTACCCAACAGCAAAATGTAAATAATGACTTTAGTGGCCGCTCTGGAAGAATCGTATCCATTTTAGACGAGGCTACCTTTAAGGAGTGGAAGGCAAATAAGAAGACAACTTACCTTTCTATCAAAAAATTAGTGTTTGAAAAATGTAAAATGAGCCCTGTACTTACCAATACCATAGGCGAATTACATTCTCTTGAAAATCACTATAGTCAGAAGTGGTTAGCTAAGATGGAAAAATTTGGGTCACAATTAATTTAAGATCGCCATGATCTGTGTTTAGCAGATATGCGGCAAACGAAAATTAATCATCAGATTGTCCTAAAATGCAACACTTTGTGTATAGTTGCTACAGTTTTGTAATGCATGTGTGTGTTAAAATGTATTTGTAACACTAAAGATATACTCGAATTTTTCCACATTTTTTCCACAAAACACCTTGATTAACTACGTTTTTAGGCCGTAAACGTGTCTTTTGGGTTTTTTGAGAATTTTATTACCGCTTATTACTGAGCTATATACAGCGGGTTTGGCTTGATATTTGGTTTAAAGATGATAGTAGCGGAGTCTACTGATAATCATTTTTTAACCTTTAAATTTTAAAACTATGGCTTTCAAAGCTAGATTAAATTTTTCGGGCAAGGAGTACGATGTGCTTCACTGTGCCTATGCGTTAAACCGCGATGTAGATGCAAAAGGAAGACCTTCTTCCGGAGTTTATGGCGGTACCATCGACATTGAGATCGAATCAACCGAAGACACCTCAATTATCGAGGCGATGGTAAACAACCAGTACAAACCTATTACAGGGACCCTTCTGATCAAGAAAACCGAGGAAGATGCCAAAATGAAAGAAGTTCATTTCGAAGATGGCTACATTGTTAAATATTCCGAAGGGATCAACATTGTGGGCGATCACCCAATGACACTTAAATTCCAGATTTCAGCTAGAAAACTAAAATTAGGAAACGCAGAGCACCTTAACGATTGGCCGAAAGCCTAGGCTAAGGTTGAGGGTAGGAAGGTAGAGGGTATAAGGCCTAAAACGCTTAACGCCATACACCATGAGTTTCACTCCGCTCCAACCGCTCAGCGCAAATCATTCATTTAAAAACATTAAAATTTTACTACAATGGCATTCAAAACCCGTTTAAACTTAGGATCAAAAGAATTTGATGTACTACAGTGCAGCTTTTCATTAAATAGAGATGTTGACGCAAAAGGTCGTCCATCGTCAGGTGTTTATGGTGGTACCATCAACATCGAAATCGAGTCTACAGAAGATACTTCAGTAATAGAATCGATGGTTAACAATCAATACAAACCACTTTCAGGCAACATCGTTTTCAAAAAAGGCGAAGAAGATGCAAAAATGAAGGAACTGTCTTTCGAAGATGGCTACATCATCCAATATAACGAGGGTATTGCGGTTAATGACAATACGCCGATGACTTTAAGTTTTGTGGTATCGGCGCGTAAGCTGAAACTAGGCAACGCCGAACACGAAAATGATTGGCCGAAGGCTTAATCATTTTATGCATATCAATTAATTGATACGCCCCGATTTTATCGGGGCGTATTTAGTTCAAAGCGCTTCAGTTAATGTATAGTATATCTAAATTATCATAGCAAGGTTGGGGGGTAGTCCCCGTCAGCTATTTTTATATTAAAGCTCAATGATGTCTGGCCAAAGCAAATATATTGCAATAAAAAACACTTACCTCCCTGGTAAAATGTTTGGTCCGTCATCCGCACACCAAAATCATCTGAACAGTCCTCGTGTAGAAATGGAATCATTTTTACTGGAAAAGTTATGCATTAAAACTCCGCAACTGGATTTAGCTTAGGGTAATTTTGTGATCAAGATTAATCAATATGGAAAAGAAACTCATTGCAGAAATCAATATAGAAGATAAGGAAATTACCCATTTTGCTTCCTTTAGTCTCACACAGGCTTTTAACGAACATCATTATTTTGAGCTGCGTTTTAACCATGATCAAATGGGTGCACCGGGGCTGATTACTTTGGATGATAGCCGCGATTTTGTTGGTAAAACCTTAACCGCATCTTTTGGCCATTCGCCAGAAGGTATGCAGAATTTTGTAGGTCTGGTTTCTAAAGTGGAACTTTCACAAAATCATGGTTACCATGGTGTTTTAATCGTAAGCGGTTATAGCCCGACTATTTTAATTGATCGTGGACCTGATCTGGGCTCTTATCTGGATAAAGATCTGAATGAGATCGTAAAATTAGCTACAAAAGATACGCCTGCAAATGATTTAAAGGTAGTGGCCAATGCCACTAGAGGTACTTCTATTGATTATATTATTCAATACAGAGAAAGCGATTTTGCTTTTTTGAACCGCCTTTCGGCCGAATACCATGAGTGGTTTTTTTACGACGGTAAACAGCTTAATTTTGGTAAACCCAACATACAGAAAGAAATATCGTTGTTTTACGGTAGGGATGTGCAGGAAATGCAATATGCCATGGAAATTGCACCGATCAAAAATAAGCGGTTTTCCTACAATCCAAAGCAGAACGAAATGCTGCAAAGTGAGAGTACAGGTAAGGTAGAAGGTACGCCAGATTTATCGCATGCCGTTAAAGCTTCAAATTTAACTTTTAGCAAAACTTTTAATCAACCTGCTTTAATCAGGGTTGATAATAACAACGATATCAAAAACCTGGTTGAAAATGAAGAAAAGGCCAATACCAGCGAACTTTTAAAAGTTACGGCCAGGGGAGATAACGCAGGATTGAGTATTGGTAGTATTGCTGAAATTACGATGAGCCTGAGAAAAGAAATGGCTTTTACCACCGAAAGTTTAGGCAAATTTCTGATTACCAGCATTAAACACCACATCGACGAGAACGGTAAATACCACAATAATTTCGAAGGAAGAATAGCCACTACCGAACGTTTATTGGTAAAAAACTTTGAAAAACCACAGCCCGATATGCAGTTGGCAGATGTGATTGATAATAACGATCCACAGGGCCAGGGCAGAATTAAGGTGAAATTTAAATGGGAATGTTTAACCAACGATGTGACCGAATGGCTGCGTGTGGTTACGCCGAGTGCCGGTGTAGGTGATAGGGGCAATAATCGTGGTTATTTCGCCATCCCAGAGATTGATGATCAGGTGATGATTGCTTTTGAAGAAGGAAATATTGCGCGTCCGGTAGTGATGGGGAGTGTTTACCATAGTTCCAGTGTAGATAGCAGCCCTTTAATTAAAAACCACCTTAAAAGTATTATTACACGAAGCGGTCACCTGGTTGAGTTCGACGATGATGCAGGCACACAGGGAATAAAGATTACCGATATCCACAACAACATCATCCATATCGATACCAAAGGCAATAATATTACCATCACGGCATTGGAGAACATGACTTTGAACTGCAAAAATATGCAGATTAATGTGCAGGAGAATATGGATGTGAGCGTTGGTAAAGATCAATCTTCATCTATCGGTAATAACCAAACCACCTCAGTAAATAAGGACATCAATACAACAGCAGGAAATAATTATTCACTGAGTGCAACTGGAGATATCCAGGAAAGTTCAGATAAAAGATCAGAGTTTGTTACTAAGGATTTTGTAAGGCAATCTGAAACATCGAACGAACTTGCGAGTGAGATTTCGATGTTCAGTCAAAAAGAAAACATGAGCCTGCAGAGTGGTAAAACCGTAGAGATTAACAGCGCGGAGAAATCAAAATTATTCTAGTTATGGCAATTACAAAACAGTCAAACAATTTGAAAATCAAAGTGCGCTCTGATTATAGTATGGTTGTGGGGCAAAAAGTTGTAAAAATAGCCGATAAGCTAAATGTCGAAGCAGTACACAATAATTTGGTTTTGGCAAGTAACAAACAGGTTGTTGGCGAAGGAAATAAATAGGTTATGGCAAATGTTCAATTTAATACATATACCCCACAAGTTAGCGACAATGATTTTGTTCCAATAGTTTCATTAAACCATTCTCAAGAGTTTATTGGATGCAAACTCAAAGTTCCTTCGAAGGTTAGAACTACAAAATTATCAGGCCATATCGACGAGAATAAAAGAAATCAACGTTTAGATGAAATTATACATAGTGAATCTATGATGATTATTCGTGTTGATGTGAAGCAAGGAAGCAAAAAGGCAAACGATAATAAAGGATATGTAACGGTAAAGTCCAAAGGCTTGAAATTTATTGGCTCGGATAACAAAACTGAAAATGCCAAGCACGAGATTAAACTAAAACAAGCCTATAATTCTATAATTACATTAAAGATAGCTGTTGAAAAACTAAAGGATAAACAAGAATATTATATCGATTTTTTTGCTGATGATGATGATTTATTCTTTTACACATTGAGTAATGTCTTCTGTGGTAGAATAAGTGTAACATATATAGAGCCATTGTTTTTTAAGATATATAAAAATTATCCAAAGCCTTATTCCAATAAACCTTGTACAGATGGACATTACAATCAATGCGCAATTAGAATGAGTATGGCTTTAATTAACTCAGGTGTTCCTTTAACCGGTGTAGTTAATTATACCAACCCTGGTGGTTATCCGTATTGTACTCACAAGCATGTATTGGGAGCATATAATCTTAAAAAACACATTGATAAGCTAAGTTTTTGGGAGAAAAGAATACAGATAAACGGAACAAAAGAGAATGCTTATAATAAATTAAGTAATAAAAAGGGCATTTTGTACTTTGAAAATTTTAAAGAAGAAGTTAATGGGACTATGCAACGAAGAGCTGAATTCAGACACATAGAAGTTTGGGATGGCGTTAAACTAATTAGTGGCTTTGATGGGCAGATGTTTGATGCAACTGAAATAGTTTTTTGGGAAGTTCATTAATCAAAGAATAATGTTATTAAAAAAATATCAATTACTGATTGCTTTTACTCTTTTTGTAGCATGTATTCAAAAGAATGTAAGAACTGATCGTAAAGATTTTAAGAAAACACTTGATATAAAGCTTAAAAACTTTGTAACAAAAGATTCTTTGCTTAATAAAGCAGCTAAAGCTAACAAACAAATAAAATCAAGTATTTGGATTAATCAAAACTTTAAAAAGTATCTTTTAGGCGATACAGTAAGTGTAAGCTCCATATTACCATTTACTTTGACTATTGAAAAAGAACGATTCTTTCTGACGTATAAATACGAAGGAGCCAAAATTTATTCTTCAATAAAAGACGGATCCTTAAAACAGGTTAATGATTCAGTAATAAACATCCATATGAAAAAGCAAAATATTTCATTTTTGAAGACGGTTGCTGATGATAATGGAACACCAGATTTAAGCACTGAACTTAACAGAAGTATATTGGATTATAGAAAACTAACAGCAATAATTGATATAAATTCCAAGGATACCATTAGTCTCGTAGCCACTAAACCAACTTGGACGCACGAAGTATATTGCAGTACTAATACGCACAATTTAAAATATAAAATATTTTATTCATACCCAGTGATTTTTGAAGGAAATATTACCCATTCAAAATATTATTTAAAGGTATACGGGTTATTGCCATTAGAGAAAACCTATGAATTGATACTGAAAAATAAAAAATATGAATTAAGAGATTTGGAAACTTCAAAGATTGTTTATGAATTTTTGATGCGATAACTAAGATTTTTATTTAGTTATAGTGATAAACTTGGAAAAGGTAAATCTTACACCTGTCTCCCTTAAAATAAAGAAGTTAATTAAGCAATTAAATAAATGTAAGTGATTTGATTTAAATTGATCTACTATAAGAATTACCCCTACTCAAGTAGCGTTTTTTAAACTAAATCAGGTTATAATCGTGACAAAATGGACATCTCCAATAAAAAAATATATTACTCAGGCGTAAATGCACTTCGTTTGGATTGGCCTGCTGATTTGTCTGCACATTATGGCGTTTTGATCACTTTCAATGAAGGGGAAGAAAATGCTAATGAAGTAAAATATGAGGTACGGATAACCCGACTAAAACCCGGTAAGGCAGGAGAACCACTGTTTCAGATTGAAAGGATAAGTGACGTTTTTATTAACGAAATTCTGCCAGATCTCATAGCCGATAAACTGGCATATGAACTAGGGAAGGTATTTTATCCATTAATAATAGCAGTTGATCAAAATGGAGGCTTCCAGAGCATTTATAATCATGATGAAATTTTAAAGAAATGGCAATTGGTTAAAAAAAATGTGCTTGATAATTTTGAAGGTCATCTGGTAGAAGATTATGTCTGCCGTATGGAAAAACAGCTTTCCAACCTGGATCAGATACAGCATGCATTTTTGAACGATTGGCTTATCCAAACTTTTTTTAAACCACTCTATAAAGAATATGGACAGAACCGCAATGCCGAATCGACGTATAAATTTCCGATAGCAAAAAATTTCGATGTTGAAGGTTATATAACGGAAGAAAAATTGAGCGGACGGACTAATAGCTTTGGTGCTGTAGAGTTACTGCATAATGGTATCATCAAGCCCCTAGAAGATGAATTATTTATCACCCATAGGCATACAGGTGATTATGTAGGGAATTATTTTTTACACCCTAAAAATAAAAGGATCTTATCAGTAGTTTCTGATTTTAGTTATAGGGCGCAAGAAGAATCAAAAGTAAAAATAAGGATTACGGTGATCCCTGAAAATGGATTCGAGTTCGATCACGATTTTGAATTGGATAGAAATGTTAAAGGCTTGCCGGTAACAGAAATGGTCATGATTGATGGACAATTTCCGAGAAAAGGGTTTTGGGATCGTTTACTAAATAAGTAAAATATGGCAGAGAAACACGTTGTAGTCCAGGGTGCACAATGTATGTGCAAATTTGGATCGGCGCCAGATAAATTAAAGGTGCTAACACATAACAAAGAGTATGCGAACGACAAAGATGGTAGTAAGAAATTGATAGCGACCACTGTAGATATTGGCACAACCTTCGAGAAAAACATGTTTGGTTCATGTTCAAAAATGAACAATAAACCTTGCACTGCAACGGTAACGAAATGGTCGGGTTTTTATGAAGATACCGTATTGACAAACGGAGGGAAAATTTTGCTTGAAGATAGTAAAGCTACCTGTCCGATAGGAGGCACCGATTGCATTGAGATTATTCAACACGGTCAAAAAGCAGAGGCCTCAAAACAAAACTTTGATAACGCAAATAAAGATGTACAATCACAGCTCAACCCCTTGTCAGAATCTTTAGATGAATCTGCAAATAATTTTAGCGGTTTAGAAGCGAGTGTTAAAGCATAACGTATGGCAAAGGGAATAAAGAAAATTGTTTGGACTGGCGAAGGTAAAGTATATAATGCCAAGAAAGGATCTATACCCGGTCAGTTAATGGTAGTCGCCCCTAGTGAGCGCATTTGGTTTAAAATTGGCGAATGGGAGGCTGGAACAACAGAACAGGATAAAAAGAAAGATATAAAATGGGCAATTTTTAATCAAAAAGGAATTATTGATTTTCAGAAAACAATCCCGAGCCATTTTAAATATGGCTTTAAAATTCCCAGAAAACTTTGTGGTCCCTATTTATGGTATGTTGAGGCAAGCTGGAGTGGAAACTTTGATGGCAAATCAGGACTGAAAGTTAGGGGCGAATCACCAGCGAGGATTGTAGATAGCAAATGGTCGCAGAATGAGGGGGGGGCAGATGTAAGAAAAACTTATCAATTTTCCTATGGCGAACTGATCTGGCTGAGACTAACTACTGAAGGTTTGAATGGCTACAACAACGTAGAAGTTCGTGTATTCAGAAGATTGCGGAGCATGATGGGGCTGTGGCCAAAAGATGACGAAGTAACACGTAAAATTTACCGGGTAAATATAATCGATGGTGAAATCAACTTAAAAATTCCCAATACCTATTCCTGGTATCAATCGATGAAAGATAGGGAAAATGTAGAAGAATTTTATGTACGTGTGGTACACCCTGTAACTGGTAAATATATCGAAGATACAGGGGGAGAGGGGGATACTGCCCATGCCCGGTTTTTAAGGATAAAAGACAAGGTGAAATCGCAGGTAATAGAAAAACCCCAAAACAGAACACCTGTTACCATTTACCAACCCGATAAAAACGAGCTTAGGTTTGAACTGTGTAAGTTTGAGCAGATTAATTTGACTGAAGAGGGAGGGAAACCTGAACTTATTTTTGATAATGGAAAAGGAATTAAGAACATTGCAGATAGGAGAGAAAAAATTGTAGAATCTATTCACTTTAAGTTCGATAGTACAGAATTATTGCCTGAAAGTTTAAAACAGCTCAATAACATTTTGAGATTTTTATTGGAGCATCGTCATAGCACTATCAATCTCGACGGTTTTGCCTGTGTAATTGGAAAACAAAATCACAATAACATATTATCACAAAATAGAGCAGTAACCGTTAGGGAATTTTTTGTGAAAGGAAAGTTAGATCCTAAACGGATTACAACCACTGGACACGGAGAGGTAAGACCTACTGACGATAAAATGGGACGTGATAATATCAAATATAAAAATGAATATGAATATGTAAATAATAGACGTGTAGATATTGCATTTGAATATTACGGTCACAATGCAGAAACTATTATTTACGAAACAATAGCGGGCAGTAAGCCCAAAAAAATTACGATAGAGCCAATAAATTTCGATACCAAAGCCTGTTTTGAACGTAAAAAACACAGCAAAATCATTAAGTTGATCAATGTTGATTTAAATGCTGAAAGTGAGGGAAAAATTACGGTTCCAGCAGTATCTACGATGAGTAAATTTAACGTTGTCCCATTGAATTATATCTGGCCAAGGCGAGATGGCATAAAGAATATCTATTCCATTCATATTCACACCTGTAGATATTACTCTGTTCCAAATAAGGAGACATTAGCGATACATGTTTATTCTGACATTAAGTGGACATTGGAATTTAAATGGTCTCATACGCAGCCTTTCGCCTATTCTTATGGTAATAAACTATACGGATATGAGTTAAAAAATGCTCAAGATAAAGCCATTGGATCCGCTATAGATGCAGAGTGGTCTAAGCGATACGGGGAAATGGAGCAAAAGTTTGAGTTATCCCTAACGGGAGAATGGACTTCGGCAAGTGGCAGCAAACAAAAAATAGAATTTGGTAAGGAGTGGGCAGAGCGTATTGCAAAAACATTGAAAGTTATCAATCAGGTTAAGCAGATGGCTGATCGCGTATCAAATTCCAGTTTAGCCAAAGGACGTTTTATGTTTGAAGTTAAAGCACCTGTCTTGGCCGTTTCTGCTCAGTGGTACCTTAAAAAAGCAAATCGTGTCGTAGGCGAGATCGTTGAGATCGGAGCAGATACCAGTCCTTTGATTGAGGCAGATATAAGTATCGATCTTATAGACATTGTGCTTAAATATGGTGGTAATGCAATATGTCCTGGAGCCGGAGAGGTGCTTGCATGGGTGAAAGATAAAATGAACAAATATGTCAAAATTACGTTTATAGTAACACTTGGCGGTGCAATTAACGTCTCAGGCAAAACGATAATTAATATCCGGTTTCCAAAAGAAACAACCGGTGAAGTAAAAATCACTGGTGAAATAAAGGTTAGTATCGAATTTAAAGCTACCGCAAAAGCCGAAACGGCAAGCATGGGTGTTTCAGGAATTTTAAAAGCTGATGCTAAAACAAGTGTTACTGGAGGTGTAAAAGTTGGCGCAAATAATAATGGTGTGTATGTTGCTCCTGTAGCAGAATTTGGTGGAATCAAAGCAACTTTTGTTGCTGCGACAACTATTAAGTTTGGCTTTATTAAGCGAACTTTCAGTTATGATGGAGAGGCGGTGCTTGTGGAAAAGGACGAGGTTAATTTTAAAGAGCATTATCTAGTTTAATTTTTTATTTATGAAAAAAATTATCGTTATTTTATTTTGTTTGGTTCTATGGAGTTGTAGTCAAAAAAAACTTGATTTAAAAGATCTTATAGTTGGTCAAAAACCAAATGTTGATCTCTCTGTTTTTACAGATAATATCAAAGAGCAGAGTGGACGTTTCGAAATGCCTACTGAAAACGGTGTTCAACTAGTTGATAAAGGCGAAAAAGTAGTGTATTATTATTATGCGGGTAATAAAAAAGTAACTTTCGATAAGGCTAAAATCGCAGATGTTTTAGAAACCAAAGTTGTAACCTATAATGGTTTAGTGAGTTTTATAAGCGTGCATCCCGATAATAAAGATGCTGTAAGTTTGCTTAAAGATTTGCTCAAAACTTACAGTATCCCTGATTCGATTTCCTATGATACAAGAAAATTCACAGATTCAGACAGGGAAACCGCTAATGTTTTAAAAAATGTATTACCACGTTATGTAAAGGAGGTAGCAGATGAATTTGATAATAAGTCAACACAATATCCCCAGCAGTTTTTTTGGAGCAAAAATGATATACTTACCCACATAACAATAGATCCGACAAACGCAAATCTCAATATGTCTGTTAAGATTGTAACCAAACGAGCTTATATGGACCACATTGTTCAAGAATATGCAAGACCGCTGTTAAAAGAATATGATAGTCCCCTTGCCCATCTTTTTAAAAAATAGTAGATCATCCAATTTGAGTATCTGACGAGCAAAGACTAATAGTTAGTTTGTACATAAATTACTAATGATGAAAGAACCATATTACCTTTTAGATTATAATATATCTCTAACTAATTTCGATATATTAATCAACGGTGTGCTTGCATTTTCGCATGATAGCGCAGGAAGCATTTATTCAAATTATCCTATCAATCATTTAATTTTAAGTTCTGGTTTGCAGCAGATTGCTATTAGGTTCAGGCCATTGGCTAATGTATCCTCTATACATAAAGACGCAAGCGCTATAATTAAAGTACAGTATCTGGATGCTTCTACAATGGATCAGGAGCAGCTAACAACCGTATATGAGTATAAAATGCCAAAGGCTGAAAGTGATACATTACCAATGTTAGAATCAATAGGCGAATTTAAGGCAGAAGTACCCTACCGGTTAATAGGCTGGAGTGATGCAAGTATAATTGATATTAAAAATGAAGTTACTCTTGAACTGATACATAACTATTACCGCCGTATTCATACCCTTTTTAAAGATAAGGATGTAAATGCACTAGCGCTGCTATTAAAAAAAAGGTATGAGGAGACAGATACATCTATGTATCTGGAAGAAGATAATATTGTCGCGTTAAATAACATTTTCAAAATGATTGATGCTGAAGGTTATGTGATGCAGGATTTTCCGGATGTGCCCAAGGTAGTGTTTTACGCAAAAAATAGAGTAATAAACTTAATTAGGGAAGATAAATCTCCAATTATTTCTTATCTAAAAAAGGCTGAAAACGAAGAATTTGGTTTTCCTTTTTACATATACCTGCCAAAAGGTAATACTGGGTTCGAAATTATTCGTTAGATGCACAATTGCCACGATAAAAATTATGAGAGAATAATGGCTTTAGCCACTATGTTTTTTTTAGCTGTAATGCTCAGGCTAAGGATGTAGAAAAAGGATTACAGGTAGTGGGACAAGGGAGATGAAAAATCGTAGTATCAGGTAAACCCATAGGAAAGCTATATAGAATTCACTAAAAATGGTGAATTATTCAAAATACAATAGAAGGAAGTGAACAAGTTGTTTCAAAAATGACATATAGAATTAGCAATAATAAAATTTACTATAAAGGAAAGGCGATGTGAAATGAGGAATTTGACTCTAACTTCTCCTTTAAGGGTGACATATTGATTATTGAAGCCAGAGGCGAAAAGACTAAATATACAAGAGTAAATAAATGAGACTTGCAAAAAACTTAAATCTAAATGAATAAACTTATCGGTATTATTCTAATTGGTTGCCTTGTGGTATCGTGCAGTTCAAAAGCTGATCTGGAAGCATTGAAATTAGATGAAGATATATCTAAAGTTATTGAAGGGCATAAGGAATTACGTAAAAATCTTGCAGGAAGCTATGGATTAAAGGGCTACTCGTCTACTAAACTGGATGGATTTAAAATTGGAAGTGTCAAAATATCATCCTATGAGGTTCCAAAAGGAAATGTCTCCGATCATAGTGATTTATGGATTTATATAGATAATTATAACGCTAAAAAGCTTTTAGGATACAAATATTCATCCGCTGATGAGGAAGAGAGTGAAAAAATATTAGATTATTTAAAATCAAAATACAAAGGCTATAAAACAAATATAAATAAAGTGCATGGAGATTTCTATTTCTGGGACCTTCCAGAAGCTAACAAATGGATTTTTGTAGATCAATATGATTGTGTTAATCACATTCAAACCAACTTTACTATCGTAAAAAGAGGGCTTCGTATTGAAGATTCAACCAGCAAATCCGTAAATACGATTTATGATGATTATAAAATGGGCTACCCTGACTTACTAAAATAGTGGTAAAAAAGTTAAATTAAGGTTATAGTGCTGGTATTCTAACAGAGAAAATATTTATGATCATAATATTCCTTTAGATGGAGCATATAATTTTCTGTTGGCAAAAGTTTGTAAAAGAGAAGCTTATGGTGTCGCACAGTTAACCTTCAATAAGCGTTAGATATTAATTTAAATGGTTATGCTTAGGAGCAAAGTTGTTAAATATTCATTCGATGATGTCCTATGTCGATTATGGAAATTAACGTATGCGAGAAAACGAGTAAAGGGATAAATGTTAAAGTAGGTAACCCTTTTATTGGATGACTAATAGGAGTACGCATAAAGGTAAATTGAGTAGTTATGACAAATGTTAAATTTGGTGATTATAAACCACAAGAAGATCCTAAAGATACCTTACAATATGTTTATTATACACGTGAAGGAGAATATCTTGGCGGGATTGCAGGGAGTGCTAAAATATTTACGACAACCAAAGAGAAATATGATCAGGCTGTAGCTGCAAAAAATTGGGACGCCCTTAATGTAGATGCAAACCTGGTTAAGTATGATGATAAAGCACTTTTACATTCAGACTTTCGCTACATTGCCTATATCGTTAGTCATGAATCTGGTAATGCTGATATAAAAGAGCTCAGATGTGTAGCCTTTACCAGTCGTAACAGGGCGGTTTCCACCAAAAAAACGTGGCGCTCACTACTTGCTTCTGGATACTCTTCAGTACCAAATAAGAAAGAGCTACCAGATAATAATGATGAAAAATCGAAACTGGCGAGATATGCTGTATTGGATGTTTGTTTCGGGGTTAAAGATATTACAGATGGAGCTGAATTTTGGGATGGAACCGATTTTCTTGCTTGGGGCAATTCTGAAACAAATCCATACAATAAACTGGGACAAAATAAATTTGATGAGTATAAATTCGTTGAGATTCCCAAAGCCATTTACGATGATTTTGTTGCTGCGAATGGTACGTCAGCCAGATATAAAGATAAAGGCAACCATAATGCCGATACAGATCAAGGTACACACGAACACCTGAAAAAGAAAGTTAAAAAACCTGTACTTGGCCCGGATGGCAAGCAAGTAAAAGGTGCGGATGGGAAACCTCGGTTTAAGGAAGTTGAAGTTCCGGACAGAATTAAGTATTCCGTTCCATCAGCCGACTTTCAAGATCAGCAATACTGGACGAGTGGCAATTTTTACTACGACACCAATGTGAAGGCTACGAACGGTATTTCGGCTACCATCACTGCTGGGAAAAGTATTTTCTGGAAATTAACACCCAACCGCTTAACCGCTGCAACTGCAAAATAAAATATGAACAAGTTTATATCGGTATTTATACTTCATTTTTTGATTATTTTTTCCGTAGCTGCACAGCAGTTGCCTAAAAAGGCTAACTCCTATCACGGAATTTTATTAACGCAATTAACCGAAGTTAGATCTGAGCAAGGCAATGAAAAAGATACCACAAGGATATTATATATTCAAAACAGTTCAAAAGATAGCCTTTTTGTATATAAATTTGCTGAAGGTGTAATCTCCGAAGCTACTGCATATTTTTTAACAAGTAGTAGCAAAGGCCTTTATTTAATCGCTAAGTCTATATTAGGTAACGCGGATACCCTCAATAAGCTGCAAATTAAATTTTCTGATGCCAAACATTTTATGCTCATTAATCAACAGGATAAATATCTGTTATATCCGAAAATTTACGCATCGGTTAAACAGGAAATAAACGCTAAACATACTATTGTTGGTTTATTTAATCTTTTAGAAGATTATCTGGAAGATTATTCTATTCGTGATGTTTATCCGGTCTTATTATCTGAGGATCGGGCAAGATGGGGTAAAACTATTCAGCAAGCAACGGTTACCACACAACGGAACCAATCAGATTTTAAGGATACCTGGGAATACAAATATCAGTATAATAGCCAGGGCAAACTTGCATCGGTTAAAGCTAAATCAGCAGAGGAAACGCATTTTAGTAAGAAAATGAGTTATATCAACTCCGGCACAATCAAAATGGATATTTACCGGAATAATGAAGATCGTCAGACTATATCAAGAAAGGCCATCTATAGTCCATTAAGTAATAATCAGCTTAACCTAACCGATCAAATTGAAGAAACAGGTCAAAACAAAGAAACATTACTGATTACAAAAATCAAAAAAAGAAATATAGGAAAAGTAAAATCTTTATACCTATCTCCGTTGGAGGTAAAGAAGTTACTAAGATAGTTAAATGAACGTTAACGATTCGATTTAAATGATCTATATAGCAGCTCGTTTATACGGCTTAAAAAAAATCATATCACACAATTAGAAATAGAAAGTAGCAATTAATTTTTTAGGCTTAGCTTGGAAAATGCAATTTTGAAGCGTAAAAATTTTTAAGTAGCTATCCCACGTTTCTATGAAGCACATTTATAATTTTAATACAGGAAATGATGAATAGGTTGATAAAATTGATTGCATTAGGGATTTATATAGGTTTAGAATGTTGTGCACAGAACAAAAAAACTACAGCAGCTGAAAATAAAATCGTGGGAAAAACAGGATATCAAACGGAAGGTGTTTTATTTAAATTAAAGCATGAGCATTTAGACTGTTCCTACGAAATATTATTGAATGACATGCTGATAGTTACTTATTTTGGATTAGGTGAAGGATCGGGTTTAACGGTAGAGCTCAACCAGTATATTTTGAAGCCTGGAAAACAGGAAATAATAATAAAAATGTTTCCTGCAAAAAAAGAGGAAAACCTTTTTGTCTCATCTCTTTCTAAGAACTCCTTTGTTAAAATAGATATTACAAAAAACAAGGAGCCGATGACTATGCTCGATCAGCTAAATGCTAAAGGTAAAGGAAACGAATATAAGTGGGAAACATTAGTATATAAAACACCTCAATTAGAGAAGCCTATGCCATATTCAGAATATAAAACTTCATTTGAAGTAGATGCTAAAGACGTTAATTGGAAAATTGTGGGGTGGAGTAAAAGTAAAAAATTAAGCAATGATCCAAATATCCGTAAAGAAGTTGATGAGTTTTATGACAATTACAAAAAGGTATTGGAAGAAGGCAATCAAAATAAATTTCTTTCATTAGTTAGAAATACAATTTATGAAGAAGCAGCATCAAAACCCTGGAATAAGGAAATTGAAAATCAGCTTACCAAGAATATGAGCGATTATGCCGTTGAGAAAAGAAATTTTATATATCCATGTAAGAAAGCAGCGTTGAAATTTTTTGGAAATGGGAGAGTGGTAACTTTAGTGTGTGCAGATACACTTACTTTAGGATATTCTCCGCTGATTTCTAAGAATGCTAAAAATATGATGCCCAAATCACACACCTTCTATCTGCATAAACCCGAAGGTAGCGATAAACTCGAAATTATCAGGTGATAAAAGAAAGTTTGTTTTATCTTTTTCTTAAAATAGGTCCTTAACTTTTATTTCTGGTATCGAACTTAAATAATAAGACTTTGGAAGTACTTTTAATCAGATAATTTATATTGTAAGATATGTTTTATAAAATCTATTTAGAAAATAACGATCTGATTATTGAAACATTCTTTTTAAAGGAAAAAATTGCTATTGATTCAATTGATGACATCATTATTTTCTATAATCGAAGTTTTAATAAGCATAAACTATTTACTTACTTTAATAAACCAGTACAATATGAACTAACCAGAAAATCCTGGTTTTATCAAATGTTATTTCAAATATTTTTAGTTTTTAATACAGAAAAGTTTAGAATTTACCGGGTTTATGAAAACGAAATCATTACCCTAATGTTCAGCTTGTTAAAGTCGTACCTTCCTACACTCATTGAAACCAAAGATCTGGATTTAGCCCATAGTTTTATATGGATGACTGAGGATGAGGGTGGTCACTTTAAGCAAACCAAACTTGTTTATAGTAGGGAAGGCTTAGGTTTAAAAGGAGTAATGTTGAAGCATAAGATATTGATGCAGAAATAGCTAAGTATTATCTTTCAACAGCAACCTAATCACATTTTTTAGTGCAGGATTCCGGTTAGATTCCTTCCAGATCATATACAGTTCCGTTCGTTGCGGAATATGGGTAAGCTCTACAAACTTTACATTTTCCTGGTAGCCATATTGCAAGCCTGTAGGTACAATGGCGATGCCTAAGCCTTCCTCCACCAATTTATAAATGGTGAGCGCATTAACAGATTTATGATAGGTTTTGGGTTTAAAGCCATGATCCTCACAAATGCTCATCATCAGGTCATAATAAAACGGACTGTCATCACTGGAGAAAAAAATAAAAGGTTCGTCGCCCAGTTTTTTTACTGCTTCAAAACTGGCTTTTTTCATCGGATGGCTTTTGGGCAATACCAGCGAAAAGGTATCCTGATGGATCATGTGTTTAGAAATACCAGGATTAAACTGCTGTATCCTCACAAAACCGATATCAAGCATATCTTTTTCTAACAACTCGATCTGTAGCTTGTTGGGCATTTCATCCAGATTGGTGCTGATCTTCGGAAAATCTTTGTTCAGTTTAAAAATGACTTCCGGTACGATTTTCTGTGCTGCGGAGCCTAAAAAGCCGATGCGGAGTTCGCCCTGTTTACCCTCATTAATATTGCTGATCTGTTTTTTAATATTTTCGATATGGCTGAACAAAAAATCCACTTCATCTTTAAGGTAGAGGCCAGCTTCGGTGAGTGTTACTTTTTTCTTATTCCGATCGAAGAGGGGCGCATTGAAAATTTCTTCCATCTGCTTAATCTGCCGGCTCAGTCCGGGTTGTGAAATAAATAAGCGGTCTGCAGCTTTTCTAAACTTCAGTTCCTCTGCTAAAACCTGAAAATATTTTAAATGCCTAAGCTCTATCTGATAACCCATGGTTATTAAATGATGATGTAATTGGTATTTATAGCTATCAAATATAGGGCTTATTTTTGTTTAAAACCTTCATCACATGAGCGCACAACAGATTTTTAAGTATGGAACTGATCATTTAACCGCTAAATTGGCTTTGGCCATTGGTAATGGCGAAGTGAAAGGGATATTAAGCGAAAGTACAAGGGAGAAAGTGCTAGAAAGTAGCAAGGTGGTAGAACGGATTGCGGTTTCGGGTAAGGCTGTTTATGGAATCAATACGGGCTTTGGTCCGCTTTGTACTTCCATGATCTCGGCTGTTGATACCCGGAAACTGCAGGAGAACATTTTAAAAAGCCATGCTGTTGGTGTCGGTAAGCCAATAGATAGTGAAATATCAAAACTGATGCTGGTGTTGAAACTACAAGCATTGGCACAGGGCTTTTCAGGCATTAAAATCGAAACGCTCGACCGAATGATCTGGTTTTTGGAAATAGGTGCTACTCCGGTTGTGCCTAAACAAGGCTCTGTCGGTGCTTCTGGCGATCTTGCTCCGCTTTCTCACCTGTTTTTGCCATTAATTGGCTTGGGTAAGGTTCATTATAAAGGCAAAGTTATCGCTACAGCTGAACTTTTAAAAGAGTACCAGATGGAATCTTTGCAATTGGGGCCAAAAGAAGGTCTGGCTTTAATTAATGGAACGCAGTTTATCGCTGCGCATGCCGTTAAGGTAGTACAACGTTTGGAAAATGTACTTTCATCTGCCGATATTATCGCTGCATTGATGATTGAAGGCTTACAGGGATCAGAAAAACCTTTTCATGCAGCGCTCCACCAACTGCGGCCATACCCTGCAAATATTGCTGTGGCAGAACAGGTGCGTAAACTATTGGAGGGCTCTGAAATTATGAAATCGCATGCCGACTGCGCTAAAGTACAAGATCCGTATTCTTTGAGATGCATTCCGCAGGTGCACGGCGCTTCCAGAACAGCCTGGTTGCATTTAAAAGAAGTTTTAGAAATTGAACTGAATTCAGTAACCGATAACCCAGTGATATTTAATGATGATCTAACCGTTAGCGGCGGCAATTTTCACGGTCAGCCATTGGCTTTACCGCTTGATTACGCCTGTTTGGCGGCATCCGAAATCGGGAATATAAGCGATCGCAGGATTTATCTATCCTTAGAGGGTAATACCCCCGGTGTGCCGAAATTGCTAATGAAAGAAACCGGATTAAATTCAGGTTTCATGATTGTTCAATATACATCAGCAGCACTGGCCAGCGAGAATAAGGGTTTTTGTTTCCCGGCCAGTGCCGATAGCATCCCCACTTCTTTAGGTCAGGAAGACCATGTAAGCATGGGCTCCATTAGTGGACGTAAAGCACTTCAGGTGATTGAAAACGTAGAGAAAATTCTAGGGATCGAACTATTTTGTGCCGCACAGGCGGTTGATTATCATCATCCATTAAAACCTGGTAAAATATTGACTGCCGTACATGATTTTGTCCGGAGTGAAATTGACCACTTTGAAGAAGACCAGATTATGTACGATAGGATGGAAAACGCCATCGAAATGGTAAAGAAAGGTAAGATTGTAGCCGTTGCCGGCAAAGCAGCGTTGGCATTAAATTAAGAATTTAATTTTCAGATTATGAATTTTAAAGCACAGGTACAGGCAGGCATTCCTTCAATATTGCCTGCAAAAAAAGATAGAAATCCCATGTTGAACCACGTGCCGGTAAGAAGAGCAGTATTAAATGCTGAGGAGAAGAAACTGAGCATCAAAAATGCTTTACGTTATTTTCCAAAAGCATGGCATCTGGAATTGGCGAAAGAATTTTTGACTGAATTGGAAAATTACGGACATATTTACATGTACCGTTTTATGCCTGATTATGCCATTTATGCAAGGCCGATAAACGAATACCCATGTTGTACACCACATGCGGCGGCGATTATGCTCATGATCCAAAACAATCTGGATCCGGCTATAGCGCAGCATCCCGAAGAGTTGATTACTTATGGCGGTAATGGCAGCGTGTTTCAGAATTGGGCACAATATCTTGTAACCATGCAGTACCTTGCTACGATGACCGATCAGCAAACGCTGAATATCTACAGCGGGCATCCGCAAGGATTATTTCCCTCAAATGCTGCGGCACCGAGACTTGTGGTTACCAATGGCATGATGATCCCTAATTATTCCTCGCCAGAAGATCTTGAAAAATTTAATGCTTTAGGCGTAACCCAATATGGGCAAATGACAGCAGGTTCGTATATGTATATCGGTCCTCAGGGTATTGTTCATGGAACAGCCATTACTTTAATGAATGCTTTCCGTAAAAAAGGGTTTTATGGGAAAGCTGTTGCCGGTAAAATCTTTCTAACAGCCGGCTTGGGCGGTATGAGTGGCGCACAAACCAAAGCAGGAAACATTGTAGGCTGTATTACGGTGTGTGCCGAAGTGAATCCAAAGGCTGCAATCAAGAGGCATGAACAAGGATGGGTAGATGAACTTGTAGAGAATTTAGACGAACTGGTAAAAAGGGTTTTACTGGCCCAAAATGAAAAACAAACGGTTTCATTGGCCTACATTGGTAATGTGGTTGACGTTTGGGAACGTTTTGACCGGGAAAATATTGAAGTGACGATTGGTTCCGACCAAACTTCTCTGCATAACCCATATGCTGGGGGCTATTATCCGGTAGGTTTGGGCTTTGTAGAGGCTAATGGAATGATGGCCAATGCGCCTGACAAGTTTAAATTTCACGTACGGGAATCATTAAAAAGGCAGGCAATAAGTATTAACCATCATACTGCTAAGGGGACTTATTTTTTCGATTATGGAAATGCCTTTTTGTTGGAATGCAGTAGGGCAGATGCCGATGTAATGGGGCCAAATGGAATAGATTTTAGATACCCTTCTTATGTAGAAGATATTTTAGGTCCGCTATGTTTCGATTATGGCTTTGGTCCATTTAGATGGGTTTGTGCCTCGGGCGATGAAAAGGATATTGATTCAACTGATCGCATGGCGAAAGAAGTGATGGAAGAAATAAAACTTACCTCACCTTCAGAAATACAACAGCAATTGCAGGATAATATTAATTGGATTAGTGCTGCAAAAGAAAACAGATTGGTTGTGGGTTCAAAAGCCCGGATTTTATATGCAGATGCTGAAGGAAGGACAAAAATTGCTTTAAGATTTAATGAGGCTATTAAAAAAGGAGAATTATTGGGGCCAGTGATACTGGGAAGGGACCACCACGATGTAAGCGGAACGGATTCGCCTTTTAGAGAAACCAGCAATATTTATGATGGCAGCAGGTTTACCGCCGATATGGCCATTCATAACGTGATTGGTGATAGCTTTAGGGGTGCAACCTGGGTTTCGATCCATAATGGTGGTGGTGTAGGCTGGGGCGAAGTAATAAACGGTGGTTTCGGATTGCTGTTGGATGGAACGGAACAGGCGGCAGAAAAATTGCAAAACATGCTTTTTTATGATGTAAACAATGGAATTGCCAGAAGGAGCTGGGCCCGAAATAAGGAAGCGCGCTTTGCTATTGAACGGGAGATGGCACGTACGGGTAATTTGAAAGTTACGCTCCCAAATTTGGTTGATGAAAAATTATTAAATGATTTGGGCTTGGGCTAGCTGTTGACGCCGTCTGCCTTATGCTGTCAGGCTGAACGTAGTGAAGAATCTTTGCCTAGAGAGAAAGATGCTTCGTTTCACTACCATTAACAGAATCTACTAGTCCGGTCGTCATCCGAGAGCCATCGGATCTCACGCATGCGCGAACCACGTAGGAGTGCTCAGTGAAGCTAATCTTAAAGCGCCTGCATTAAGATTCCCAATTAAGGGAATGACGATTTCTTTAGGGATCTTACCTAATAACTCAAAGGCAAGGTAAAATGAAAAACAGAGCCCTTACCTTCTTCACTTTCAGCCCATATTCTGCCGCCATGCCTTTCTATAATTTCTGCACTTAGATAAAGTCCGATGCCAAAACCTGATATGGTATGGTTGCCCTGAACACGGTAATAACGTTCAAAAAGCTTATCAATATCATCGGGTTTTATACCTATTCCCTCATCTTTAATCTGAAGCTCAACTTCATGCTCAGTTGTTTTACAGGTAATCTCTATGCGCGTTCCGTTATCAGAATATTTTATTCCGTTACTGATCAGGTTAGAAATCACATTGCCGATTTTATCCCTGTCTGCATGAATATCTACACCACAGGTGGGATGTAATATAATTTTATGCGAAGATTGCGAAATATAAGTTTCCTCAATAGCTTCTTTCAACAGCTCATCTAAGTTAAAGTTTGTTTTTTCGATCAGTAGCTTGCCAGATTCCAAACGTGATACGTTTAAGAAACCATTGATCATGGTCGTCATTTTTCTGATCTGGCTATTCGTTTTTTCAAGCGCGATCATTTCATAATTGTCTTCGTCTTTTTTAGCCTTACGCTGCAAAACCTGAACAAAGCCATTGATGGCTGTTAATGGTGTTTTTAATTCGTGGCTGACCATACCGATGAAATCATTTTTACGCAGCTCATCTAATTTTTGCTCTGTGATATCAATAAAAAGACCAGAGTATTCTGTCATATGCCCATGCTGATCTACAAATACCCGTCCAGTTGCCCTAACCCATTTTTCTTCGCCCGTAGTTAAATTAGTTATTGGGTATTCATTATCGCTTGAAGAGTGATTATTTAATGCATTTGACAAAGCTGTATTGAATATGTCATGATAATCCGGATCAATTGCGCTCATGATATCATCCATTGTAGCGGGTTCATCAAGTGGCAAGCCGAGTAAATTTTTAACAAATCCGGACACCGTAATTTCAAGTGTTTTGGGGTCGATGCTCCAGGTACCCATTTTTCCGGTATCAATGGCTTGAAGTAACCTTTCTTCACTATCAGCTAACTTTTTGGTGTATTGGATCAGGTCTTCGTGTGTTTGGGCGAGTTCTTCGTTTGTCGTAGCCAATTCCTCATTCGCCGCAGCCATTTCAAGGTTGATATCCTGAAGTTCTTCCTGATAAAGTTTTCGTTCCGTAATATCCGCACTTACCGAGGCAATTGCCGTTATTTTATCTGTTTCCTGATCTTTTATGGCAAAACCATTCCATTCAATCCAAAAAGGATTACCCGTTTCTTCGTTCCAGAAACGGATTTCCTGTTTGAAATTGGTGCCCGCCAAAACGCCGGGTAAAAGCTTTTCAGCAGCAGGCCTGTCTGCCGGGAAAATAACCTCCAATATATTTCGGTTCTTGCTATTTGCCCAGCCTAACTTTCTTAATGCTGCGGGGTTTAAATATTGGATAGACATATCTAAACCAACCAAAGCGATAAATTCTGAACTGGCTTCAATGAGTTTATTTAAATTTAGACGCTCTAATTCAATTAATTTTCTTTCGGTAATATCAATACACGAACTGATATAGCCGGCAAAAGATCCATCGGCGTGGAAACGTGGCGGACCATTGGTTAACAGCCATCGGTAATCACCTTTTCTGGTGAGGATCCTAAATTCACCAGAAAATGCTATTTTATCCCGCAGGGCTGAAAGGTAAATATTCATATACCGATCACGGTCTTCAGGATGAATCAGATCGGCCCAGCCAAACGCAAGCAAATCTTTCATTGATCTACCCGTTAAGGCTGTCCATGGCTTATTAAAATAGATCGCATTTCCCTCTTCATCGCCAACGGCAATTAAAATATCTGTTCCCTCAGCCATGGTTTTGAAACGCTTTTCGCTTTCAGACAGTTGGTTAAACCGTTCTACGACCCTTAATTCGAGTTCGTTATTTAAAACATGTAAAGTTTCTTGTGTTTCCTGTAATTCTTCGTTTGTAGCCACCAGTTCTTCATTGGTCGCTGCAAGTTCTTCTACTGTGGCTGCAAGTTCCTCGTTCAGTACCTGTTCCCGTTGTAATGCTTCTTCCTTCTCTTGCTCCCTTTCTACAGCCTCACGTCTTAGCACACGCTCGCTTACATCAACTGCCGTATGTAGAATACAGATGGTCTTACCTTCGTCGTTTTTAATGGCCCGGTATTCAAAATCAAAGTAAAAGGTCTTTAGCTCCCCGTCAATGAGGAGGTCGGCAGCGGTATCTTTTCCCGAAATCAACATACCTTCCAGCCAAACCTTTCTAAACATCTCAATAAAAGGCTGTCCCTTTAACTCAGGTAGGGCATCTTCAAGTGATTTTCCGATCACACTTCTGTCTTTCCCCCAAATCCTGAGCATTGCATCATTGGCGCTCTGTATAATGGCCGTTTCTCCAACATGAACGGCGGTTGCGGTATGGGTATAGTTAAAAACTTCTAATAATTGATCATTACTTAAAAACGGACTGGATTGACTCATTACGGGATTTTACGACGTGATCTAAATAATTATTTTACTTAAGTTTCAAAATAAAAATAGGCTTAAGTGGGATTTTTCATTAGAAACTATATACTAACCATAACCTCTTTAAAAAGGTTTTTGATTAAATGGATTTCTGATGCATATTGCGTATTTTTTCTACAACCAAAGTATAAAGTGTTGGTGAGTTTTGAGGTACCTTCCCAAATTACCTTTATTTTTTCATCTTTTACTTCCTTTTTGCAAAGAAAATCGGGGAATGATAGCCAATCCCTCTCCACCAGATAAGCAGCGAACAATCGAATTGAGGTTAGGCACAATGACTTCTATACCACTCAAAATTAACCACCATCTAAGTATTATAATTCTGATACAAAGCTATGAATTAACTTGTTTTAATGATAGTATTGGGTAGTTTAATTTTGTTTATCAAAAAGAAAAAGAGATGACAAAAATATTCATTATCAATGGCGGACAAAAATTTGGTCATTCCGGTGGCAGATTTAATGAGACAATAGCGAACGCTACGCTGGATTTACTTCACAGGAAGGATTTAAAGTAAAAACAACCAATATTAACCACGAGTACAATCCAAAGGAAGAAGTAGAGAAGTATGTTTGGGCAGATGTTGTCATTTGCCATACCCCAATCTGGTGGTTCCAGTTGCCACATGGATTTAAAAAGTATATAGATGTGGTTTTTACCGAAGGACATAAAAAGGGGATTTACATTAGCGACGGACGCAAAACTGAAAATCCAACCCGAAATTATGGTACAGGTGGTATGTTGCACAGCCGGAAATATATGGTCACATCATCATGGAATGCACCAAAAGAAGCGTTTACGTTAGCAGGAGAATTTTTTAAGGAAACTAGTGTGGATGATGGTGTCTTGTTTGGGTTTCACAGGATGAATGCCTTTACCGGAATGGAACAAATACCAGGAATTCATTTTCATGATGTAGAAAAGAATGCAGATATTAGGACAGCACTTAAATTGTACCGGGAACATTTAACCGAAATTTTTTAAATACAGCAATACATGAGCATTTATTTGACAGCAATAGTTAAAAGCAAACAAGAAAGCACAGCAGAATTAAGAACGGTGCTGCTGGATATGGTAGCAAATTCGCGCAAGGAGGGAGCCTGCATTCAGTACGATCTTCATGAGTCGACAAGTGATCAAACTTTTATTTTTCATGAAGAGTGGAAAGATCAGGCAGGTTTGGATCTGCACAATAAGCAGCCTTATATCTTAGGTTTTATGGCGCAGGCTGGTCAGTTAACAGATGAGATTATTATCTATAAAACAAAAAAAATAGCCTGATTATCCTTTGGTACGCCTGGCTGTTAATGATGAGCCTGCAGAAGCAATTACAACAAAAGCTACAGCAAAGCACTCTTTTAAGCTGAGGTATTCTTGTAAAAAAACGAATGCAGCTAATGAGGCCATAGCAGGTTCTAAACTCATTAAAATACTAAAAGTCCGGGCAGGAAGCTGCTTAAGGGCTTTCATTTCCAGGGTAAAGGGAACGGCGCTTGATAATAGTGCAAGTGCTGCTCCCAATCCTATTAATTTAGGATTGAGGGTACTTAAACCTCCTCCATAAATACCGAAGGGCAAAATGACTATGGTAGCAAATAACATCCCGATAGCAACAGCATCGCCACCTTTCATTATTTTAGATATTCTACCACCTAAAATGATGTAACCTGCCCAGAAAACACCAGCCAAAAGCGCCAGCAATACACCAGCCAAATTAAGCCCTGTGCCCGTCCATGGGGTAATTAATACAATCCCGGTAGCAGCAAGTACCACCCAAAGAAAATCAATAGGTTTTTTAGACCCAAAAATGGCAAGACCTAAAGGTCCCACAAATTCCAAGGTTACGCCTAAACCAATCGGGATTCGCGCAATGGCCATATAAAAAACCATATTCATTACCCCTAAACAAACACCATATAGGATTACGTATTTCCATTGCTTGGCATTTAGTTTATACAGGTTTGGCCTAAAGGCAATTAGTAAGATTACGGCTGATAATCCGATGCGTAAAGATGCTGTTGCGGCGGCCCCAATTTGTGGAAAAAGGCCTTTTGCAATTGCCGCCCCACATTGCACACTGATGATAGACAGTAAAACAGCTGGTATGGGTGGGATATTGATTTTGCTTTTCATCCAAAGGGGGGTAAAATGAGGCGCAAAATTAGGGGAATTATAGACTGCTAGGCATTTAAAATAAAAAAAGGAGAATCAGATTACGCTGCTTCTCCTTACTACTATATGCTGAAGTTATTAACAGAACAGTTCCTGTTCGTCTCTGTTTTCTGTTGGGATTTTCTTTAAAAAATCATCAAATGCCGGCCCTTCATTATCAGAATATATGCCATAAGCATCTAGTATATATCCAATATTTTTGTCCTGATCTTCAACTAAATACAATACCGAATTGTCTGCAGGGTCTGAATCGCCTTCAAACCGATACGTTTTAACAATAGTTAAATCTTCAGGCTTGTAAATTTTTCCGAGCGATTTACTTTGCATTTTCCCGTGATCAGATATTTTTAATTCGTTATCTTTTCCTTTCAGCCTCAATTTTTCCAAAATTTGACTTAAAGTGTTCATTTCATTTGGCTGTTCCATAGTATACTTTTTTATAGTAATTAAACAAGTGGTGCGCGAAATGGTTTTGCTATCATTTTTTTAAAGCAAACTAAATGATTGTCCATCTGTTCTTTTTTAAACTAAATTTAATCATATGAAAAAATATCTTTTAAGCCTGGCAATTGCAGGAGTTGCGCTTGCAAGTGCCTGTACCAAAACCGATAAAGAAATTGCGCAAGCCACTTTGACCGAAACAGCTGACAATACGAAAACCATCGGAACGGCAAAGTTTTATCAATTGAGCGATGGGAAAATTAAGATGGATATTGAAATGAATTTTGCAGCGCGTGCAGATAGCAACGTGGCGGTACATTTTCACGAGCACGGCGACTGCGGTAATATGGGCGAAAATACACATGGCCACTGGAACCCAACAAAAGAAGCCCATGGCAAATGGGGATCAGCAGCTTACCACAGTGGCGATATTGGCAACATCATGTTAGATGGTAAAGGCCACGCCACACTTTCGGTTACTACCGATAGGTGGAGTATTAAAGATGGCGATATTAAAAATATTATTGGCAGGGGAATTATTGTACATGGCGGTACAGATGATTATACCACCCAACCAACGGGTAACTCGGGACCGCGGGTGGGCTGTGGTGTAATAGAAGCGGTGAAATAATTTGCATTAAAATAGTCGGTCGTTACTGGCCTTTCTCAAGCGGTTAAAATTTTAACCGCTTTTTTTATGCAATTTGACCAAGGGTGTCATCATCATTAAAAAACCTAAATCATTATGGCAACTCTAAACGAATCTCAAAGCGGCAAGGCCGTGAAAGGAAGAACCAAAAAAGCAGCACCAAGGGTGGATCTTACTGCAATGGTAGACCTCATGTTTTTATTGACCACATTTTTTATGCTCACCACAACGCTGAGCCAGTTAAATGCTGCCGATATTGCAAAGCCAGATAAGACGGATATTAATATAACAGCAAATTATCCCGAATCGCGCACCATGACCATTGTACTGGGCAAAGATAATAAGGCTGTTTCTTACATGGGTACTTTTGAAAAGGGTAATATGAAAGTGATGCCTGTGGCAGATCTGCAAAAAGAGATTATGGCGAATAAGCTATTGGTTGCAGCTACCCATCAGAACGATCCATCAAAGCATATGATCGTGATCATTAAACCAGGCAAAACGGCTAAGTTTCAAAATTTTGTGGATGTGGTTGATGAAATGAAGATCGCAGATATTAAATCTTATAGCATAGACGATGATCATTTTGCCGAAAAAGAGTTGTCGTTCATGAAAAATAACAATCTCTAATTTTTCTTATTTTAATTTTGAGCCCTTTTTATAATCTTAATTGTTGTCCATTGTCTCCTTGGTAGCGTCTAACCGGGATTGAATATGGAATGGTGTAGACATCGGTATTGTTTTTGGAAAGCAGTTACAGTATCTTTTTAATGTTCGCCCTGCTTTTTGCTTGTAGTCCCGCTTCAATCACCTGCCCGTACAGGCGGGGGTTTAGATAAGTTAGGTTTTTGCCATGATGTTAGGTTGAGCAGGTGAGCTAGAGAATTGACGAAGTTGGCCCCGGCTTAGGCTAAGTGAAACTTCGTCAGTTTGGCCTTTAAGCACCAGCCCCGGGTTAAATAAACCTGACAGGAGCGGGCACCGAACGCAGTGAGGTAAAGCGGATGGCGGGGCTTTCGGGACCGATAGATGAGGAACCTTGCTTTACAAAAAAATATCAATGGTTTTCTGCTGTTTGGTGAGCCACCAAACATAGAATCGGATATATGGATCTGGTGGTGTTAGATATTGCCATCTAACAGAGATTTTTACTGGCAGATCGTTACATCTGGCTTCACTATAACAAAAAAGGCGTTCTGCAATGTTGCAAAACGCCTTATTATTTATTTATTTGAGAATTAAATACCGAAAGCAGCTTTAACCTGATCTACGTAATCTAATTTCTCCCAGGTAAACAAATCAACTGAAACTGTTTTTTCTTCACCGTTTGGTGTTCTAAAAGTTTTGGTAACCGTTTCTGGCGTACGGCCCATGTGTCCGTAAGCTGCAGTTTCGCTGTAAATTGGGTTTCTTAACTTTAAACGTTGCTCAATAAAGTAAGGACGCATATCGAAAATCGATTCTACAATTTTAGCAATCTCGCCATCTGTTTTACCTACTTTACCCGTTCCGTAAGTATTGATGTAAATACCCATTGGTTTTGCCACACCGATTGCGTATGATACCTGAACCAAAATTTCATCGGCAATGCCGGCAGCCACTAAATTTTTAGCGATATGACGGGTGGCGTAAGCCGCACTTCTATCTACTTTACTTGGATCTTTACCCGAGAAAGCCCCACCTCCATGAGCACCTTTGCCACCGTAAGTATCCACAATGATTTTTCTACCGGTTAAGCCCGTATCGCCATGCGGACCACCAATTACAAATTTACCAGTTGGGTTAATATGGTATTCGATTTGATCATTAAACAAGTGTGCATATTGCGGATTGTTTTTAATGATGCGGGGGATTAAAATGTTAACCAGATCAGTTTTGATTTTGGCCAACATGGTTGCTTCTTCATCAAAATCATCATGTTGTGTAGAAATTACAATGGCATCAATGCGAACAGGTTTGTTGTTATCGTCATATTCTAAAGTCACCTGGCTTTTTGCATCAGGGCGTAGATAAGTAATTTCTTTGTTCTCACGACGTAAAACAGCAAGTTCCTGTAATAATTTATGAGAAAGGTTTAATGCCAAAGGCATATAATCTTCAGTTTCGTTTGTTGCATAACCAAACATCATACCTTGATCGCCTGCGCCTTGTTCTTCTTTACTACTTCTGTCTACACCTTGGTTAATATCTTGAGATTGCTCGTGTATAGCCGATAAAATGCCACAAGAGTTAGCCTCAAACATATATTCGCTTTTGGTGTAACCAATTTTCTTGATTACATCACGCGCAATTTGCTGTACATCCAAATATGTTTTAGATTTTACCTCACCCGCCAAAATAACCTGACCCGTAGTTACCAAAGTTTCGCAAGCTACTTTTGATTCTGGATCGAAAGCCAAAAAGTTATCAATTAATGCATCCGAAATTTGATCGGCGATTTTATCTGGGTGACCTTCAGAAACAGATTCTGATGTAAATAAATATGACATTTATTAAATAATTAATGATAAATAAACAAATTTATAATTGCCAAACCCCTTGGAAACAGGTGTTGAAATGATTGAAAGGAGGCATTAGCAATTTTTTTAAGTGGTTGCAATCCGGTCCCGAGGTATCGGGATAGCAAATCAATCCACTTTTTACTGTCGCAAAATTAGCATATTTTCTTTATTTCAAAAATTATAGATTATTTTGTGCACTCAATCTTACACTTTGCACACAAAGATCAATATTCTCTTTATCATCAACCCTATCTCTGGTGGGAGGGGAAAACTCCGCATTCCCGATTTTATCGACAAATACCTGGATAAGGAAAAATTTAGTCCCAACTTCGTTTTCAGCGAATATGTTGGTCATGCAGGCGAACTCGCAGATGAAGCCGCTACCAAAAACTTCGATGTAATTATTGCTGCAGGTGGCGATGGTACCATAAATGAAGTAGCCACAAAAGTGTTGAAGCACAATAAAATTCTGGGAATTTTACCATTGGGGTCAGGCAATGGCCTCGCACGCTTTTTAAATATCTCCAAAAACTTAAGGTATGCACTTTCTATTATCAATAATTTTAAGATTGATGAAATTGATACGGCCGAGTTTAACAAAAAATGTTTTTTCAATCTGGCCGGAATGGGTTTCGATGCCCACCTAAGTGCTGTTTTTTCGAAAGATAAAAAAAGAGGATTATCGGGCTATGTAAAACTGGGTTTTAAGGAGGTTTTTAATTACAAAGCGCAAACTTATCAATTAGCTATAGACGGCAAGGCTTATACCCGAAAAGCCTTCGCCATTAGTATTGCCAATTCATCACAGTACGGAAATGATGTGTTCATTGCACCAAATGCATCGGTGAAAGATGGGTTACTGGATGTTTGTATTATTAAACCTTTTCCGATAATAAAATTACCATTATTGGGTTATGTAATGTTAAATGGGAAGGCCGAAACATCAGATATGATTGAAATTATTAAGGGTAAAAACATTAAAATTACAAGAGAAACTGCAGGAGCTGTGCATGTAGATGGGGAGCCTTTGCAAATGGGCGTGGAGATTGAAGCGATGGTGAAGCCACTTTCACTTAAAGTAATTGTGCCCTAGTTGAGTTTAGAGTTGAGGGTTTGGAGTTCGGATTCACCAGACTATTAACCAATAACCAGCATTAGTCTGAAGTTGGCTGTTTGTAAATAAAGATATAACAATCTAACAATTAGGCCATACAATTAACCGATTAAACAATTAACCGTTAACCACCATCCAATTACACGCTCCGCATTACATTATAACCATGAAACCAAAGAAAAATAGTTTAAGCGATCTTGGCGGAATTATGTATTCTACCAATCCTGAATTCGAGTACGAAGAAGAAGTAGATGATACCGTTACCTCGCCAAATAACCAGCAGGATTTAAGAGTGATGCTGGATAAAAAGAACCGTGGTGGTAAAGCAGTAACGTTAATTACTGGTTTTCGAGGCCGTTCGGAAGATTTAGAGGTGTTGGGCAAAATGCTGAAGACCAAATGTGGCGTTGGTGGATCGGTTAAAGATGGCGAAATTATGATCCAGGGTGATGTGCGCGATAAAGTGATGGGTATTTTGCAAAAGGATGGTTATAAGGTGAAAAAGGCTGGGGGATGATATTTCTAATTAAGTTAGCGCTAAATAGAAAAAGCTGTCATCCTGAGTGCAACGAAGGATCTTTCTATTTATAGAAATTTCGTATAAGTCTTCGACTCCGCTCAGACTGACCAATACGGATTGGGTTTACATCTTACAGGTAATTAAACCTAACAGGGAAATTGTGAAAGTAGTGTTAGGGAAATGAAATTTCAAACCTCGCAGGTTTTCAAAACCTGTGAGGTTTAATAAAATACTAAAAGGCTCTTTATTAATTCTCATCAAAACCTACCAGATGCTCAAGATTGATTTTTAAATGTGCAGTACGCAATTACTTTCGTTAACATTTAAATCAATTATTATGAAACAGTTATTCTTCTTATTCTTTTTTGTTATTGCTTTTGGTCTACAGGTTTCTTATGCAGCAGCCATTGGTATGCCGGAAATTATTCTTATTCTAGTCATTGGATTTATGGCTATTGCTATAATGGTCGGCATTGTTTTATTATGTGTAAATTTGATTAAAAAGGCTAAGGCTACTCGAAATGAAGAATAGAATATCTATTGGATTTATTTTTATACTTACTTATGGTATTCATATTGCATATGGAGCTAATTTAGGTGTGCCCGAAATCATCACGCTTTTGATAGCAGGCCTAATCTTTTTTTGTTTTTTTGGAGGTATTTTTATGTTGATCTATTTTTTGATCAGACGGAACCGTACGCAGCCCACGGCAGCGCCAAATACAGTTGCCATCAATTTTGCGCCTCCTATAGTACATAAAAATCCACAGGTAAAAGAAAAGATAGGATTAAGTAAGATAAATGCCAGGATTGCATTGCCTCAACAGAACGAAATCAGGTACGTCAGTACTGATGAAATTGTAAGATGCGAGGCAGATAACAACTATACCAATTTCTTTTTTAGCGATGGCGATCAACTATTGATTTCAAAATCATTAAAAGAATATTCCGATCTGCTTAAACCCCAGGGCTTTGTACGGACACATCAAAGCCACCTCGTTAACCCAAAATTTGTAAAAAGCTGGCTAAAAGAAGATGGTGGAACACTGTTGATGAATAATGGCGATAAAATCCCAGTAAGTAAACCAAACAGGGAAATGGTAAAAGAGGTGTTGGGGAAATGACTTTTCAAACCTTGCTGGTTTCACAAATCTGCGCAGTCTGAAAAGCAAAGTTCGCGTTAGGGATTGTAAGGGTTCAGTACCGATCTTTCATCGGTACCGGAGCGAAGCGTAGCCCTGAAAAGCCCGACCCTTGCGTAGCTTGGGGAACGCCCAAACCAGTTGGCAATTAACCCTTATGTATTTATATAACTTATCGTTTTTAATAAGGCCATTAAAAACCTGCAAGGTTTAAACCTTACATTTTTGTACTTTTGCGGCTATGTCAGTTATTAAACCCTCATTAGCAAAAGGAACCCGCGATTTTACTCCGGTTGAAATGGTAAAACGCAACTTTATTTACGACACCATTAAAACGGTTTTTAGGAAATACGGTTATGCCGAAATCCAGACGCCGAGTTTCGAGAATCTTTCTACCCTAACGGGAAAATATGGTGATGAAGGCGATAAACTGATTTTTAAAATTTTAAATAGCGGGGAGTATCTTAAAGATCCGAAAAAGAAATCCTTCGATTTTGCTGAAGAAGATAATAGTAACAAGCTGATTCCTTTAATCTCTGAAAAAGCGCTCCGTTACGATTTAACAGTGCCTTTTGCGCGTTATGTAGTGATGCACCAGCACGAAATTACTTTGCCTTTTAAACGTTTTCAGGTGCAGCCGGTTTGGCGTGCCGATCGTCCTCAAAAAGGCAGGTACCGTGAGTTTTACCAGTGTGATGTGGATGTGGTGGGTTCTGAAAGTTTATTAAACGAAGCCGAATTTATTTTGATTTACAACGAGGCCTTAAGCAAATTGGGCTTAAAGGATTTCACCATCAAGATTAATAACCGCAAAATTTTATCAGGTATTGCCGAAATTATCGGTAAGCCAGACTTGATTATCGATATGACGGTAGCCATCGATAAACTGGATAAAATCGGTTTGGATGGGGTAAGTAAAGAATTGTTAGAGCGTGGTTTCACCGAACAGGATTTAGAAAAACTCCGTCCGGTAATTTTGTTAGAAGGTTTTAATGAGGAAAAACTGGCCAGCCTGAAAGAAGTTTTAGCTGAATCTGAAACCGGTTTAAAGGGTATTGCAGAAATAGAACAGGTTTTTGACTACGTAGAAGGTCTGATTGCTTATGGCTTACCTTTAACTGCTAAATTAGAGTTAGACATTACATTGGCCCGTGGATTAAATTATTATACCGGCTGTATTTTCGAGGTTAAAACCAACGAAGTGGCCATGGGCAGCATTGGTGGAGGTGGTCGTTACGACGATTTAACCGGTATGTTCGGTTTAAAAGGCTTAACAGGCGTGGGTGTTTCTTTTGGTGCCGACCGTATTTATGATGTATTGGAAGAATTGAACCTTTTTCCTGCTTCGGCAGAAGTGGGAACAAAAGTTTTGATCAGTAATTTCGATGCAGAAGCGGAGAAATATGCCTTGCCGATCGTTCAGCAGCTTAGAAATGCCGGGATTGCAGCAGAATTATATCCAAGTTCGGCGAAACTGAAAAAACAAATGGCTTATGCTGATGCCAAGAACATTCCTTATGTGATTTTAATTGGTGGCGATGAAATTGCCAGCGGCGAACTGACGTTAAAGGATATGCAAACTGGGGAGCAGAAAAAACTGACTGTTTTAGGTATTCTGGAGTTGTTGAAATAGAAGTTTAATTAACCACAGAGATCACTAGAGTTTTCACAGAGTAAAAGAGGTTATAGTCAGATAGCCTTATCCGGCTCAGCGGTCTCTGTGTCCTATCACTGTTTCCTCTGTGATTAATATGATCATGAAATTAGAAGCGATCCAATGTGTAACTACTGAAAAAATAGATCCTGAAACAAGTTCAGGATGACGGAAAAAGTGAGATTCAGCTATAATCGTGGTTAAATTCATCGTCCAACCCGCAGTAAAACAGGGAAATGAACATCCTTCTCCGCATCATCACCCCAGGCTTCCTTTAACTCGGTAAGCATATACTCCAATGGGTTGCGCTCATTGGCTTTTTTATAATGTTGCAAGGAAGACCAGGTATTTAAATAACCGATTAACTGTTTAAAATTCCAGGTGGTTTTGATCTGGAAATGTGGTGCAATAATTTCTTCAAAAGGGAAGGGAATGGTTTTGTAACCTTCTTCAATATAATGGCGTTCACTGTCCCAGTATTTGCCTAAGATATCTTCATAAAGTTTATGTACAGCCACGTCTACCTTTTTATCAATAACCATTAAACCATAACCAATTACCGCTAAAAGTCCATTTGGCTTTAATGTTCTTTTTACTTCGGCATAAAATGCCTCGAAATTAAACCAATGGATGGCCTGCGCTACCGTGATTAAATCGAAACTATTATTCTCCACCGAGGTTTGTTCTGCGGGTTCTTCTTTATAAGTGATGTTTGGCAGCTGTAAAGCATTTTTTAATTGATTTTCGCTAATGTCTGTTGCATAAACCGCAGTAAAGTGCTGCGCCAATACACGTGCAACCTGGCCATTTCCTGTGGCACAATCCCATGCCGTTTCTTTATTTTTTACCAGGGCAAACAGATAATCGTATAATTCCTGTGGATAAGTTGGCCGGTAGATGGCGTAATCGGCAGATTGGGTAGAAAAGTTATCTTTCATCGTGGTAATGATTGAATTTTTGAATGATGAAATGAGTGATGATGAATATCACTCGGCTCTTTCTTTATAAAATTATCATATTTTTGATTAAGAACAGAATTGTTAGGACTATGTTTTATTTATCATTCAAAGTGTTCCCATTCAGTCTTTCTGGTAATCACTCAATCAATCGTTTTTGAATATGGAAAAAACAGTACAGCAAAATGAAGTTAAGGAGGCAGGATACCGGCTAAAATCTATCTTCGGAGGCGCTGTTGGGAATCTGGTTGAATGGTACGATTGGTATACCTATTCTGCTTTTGCACTTTATTTTTCACCTGCCTTTTTCCCGAACAGCAATCCAACTGCGCAGTTATTAAACACAGCCGGAATTTTTGCCGTAGGATTTTTAATGCGCCCCATTGGAGGCTGGTTATTTGGAAGTATTGCCGATAAGTTAGGCAGGAAACATTCGATGATGATTTCAGTGCTGATTATGGCCATAGGATCTTTAATGATTGGTTTAACTCCAGGTTACAAAAGGATTGGTATTGCTGCTCCATTATTGCTCGTTTTGGCCAGATTGATTCAGGGCTTGAGTACTGGTGGCGAATATGGAACTTCTGCTACCTACCTCAGCGAAATGGCCACCAAAAAACATCGGGGATTTTATTCCAGCTTTCAATATGTAACGCTTATCGGCGGACAGTTATTGGCTTTAGGCATCCAGTTGGTGTTGCAAAACTGGCTGCTTACTTCTGCACAATTGCATGCCTGGGGCTGGAGGATCCCCTTTTTTATTGGTGCTGTGCTTTCTTTTATTGCATTATACCTGCGGAGGCATATTGATGAAACTGCTGCCTTTAAAAATAAAAATACCGAAGACAAAAAAGGTGGAATGGCCATACTGTTAAAGTATCCGAAAGAGATTTTTACCGTAGTGGGCTTAACATTAGGTGGGACCATCGCCTTTTATACGTTTAGCACTTATATGCAAAAGTTTCTGGTGAATACCGTTCATCTGAGTAAAGAAACTTCTACCACATTATCATTTGTTTCGCTGTTGGTTTTTGCCATCATGCAGCCGCTCTTCGGTCTGTTATCTGATAAAATCGGCAGGAAGCCCCTGTTAGTTGGTTTCGGGGTATTAGGTACCTTATGTACCTATCCGATTTTAACGGGCCTGGCTGGAGAGACCAATACCGCCATTATTTTTTTATTGATGATTGGTGCCTTAATTATTGTGAGTGGTTATACCAGTATTAATGCGGTGGTGAAGGCCGAGCTGTTTCCTGCCGAAATCAGGGCTTTGGGCGTTGGTTTACCTTATGCTTTAACTGTTGCTATTTTCGGTGGGACGGCAGAATATTTCGCACTTTGGTTTAAAAATATTGGTCACGAAAGTTATTTTTACTGGTATGTAACCGGATGTATTTTAATCTCGCTGGTTTTATACACGACCATGAAAGATACGAAGCGCCATTCGAAGATAGAGGATTAGCATTTTGCTCTTTTTATGTGCGATCGTCACCCTGACCCAAATGGTCTTCGTTTGTAACGAGGATTGTTGAGATTTGCATTTGTAATGCAGAAAGGTGGCGATTAAATCGCCATTCTCCTTCGTCCGCGTTGCAAACGCGGACGATAAAAGAATTTACCGATAATTTACTTCCTTGTTAATCTGCGCATCTGTAGCAAACTTATCCCACACCTATTTGGTTAGTAAATTGTCTACAAACAAAATATTCAATTTTTATATATTTACCATTATGCAAAACCTGCCTCCCTTAGCCGAACGTATGCGCCCTCAAAACCTTAATGAGTATGTTGGTCAGCAGCATTTGGTAGGAGCGGGCGCGGTATTGCGCAAAGCGATTGAAAGCGGTCAGCTGCCATCGATGATTTTTTGGGGACCTCCCGGAGTTGGTAAAACCACTTTGGCCTATATCATTTCGCAGGCATTAGACCGGCCCTTTTTTAACTTAAGTGCCATTAATAGCGGCGTGAAAGATATCCGCGAAGTGATTGATCGGGCCGCACAACTAAAAGATAGCTTTTTGGGTTTACCTATTCTGTTTATTGATGAGATTCATCGTTTCAGTAAATCACAACAGGATAGTTTATTGGGAGCTGTAGAACGGGGCCTGGTTACTTTGATTGGCGCTACGACAGAAAATCCATCTTTCGAAGTTATTTCCGCTTTGCTTTCCCGTTGTCAGGTTTACATTTTAAAATCCCTTACCGAAGAAGAATTGGTGGGCTTGTTGCAAACCGCCATTAAAAAAGATGCGGTTCTTGTAGAAAAAAAAATCACCATCAAAGAACACGAAGCTTTAATCCGTTTATCTGGAGGTGATGCAAGAAAATTATTAAATGTGCTCGAAATTGCCATTAATGGCATCGGTGGTAATAAAATCGTGCTGACCAATGAGAATGTGCTGGCCCATGCGCAACAGAACCTTGCGCTTTATGATAAAGCCGGAGAACAGCATTACGATATCATTTCGGCATTCATCAAATCAATCCGCGGCAGCGACCCCAATGCTGCCGTGTATTGGTTGGCCAGGATGATTGAAGGAGGAGAAGATCCGCTTTTTATTGCCCGCCGGTTGTTGATTTTGTCTTCAGAAGATATCGGCAATGCCAATCCTAATGCGCTGTTATTGGCCAATAATTGTTTTACGGCAGTAAATGTAATCGGTTATCCCGAGGCGCGGATTATTTTGTCGCAATGTGTGACTTATCTGGCCAGTTCGCCAAAAAGTAATGCCTCTTACGAAGCCATTAACAAGGCGCAGGCTTTGGTTAAACAAACTGGTAATCTGCCTGTGCCGCTTCATATCCGCAATGCACCCACCAAATTAATGAAAAATATCGGCTATGGAAAAGATTACCAGTATTCACACGGCTATGAAAGCAATTTTTCGCCACAAGAATATTTTCCTGAAGAATTAAGCGGCACAAAACTCTACGATCCGGGTAAAAACCCTGCAGAAGAGAAACTGCGCGAAAAGCTTAGACAGAACTGGAAAGGCAAATACAAATATTAGTGTAACAATTTCTTCCAAATGCATACTAATAGGTATATTGACTAAAATCAAACACCTAAACTAAATATGCTGAGTACTTTTTTAAGCCATCAAAGAAAATCTTTCTGGCGTTCGCGAAACAGGGGCGGTAGTATTGCTGGCCAGATTGTTTTGGGTTTCGTTCTGCTTTACTTCTTTGCCATCGCTGTTGGCGTAGGTTTTGGAATGTCGCATTTTCTGCCACAAATTTTTCCAAACAAAACGGTAATCTCCAGTTTCAATGGCATTATCCTTTATTATTTTGCATTCGATTTTATCATGCGTTTACAATTTCAGGAACTGCCTACACTAAGCATTATTCCTTATTTGCATTTAAGGATTTCGAGAAGCAAAATCATCAGTTTTTTAAATGTTAAAGCACTATTTTCTGCCTTTAACCTTTGGCCTTTTTTTATTTTTCTGCCTTTCTGCTTTACGCAGATTGCGCCAAACTTAGGTGCTGTTACCACCATCATGTATATCGTTTCGATACTTTCAATAATGGTTTTTAACAATTACCTCGTATTGTATATTAAACGTAAATCAATTACTAATACCCTTTATACCTTTTTCGGACTGGTTGTTATTGCTGCTTTTGCTGCTTTAGAATATTATAAGGTTATTTCTATCATGGCAGTTTCTGATTTCGTATTCAAAGGCATCGCCGCACAGCCTGCATATGGATTTGCATTTACGCTCGCAGCTGTTGCTATATTTTATTTCAATGCTGGTTTCCTGCGTAAAAATTTATACGTGGAAGAGCTGAGTGCCAAACAGGAGAAAAAAGGCAGTACCGATTATGCTTTCCTTAACCGCTTTGGTAAAGTTGGCGAACTGGCTGCTTTAGAATTAAAATTAATTCTCCGTCATAAACGTCCACGATCAGCAGTGATTATGGGCTTCTTTTTCCTTTTTTACGGGTTTATCTTTTATAAGGAAAAGGCGATCAATAGCGATGCCTTTGGCCAGATGATGTTTGGCGCTATATTTATGACAGGTATCTCGATCATTATTTATGGACAGTTTATGTTTGCCTGGCAAAGTGCCCACTTTGATGGTATATTGGCCAACAAAATCAATTTTAAAGATTACATTAAGGCTAAATTTTTGCTTTTTACTATTGGCTGTACCATTATTACCGTACTGGCAAGTTTTTATGGATTTTTAAGTCCAAAATTATTGCTCCTGCACCTGGCTGCTTATTTTTATAATATTGGGTTTGGAACAGTAGTGGTACTTTACCTGGCTACTTTAAATTATAAAAGATTAGATATTACCAAAGCCGCAAGCTTTAACTATCAGGGAACCGGTGCTACCCAATGGCTTTTGATGTTTCCTTATGCACTTACACCTATTATCATGTATGTGCCATTTGGCATATTAAATAAACCTTACTGGGGCCTGGCTGTAGTGGGCGTATTCGGTTTGGCCATGCTCTTGTTAAGGGGCTTCTGGGTAAACTATATTGCTAAAAGACTTGAAAAACAACGATATAAAATAGCCGAAGGCTTTAGAGAATAATTATGATTTTAGAAGTTAAGAAATTACAAAAAGTTTATGGCGATAAAACCGTTGTAAACATCGAAGATCTACAGATTGCTGCCGGAGAAACCGTAGGTTTAGTAGGGAATAACGGTGCCGGTAAAACTACATTCTTTAGGATGCTTTTAGACTTAATCCGCCCAACTACAGGTGAGGTTTTATCGAAAGGTGAAAATGTAATGCAAAATGATAACTGGAAAAATTACACTGCATCTTTTCTGGACGAGGGTTTCCTGATCGATTATCTAACACCTGAAGAGTATTTTATCTTTATCGGAAGTTTACACAATTTAAGCATTGCCGATGTTTCTGCATACCTTAACCAATATGGAGAGTTTTTTAATGGCGAAATCCTGAACAGCGGAAAGTACATACGCGATTTTAGTAAAGGGAACCAGGTTAAAGTAGGTATTGCTGCCGCTTTAATGCAAAAGCCTGAAATATTAATCCTTGATGAGCCTTTTGCCAATCTCGATCCAACCACGCAGATCCGCTTAAAGAATTTGTTGAAAGCACAGGCAGGAAACATGACTACTTTTATCTCTAGCCATGATTTAAACCATGTTACCGATGTTTGTAGTCGCATTGTGCTGGTCGAAAAAGGACAGGTAATCAAAGATTTTAAAACAGATGAAAATACTTTAAAAGAGTTGGAGAGTTATTTTTCAGCTTAATTTTTTGTACTAAGAATGATACAATGTGTGCAAAGGGTCCTGAGTTATTGGGACTCTTTTTTGTATAAACAACATTCGGTTTATTGTGAATGGAGATAAAAAGGTGCGAAAACAGCGTGCTGATAGTTTTTGGCATTGTGTTTGAATGTGTTGGTGGAAATTATAAATCTAGCATATCATGAGTATTTCAAAAGTAAGAATAGCGACATTAAGTATAGGATTAGCTGTGGGGTCGATGGCATTTCAAAGTTGTGATAGTTTAACTAAAACACAAAAAGGTGCCGGTATTGGTGCAGCAGCAGGTGGTGTAATTGGTGCATTAATTGGTAAAAAGGCTGGTAACACAGCAGTGGGTGCGTTAATTGGTGGTGCTATAGGTGGTACAGCAGGTGCTTTTATCGGTCGTAGAATGGACAGACAGGCTGCTGAAATTCAAAAAGCTATTCCTAACGCAGAAGTGATCCGTGAAGGCGAAGGTATTATTGTGAAATTTGACAGTGGTATTTTATTCGATTTCGATAAAACCGCTTTAAAAGATGCAGCCAAAACCAATATTCAGAGTTTAGCTTCTTCATTAAATCAATATCCTGATACAGATATCAAAATTATCGGCCATACCGATAACAAAGGTACTGAACAATATAACATGGGGCTTTCAGAAAGAAGAGCAGCTGCAGTTAAAGCTTATGCTGTTTCTCAAGGTGTTCCATCATCGAGATTAGTAACCATTGGTAAAGGTTTTGCTGAGCCAATTGCCGATAATACTACTGATGCAGGCCGCGCAGCTAACCGTCGTGTAGAAATCGTAATTGTTGCCAACGATGCTTTAAAAGCTACGGCACAAAAACAAGGATAATATCGAAAATTCCCTCTACCTATGAGGTCAATATATATGCAGCCCCAGTGTACAAGCACTGGGGTTTTTTCATTTAAGATTCAACAACGCTATTTGTGGTGTCTGATGTTCTCATATGACTGAATATATTTTATTTTTGGAAAGCAGGTTCCTGTGCATATCGGTTCAGATAGCGCCGCCATTCGCTTTATCCCGACTTTAAGTTGGGATGTCCGATACTATTATATCGTTTAGATAATCTGGGTTGTGCCCGGAAGCTAAAACGCCGCATGATGATCCCGTTAGGAAAAGTAACTAAAATTCCTCACTACGAATAAATATCTTCAAAATAACTCACCACCAGCGATTTCATCAGCATTTCCTGCTCCAACATGGTATAAGGTGGAATGGCTTTGATTAATTTCCAGTGCGGCCAGCCATCCTGGTCCAATCCTTCCAGTTCATAAAATCCCATTTCGCTCAATAAGCGGCAGGTAGCAATGTGCATGAGCTCTTCTTTCTGGCGTTTACTGTATTTCTTCGGCCCCTTGCCCAGTTCCTGAACGCCGATGAGAAAAAGCATTACCTTTAAATCAGGAAAATCTGAATCAAATTCAGTTGAAATCCTTTCCTGTAAAACTTTCCACTTGGCATTAATCTCCGACGGTTTCATGCCAGCAAAGATAGTGTAAAAACGTGTAAGCCTTAAGTAAAACGTTTAGGCTTTTTAACACTTAGCCTTGAATGGTAATGGTATTTTTGGTTACATTTATAACCTATGGATACGAATATCAATAAAACAATTAATGCGGGTTTATTAGCTTACGGCATGTCGGGGAAGGTTTTTCACGCCCCCTTTTTGCAGGCACACAGCGGCTTCAACTTAAAGGCTATAGTAGAACGCAGCCATAAAAACGCGGTAAACGACTATCCTGCTATTATAAGCTACAATAGTGTTGATGAACTCCTGAATGACGAGGAAATAGAGCTAATCGTAATTAACACTCCGAACAATCTCCATTACGAACATGCAAAAGCAGCCTTGAATAAAAACAAACATATTTTAGTAGAAAAACCTTTTACCGCTACAACAGCGCAGGCAAAAGAGCTTTTCGAGTTGGCCGATAGTGTAGGCAAACAAATTTTCTTTTACCAGAACCGCCGCTGGGACAGTGATTTTACATCTGTACGTAAGGTGATTGGAAGTGGTAAATTGGGTAAACTGGTTGAAGTGCATTTGCGTTATGATCGTTACCGTAACGTAATTGGACCAAAAGTATTTAAAGAAACCCCTGTAGAGGCCAGCGGACTTCTATACGATTTGGGACCACACCTTTTAGATCAGGTAATCAGCCTTTTTGGCAAACCTTTAAGTTATCATAAAATTTTAGGTAAAAATAGGGCCGGCACTTTAGTAGATGATTATTTTTCGATCCAATTAACTTATCCTGATAGCGTGTATGTTTTTGTTACTTCGAGCATGTTGGTAGTAAATTCGCAGGCAGCCTTTATTTTACACGGCGTAAATGGCAGCTTTATTAAACAAAGAGCCGATATTCAGGAAGAACAGTTGTTGGCTGGCATGAAATTAACCGATCCGGATTATGGCATTGAGCCTGCAAATAAAGAAGGTTTATTAACTACCATTGATGCTGACGGAAAGAAAACCGAGGAGCACATTCCGTCGGAAATAGGAAGTTATTTACCGCTTTTTGAAGCCGTTTACCAGGCGATAGCCAACAATAAACCTTATCCCGTAACGCGAGCGGATGTTTTAACACAAATTGAAATTATAGAAAGCCCTGCAATATCATAATCCTGAGCATGAATTCTCTCCCTTTTATATACCTCATTCCAATTTTTCTGATTGCCCTTTATTTAATCCTGAAGAAAAAGAAAGTGGCAGTAACGCCTTTAACCGATGTAGACAAAAAAATACTCGACGACTACGTGAGTTATTACCATAATCTTGATTCGACAGATAAACGTAGATTTGAAGAAAAAATAGCCGCATTTTTCAGTACGGTTAAAATTGAACCGGTTGGTTTGGAAATGACCACATTAGATGAGTTACTGATTGCTTCGAGTGCGGTAATACCCATTTTTGGTTTCGACAATTGGGAATACAAAAACCTGACCAGCGTTTTATTGTATCCGGATACTTTTAATAAGGATTTTCAGTTTGATAACGGCGAAAGGAATATTATGGGCATGGTGGGTACAGGTTATATGAACGGACAAATGATTTTATCGCGTTCGGCATTGCGCCATGGTTTTTCTAAAAGTGCTGGCAAAGAAAATACAGCCATACATGAATTTGTACATCTTTTAGATAAATCTGATGGGGCAACTGATGGTGTTCCGGAGAATTTATTGGCACATGAGTACACTTTACCATGGATTAAAATGATGCATGAGGAAATGGAAAAAATTGCAGATAACAAATCGGATATTAACCCTTATGCCATGACCAATCAGGCCGAATTTTTTGCCGTGGTTTCTGAATATTTTTTTGAAAACCCCGAGCTGTTAAAAGATAAACATCCCGAATTGTATTTTCAGTTGAGTCGTATTTTTGCCCAGCAACCCGCCGGATAGTTGATTAACAAAGGAAGATGAAAATAATAATCACATTGCTCTGCAGTTTAGCCTCACTTGGTGTGTGGGCACAAAAAACATATTCGCTTAAGCAGAATTACACGACAGGGAATAAGTATGATTTTTCGTTTGTTTCAGATCAGATCATCAATCAGAAAATTGCGGGCAGAAGCATTAACTCCACGCAAACCATTGGTACAGATTACATTTTTGATATCACCGAAGGACACAACGGCGATAAAGATATAAAGGTAACCTACAATAGGTTGTTTATGAAATCGAATGCAATGGGAAATGCCATGACATTGAGTTCTGATGATCAGGATAGTACCAAAAAGAATCCTTTTAGCGGATTAAAAGGCGAATCTTTTTACATGACGATAAGCCCGGCCGGTGTGGTTAAAACCGTTGCTGGCATAGATAAGATGTTGGATAATATGGCGGTAAGGATGAGTAAAGATACCAGTCAGGTTAAACAGTTTAAAAATGCTTTAAGTAAACAATTTAGCAATGAAATAGTAAAGCAGACAATGGAATCGTCATTTAAAATTTATCCCGATAAAGCGGTTAAAATTGGCGATAGCTGGACTATTGATACCAAAATGCAAATGAGTATGCCCATTGAAACCATTATGCAATATACTTTGAAAGAAGTAAAGGATGGCATTGCTATATTGAGCGTAAAAGGAACATTGGTTTCAAAAGGAAATTTTGAAGCAATGGGCAACAAAATGGAAACAGATTTACAGGGAACCAATTCTGGTGAAACATCTATCGAGATCAAAACCGGTATTGTGCAGAACAGTCACCTACGGGTAGAGTTGTATGGAAAAATGAAATCGATGGGACAGGATATCGATTTTGAAATGCAGGGCATTAATAAAGTTGTTGGGAAAGAGATTAATTAATTTATTCAGACCTCGCAGTTTTTAAAGACCTGCGAGGTCTTTAAAACTATAAACTACCCGTTAAGGCCACCAAGAACTCAGTTGGGATCTCAATGTGCGGGATATGTCCACAGGCATCAAATTCGATAATTTTAGCACCAATAATTTTGGCCGCAGTCTGTTTGCCTAAAAATTTATACTGTCCATGTAGAGCCTGTTGATCTGGAGTAAGCAATGCTTTGCCAACAATGGTTTTATCTTCCTTACCGATAAATAAAACAGTTGGCACTTTTAAATTCTGAAATTCGTATACCACAGGTTGCTCATAAATCATAGTATAGGTGAGTGCAGCTACTTTAGCCCAGCGGGGGTAGTCAGAACTATTGGTAACCCCTCCGGCAATGTCTACCAAATATTCATATTCGGGTTTCCAGTGAGTAAAATAAGAACCCTGGTAGTATTTTCGTATGCTTTCGGCGGTGCTTTTAAGTTCCGTTTGGTATTGTTGTGCTGTAGTAATATAAGGGATAAACGTTTTATAGTCCTCTAATCCGATCGGATTTTCAAGTAAAAGCTTTTCTGTTTTTTCAGGATACATCAATGCGAAACGGGTGGCCAGCATACCACCCATGCTATGCCCCAGAACTATGGTTTTTTGAACGCCAAGCGTATCTAAAAGTCTTTTGTTCCAGGCCGCCATTTGGTGGAAACTGTAATGAATAAATGCTTTAGATGATTTACCGAAGCCAATCTGATCAGGAACAATTACCCGGTAACCAATATTGGTTAGGGCCTTGATTACGTTGGTCCAATAGTAGCCGCCAAAGTTTTTTCCATGAAAAAGGATAGCCGTTTTGCCATTGGCATTTGAAGTGGGTGCAACATCCATATAAGCCATTTTAATATCCTGTCCTTCCGTATTGATCGGGAAATACTTAACCGGGTAGGGATATTTTACATTATCAAGGGTAATGGATAGCGTATCAGTTTTTTGTGCCTGTGCATGGCTAAAAATAAACAGGCTAAGTGCTAATAACAGGAAGTATCTCTTCATTGATGGCTAATAATGTAAAAAACTAATTGGCTCAAGTTAAACTTTTGCCAATTAGTTAGCTTAAAAATCATGCCCTTTTTATAAAACCGAAGAAAAGATGTATTGTATATAAAGTAAAGCGTAATAAGTTGGCTATATCATTAATACATCAGTCTGCCTTAGGGAAGTCAATATAAATGACGGCAATTGATCTACGCGTAAAATTCTCTAAAGTTACCGTCATTTCGAGCGGAGTGTAACGCAGTCGAGAAATCTGTTTAGATAGATCTCTCCACTTCGCGTTGCTCCGGTCGAAACGACGACCATTCTATTGGAGTTTGTCAATGGTAAATAATTTATAGTATAAAAACCTATCATTTTCATTAAAATTATTTCTTAAAAAGCTGTTTAAGCAATGGTGTCGGGATCTCTAATGTTGTAGCGTCTGAAAAATCAGCAGAAAAGGTTTTTAGATTGACATTTTGCAATTTTACCCTAGATGTATCTGTGGTTTTAATATTCAGGTGATCAAAAGGAAAAGATTTTTGGCTGTTTTCTTCCATGTTTCCAATTTCAATTTCTGATTTATTTGCAATAATATACAGGTCTTTAAAACCGTTGGTATAACCATTAAACTTAGTTTTGTTTAGGTTAAGGTAAAGTTTGCCAATTTTAGTGGGGTTAATTTCAGTTGTTTTTCCGGTTGGATCAGTATGGGTAATGTTGCCTGTTAAAAATAACTCTTCTGTATTATCTACATTTAATGTTATCGCATCTGAATGGGCACTAAATTCTAAAATGTTGGAGTTTGCTACCGAAACCTCATTAATAGCTGGACAGTAAATCACAATAACAATTTTTTCTATTCCATTATCTTCAGGAAAATTTTGAATCGAAAGCTGAAGTGTACCTTTGGCATCTACTTCATACTTTAAATCGTTTTTAAACTTCTCCGGAATTTTTAAACCATATTTACTGTCTTCTTTTACAAAAAGTTGCACGCTAAAATGTTTTGCATCTTTAAATTGGATGGCTTTGAATGGTGTGTTTAAGGGGATGCTTAGCCTCTCTTTCGATTTTTGTTCTAAAGTTTCATTATTGATCTGCTGTGTTCCAAAATAAGTGTCTTCAATTCCTCTTTCTTTATAATTCAACTTTACATTTATACCTACAACTATAATTGGTATAACAATTAATAGCACTGCAATTGCGATTAGTAGTTTATTACTTGTTTTCATTCTTTTAAGCGTTAAAGTTTTCTTTTACAAACGTTTTATATTGGTTTTCCAGCTCATCAAAACCGATGTTAAGCAGGTAGATATTCCTGAACACTACAGGTAGCTCATCTGCTATAAACTGTTGCTTCCGGTAGCTTTTTACATGTTCAGTTGCAGCTTCATCTACAAAAAAACCTATTCCCCTTTTATTTTTGATGATGTTTTTATTTTGCAGCAACTCATAAGTGCGCATTACCGTATTGGGGTTTACTTCCATTTCTACAGCTAATTCCCTTACCGAAGGAACTTTCTCATCGGCCTTCCATTTTCCAAGCAAAATGTGTTCACAAACGTATTCTGCTATCTGAAGGTATATCGCTTTATTATCTCTAAATTCCATATCTATACCTTTGTAATTAAACTTCTTTTTCTTTTAAGCGGATGTAAGTAATCGCCCAAATGATCACCGTGATGAGGCTTGTTATCAGTAAGATTGCCAACAAAATCTGATCCTTATCATCATTTCTGAAGTTATGGTGGTAGCGGACTTTATTTTCCATCAGCCAGACTGAAAATCTAACAACCAGGTAGGATGCCAGGCCAACAAAAACCATAACAGATAAGGCCGTTTTAATATAATGGAAACGATTGAAATAAATGGATCCCAATAGGAAGATGCTAGTAATCAGAAAAGGTAAAGCAAAGAAATAACCCCAATATTTTCCAAATCCTTCATCACGAAATACCTCCTGGGGAATGGATTCGACTTTCTTAATGCCTGGATGGTTAAAAGCATTGAGATGCCCGTTTAAGTATTTTACGAAGGCAAGGTCGGTCAGATAAAAGATCAATAGATAACTAAATAAACTTATTAATGCCGTGTAAACTACCCCTGCCAGAAATTTTTCAAATACCGATGCAGGTGTCATCAGTTCCAAAATGGCCCTTGATTTTTGTCCGAGGATATTGAAATAGCTGCTGGCCACTATACTAATAAAAACAAATCCCAAAATCAGGAAAAGGGGATAGCGGAAACGCATATCAAGATTACCGTCGTAATCAAAATTGTTATTTTTAAAGGGCGAAGGTATGTTGTAGCTGTAAAATCCTATCACAATTCCCAACAATACCACAAGGCTGATCAGGTAAATTTTTCCAAATTCGAGCCATTGTCTTTTAAGCAATAAGCCAAATCGATTCATATTAAAAGTGTTGTTCATGGCTTAGCTGAATAAAGGTTTAAATTTGATTTTTTCGGCGAGAATAGCATTGAAAAGTAGCTCCATATCTAATTTGCTTTCTTCCTGGTGGTAATTCGGCATTACGGCATTATAACCAGAGAGGGATGGTTCAGCATAAAAGATGCTGTCATCAATTTCCTTTACTTTTTTAAAGGTCAGTTTTTCCGTAATTTCTTGTACTGTAGCTTTAAGGGCAATGTCATTCTCATCAAGCATAATTACCGTGTCAATCAGGTTGTCCAAGTCTCTTACCTGATGGGTAGAAATGATAATGCAGCGCTCATCCGTCATGGCCGAAGCCATAATTTTCCTGAACTGTGCCTTTGATGGAATATCCAAACCATTGGTCGGCTCGTCCATAATCACCAGTTTAGCTTGTGTAGCTAATCCGAAGGCAATAATTACTTTTTTCTTCTGGCCATAACTCATATTAATGAGTTTTTGTTCAACCGGAATATCAAATTCTTTGATCAGAGCAGTGAAATAACTGTGGTCGAAGTTTTTATAAAAAGGAGCATTGGCTTTTATATATGCATTAATTTTTACCGCTGGCAAATAAAATTCTTCAGGAATAAAACAAATCTGCTCCAGCAGTGCAGGCTGCCTTTTTGCAGGATCATAACCCAATACATCTAATGTGCCACTTTGGGCATACACTAAACCAGCAAGGTTTTTTAATAAAGTTGATTTGCCGGCGCCGTTTTTACCGAGCAAACCGTAAATATGGCCGTTGCTTAACCGCATGCTCATATTTTTAAATAATGGCTTATGCTTACTGTAGCCAAAATTAAGATTGTTAATATTGATCATATCTACTGTATTAGTTAAATAATACACTAAAGTATAATGTTGTTTTGTTATCTCCAAATTTTTGGTGAAAAAAGTTTGGCGCCAGGTATAGGATATGGAAAATGGATGAGAGAATTAATTTACGAGTTAACGTCACGCGCTCTGTGATTATCCGTGGTTAAAAACGACATTAATATGCTTTTGGGCACCATGCACTTTGCTCAGAGCCCTCTGCTCTCCGCCATTGAAAGGTAAAATATCAGTCTAATCATTGTTGCACTAAAACATCCTTGATGCCGAGATTGTATGTTTGTAGTACATCAATGTAGTATGGATACAAAATGGGCATATCTGCTTAGTCGATTAGCAATTGGTTTAAGTTTTTTCGGGCATGGTTTGGTCCGCTTACCAAAACTTGCAGGTTTTAGCCATTGGATGGTTGGCCAATTTTCAAAATCGTATTTGCCTGAAACACTAATTGTTCCCTTTAGTTATATTTTGCCCTTTGCAGAATTTATAGCGGGGCTAATGATTATATTGGGTTTATTTACCCGGCAGGGATTATTATTGGCAGGCGTAATTTCGTTGATGCTGATCTTCGGAACAACGCTCATTGAGAATTGGGAGGCACTGCCTTCACAACTCATCCATGTGGCATTTTTATCGGTACTACTCGTTTACTTACCGCATAACAGTTGTGCGGTTGATCAAATCATTAAAAAATAATTATGGAATACAGAAAAATTGGAAATTCAGATTTAGCACTTTCAGTTATTACATTTGGAGCATGGGCCGCTGGCGGTTGGATGTGGGGTAGCACAGACAGAAACGATGCCATTAATGCTATAAAAGCCAGTTACGATTTAGGGGTTACTTCAATTGATACCGCACCCATTTACGGTCAGGGAGATAGTGAAGAAATTGTAGGCGATGCGATAAAAGGTATTTCACGCGATAAATTGCAAGTGGTAACCAAATTCGGGATGCGTTGGGATCTGGCAAAAGGCGATTTTGGCTTTAAGAGTAAAAACAATGAAGGAAAAGACATTGATATTTATAAATACGCCGGAAAAGAAAGTGTGATTTATGAGTGCGAACAATCATTAAAACGCTTGGGTACCGATTATATAGATCTTTACCAGATCCACTGGCCAGACTTAACTACGCCGATCAGCGAAACTTTCGAAGCCGTGAGCAGGTTAATTGAGCAGGGTAAGGTACGTTATGCAGGCGTATGCAATTATGATGCAGCGCAATTAAAAGAGGCAGATCAGACTTTGGAAATTATTTCCAACCAGATTCCATTTAGCATGGTAAACAGTGGCGTTGAGGCGGAAACGGTTCCATATTGCATCGAGAATAATAAATCTGTTTTGGCTTACAGTCCGATGGAGCGCGGTTTATTAACCGGAAAAATGACTGCTGATTATCAGTTTGAAGAGGGTGACCACCGGAAGGGAAATAAATTTTTCTCACCAGAAAGTATCGAAAAAACAAATGCATTTTTAGCTAAAATAAAACCGTTGGCCGACGAGAAAAATGCCAGCTTATCTCAATTGGTTTTGCGTTGGACAGTTGAACGCCCAGGTATCACCATTGCTTTGGTTGGTGCAAGGAATGAAAAACAAGCGGTACAAAATGCAGGCGCTATAAACGTAAAATTAAATGCTGAAGAAATTCAGTTCATCAATACCGAATTAAATAACGCAGGCTTTTAGTCCTAATATTAACCACAGAGCACACGAAGTTTTTCACGGAGAAAAATTGGTGCACTCTGTGTATTTCTCTGTGCCCTTCGTGGTTAAAATATTAAAAAATATGTCTAAATTATTTTCTCCTTTTACCATAAAGGATGTAACCTTAAAAAATAGAATCGTGATTTCGCCGATGTGTCAGTATTCTGCTGTTGATGGCTTTGCCAACGATTGGCACCTGGTGCATTTAGGGAGCCGTGCCGTTGGCGGCGCAGGTTTAATTATCCAGGAAGCGTCAGCAGTTACTGCAGATGGAAGAATCACCTATGCCGATTTGGGTATCTGGAAAGATGAACATGTAGAAAAACTGAAGCAGATCGTTTCCTTTATTCATGATCATGGTGCTGTCGCAGGTATTCAGTTGGCGCATGCCGGCCGAAAAGCCAGCTGTGAAGTGCCGTGGAATGGTGGCGATCAAATTGCTGCAGGCGAAAACAGTTGGAAACCGGTTGGTCCATCTGCAGTTTCTTTTAAACCTGGACAGGTGGAACCGCATGAATTAACGATTTCCGAAATTCAGGATATTGTTTTTGCTTTCAGGGCGGCGGCAAAACGGGCACTTGATGCGGGCTATAAGGTAGTAGAAATACATGCTGCCCATGGTTATTTACTCCATCAGTTTTTTAGTCCCTTGAGCAATAAGCGTACAGATGTTTACGGCGGAAGTTTTGAAAACCGTATCCGCCTGGTCATTGATGTAGTTGAAGCCGTACAATCGGTCTGGCCAGATAACCTGCCATTATTTGTCCGTATTTCGGCAACCGATTGGACAGAAGGTGGATGGAACGAGAATGACTCTTTACAATTGGCTGCAGTATTAAAAGATAGAGGAGTGGATTTAATTGATACCTCATCTGGTGGAAATGTTCCTGATGCCGTTATCCCAGCCGGACCAAACTATCAAGTGCCTTTTGCAGATAAAATCAGGAATGAGATTGGCATTTATACCGGTGCAGTAGGTGTAATTGTTGAAGCTCACCAGGCAGAAGAGATTTTGCAACAAGAAAAAGCTGATCTGATTTTTATCGCCCGGGAATCATTACGTGATCCCTACTTCCCAACACATGCCGCACAGGTTCTTGGAGATGATGTGGAATGGCCAAATCAGTATGTGAGAGCAAAAAGAGAAACGTTTAAGAAGTAGTTAGAGGTGGCAATAACTCTCCCTCAGGTTGCCGTCCTTTCGCGCGGAGCGCAACGCAGTCGTATTCTAGGTTTACCACAATTGCAAATTTATTTTAAGAAAAACTCTTTTTTTGGAGTTTTTCTTATTTTTTATGATGCTCTCCTATAATTCTCGACATACATTTCTCCTCTCTTGACAAGTGAGAACATTCTTAAAATCAG
>NZ_FNCH01000038.1 GCF_900100705.1 Pedobacter terrae
AAGAATACTCGGTTTTAAAAGAAAGTAGCGCACTAAACCTAAAGGATCAGCACGCTACACTGGCTAGTTCTTGACCGCCCATGAAACAAAAATAACATATTTTATTTGCAAATTAACACAGAATCTATCGGATGACGAAGCGCTTTGGGTACTTTGGCGCGACAAAGTACCATGCCCCGCGGCATAGAGCGAAAAAATTAATATTTATTCATGCTAAGTAATGCACTAATAAACTCGGGATACACGAATGCGCCAATGACAAATCAACTAATAACCAATGAACTAACGAACCAACAACCTATCCAACGCCAAACTATCACCATTAAAAGCATTAAAATCTACCACATGGCCAATACCATTAATTTTCGCTTTATCAGAATGCTGCCAAAATTTCCAGCGACTCTTATCCATCCTTAATTTTGGCTGATAATAATGGGCAATCCACAAGGGATAATCTTCAAAATGATCAACCAGATAATCTTCATAAAATTTAAGTCCAGTATAAATAATCGGCCTCACTTTGGTTTTCATTTCAACATAATTGAGAAAATCAGCCAGTTCAGCCCGCATTTTTAGTGCAGAAACACCATCTAATGATTCAATATCCACAACAGGAGGTAAATCCTCTTTCTCGATATTCACTACCTGTAAAAAAAATTTGGCCTGTGTTTTTCCATCCTTTTTTGGTCTGAAAAAATGATAGGCCCCGCAAATAATACCTGCTTTTGGGGCTTCACGCCAGTTACGCTGAAAATAGGGATCAACCATCATTAATCCTTCTGTGGCTTTGATAAAGGCAAAGCGGATACTCACCTCATCTTCTTTCATTTCCTTTACTTTTTGCCAGTTTATTTTACCCTGGTAATAAGAAACATCAATGCCATGAACGGTATATTTTTTGGGGATCTTGATGTTAAAACTTTCGTATGTCCGGTAATTCGGGTCTTGCCCCCAATCCTTCACCCAACGCCAGGTAGCCACAAAACTTTTTAACACATAGCCGTAATAAAAGGGCGAGAGTAAAATCAACAATAAACCGGCAATAACCAATTTAAGCTGAACCGAAATACCACCCTTCTTTTTTCTGCCTGTTGCGGTTTTTCGGCTTACAGGTTTCCTGGCAGCAGGCTTTCTGGTAACTGGATTCTTGTTTATAGGGGTTTTCTTCTCTGGCGGCATAGGTATTTAATGCTGCTAAGTTGAGGAAAATGTATGGAAATAAAAAAGGCGAGTTTGCAGGAAAACCTTTAATTATCATTCTGAACCCAGTGAAGAACCCGTAGGCTCTGCGAAGCAAATCTTTCAATCAAAAGATCCTTCGTACCTCAGGATTGACAGCATGAAGTAAAAGATAATGAAAAGTATACCTAAAGTATAAATCTACAATAACCCATAGTAGTAAGATTGCTTTGTCGGCTGAAAAAGCCTTCTCGCAATGACGGATTTATTGGCGGAACAATACCATATTAGAAACTATCCTTATACACCGTGCTATCTGCATCCCGCTATCTGCACCATGCTATCCGGCCTAGGATATGATGGAAGGAGAAAACGTTAAAGCTTTTGCACCTACTTTCAACCTACCACTACACAGAGGCAGCACGCCCTCCCCGATTCTTCATCGGGGCTTGTGCTGACGACCTCAAAGCTTTGACGAATTTATCCGACATCAGATCCAAGCCTTGATTTTTGGTTACCTTTTTATCAAGAAAAAGGTAAGAGCCCCTCGGCGGCGGTGAGCCGAGGCAAGCCCGTGCGAAAGGCAAAACTGTAGCTATTACCTAACTTAAATGATTTCTCCGCTACGGTCGAAATGACGGGTTTTTCGTAATGATGGATTTATTGGTGGAACAACGCTTTATTAAAAACTATCATAACGCACAATGCTATCTCCACCCTGCTACCGGCCTCGCAGATTTTCGCAGGAAAAAGCACGGAAATCTTTGCACTTCCTTTCATAACCCCACAGCCCAAGGCAGGATCAAAGCGAGAGCGGTGGAATAAAGCAAGGGCTAAGAGCCTCGATGCTGCCGCTATCAAGATTTCCGTAGCTTTTTACAAGAAAGGATGCAAGCCTTGATTTTTGGTTACCTTTTTATCAAGAAAAAGGTAAGAGCCCCCTCGGCGGCGGTGAGCCGAGGCAAGCCCGAGCGAAAGGCAATAAATAGCAACCGCATTAAGATTCCCGCCTGCGCGGGAATGACGACCGTATAAGTCCCCCTTACCCCCTCTTCACTTCATACCACCTCTCCACCCCGTCTACAAACCCCTCAAAAAACTCCCTATAATACCCTTTAATCACCTGCACCCTAAAATTTACCTTACTAAAAAACCATACCAGTTTATAATCCATTTCGGCCTCAAGCAAATACCATAAATACGGTTTAGCGCTATCGCAAACCAAAAACAGCCCGGGCTGATTGGTATTCAGATGCAACAATTTCCCTTTCACTTTAATCTTCAGTTCCAGTTCATAATAATCGCCCTCATCCCTTAACACAAAACTTAAAACAGGCACCTCCATCGCAAATTCAACCATTTTCATATCCCGCATTACAGGTTTGCCCGTAATATTGCGCAGGCCATAAGTATAAAAGTAGTGTGTAAAACGCTGTTGCATCAATAGCGGTAAAGCCTTGTTCCACAATTTTAAAAGCGCCAGTTGGTTAGCATCGTTAAGTTTATGGGTTTCGGCTACCTTTTCGGGCAGGTGGGCATTGGCGTTAAAGCGGATGGCAGCGATCTCTTTCATGGCGAAGCAAATGCTGTTCAGCTCCTCCTGTTGTAGCGATAGGCTAATGCCATCCACATCGTGCGGATTCAGCACAAAACGTTTAAAAGATTTTACCGTTTTAAGGTAGGCCGTGGCCGCAAAAACATAGGGAACTAAAAAAGGATAATGGTTACTGTGGAAATGCTGCAGGTCGGTATTGGCGAAACAATAGCCAATGTTAACCGGTGCCAAACGTGCCATAGCCTGTTTATTCAATAACCTTTCTCGTGGTACTACCACGCGTTCCGTAACATCCGGCAAATCATCGCCAGGCCTAAACAAACCGCTAAAATTTTTCTTTAAGGTAATGGTAAAACCGCCCGGTTTCTTTACCACATCTACATAACTCGACCGCTTATTACCTAAAGCAAAACATGCCGGCCAGTAATATTGCTGAAAATCGCAGTAACCACTCCGCATCATGGCCCGCAAAGTAAGGTAAGCATAACGCCCCAGGTAGCTTTCATCCGTATCAACACTGCAGCTCACCAGCAGGCAATCGTATTCTACCGCGATGTAAACCTTTGCCTCTTCCCCTCCCAATTTAACATGAACGGTTAACAAACCCTCATCAAAAGAAAGCGATGCTATGGCCAAGGGCTCAGGCTTTTTACCTGCGCTAAATGTACTTTGCCATCTGCTAGCGATCTGCTCCAGCACCGCTAACCTTAACACCCTGCTCGCCTTTTCAAAAGGAAGTTGATAAAACCGCGAAAGCGGTTTCCCTGCAATGGTAATGGATTTAGCTTTCATGCTCGTATGATTTTACGAGTCTTGTTGGGCAACAAAGTCCCTAAATAATAAATGTGGGACTGTCTACCATGGTTACAATAAAGCTCTGACCCCTTACGCTAACATGGATTTACAGCAGCCCCACATCTATTTCGATGTACAAATATATACATCTACACATAGATATGGGCATTAATCTGCTGTCTTGCGTTAGCGGGGTCAGAGATGCAACCACAAGACTTTTATTAATACCTAATTACAATACCATAAATATAGAAATTTATTTCTGTTGTTACAAGATCTTATAACAAAAAATGTATTTTATTTTAGTGTATTTATTGGATGAATGAAGAAAGGGATAGAAAACGTTTAAGAACGTTTGGACAGAACTTAAGGACAATAAGAGAAAAACTAGGTTTAAGCCAAGATCAGGTAGTGGCGAATTGTGACTTGACGAAAGGAAACCTAAGTAATATAGAGAATGGAAATAAAGATTTTACGTTTACAACGCTTTTAGAAATAGCGAAAGGATTAGGAATACCCCCAAAAGAGTTATTGGATTTTTAGCAATTTTAATGTATGATTGAGATAAAGATATATTATGGGATCTGGTCGACAATGCTCTTTAACTTATTTAATCATTTTATCCCAATTAAAAACCTTTTTAATAGCTTAAGGGAGCATCTGCATAGTTCTAAAATTGCGAATAGAATGTTCAAGAAATAAATATAATAGCAAAAGCCCGATCAGCAATGATTGGGGCTTTTTGGATTTTCATCAATGCTATTAAAAATAATATAAGATGATGATAAAAAAAGTATATATATATTGGTTAATAGATAGTTAACCAGAATAAGTTACAAACACAAAATCAAATCTCAATTACTTTAGTGTCGCCAAACCATTCTTTAGCTTTAGCTATTACCTGCGCATCTGGATTGTGGAAGAAAACTGCCAAATTCTCTTTCGTCCGTGTACAACAAACATAAAATATCTTTTGGGTTCTATCTAATACAGATGCTGTACCAGTTTCCAAGAATAAATTTCCGAAATTGTAATTGTTCCAACCTCCATTATCAAGAATAACTAATACATTATCAAATTCCGCTCCTTTAGTTTTATGCTGAGTTGAAAACGGTGTCTGCCCCTCCAAATATTCATACAACTTTTGAAATTCACTAAATTTAACCTTCTTTACACGATTGTATAGATACTCATTTTCCTCTTTAAAATCAATAAGCTTATCATCAATCAGAGAAATGCCCTTTTCGTTGGCATCTATAATGACATCCTCTATTGTTTTATCGCCAACATTTATGAGATTATCAATATTTTCTTTTAAAGTTCTTTTACTTGCAATGCTCGTGATTTTATAACGATAGTCTGTAGCTCTTAGAAATTCATTAAACCTTTTATTTTTATACAAAGAAATACTAGTCTGGATTTTAAAGAGATGTTTTATAAGATTATCTCTCTTCGAACCCTTTTTATTTACGTCCTTTTCATCTTGTTTTTTATCATCAATCAGAGCATCTTTGTTTAAGTATATTTTTTTTACTTCAGAGAATGGTTGATCTTTTAGCTGACTGTACAATTCAGCCATTATCGGGTCTGCCAATAAAATTTCTTTCTTTAGTTCTCTTTGTCTATTTTTCAATTGAAACTTGTCTACAACAATATCGAAAGTATCGTCTTCGTCGATTTCAATTTCTGGTCTATTATTCTTCTTATTATTCTTTATCTTGTCAAGAATCTCTGATTTTAACCCAATAACTGGGTCATTATCATAAATATCCATCAACATTCTAAATCCTGCTTTGCCCGCTATTAAATTATGAGTGAGGTTTAATTCCTTAGTCTCTTTTGAATTATTAAAATTCCAATCATAATTTTCCTTTAAGTATTTTTCAACGTTACTAATACCACCATCAGTAGAATGCAGAAACAGCACATTTCCTTGCTTTACAATACCTTCAAGCATATTAGGCGCATTTGGGTCATTAGATGGTTCTTGTATTATACCATCTGTACGTAGTTTATTAGCTAAATTAATTACTAGTTGGGGGTTTCTTCGGTTCTGTTTCTTTGGAATTTCATTTACAGTATCTGCATCATCTCCTTTGTAATCATCTAAATTTCCAATCCCAGTTTCGTAAATTGATTGCATCGCGTCTCCAAAAAAGCCAATAACATTTTTCCTTTCGCTTTTCTTGAAATGAGTAAGGAATATATCTACAACTTCTTTACTTGTGTCTTGATACTCATCAATAAAAATGAACTTGTATTTATCCTTTACAATACTGCTAAGTTTAGGATATTTCTCAAAAAGAGAGTTGGCAACAATAAGCAATTCATCGTGAGAAATTATTCCTTCACGTAACCGCACAAACTCTTTATATTGTATGCCGTCTGGTAAGATATCAAAGAAATTATTAGGAACAGTGTTTATATGATCAATTGAAATTTTGCCGACGTCTTCATTATTTGCTAATGAAATAATTGTTTCTTTAAGCTCTTTTTGAAAGTGCTTTAAATTATCCCATAAGAAGTCGTGAATTGTAGATACATTTAGGTTCTTATGATTTACTCTTTCTTCGATTTCTTTTACTGCTGAATTGGTGTATGTCATACAGGCGACTTTTGCAGTTGAATTTTCAGCGAGTACTTGACGAATGACACTTACCAACGAATAGGTTTTACCACTTCCTGCACCACCACTTAAAAGGAAGTTTCTTTCTTCATCAATTGATTGCAGGATTTCTTGAACCTCAGGTTCTAAACTTAATCTTCCTTCAGCCATAATAAACCATTTTTGATATATATAGGAATACTCCAATTACTAAAATCTTTATCACTATGATATAAAATATCTAATGCGAAATGAGTTTTCTTTTTTATACACGAATTCGCTAGTACATAAGCATTACTTACACCATCATCAAATAGTTTTGTGTTTTTTAATCCTTGAAATTCATCTTTCTTGTCCTTTATAAAAGCATGATTAATATAAATAAATGCATCTTCAAAACTTCTCGCATTATACTTTTCGTCTTTTTCGTTCAACTCGTCCTGCTGATAGCATATACAAACTGTAGAGCCTCCCAGAACAATAGTTCTGTTGACTATAGGTAATACTTTCAAGTCATTCCAAGCAATTTCTTTTAAAAAATGATTGATTGCCGAATTACTTGTTTTTGTCCCTTCATCAACAGGACAAGCTCCCCAAACATCTTGACCATTGTCATCTTGTTTTACGACTTTAATGGCATCAATATCCGTTAAAATCAAAGATTTAATACCCAAAAACTCTATAAACTTTCCGAAAATTTGAGAATATGCTCCAACTTCTATTATAGATATATTTTGAGATAATAGGGGAAGTAAAGTATCTTCTTTATTTTCTGCTTTTAAACGAGCTATTTCTTCCAAATCAACTTTCCTCATAAAGGTTGGTATCAATATTCTTTCTGTATCTCCCTCGATAAGCACCGCTTTATCCGCAAAGAATATTTCAGCTCTGCTGATGGTTAGATATTGCTTTAGAAATTGATATTGCTTTGGATCTTCATCATATTGCTTTCTTAAATCTGAAAGATTTTTTGCAACAACATCATTTTTGTTTTCCACTTTTAAATATTTGATGTCATCAAAATCACTATCAGCAACGATATGAGATGAATGTGTGGTAATTATATATTGAAGTGGTCGATTTATTCCATCCCCTTTCTTTACACCTTCAGCAAGTAATTTCTTTATATTTTTTATAAAGATATATTGCATTTGTGGATGAGTATGTGCCTCTGGCTCTTCAATAATGAGCAAGTTTATGTCCGCTGGCTTCTTATCCTTATCTCTTTTGAAATCTTGTACGAGAATTTCAATTTCAAAAATCATACTTATTAGGTTCATATAACCTAAACCATTATAATGTTCTGGTAACTTATGTTCGTCGTGGGTATATACTACGGTTGTATTACCTTCAAGTAATTCTCTATGTTGCAATGTTGAAATAATTGCTATATCCGTATCATTCAGCTTTATTCCTCCAAAATCTTGCACTTTCTTAATTACATCACCAAACAAGTCTTTGTATATATTACTTAATGTACTATCGGTCTCTGAAAGTTGGTCTTTAAAATTTTCAGTAGCTTGATTTTTTTCGGCATTATCTTCTTGTTTTTTGTAAAGGTTGGATGTATGCTTAGATAATGTATTTTCCTTCTCCTTATTAGTTACGTCACGTCTTGCGCTGATGTATTTGAAACCTATAATATCTTTAATACTAATTCCTTCACTTTCAAGGTCAATGTAATTAACCTCATTAGCTGTATTAGTAACCACATCGTACTCAATAGATAATTTGTGAGGATGGAAGTAATTATCTAATTCTTTCTTCAAGAACTCACTTAAATCACCAGGCTTGCTCTTCTTTTTTTCATCTACCTTAATCTTTTCTTTTACTCTATATATAGCAAAATCGGCTCTCAATTCCAGAAAATCAGTATAGCTTACTGTGTATTCAAACCCTAATACAATTTTATTGTTATCAGGATCTAAATCCATTAATACTCTGCTGACGTTTGATAAGTCATCTTTTTCGTTGTATTCAATAAAGATTTTTAATTTAATTCCTTTAGGTGCAAAATATTCAGGTACAACTTCTGATTTAATAAGGCTTTCCAGTTCATTTCTAAAATCTATATTGAAATCGTCGTAAGAAAATTTACTTTTCTCGTTTAAGAATTTGTCAAGAACAGATAGAATAGATGTTTTTCCTGTATTATTTTTTCCAATTACGAGAGAAAGTTCTTCTTCTAAATCCATAGAAAAATTCTTTAACAATCTAAAATTGGCAATTTTGAGTTGGGTTATCTTCATATACTAATTTGGATTTAGTTTAAAAACTGACCTTTAAAAAATCTAGTGTAAGATTGCTTATATTAAGCACACTTTAATAAATTCTTTCTTTACTTTATTGTAGTCTTTGTAAATTCTTCAAGAGACTACGATTGATCTAATATATATTTAACATTTCCAAGTACGGTTTTAGCCTCTTCAAAAGCATTTGCTATTTCAATATCATCAAAAATTTTTAGCTCAAATAGGCCACTATTAACATTGAAAATGCCGATTTCGACTTGATTTTTCTCACATGAATAATAATTTTCGGCAAGGTATCTTTGGAGAATCGGATATTTTAATTCATTCTGCCAATCTCTTGGTGATTCTTCTATTGAAAAAACCATATTACGAGTATCACTCGAACTTAAAATTGGAGAATTACCTCCCAGTGAAACATCTGCGAGTAATTTCAGGTTTATTCTCGTAAAAAAATTATCCAAGCCAAACCCATTTTTCATCATATAATCACTATAACTGGAAAAGGCCTCACAATATTTCTTGGCACGTTTATTATTTACCGAGTTCTCGATAAACTGAAGCTTATACGCATCTTGCAATTGCGTATGAAATTTGCCTTTATTCTCGTTATCATTATGAAACTTACCAATAAAGCTTTTAAATATACCACTAAAAGACCCATTAGTGCCGAAGCCTTTTGCAGCCTGACTTAAGCTTTTCGCGAATGCTTGTGTATTTTGTCTTGCTTGCTCAAGTTTAGCAATACTAATATTCAACATCTATTTCTTCTCCCTCCTAACACCCTTAAAAGGTGTCCCGTCTTGTTTTACATCCATAAATCTACCGGTTTCGGTATCTCGTTTAACCCACTGTTCAGTTGTTGGGTTAAAAGCTTGCGAGCGATCTTTTACTGTTCCATGTCGGCGGTTGTCGCCTGGTTTTCCATTTGTAGCCATGCTAAAAATTTAATAATAGGAATGATTGCCCAATTACTTGAGCAGTTTAATTATTTCCAGAAAGCTTTGCATGGCCGGTATCCCCAGGCAATAGGAGAAAAAGAAGATGAACTTTATAGTGCACAAAAGCATAATATTTCTACTTTTGCACCATTCTAAATAACGATGCTACCTCATGTTCGTTTCTAATTCCCTTAGTTGCGAATAATAAATTTTATTAGGCTCAGGATATGTCGCAGTTTCCTGAGCTTTTTTTATTTTTTATTAAACCCGTCAACACTCGTCTGACTTATAATACAAACTTAATCAAAACTGCAAGTCAATTTCCATGCAAGTTATTAACAATCAACCCATTTAGTTAATAATTTATTCAGCCAACAGTCAGAACCTAAGGCATAAAAATTTAACTTACTGAAAATGAAGCATTAGCAAGCAAAAAAGATTGTTAATAAGTTCTAACATTTCTTTTATAAATAACTTAAATCTAAGTACTTAAAATGCTATTCAACTCTTATAGCTTCAGTAGTTTTAGTTAGAAATGATGGCAAACCTTTACTATTATAATCATATTGAAAATTTTTGCTTATTTTATCGTTAGAAATGCTCCAGCCATAATTAGATACAAGATCTAAAGCATCTTCAGTAGTAATATCCTTTTTTTGAAATTCATGCGACACCTTTTCGAAGTCCCAACTACCATAGCTTCTCGTAATAGTACAGATATCTAACGTTTTACCTTTATATCTTAAAACAGAAACATAAAAAACGATACCACCTACTTCGGTTTTGTCTTTTAAACTTGTGCCGTCATCTTCACTGTTTATAAAATTTAAAGTGGTTAAAGCTATCTTTTGTCCTTTCTCTTTAATATAGGCTGGTTTAGCACCAGCGCCATCATTTACATCTACAGCTGCAAACTTTAACGTAGTAAAAGCAATTTCATCACTTGTTGAAGCAGAACTATTACCGGAACTATATGAAGAGGTACTTCCAGAACCTGCTGCATAGCCTCTCACATGTGGGCGCACATAGGTGCCATCTTTTCTGGTATACCCCCTAACACTTGTAGATCTTCGTTGTGCCAAAACTGGCATAACCAACAGGCAAATTTGTAATAATAATAAAATTGTTTTTTTCATATAATGGAGTTTTTTCATTTCGTGAAAGTACATGCCTTAGAAAATTAAACCTTACGGTTTCCCCCATTCTTTTAAAAAAATCTCTCCACTCCTTTTAGTTGTAAAGAAAATAATATTAACTTAATACCAATTAATCTAATTTATTTACTTTTTAAAACTACAAGTTATGTCTAAAACGAATGAGACCGGCCACGCCAAAAACGTAGCCAACTTCGAAACCCTGTTAAGTTATGTAACCGGTTATGGCGCGGTGTACAACCCCAGCAATGCCAACATCCAGTTGAGCAGTTTATCCGAGAAAGCTACCGCAGCCAAAACCATTAACGAGCAGGTGCACGATGCGGCTGCAAAAAACAGCAATGCCATAGCCCTGCGCGATCTGGCTTTTGCCCCCTTAAAAAAGCTGAGTACCCGTGTGCTGAGCGCCGTTAAGGCCAATAGTGTACCGCAACAGGTATTGGATAATGCCGTAAGCCACCACCGCAAAATACAGGGGCAAAGGGCAACGGCCAAACTCACCGTCGAAGAAAAGAATAACCTGGCCGCCAGCGGCACGGTGGTTAACCAGGTTTCGGCCTCGCAACAGAGTTACGATAATCTGCTCGATACGTTGGATAAGCAGATTAAACTCTTAGCCACCATACCGCAGTACGCCCCTAACGAGGTAGATTTGCAGCTGGCCAGCCTTACCAGTTTATATAACGATTTATTGCAGAAAAACCGCGATGTGGTAGCCAACACCTCGCAGTTGAGTACCCTACGCATTAACCGCAATAATACGCTGTACGATGCAGAAACGGGTATAGTTGCCCTGGCGCAGGATGTGAAAAACTATGCGAGATCTGTTTTTGGCTCAACCAGCCCCCAATACAAACAGATTTCGGGTATTCTGTTCCGAACGCTAAACTAACAACCCAATAATACCCTAAAAAATCATCCCTAATTTATTTCCCTATTTCCATTTAACAAGCACCAAACAGGTTGCTGTTTCTCTTTCAGGCCATGCTTAGCGGTAAAATGGCTCATTGCATCTCCTCAACTATCACCTTTAACCGCTAAACTACCTGCTGCACCGTCTGAACTACCGACCGCAACCTCTGAACTGTCGATCGCAACCTCTGAACTATTGACTGCAACGTCTGAACTAACGACTGCAACGTTGGAACTAACGACCGCAGCGTTTGAACTGTCGACTGCAACGTTTGAACTAACGACCGCAACGTTTGAACTATCGACCGCAACGTTTGAACTAACGACCGCAACGTTTGAACTAACGACTGCAACTCTGAGCTACGCATTAAGATTCCCGCCTGCGCGGGAATGACGGATTTATTGGTTGAACAACTATCACAAGCACCATGCGATCTGCACCTTGCTATCCGGCCTCGCAGATTTCCGCCGGAAAAAGCACGGAAATCTTTGCAATTCCCCTCATACCCCACAGCCCAAGGCAGGATCAAAGCGGGCGCGGTGGGACAAGCAAGGGATGAGAGCCTCGATGCTGCCGCAATAAGATTTCCGTAGCTTTTTACAAGGAAGGATGCAAGCCTTGGGTTTATGACCTTTTATTGTTTGTTTTATCGGTTGTCATGCTTTCGCTGCGCTCAGGTTTGTTACTTTTGGGCCAAGCCAAAAGTAAGAGCCCTTCGGTGGCTAACCGAGGCAAGCCCGAGCTGAGGGCAAAGAATCTACACTATTAATCTAATTTAAAAGATTTCTCCGCTACGGTCGAAATGACGGATTTATTGATGGAACAAATACCATATTAGAAACTATCTTATACACCCTGCTATCCGGCCTCCCAGATTTTCGCCGGAAAAAGCACGGAAAGCTTTGCAGTTACCCCTTCATACCCAACAGCCCATGGCAGTATCAAAGCGACGGTATAGCCGTACCGATTTTACATCGGTAGCCGAGGCAAGCCCGAGCCAAGGCAAAAAAACAACCGCTTTAAGATTCCCGCCTACGCGGGATCCGATAGCTATCGGATGACGATTGTATTAGAAATTATCCTTCTACACCATTCCATCTGCACCTTGCTATCTGCACCCTGCTATCCGGCCTGGGAGATGATGGAAGGAGAAAACGTTAAAGCTTTTGCACCTCCTTTCGAACTACCACTGCCCCGAGGCAGCACGCCCTCCCCGATCCTTCATCGGGGGCTTGTGCTGACGACCTCAAAGCTTTGACGAATTTATCCGACATCAGATCCAAGCCTTGGGTTTATGACCTTTTATTGTTTGTTTTATCGGTTGTCATGCTTTCGCTGCGCTCAGGTTTGTTTCTTTTGGGCCAAGCCAAAAGAAAGAGCCCTCGGCGGCGGTGGACCTGTACCGATTTTTCATCGGTAGCCGAGGCAAGCCCGAGCTAAGGGTAAAGAATAACTAGCGCATTAAGATTCCCGCATGCGCGGGAATGACGACCGTATTATAGCGATCGCCTTAGCCTGCAATATGCTCCACGCCATTCTACTCCATGCGATCTGCACCCTGCTACCCGGCCTGGGAGATGATGGAAGGAGAAAACGTTAAAGCTTTTGCACCTTCTTTCAACCTACCACTGCCCCGAGGCAGCACGCCCTCCCCGATCCTTCATCGGGGGCTTGTGCTGACGACCTCAAAGCTTTGACGAATTTATCCGACATCAGATCCAAGCCTTGATTTTTTGGTCCCTTTTTCATCAAGGAAAAAGGACTAGCCCCGGCGGCAATGAGCCGAAGTAAACTATATCGCGTATTGACTGTGGCTAATAAACTAACTTAAAAAATTTCTCCCCGCCTGTACGGGCAGGCGCTACGGTCGAAATGACGACCCAACGTCGCCCCTCAAGGTTTCAAAGTAATCGATCCATGGATAATGTTATGCTCCATGCTATCTGCTCAGTGTAGCATTTAAAAACATCACACTGTTTAACACATTTTAAGTTAAATAATGTAAATCACGTTAAAGATCGTTAATTAAAGACGAAAGTCTATTAATCTACTGCATTTTTAGTTCATGAAAACTAAAACATTACCATTAATGCTACTAATCGGATTTTTTGGCATTAAAACAAGTAAGGCACAAGATAGTACAGGTGTAATTAAACACAGCGTACACATCTCGCCCTTTGCAGGTTACAACTCAACATTTAAAGCACCTGTTTTTGGTGGAGAAATAGGTTACGAATATCGCTTAAACAAGCATTGGGGTTTTACCGCAGGAATAAACCTCGCCTATATCCAGAAGAATAACCCAGCAATTGGTTATATTAATAACAATGGTAGTATAACGCAGGCCAAAAACGTTAAAGTGCTGCAAAATGCCATGTATGCAGGTGCAAAATACTACATTGGCCGTTTTTATCTATCAGCCGAATTGGGATACCAGGATGAATACCAGACCACTAATTTTCCTTACACGGGCACAGGAAGCAGCTATAATAATGGCACATACGCAACAAATGGATTTTATCAGGCTTATGGACTCGGATATCAGATCCCTTTGAAAAAAGGCGATAACATTGAAATATTTGCTAAAGGTTCTGGCGCAAACAATACAAGCTTTACTGCCGGCTTTCGTTATTCATTTGGTTTATCGAAAAGAAGGTAGTATTTGTTTTTACACGTCAAAAATTGTGCACTCATTAATTTAGCACAATGTTTTATTAAACTAAGGCCGATTTGAAAATGCGTCCGATAACAAAATCGGGCGCATTAAGGAGCCGAACTATCTGAACAGATGCGCATTACAATTACTTTCCCAAACCGCTACAACTCTTATAATATCCGACTAACCACAATAAAATGTATTGAATTTTAAATAGTAAATTACAGTACTTGAACAGTGTTAATGCGCTGCACCTACAGATCCTTCGCTATACTAATGCGCAGGAATGACGATCATATAAGAAATTATTCTTATACGCCATGCTATCTGCGCCCTGCCCTACGATCCGGCCTGGGATATGATGGAAGGAGAAAACGTTAAAGCTTTTGCACCTTCTTTCAACCTACCACTGCCTAGAGGCAGCACGCCCTCCCCGATCCTTCATCGGGGGCTTGTGCAGACGACCTCAAAGCTTTGACGAATTTATCAGACATCAGATGCAAGCCTTTCAGTTATGCCTCGGTGTTTGTTGTTTTTAACGGCAGGCATGCTTTCGCTGCGCTCAGGTTTGTTTCTTTTCCATCAAGGAAAAAGTAAAAGCCCTTCGGTGGCTAACCGAGGCAAGCCAGCGTGATGGAGAAAATTGTAGCAAATAAACTAATCTAAAAGATTTCTCCCCGCCTGTACGGGCAGGCACTACGGTCGAAATGACGGATTTTTCGTTTTAACGGCAATCAAAAGATCCTTCGTTGCTCAGGATGAAAGAAAATAT
>NZ_FNCH01000030.1 GCF_900100705.1 Pedobacter terrae
CTGTTGTGGAGAGTTCACCCTGTTCAATCTCGAAAACAATCTGATGTTTAAGGGATAAGGAATAGTCCTTTTGGGTACGCTTTTGGTAACCCGAACTTATAATAATTGTCATAACGATTTATTTTTGTATCGCTATTTCAGGACTAGACATATTTAACATAAAAAAAGCCCCGACTTTTAATCGGGGCTTTGATTTTTTTTCTTTTGATGTTATAACTCTGGTTTTGGTGGATCTACCGGGCCAACCACTTTACCTTTATTTCTTAATACTGAATTTCCTTTACCATAGAAGAAATAAATCGCTATTCCAAGCGCCATCCAGATGGCTAACCTGATCCAAGCTTCAAGAGGTAAGGATGACATCAGGTAAACACAAACGATTATGCCCATAATTGGTACGAAAGGAACTAAAGGCGTTTTGAAAGGACGTGGCCTGTCAGGATCTGTTTTACGTAATAACATTACACCAATACAAACTAAAGAGAATGCAAACAACGTACCAATAGAAACCATATGGCCTAAATCGGTAACCGGAACGAAACCAGCAAAGATGCTTACAAAAAACATGAAGAAAATATTGGTTTTGAAAGGCGTTCTAAATTTAGAATGGATACTGCTGAAGAATTTTGGTAGCAATCCGTCTTTAGACATGGTATAGAATACCCTTGATTGGCCCATTAACATCACTAATATTACAGAGGTATAGCCCGCTAGAATGGCGATGATTAAGCCCATTTGCAACCAGCTGTATCCGGTTACTTTAAAAGCTGTAGCAGCAGGAGAAGCATCACCTTTGAAAATAGAGTAAGGTACCAAACCTGTCATCACGTGCGCAAACAACACATATAATATTGTACAAACCACTAAAGAACCCAATATACCGATTGGCATGCCTTTTTGTGGATTTTTAGCTTCCTGAGCTGCTGTAGAAACCGCATCAAAACCAATAAATGCGAAAAACACTAACGCTGCACCCGCTGCAATACCAGAAATACCAAACTCTCCTTTAACACCTGTGTTTGCAGGGATATAAGGTGTGTGGTTAGCCGGGTTAATGAATTTCCATCCTAGCGCGATGAAAATGATTACTACAGCTACTTTTACAATTACTAAAATATTGTTAAGGCTTGCAGATTCTTTAGTACCGCGGATTAACATTAATGAAAGTAAAGAAACGATTACTACGGCAGGAAGGTTAATTCCTCCTCCATCTACTTCTGCAAATGATTTAGTTAAGAAGAGCGGCATTTCGAGCCCAAACTCATGCAATAGTTTATTAAAGTATCCAGACCATGAAACACCCACGGTTGCGGCCCCTAAAGCATATTCAAGAACAAGATCCCAGCCGATAACCCATGCCATAAACTCGCCCATGGTAGCATACGAATAGGTATAAGCACTTCCTGCTACCGGTATCATCGATGCAAATTCAGCGTAACATAATCCGGCAAAAGCACAGCCAACTGCGGCTAATACAAATGATAAGGTTACAGCAGGTCCAGCATGATCAGCAGCTGCAATACCAGTTAACGAAAATAAGCCTGCACCAATAATAGCTCCAATGCCCAACGCAACAAGGCTCGTACTGCTCAGTGTCCGTTTCAGCGTGCCTTCACCGCTTTCAGCAGATTCTGCTATAAGCACATCAATAGGCTTTTTTAGATTCATAAGTTGTTTAGTCTTTTATGTTTGTTGATTTTTATGATAATAAGCAGTAAACCTAAATAAAAATTACCAAAAAGAAAAAGGGATTGTGTTAAAATCCCTTTTATTGATGTTTATATCTATGTTTTTACAACTAACGGCTTAATGTATCAGTCGTATTTATTAAAGTGTCTGTTTTTGTGTTGCCCGAAGCATCGGTTTTTTGTTCAATTCGGATTTCTTTCCGAACTTCCTGTCTGTGTTCACCTGCAATTGCCTTAACTGCGATATAAGGAGCAATAACCAGTGATACGATAGACATTAATTTGATCAAAATATTCATCGAAGGGCCAGAAGTATCTTTAAAAGGATCGCCAACAGTATCTCCTGTTACTGAAGCTTTATGCGGTTCTGATTTTTTGTAGTACATTTCGCCATTGATCAGTACACCCTGTTCGAAAGACTTTTTTGCATTATCCCAGGCACCGCCAGCATTACTCTGGAAAATACCCATCAATACGCCCGTTACGGTAACGCCAGCCAATAATCCACCTAAAACCTCCGGCCCAAAAGTAAAGCCTACAATTACAGGAGTGATTAAAGCAATAGCGCCGGGCATCATCATCTCGCGGATAGAGGCTTTGGTAGAAATGGCCACACATTTTTCATATTCCGGTTTGGCTTTGTATTCCATAATGCCTGGTATTTCACGGAATTGTCTGCGCACTTCCTGTACCATATCCATTGCGGCTTTACCAACCGCCTGTATGCATAAAGCGGAGAAAATAAAAGGAATCATGCCGCCAACGAATAATCCCGCCAATACAGGTGCTTTATAGATATCTATCGCAGAGATGCCGGCAATACCCACGAATGCGGCAAATAAAGCTAATGAAGTAAGCGCAGCAGAGGCAATGGCAAAACCTTTTCCTGTGGCTGCGGTGGTATTACCCACAGCATCTAAATTATCGGTGCGTTCACGTACTTCTGGAGGTAACTGGCTCATTTCTGCAATACCACCAGCATTATCCGCAATGGGTCCGAAAGCATCAATAGCCAATTGCATGGCTGTAGTAGCCATCATTCCGGCGGCGGCAATGGCAACCCCATATAGGCCTGCAAAATGGTAAGATGCCATAATTCCTCCAGCTAATACCAGAATAGGGATTACGGTAGATTTCATCCCTACAGATAAACCTGCAATAATATTGGTGGCGTGCCCGGTAGATGATTGTTGAATAATTGAATTTACAGGACCCTTCCCCATTGCTGTGAAATATTCTGTAACAACACTCATAATGGTACCTACTACCAGGCCTACTATAATGGCATAAAATACGTTGATGCTGGAGAATTCATATCCACGTAGTTCAAGCGTTTCGGGCAACATCCATTTTACAATAAAGAAAGAAGCTACAGCAGTGATTACAATGGACGACCAGTTACCCAGATTCAACGCATTCTGTACATTCGATTTTTCATCTTTAATGGTTACAAACCAGGTTCCGATAATCGAAAATATAATACCCAGCCCACAGATGACCATAGGTAAAAGAATGGGAGACATTCCTCCAAAATTATCTTTCACATCAATCTCCTGTCCTAAAACCATGGTTGCTAAAATGGTCGCAACATACGAACCGAATAAATCAGCTCCCATCCCGGCAACATCACCAACATTATCGCCCACGTTATCGGCAATGGTAGCCGGGTTGCGCACATCATCTTCAGGAATACCAGCCTCTACCTTTCCCACTAAATCTGCACCAACATCGGCAGCTTTGGTATAGATACCACCGCCAACACGGGCAAACAGGGCAATAGATTCGGCACCCAATGAAAATCCGGTTAAAACTTCAATTGCGGTTTTCATTTCCACACTATTAACCGAAACAACATTAAAATGCTTGAGAAATACAATAAATAAGCCACCTAAACCTAAAACAGCTAGCCCGGCAACGCCCAGGCCCATTACTGTACCTCCGGTAAATGATACTTTTAAGGCTTGTTTTAAACTCGTTCTGGCCGCCTGTGTGGTTCTTACATTGGCTTTTGTGGCCGATTTCATACCAATGTAGCCTGCTGTAGCAGAGAATACCGCTCCGATAATGAATGAGATAGAGATAATCCAGCTCGAGTGCATCGGAATACCTTTAATTTCGGTAATCGTTCCGGAATAGGCCAGGAGTGCTGCTGTAAAAACAGCAAAAATACTGAGCACCCTCCATTCCGCTTTTAAGAAAGCCATAGCACCATCGGCTATATAGCCTGCAAGTTCCTGCATGTTCTTATCGCCTGCATCTTGCTTGTTTACCCAGGCGCTTTTAATCATCATAACTATAATGCCGACAAGCCCCAGCGCCGGAATACAGTAAATTAAATTGTTTTGTAAAAAGTTCATAGTTAATAATTGGTTTTTATATTTGGTTAGTGGTTATTTAATTGGTTAACTGTATGAATCCGTTAATTGTTTAGCTGTTTCCTCGGCAGCAATTACCTACGCTAAACTTCAAACCTGGCCAATCCATTAGTTCACTGTGTACTCCGTAATCCATCCTTCGGACTTATACTTAGCAAGTTAATAAAATATTCTTTTTGTGATTAAAATTTTCAATGCCTTGGTGAAAAATTTTTATTCAATTAAAATAATACATGCGAAGCGCACCGATTCTCTTTTTTTTAAATAAATTAGCCACAAACTAAACCAGACTAAAAAATGAAAATGGAGAAAGAAGATGGATCTTCTAAAAGAAAATTAAGCCTTTTTGATGCCACCATGTTGGTGATGGGCTCAATGATCGGGAGCGGTATCTTTATTGTAAGTGCCGATATCATGCGTAATTTAGGTTCTGGTTATTGGTTAATTGTAGTATGGATCATAACAGCGGTAATGACTGTTGCAGCAGCAATTTCTTATGGTGAGCTTTCTTCAATGTTTCCTAAAGCGGGCGGGCAATACACTTATCTAAAAGAGATTTTTGGTAAAATGATGGGTTTTCTTTATGGTTGGGGTCTTTTTACCGTTATCCAGACCGGTACGATTGCAGCTGTTGCAGTGGCTTTTGGTAAATTTACGGCCTACCTTATTCCTGCTTTAAATAATGCCGCGCCAATTTTTCAAAGTGGTGGATATAAAATTACCTGGATCCAGATTTTAGCTATCGGCGTTATTCTGCTATTAACTTATATCAATACAAAAGGTGTTGAGGGCGGTAAAATACTGCAGAATATTTTTACAGGTTCTAAAATCGTCGCTTTAATCGGTCTGATTATTCTGGGTTTTCTCTTGGTGAAAAACAGTTTCTGGACAGGAAATATGAGTTTTGGCTGGAATGCTTTTAATAATCTTAAAACAGACCCAAGCGGTAATTTCCTGAAATCGGGATGGGAATCTATCTCAGGAATGACCATAATGGGCGGAATTGCAGCAGCAATGGTGGGTTCTGTATTTTCTAGTGTGGCCTGGGAAAACGTAACCTTCGTTTCCGGAGAAATCGAAAACCCAAAAAAAAATGTAGTGCGTTCGATGGTTTTAGGCACCTCGGCCGTAATGATTCTTTATTTATTGGTTAATTTTGTCTATCTCAACACGCTAGATAGAGATAGTATTGCTTTCGCCCTTAATGATCGGGTTGCGGTTGCCGCTTCGGAGCAGATTTTTGGCAGTGGTGTTGGTACAGTAATTATCGCATTGCTGGTGATGATTTCTACTTTTGGTTGTGTTAACGGAATCGTATTGGCAGGGGCAAGGGTTTTTCAAACCATGGCACAAGACGGCATGTTTTTTAAAGCGGCGCTTAAGAACAATAAAAACGGCGTTCCCGAAAGGTCGCTCTGGATGCAGGGCATTTGGGCAGCCGCTTTATGCTTAAGTGGTCAATATGGTAATCTTTTAGATATGATTTCCTTTGTTATCGTGCTCTTTTATATGATCACTGTTTTTGGTGTAATTTACTTGCGGATAAAAAAACCTGGAATAGAGAGGCCTTACAAAACCTGGTTGTATCCAATCACACCGATTATTTACCTGTTAATCGGCGCAGCATTTTGCATTCTGCTTTTAATTTACAAACAACAATATACCTGGCCTGGACTTATCATTGTTTTGCTCGGCGTACCTGTTTATTTTCTGATCAATAAAAAAGAGCAAGAGGTTTAGTTATGCTCCATTGCTAATCCTATAGCTATCAGATTTATTTTAAAGGTAGATACAGTGTTTTTAATTGCCTGGTATCGATATGGCCAGCATCTTAATTGCAGGGTAGGCCCTGGAATAAGTTGCCTGTAAAACTGTTGCACCCCAAGCCCAAACCGCTAACCGCTCTCAAATCTCGCATCTGATGTCCGAAATCTCAAAACTCACTCCACGTCTCAAACAAAAAGCGTATTTTTGTAAATAATGGGAACACTAGTAGATTCAGGGATAAAGGGTTATAAAAATTACGGAACTTACCTGCGCGAAAAGTACAAAGGACAGCGCGTGTTTAAAGTAATTGTAGATGGTGGTTTTACCTGTCCCAACCGGGATGGAAGCAAGGGGTTTGGCGGCTGTACTTATTGTAATGTAGATTCATTTACGCCAGAGCCTTCGCGTCAAAATCCGAATATTAAAGATCAGCTGGCCGAAGGGATGCTCAGGGCTAGAACCTCTTATAAGGCCGATAAATACATTGTTTATTTTCAGCCCAATACCAATACCTATGCGCCTGTACATTATTTAAAGATGATGTATGATGAAGCCTTATCTATCAATACTGAAGATATTGTGGGTTTTGCAGTGGGTACCCGGCCAGATTGTATCGATGCCGAAAAAGTAGCATTGTTAGAAAGTTATACTGATCGTTTCGATGTAGATTTGGAAATGGGTATGGAATCTATCTATGATGAAACCCTCGATCAGATTAACAGAGGTTGCAGTCATGGCGAATTTGTGGCTGCAGTAGAACTTTTAAAAGACAGTAAACTCGATCTTTGTGTACACACTATTTTTGGTTTCCCCTGGGAAACGAGAGAGCAGATGTATGGTTACATTCACGAAATTAACCGTTTTCCGCAGATCAAGTTTGTAAAGTTTCACCACCTTCATGTGGTAGAAGGGTCGATAATGGGTGCTAAGTATAAAAAAGAACCCTTCAAATTATTTTCGCTCGAAGAATATACTGATTTGCTTTGTGAGTTAATCCCTTTATTGCGTCCGGATATTGTTATCCAACGGCTGTTTGGTATTTCGGATTGGGATTTGTTGATTGCGCCTAACTGGGGGCTTAATAAATCGGCAATTCAGACCTATATGGATAAAGAAATTGAAAAAAGAGGCGTTGTTCAGGGGTCTGCATATTTTGATAGATAAATCGAATTTTTAGATATTTTTATTAAAAATCCGTGAATTTTCATGGGTTTTTTGGTTTTTAATCATTTTTTGAATTGATTATTGACAAATTTTTGGTAAAATAATGTCAAATAGGGTTAATATTTGATTTTATTTTTCTTAAAAACTCGTATTGAAAACACTCGTATTTTTCGTTATTTTTATTTTAAAGGTTGTTTTTTGTTTTGTTTTATAAAAATTTATCATTTTTATTAAAAAAATTCAATTGAATAGTGCATAAAAATACAATATGTCGTATTTTTATGAAATGAATCAAGCATATTTTTAATTATTTAAATATTACAAACAAATTAACCTAAAAACTATGAGTAAATTCTCCTTTAAACAGTATGCGCCCTTTGCGATATTGATGATTGTCGCAATTTTCGCTCTATTTATTCCACTTCTTCCTAATTTTGATGAAGGAAAATATAGTGGGCCAGACATTGCATTTATTTTAATCGCAGCTGCGCTTGTGTTTTTAATGACTCCGGGCCTTGCATTCTTTTATGGTGGAATGGTTCATCGTAAAAATGTATTGTCTACCATGATTAAAAGTGTGGTAGCAGCAGGCGTAATTACCGTGTTATGGACAGTAGTGGGTTTTAGCTTGGCTTTCGGAGATACTATTGGTGGTTTTATCGGAAACCCATCAACGTTTTTGTTTTTTAAAGGTGTAAATTCCGGAGCACCACATCTTCAGGGAGGAGCAGACTTAACTATTCCGCTATCTTTATTTGCTGTGTTTCAATTAATGTTTGCCATCATTACACCAGGTTTAGTAGTTGGTGCTGTGGCAGAGCGTATCCGCTTTACCTCTTATATTTTGTTTATTGTCTTATTCGCCATATTTGTTTATTCACCATTAGCACACTGGACATGGCATCCACAAGGTTTCTTGTTAAAAATGGGTGTATTGGATTTTGCAGGTGGAACAGTGGTACACATTTCTGCAGGTATGGCTGCTCTGGCAGGTGCTTTGGTACTGAAACGTAGAAAATCCCACTTAGAGCACAAAGAAGTTCCGCCAGCTAATATCCCTTACGTATTAATTGGTACTGGGTTATTATGGTTTGGGTGGTTCGGTTTTAATGCCGGTTCTGCATTAAGTGCTGGTAGTTTAGCTGTTTCTGCATTTTTAACAACAAATACCGCTGCAGGCGCTGCAGGTTTGTCGTGGATGTTCTTTGATGTTGCAAGAGGCAAAAAACCATCTGTATTAGGTTTTTGTATTGGAGCAGTAGTTGGTTTGGTAGCCATTACGCCAGGTGCAGGTTTTGTAAGTATTTCATCAAGTGTATTTATTGGTGCCATTGCCGCAGTTATTTCCAATTTAGTGGTGTCATGGAAACAAAAAACCAGTTTAGATGATACATTAGACGTTTTTCCTTGCCATGGTGTTGGTGGTATTGTAGGTATGCTTTTGACTGGTGTTTTTGCAACCAAAACCGTTAACGCTGCCGGTGCAGATGGCTTGTTTTACGGCAACCCAGCTTTTTTTGTAACCCAATTAAAAGGTGCTTTAATTGTAATTGCATTCAGTTTTATTGTATCATTCGTAATTTTCAAATTGGTAAATCTGATTAATCCAATCAGGGTTTCTGAAGAAGAAGAAGAACTTGGTCTTGATGCTTCTCAGCATGACGAGAAATACTCTCAAGGTACCTTACTGGTAGAGGAGCGGGCCATTTACATCGAAAGAAACAGTGCAATAACAGAACCAATTTCTTAAAGACTTTATATATCTAAACTCAAATCAAGCTCAAACATGAAGAAACTTTTAACCGCTATTTTTACAATGGCAAGCACTACGTGTGCCCTCGCTCAAGAGGTTGCATCATCTCCACTTGAAATTTCAGGATCGGTAGATACCTATTTTAAATATGATTTCGCGAAAAATCCTTTAAATGCCAAAACATCTTTTGTAACCGATCACAACTCTGTTTCCCTTGGAATGATTGATATTGCATTGAAGAAAAAAACAGGTAAGGCCTCATTTGTAGGCGAACTTTCTTTTGGTCCAAGAGGACAATCGCAATCTATACCGGATGCCGCGGCTGGTGGTTCATCCTTTAATATCCAAAACTTGTACGTTAACTATGATTTTACTGATGAATTTAGTATGACGGCTGGTTATATGGGTACATTTATCGGATATGAAGTAATCTCACCGGTTGGAAACTTCAACTACTCTACCTCTTATTTATTCACCAATGGTCCATTCCAAAATGCGGGTATTAAAGCAACCTATAAGTTTTCTGATAAAGTGAGTTTAATGGCGGGTGTATTTAATGATTGGAATGTTTATAGTGCAACACGTGGTGTATCTGCAGTGGGCGGGCAGTTAATGGTTGCGCCGGTAGAGGGCTGGACTGCTTACATCAATGCCTTATCAGGTGCTGGTTTTGGCGGATACGGCACTATTGTAGATTTAACTACTTCATATCAAATTACGGAGAAATTTAAATTGGGTTTGAATGCGGCCAATTACGATATTAAGGATAGTTCGGTGCCGGGAAGTTATGCGGGCGCAGCATTGTATCCTCAATATGCAGTGGCTGATGCTGTTACAATAGGTTTAAGGGGCGAATATTTTAAAGTTAAAGAAGCAGGGGCAGTTCCGGAAACAGCTTTCACTGCAGTTACGCTTACTGCGAACATTAAATCTGGCGGTTTAACTTTTATCCCGGAAGTTAGGTTAGATCATAATAGCGACAAACCTTTCTTTAACAAAAGCGGAGCAGCTGCACCAAATGGTGGTCAGTTTTCGCTGGCAGCAGTTTACGCTTTTTAAGAAAATAAAGTTGAAAAATAGGAAGCCGTCCTGGGGTAAAATCAGGATGGCTTTTTTTATCTTTAACATTTAGTTTATCTTTTAGATCCTATTCATGAAATACATTCTTTTTGGCTTTCTTGCCATTTTTTCAGTTAAATTATCTGCACAGCAAAAACAGTTTTCTAAAGATGATAACGGAAAATTTATCTATTATCAGGTGGTAGATTCGCAATTGGTGAGCAAAGATACTTTACTGCAAAGAGCCAGATCTTTTGTTAATGTGGTTTATAAAAAATCAATGAAACCAGAAGGTAGCACTGACTCTTCCGTTTTAGCTAAAGGAACAATGGTAATCGATAAGACTATTTTGGTTGCCAGCCACCCTAGCGGGGAGGTAAGCTATAATTTTGTTTTCGAGGCCCGTCAGGGAAAATATAGGTTTTGGTTAACTGATATGTTGTTTATTCCTTATCAGAGAGATCGCTATGGTAATTTTGTACCTGCCACAACAATTGGTGTACCTTTAGAGCGTACACCTGGTAAACTCGGTGCTGGTGCATGGAAAGACATTTTAAACAGTACCTACAATAAAGTCGAAAAATTCGGTGATGAATTTAAAAAATATTTAGCCACGAATAGGGTAGAGAAAACCAAAAAGAATGCCGAAACCATTTCAACTAAAAAGTGGTAAGTAAAGCTAAAACCTGCCAAATAATTCTTCAACCTTTTGATAACGGAATTTAAAAATTTCGTTTATTTTGTTGTTCACCAACATTGCATTTGCAATAGCACCAATTGGTCCCCAGCCAATGCTATAATGTAAAACATCGCGCATAAATACACCGCCATCTATTTTTTCGAAATGATGTTGATGGTGCCAAAACGCAAAAGGACCAAAGCGCTGTTCATCGATAAAATATGCCTTATCCTGAACATGCGTAATCTCTGTTACCCAATTCAATTTAATTCCAAATAAAGGTGAAACTTTATAGGTGATGATTAAACCCGGATACATTTTGGTGTTGGCCATATTTGGCGAGGTCACATCAAAAGTCATATCTTTTGGGGTTATTTCGGCCAGGTTCATTGGCGAAGAAAAAAAGTCCCATGCAGTATCCAGATCGATAGGCAATGTTTGGGTGAATTCTAATCTGTACGTTTTCAATTTGTTATTTTAAAGCACAACAACAAAGATGCGGTTTTGTTGGGGATATTTTAGGTTTAACCGCAAAGTTCGCAGCGTGAAGGCAGAGATCCCAGCGTTGGATGTGCTAATCTATTTTACATTTTCCTCTTTTTTAGCACGAAGGCCACAAAGATAAAGAGTAAGTTTTATTCGTCATCAAAAGGTGCGAAGCAATCTTATTACTATGGGATACCAATAAACATTAAAGTATAGCGAAAGCATTAGGGATTTCTCTGTGTGAAATAAAAAAGAACTGCCCTAAAAACGATCTGTCAACGCATCGATTATCAGCCTAATTCACAGATTTCTCGACTGCGCTGCGCTTCGCTCGAAATGACGATTATTCGAAAGGATGGCTTAGGCTCGTGACTTCCGACCCCAGACTTCCGGATTAAACCATCATCCTCTTCCATCCCCACATCTTCCGCCCTAATGCACCATTTTATCAGCACAGGTAGAGCTGGCAAATGCTTCGGGTTTGGCTTTGAAAATAAAGCCCATGCTTAAAATATAACCCATAGCATCATTGAGCGCTTTATTGGATTTAAATGATGGATTAGTATTGATATCGGCATGTACTTCCAATGCTACATCGTAAATATCGAGTAAATCGCAAATGGAATAGGCAGTTTCAATAGATTTCTGCACTTCCATCAACATTCTTTCTTTGATGCTTACCTGCTGCGTACTTTTTTCCTGGTGGATGTACATAAAACCGCCATGATGTTCTCTTAAAAGTACAATTACCGTTGCAAAATCAGTTATTGCACCTTTTACCTGCGAATCGGTACCGATGCAGACCTTAAGTTTAAAGCCTTTTTCGCTTTCTCTGATAATTGCATTTTCTATTTCTTCAAGGATTGAAGACTGAATAATTTCGCCACTAAATTTTTTCCACGTCATACACTGTGTTTTTTGAGGTTAACGAATGGTAATCAGGTTTTTATAAAAATAAGCGCTAAAAATTAAATAAATGTTAAGTCATGATTGTTTATTTGCTAACAAAGTTAGTTATCAACAAGTTAGTCAAAATAATTTAGATGAAATCGAATTAGGTGAAACAAATCATTATTCGGTCCGTTAATATTTATACATTCATTAAAATTTGTTAATTATGAGAGCAGAATTAATTCAAGAGCTCCAGTTATTACAAAATAGCAGAGCGAATAAAATTGTAGATGAACTAACTGACAGAATCTTATCTTCAGTTGATGCCGTTAACGAAAAGGTATTATCTTCTATGTCTAAACGTGGTAAGATGTTAATGTTGCTGGATAAAAGGCTCAATTTTTCTACGCTCCGTAAACTGCGGAGAAAATTTTTCAAGGCCTAACAAAGGGTGTCGTTTTTGCCCTGAAGAGAAATGATTACCTTTATGGCGGAATGATAGAAAATGCCTTAAAAAAATTAAACATTTCTGCACTGAACGAAATGCAGGAGTCTTCTGTAAAAGCAGCCAAGACCGGTAAAGATGTCATATTAATAGCGCCAACGGGTTCAGGGAAAACGTTGGCCTTTTTGTTGCCATTACTATCCAATTTAAAGAGCGGGGTGAATGGCGTGCAAGCTTTGGTTTTAGTCCCATCAAGAGAACTTGCCTTGCAAATTGAGCAGGTTTTTAAGCAAATGGGCACTTCATTCAAAGTAAATTGCTGTTACGGTGGGCATGCGGTAAGGATAGAAAAAAATAACCTTGCACATCCACCAGCCATCCTGATCGGAACACCCGGTAGAATTGCTTATCATTTAGAGCATCAAAACTTTGATGAATCTTTTATCGAAACCTTAGTTTTAGATGAATTTGATAAAGCACTCGAGTTTGGTTTTGAAAGTGATATGTCGTACATTATTGGCAAATTGCTATCACTAAAACAGCGCATACTTACTTCTGCTACTAAAATGGAAGAAATTCCGGCTTTTGTAAAGTTAGATGCCCCCATTGAAGTTGATTTTTCAAAAAATATCGAAGTAAAACCAGATTTAAAACTCAAAAAAATAACAGCACCTGCAGCTGATAAGTTAGATTACCTGTTCAGGTTACTCAGTAAAATAGGCAATAAAAATACATTGGTTTTCTGCAACCATAGAGAAACGGTAGATCGGATTAGTGATTTGCTTTTCGAAAATGGTTTAGGTCACGATGTTTTTCATGGTGGAATGGAGCAGTTCGATCGCGAAAAGGCGTTACTAAAATTTAGAAATGGGAGCCATCGGATTTTAATTACAACAGATCTGGCTGCCAGGGGACTTGATATACCCGAAGTGGAGCATATTGTACATTATCAATTGCCCTATACCGAAGACGCCTATGTTCACCGGAATGGCCGCACTGCACGTATGCATGCAAAAGGAACAGCATATGCCATTTTAACCACAGAAGAAAACTACAAATATCTGCCCGATGATATTGAGGAAGAAGTTTTAGAAGACCGGTATGCCTTACCCGAGGCGAGCGATTGGGTAACCTTATACCTGGCGCATGGTAAGAAAGATAAAATTAATAAAATTGACATTGTTGGTTTGTTTTTACAAAAAGGGGATTTAACGAAGGATGATTTAGGATTGATAGAAGTTAAAGATTCAACCAGCTATATAGCAGTAAAAAGAAACAAGATAACCCAATTGTTAAAAAAACTAAATGGTGAGAAAATTAAAGGAAAGAAACTTAAATTAGAAGTGGCCAGTTAGAAGATGAGTCCGGAGTCTGAATAGCTAAATCAAAAATTTTCAGCATTTTACAACATTAAAACATTCCACCATTATAATCCTTACAATTAGCAAATGAGTAATAACGATATATTAAAGAAACTTAGAGTAGCCCTATCCCTTAAAACAGAAGATATTATAACCATTTGCGACCTTGTCGGATTTAAGGTAACCAAGGCAGAGCTTGGCGATATTTTTAGAAATGAAGACCATGAGAATTTTAAACTTTGCGGCGATCAGATTCTGCGTAATTTTTTAAATGGTCTTGTCATTTACAAAAGGGGTCCGAGGGATGAGAAAAAGCAATAATTTATGCTTTTTATTATTTTTTATACTGATCATATTTTCCTTTAACGCTCTCGCACAGTCTTCGTCTAAAATAAGTGGTCATGTAATCGATTCTTTGAAGAAACCTATTGAAGGTGCAAGCATCCGATTGATCAACGGCCACGATACCCTCCGAACTAACGCTGATGCGAAGGGAAACTTTGCATTCTTAAAAGTAACCCGAAATAAGTTTTATATTACCATTACTGCATTGGGCTACAAGCCTTTTACTACTATTTACGAAATTGAATCTTCGAAAAAAAATATTGTTTTAGATCCTGTTGTGCTCCAGATCGAAACCATCCGCCTGGAGGACGTGCAGGTTAAAGTAAAAGTAGATCCCATTAAAATCAAAAAAGATACCATCGAATATAATGCAGGCGCTTATACGGTGAGGGAAAACGATAAAGTGGAAGACCTGCTAAGGCAACTGCAAGGGATTGAGATTGATGAAAAAGGTGCTGTTACTGCTATGGGGAAAAAAATGACCAAGCTGCGGGTAAATGGTGAAGATTTTTTCACTAACAATGTAGAGGATTATATTAGACAGTTGCCTGCAGATATTATTGCCAAAATACAGGTTATTGAAGATTATGGTGACGAAGCCAATTTTACAGGTATCAAAACGGGTACACCACAAAAAATGTTAAACCTGGTCATGAAGCCGGGGAAGGATAAAGGCATTTTTGGCGGAGTAAACGTGAATACTGCTACCAATAACGCACATAGTTTAGCAGGTAAGGGAAACATTTGGAAGAAAACAAAACAGATTGGTTTTGGAGGTCGTTATGGGATAACCAATAATGAGTTTACCAAATCGAATAATGGCGCCTTAAGTGGTAATATTAGAGATAAGATTTCAAAAGAATTTACGGTTAATGGTAGTTATGATTTCAGTGAGGGAACCAATAAATCTATCCAGAGCAACTACCTTGAAACATTTAATCCGCAAGGCACCATCTACGATTTACGGGAAAGTATCAATAATTCCAATTCGTTAACCAATAACATCAACCTTGGCTTAAACGGTTCCACAAAGAAAAATTATTTTAATGTTATGCTTGCGGGCGCACTGGCCGATACCCGTAATGATGCTTTTTCTACTTCAAATAAAACCGGAATCATCAGGCAAGACCTGAGTTCTAATTTAGGCTCGAGGAATAGCAATCCCAATCTTAATGGAAGCATCAACTGGTCGCGACGGTTATCCAATAATAAACGTTCATTATCTATGGGCTTCAGCTTTGGTAACAGTGGCGGAAATACCAATAGCAGCATTAACGATATGATCCGTTACTATAACGAGACTACCAATATATTGCTTAAAGATTCAATTTTGAATCGATTGGTAGATAACAATACCTTAAGTTCTAATTTTGGTGGCAATATTCAGTTTTCGAACTCCCTAAAAAAATCGAAAGATAGTACCGGATATAATTTTATCAATGTATCATATCGCTTTATGGTAAGCCGAAGCCGCAATCTGCAAACTACTAAGGTTAACAGTCCGCTTGGGAACAGTTTTGTAGTTGATTCACTCGGGCAGGATTATGTTTCGAATTTTATCAACCAGAACATCAGTATCGGTTATAATGCCAACAAAAACCAGCTTAGTTATAATTTTGGGGTTAATTTTTCTCCAAGCATCATTATTGGTCAATACCGCAATACCGGGCAGAAACTTAAAAACTATCAGTTAAATTTTTCGCCATCGGCTAATTTAAGCTATCAGATGAAGGAAAATGAAAGTTTTAGCTTTGACTATAGTGGCGCTACCAATTCGCCCGATTTTAATAAATTACAGCCCATTAGGAACAACAATGATGTGCAAAACCTCATTATCGGTAATCCAGATCTTAAAACAACAGCGAGCCATACGGCTGATTTTAGCTATAATAAATTTGGGATCAAATCGGGTTTGAGTATTATGGCAGGCTTATCAGGTACCTTTGCGATCAACAGTGTGGTCAGCAATACGGTATTTCTCAGGGACACACTAAATAGTTTAAAACAGCAAACCACATTCGAAAATGTGAACGGTATTTATAATATTGGTGCAAATTACTCCGCAAATAAAAGAATGCTGGACAATAAGTTTTCCCTATCCATAAACGGAAATATTGCTTATAGCCACAATGTTTTTTATACCGATAATGTACTAAACCGAAGTAGAGGAATTAACGTTTCTAATGGTTTTAAATTTAACCTCAACCAGAAAAAATACGCTTTTAATACCAGTGCATCGTATAGTTTCAGTTCCAATACTTATTCGGTAATGAACCAGAATATCAAAAATGTGCAGGTGGTGGCCCTGAGCGGAAGTGCAAGTTGGATTCCTAATAAACACTTCAGGGTAAATGCTTCAGCCTCTAAAAGCTTAAATTTCGGATATAGCTTATATGCCGGGAATCCTTTGTTGGTAAATGTGGGAATGAATACATCTTTTCTGAAAGGAAACAGGTTGCTTTTCTCTGTCCAGGCGAACGATTTGTTTAATCAGGGTGCATTATTTAGCACCAGTATTACCAATAATTCCATCTCAGAGAACAGAACGAGGTTTATCAGTCGTTTTATACAAGCAACATTAAGTTATAACCTCAGCCAGTTTGGTGGTAAAAACAGCAAGTTAAATAGTAACATTAATGTTGATGAATAAATATTTATACCCAGATTATTTAGTTTAGTGTTTAGTTATTTACTTTATGAATAAAATCCTGCTTTTTATTTTATTGCTTTCTGGCGGTGCTGTATTCGCACAAGATCAGAAAGCAGACTCATTAAATACCAAGCCTGAAAAAGAAAATTTCAGCGACGATTGGGCTGCGCTAACGAAGTATCAGAAGGAAAATGAACTTCTGCCACCGCCAGCCAAAAAAGAAAAAAGGGTAGTGTTTTTGGGGAGTTCTATTTTCGAATTCTGGAAACAGAAAGATCCTGAATATTTTAGCCGGAATAATTATGTGGATAGGGGAATAAGCGGACAGATTTCGCCACAGCTGCTTATCCGTTTTCGACAGGATGTGATTAACCTAAAGCCAAAAATAGTGATTATTTTGGCGGGTAGTAATGACATTGCAGGCAATACGGGCCATGTTAGCCTAGATAAGATTATGGATAACATTAAATCTATGGCAGAACTGGCGAGGTTACACCGTATTAAAGTTATCATTTGTAAATATCTGCCAGTTTACGAATATCCATGGAATAAGCGCATTAAAGCAGCAGATAGCATTGTTAATTTAAATGAAAAGATTGAGACTTACGCCAAAGCGCAGAATTATACCATTTTGGATTATTGGACGCCTTTGGTAGATGAAAAAAAGGGGCAGCGTGCCGAACTGACTGTTGATGGTGTTCATCCTAACCTGGCTGGGTATAAAATAATGGAAGAGGTGACGGATGCTGCAGTCAAAAAAGCCTTGAAAAATAGGCACTAAACCGGTAAATCCCCTTCGGCTCCGCTCTGGGTGACAACCGTATGGGGTTTTTCATTACTTCTGTAAATCTATGACCGGAAAGTTCATTGGCCATTAGTGCATCTGTTAGCATAATGCAGAAAATTAGACACTGTAAATCAAAACCACCTTTCCTCTGCTGTCAATTCTGAACACAGTGAATAATCTTTAATAAATTGAGAACTAATAAAAATAAGATCCCTCATTCCCATTCATAATCATAAATAATTTGTTTATTAATTTTCAGTAATATTTGAAAGTTTAATAAATTTAATTTACTTTTACATCGTGAGAGAGAAATAGTGTATAAACATTTTAAAGAATGCCTCCGAGAGGCGTATTTTTTTAATTTGTATTTTCAATTTTTCCTGAAAGTTAAATAATTAAGCTGATGGTTATGGATTACAATATATTCGGTTATGGCATTTTTATTACGGTTATTGCATTCGTCATTGTGGTGGTTGGCAAAATCTGTTATCGAAACGGGAATATCTTTGTCGCCGAACTCATCCCTGATCATTTAGACCTTTGCCAGCAGATCAATAAATCGTTACTGGTTTCTTATTACCTGGTAAACATTGGCTACGCTGCCATGACATTGGTAGGGTGGGAGACGATTATTTCCCTGCAACAATTAATAGAGGTAATGGCTGTAAAAGTAGCCACTATTGTGTGTATCCTCTCCACGCTTCATTATTTAAATATTTATCTGCTTACCAATACTATACATAAATTAATTAAATAACAATCTAAACTTTTCAGTTATGGAAACGACAAAAATTTTAATCGGCTATGCAGTTTATTTACCAGTTGCACTTTTTTTGACTTTTTATGTTTCAAAAACGCTGTTCAAAAACAGCAAAGTATATATGATGGATATTTTTAAGGGAAGGGAAGAGATTGCCAATGCAACCAACAAACTTTTTGAAACGGGTTTTTACCTGTTGAATATTGGTTTCGCGCTGCTCATTATGAAAATTACCATCAGCGCTAATGATTACCGTAATTTAATTGAGGCCTTAAGTTCTAAAATTGGCGGTTTTGCCATTTACCTCGGTATTATGCTGTTTATCAACCTGTATTTTTTCTTTAGGGGAAAACGCAAAGCAAAAGAAAACCAAAGGCCAAATCCTTTTCAACCTGCATAAAAAGAAAAATTGTCATTCTGAGCTTGTCGAAGACCTCTTTTAATGTATAAAAGGCGTTCGACAGGCTCAATGTGACAAATTAGAGGTGAAATTACAAATACAATGCAGCCTCTTTTTTTTAATCTAATTTTTTATATCTAATGCGTTTTGGGGTGACATCACCCAATCGTTTTTTGCGGTTTTCTTCATAATCTGAATAGTTTCCTTCAAAGAAATAAACTTCGGAGTTACCTTCGAAAGCCAGGATGTGTGTACAGATTCTATCCAGAAACCACCTGTCGTGACTAATCACTACGGCACAACCGCCAAAATTTTCTAGCGCCTCTTCCAGTGCACGTAAAGTATTTACGTCGATATCGTTGGTTGGCTCATCCAGTAGCAATACATTGGCTCCTTTTTTCAAGGTAATGGCTAAGTGTACACGGTTACGTTCACCACCTGATAGAATGCCAACTTTTTTCTGCTGATCGCCACCATTAAAGTTGAACTTAGAAACGTAAGCACGGCCGTTAACCGCTTTAGTTCCTAGTTGTATATTGTCTAATCCATCAGTAATGTTTTCGTATACCGTTTTATCGGCATCTAAATCATTGTGCATCTGATCTACATAACCCAGCTCAACGGTTTCACCTACACGGAAGGTACCAGCATCTGCTTCTTCCTGTCCGGTAATTAAACGGAATAAAGTAGTTTTACCTGCTCCGTTGGGGCCGATGATGCCGACAATGCCTGCAGGAGGAAGAGAAAAATTTAAATTATCGAACAATACTTTGTCGCCATATGCTTTGGTAACGTTCGTGGCTTCGATGACTACATTACCCAAACGCGGACCTGCAGGGATAAAGAGTTCTAACTTATCTTCTCTTTCTCTGCCATCTTCAGAAGCTAATTTATCATAATTAGCTAAACGGGCTTTAGATTTCGCATGACGTGCTTTGGGCGCCATACGTACCCATTCCAACTCGCGTTCTAATGTTTTCTGGCGTTTGCTTTCTGTTTTTTCTTCCTGCGATAAACGTTTTGCTTTCTGGTCTAACCAGCTGCTATAATTTCCTTTCCATGGAATACCTTCACCACGGTCTAATTCTAAAATCCATCCGGCAACATTATCAAGGAAATACCTGTCGTGGGTAACCGCGATAACCGTTCCTTCGTAATTTTGTAAAAACTGTTCTAACCAGTCGATACTTTCTGCATCCAAGTGGTTGGTAGGCTCATCCAATAATAATACATCAGGATGTTGAAGCAATAAGCGGCACATGGCCACACGGCGGCGCTCACCACCCGATAGTACACCTATTTTAGTTTCGGGATCAGGACAACGCAAGGCATCCATCGCTCTTTCTAATTTAGAATCAATTTCCCAGGCACCTAAAGAATCAATTTTATCCTGAAGTTCACCCTGTCTGGCCATTAACTTATCCATTTTGTCCGGATCAGAATAGTTTTCTTCCAAACCAAAGGCCTCATTCACTTCCTCGTATTCTTTTAAAATGGCCGTAACTTCGGCAACTCCTTCTTCAACCACCTCGCGAACGGTTTTTTCCGGATCTAAGATTGGTTCCTGTGCTAAATACCCTACTGAATAACCAGGCGAGAAAACGACTTCACCCTGATAAGATTTATCCAGGCCGGCAATAATTTTTAAAAGAGATGATTTACCTGAACCGTTTAAACCGATAACTCCGATTTTGGCTCCATAAAAGAAAGAAAGGTAAATATTTTTTAAAACCTGTTTTTGTGGCGGGTAAATTTTATTTACCCCTGCCATTGAAAATATTATTTTCTCGTCAGACATGTTAATTTCTTATGTTAAATATTTAAATGCACTTTGCTTTGAAATGGGATTTTTTATTGCTAAACACTGCTTTTTTAAATTACCCAGGTCTCCAATTGGCAGTGCTAAGGCCGGCTACAAAGATAGAAACAAGAAGCCCATTACAAAATGGTTTATGAAGTATATCATCACTTTTGATGCTAGGGTGTCGCTACACTTTGCACCATATTTTAAGTTAAGAATTATTGCCTTTTAAATGTAAACAGATAGCTGACTAAAACTGTTCCTAACGGCTATTGTCTGGCTAACTTTCTTTATTCATTTCTATCAGGATCTTGATCAGCATCCAGCTGGATTTCAATGCCTTTAAAGCCGCAAATATTTAAATTTCAACAAGGTATAATTCAACTAATTTCCGAATTTCATAGGTTATTATTCGTTCTTGATAATCTTTCATGAAGATAAAGATTATCGTCATGCTGACGTTTAAGAAGGGGAAAAACCATCAAATTAAGTTGTTTGGCAGGCTTTCTTATCAATTTGGCCCCTAATAATTACCATAATGCCCCTCACTCGTATAGTGATTTTAGTGGTTAATTTGTTACAACCAAATATACTATTGAACATATGAAGAAAGCCAGACGCTCAAGAACATTCGACTAAACATCTGCTTATAGCTATCTCTATAAAGGATGATTATTACCTAATTTATCATCAGGCTTTTTCAGTAACTAGAAAGGGCTTTCAGCTGAGTTTTGCAAAGTAAGAATATCTGCCATCATAAGGTTTTTACCATATGATGATTGGTACGCTCATGAATAAACTAATAAACAAACAATTTCAAACTAAAATCAAACAATGAGAAAAATCTACAAAAAGAAGGCTCAGATGATGGGCTGTTTATTTTTCCGTGGAAGTGTATTCCGATTGCTCGTGGGCATAATGACGCTCATGGCCCTGGGTTTTACTGCTTCTGCACAAAATGAAGTGACCGTTAAAGGGGTAGTGAAGGATACCGTAGGCGGTTTACCTGGGGTAAACGTGAAAGTTGCCGGATCAAGCCGTGGTATATCCACAGATGATCAGGGGCGATATACCATTAAGGTTGCAAGATCGGGTAAATTGCTTTTTAGCTTAGTAGGCTACAAAGCAGTAACCAAAAATGTTGCTGACTATGAGCGCGGAAGTGATGGTACATATATTATTAACGTGGTACTAAAATCAGACGCAAACACACTGAATGATGTTGCTGTGGTTGGTTTCGGAACTCAGAAAAAAACCAGTGTAATCAGTTCCATTACTTCTATAAATCCTAAAGAATTGAAAGGACCAACAAGTAACCTAACCACCATGATGGCGGGTAGGGTTGCAGGTATGATCGCCTACCAACGAAGCGGGGAGCCAGGGGCAGATAATGCTTCTTTCTTTATTCGTGGATTAGGGAGTTTCGGTTCAGGAAAGCAGGATCCATTAATTTTGATTGATGGAGTAGAATCCACTCAAAACGATATGGCCCGTTTACAACCTGATGATATCGCGTCATTCAACGTTTTAAAAGATGCAACAGCTTCGGCGGTTTATGGGGCCAGAGGTGCAAACGGTGTTCTTTTGATTATCACTAAATCTGGACAGGCCGGTGAAACCAAATATTTTTTCCGTGCTGAAACTTCAGTATCCGGTAATACCAAGAATTTCAAATTTGCAGATAATATTACCTATATGAAGCAGGCGAATGAAGCTGCTTTAACCAGAAACAGGCTTGGGATATTACCATACCTGCAATCTAAAATCGACGCTACGGCAGCTGGTGAAAATCCGCTTATTTATCCTAATAATAACTGGATTAAAGAGTTGATTAAGGACTATACCATCAACCAACGTTATAACCTAAATGTACAGGGTGGTGGCAGTAAGGCCAGCTATTATATTTCAGGAACTTATAACATAGATAATGGTGTATTGAAGGTGGATAATCTGAATAATTTTAATAATAATATTAAACTAAAAAATTATTCAGTTCGATCAACGGTTAATATCAATTTAACCAATACAACTGAAGCTATTATTAGGGTTTATGGTCAGTTCGATGATTATACCGGACCAGTTGGCGGTTATGATAGTAACGGAAATAAGATAAATGGTGGCCAAAAAATATTTAATCAAGCGCTTTGGTCAAATCCGGTTATGTTTCCGGCCGTTTATCCGGCAAGTTATCAGCCGTTTGCCAAACACCCTTTATTTGGTAATGCCATTTCTCCAAGTGGATCATTATATGTAAATCCCTATGCTGAAATGGTAAAAGGATATCAAGATAATAACTCCTCTACGCTACAAACCCAGATTGAATTGAAACAAGATCTTAAAGGCGTATTGCCGGGTTTAAGTGCACGTTTAATGTCGTATGTAATCAGGTATTCCTATTTCGATATTGCACGGAGTTATAATCCATTTTATTATTCTTCAGTGCCAGATCCGAATGGAGGCATTATGTTAAATTTACTGAACAGTGGAGCACCGCCAACATACGGACTTACAGGATCTGAGTATCTTAATTATGCTGAGGGAAGTAAAAATTTAAACTCTACTTTTTACACAGAGGTAGCTGTAAATTATAATCATACTTTTAAAGAAAAACATGCAGTTAGTGGGATGTTAATTACCACCATGCGTAATTTTCTTGCAGCCAATGTCGGTGATTTACAATCATCATTACCATCAAGGAACCAGGGTGTATCGGGTAGGGCCACTTATGGTTATGATAACCGTTATTTAGCTGAATTCAACTTTGGTTATAATGGATCTGAGCGTTTTGCAGCTAACAACCGATTTGGATTTTTTCCATCTTTTGGCTTAGGTTATTTGATCTCGAACGAAAGATTTTTTAAACCATTAAGCAAAGTTCTTACCAATGTTAAATTAAGAGCTACTTATGGTATTACGGGTAATGACGGAATTGGAGATTCTCGAGATCGTTTCTTCTATCTTTCACGGGTTAATATGACCGATCCTAATTTTGGATCTTCATTTGGAGAAGATAATCTGTTTTACAGAAGTGGAATTTCAATATCCCGTTACGCAAATCCGCTAATTACCTGGGAAAAATCAAAACAACTCAATCTTGGCCTGGATTTAACCCTATTTAATGACTTAAGCCTTAATTTCGACATATACAAGCAAAACAGATCAAATATTTTAGCCGATAGGGTATATGTTCCAAGTACAATGGGGCTTCAGGCAGCGATAAAAGCAAATACAAACGAGCTGGAAAGTAGGGGGGTAGATTTTGCTGCTAATTATAATAAATCCTTTGGCAATAGCATGTTTTTGCAATTAAGAGGAAACTTTACCTATGCAACCAACAAAGTACTAATTAATGACGAGCCATATTATAATGCAAATGAAGCTTACAGAACCCGTGTAGGATTACCAAGTACGCAGGCTTTTGGATTTATAGCAGAGCGTTTGTTCGTTGATGATAATGAGGCCAGGAACTCCCCGGTTCAATTTGGTCGTAAACCAGGTGATGCCTATGGCGGAGGTGATATTAAATACAGAGATGTAAATGGGGATGGTATTATATCAGAAGCAGATGCAGTACCGATTGGGTTGCCTCAGGCGCCAGAAATTATATATGGTTTTGGAGGAACCTTTGGGTTTAAAGGCTTTGATATATCTGCTTTTTTCCAGGGCTCTGCACGATCTTCTTTCTTTATCAATCCTCAAAACATGTCTCCTTTCGTATTTAATGGGGGCTCACAAAATGGATTACTCGATATAATTGCCAATAGCCACTGGAGTGAAGAAAACCGCGATATATACGCATTTTGGCCACGTTTAAGTGAACGTTTTATTGATAATAATAATGAACAAAATTTTGATGGTCGTAAATATCAATCAACCTGGTGGATGCGTAATGGTGCCTTTTTAAGGCTAAAAAGTGTGGAGCTTGGATATAACCTGCCTAACAAATTACAAAACAGGTTAGGCTTAAGGGCCACCAGATTTTACGTTAATGCAAGCAATTTAGCTGCATTCAGCTCATTTAAATTATGGGATGTTGAAATGGGTGGTAATGGTTTGGGTTATCCTGTTCAAACGGTATATAATTTAGGTGTGAGTGTAAGTTTTTAAAGTCGCTAAAGAAATGAAAATGAAAAATATTAATATAATATTCCAAAGTAAAGAGAAGCCTGGATCGTTAAAGTTTGCTTCGATCCTGGTGCTAATACTTGTATGTATGAGTTCATGTAAAAAGTACCTGGATATTGTACCAGATAATGTAGCTACGATAGATAATGCATTTACTTTAAGAAATGAGGCGCAAAAATATTTATTTACCTGTTATTCATTTTTACCTAAAGATGGAGATCCAATTACCAATCCAGGTTATATGGCTGGTGATGAAATCTGGTCAAATATTGAAGAGCGTGAATTTATTTCTCCGAGCTGGCGCATTGCCAGAGGCAATCAAAATTCAGATAGTCCATTAATGGATATGTGGAATGGATTAAACCAGGGCGGTGGTGGTCTTTACAGGGCGATCAGGACCTGTAATATTTTCCTTGAAAATGTTCAGGACCTAAGTAAAGTTTCAGATCTTAAATTGGATGAAAGACAACGCTGGATTGCTGAAGTGAAATTTTTAAAGGCATATTATAATTATTTGCTTTTAAGAATGTACGGACCTATACCTATTGTAGATAAAAATTTAGATCTTGATGCAACACAGGAAGAGGTTAGGATTAAACGTATGCCATTTGATCAATGTGTAGATTATGTAAGTAACCTTTTGGATGAAGCAATACCGAACTTGCCCGTTATTATAACCGATCGTACAAATGAATTAGGAAGGATTACCAGGCCGATAGCCCTTGCTATTAAAGCTAAATTATTGCTTACCGCTGCTAGTCCATTATTTAATGGTAACAGTGATTATGCAGGATTTCGGGATAAAGATGGTATTGCTTTATTTAATGCAGTATATGATGCCAATAAATGGGTGAAAGCAGCTGAGGCTGCAAAGGCTGCAATTACAGCAGCTGAGGGCGCAGGATTTAAATTGTATACATTTCCAGGGTCGCAGTTTAAGTTATCAGATACAACTACCTTACAACTTACTATTAGAGGCTCATTAACAGAAAGAGTAGCACAAAATCCAGAGCATGTTTGGGCAAACTCGAATAGTTTAGCTGTTTTTTTACAACAGGTTGCGATGCCACGTTTAATGAAAGGTACTGATCCAATCCCTGTTGGGGTAGCCAGGCAGCAATTGGCCCCACCAATAAAAATTGCCGAGATGTTTTATACCAAAAATGGTGTGCCGATCAATGAAGATAAAACACTGGATTTTTCTAATCGGTACTCACTTAGAAAGGCAGTAAAAGCAGAGCGTTTTTATATCAAAGAAGGATATACTACAGCCAGATTAAACTTTGATAGGGAGCCACGCTTTTATGCCGATTTAGCATTTGATGGGGCAACCTGGTATAAATATGATAGTCCTTCAACTTCTGATGAAAATACGTTTACTGTTGAAGCCAAATCTACACAATTGGCAGGCGCAAATAACTTTGGCTGGTATAATGAAACAGGCTATTTTGTTAAAAAAGTAGTGGATTGGAATATGACCCAAAGCGGAAGTGGTGCAACATACCGTACTTATGCGTGGCCTGAAATCCGTTTAGCAGACTTATACCTGATGTATGCAGAAGCGAAAAATGAAACCCTGTCGAGTCCTTCTTCTGAAGTATACGAATACATCAACAGAATAAGAACAAGAGCCGGTTTGCAAAGTATAGAAACTTCATGGACAAATTATGCTACTAACCCTACTAAATACACGACTAAAGATGGCATGAGAAGTATTGTTCAACAGGAACGTTTAATTGAAATGGCTTTTGAAGGTAGCCGCTTTTGGGATATTTTAAGGTGGAAGCGTGCAGCAGAAATGTTTAATCAGCCAATCACAGCCTGGAGCGTTACTCAACCAGATGAGCAGTCTTACTATCGCGTAAGAACCGTTGTAAATCAAAACTTTGTAGCACCACGTGATTATTTATGGCCGATAAGATCTTATGATTTGACGGTAAACCCGAAGCTTGTTCAAAACCCGGGGTGGTAATATTATTAATTAATCAGAAAATATGAAAACGATTAGTAAACTATTTTTAATGCTATTGTTAGCTATAACAGTGTCCATAACTGGATGTAAGCAAGATGAACTCAAACCATTTGAAAAAAATGATACCCCTCCGGGGCAGGTTTCCAATATCTCGGTAACCAACGGACCGGCAAATGCAAAAATAACATACACTTTACCTATTGATAAGGATCTTTTGTATATCAAGGCCGTGTACACTTTAAAAAGTGGTGTTCAGGCCGAAGTTAAGTCATCATACTACAATAACAGCTTATTGGTTGAGGGTTTTGGTGATACTGCTGTTCATGAGGTTAAAGTTTTCTCCGTAAACAGGAGCGAAGTAGAGTCGGCACCGGTAATTGTTAAAATCAAACCATTGGAAAACCCTATTTGGAGCGTTTATAGGAATTTAAGAGTTATTCCTGACTTTGCCGGTGTCAACTTTACTTCAACAAATCCAGCAAAGGCAGATTTATCAATTGAAGTGATGATGTTTAAAGATGGAAAGTACCAACAGATAGGGAAAAACATCTATACCGCTGCAGCTGATATTAACCAATCTATCCGTGGCTTTGATACTCTTGAAAACAAATTTGCCATCACCATCCGTGATAGATGGTTGAATTATAGTGATACATTATATACTAAAATAAAGCCTTTATATGAAACGGCCTTATCAAAATCTCTTTATAAACCTTTAAAACTCCCTACCGACGTTGGACAGACTTATTCATCAACTGCATTGGAGAATATGTGGGATAATGGATTTATCGACTGGCCTAGTTGTTCATTAACAGATGTAAGCAAAGTTACCTCTCAATGGGTAACATTTGATATTGGCAAACCTGCTATTATGAGCCGTATAGTGATATGGAATTACCCTGAATATTTAAACGCTGGAAGGATGTACTATTATGGTGGTAACTTAAAAGATTTTGAGATCTGGGGTTCCGATAATCCACCGGCTGATGGAAGTTTCAATAATTGGGTGATGTTAGGCTCATTTAAATCAACCAAACCATCTGGAAGTCCGTATGGTGTGCAAACTTCTGAAGATTATGCATTTGCTAATGCAGGAATTAGCTATACCTTATCTTCTGCCGGAAAGAAAGTTCGTTACCTGCGTATCAAAACTAATAAAAACTGGCAGGGAACAACTTTTATGTCTATTTCTGAAATACAATGTTATGGAGACCCTCGATAGATCTTATACCTATTAAATTATAAATATGAATAATTACAACATAAAATATAGCAAGATTAAAGTGCTTTTTGCGCTCCTACTTGCTGCCATATTATACTCCGCTTGTACTAAGCAGGATGATTTTAAGAAGTTTGTAGAGGGCGGTGAAATATCTTATACCGGAAAACTGGATTCTGTTAAGATGTTTTCTGGCGATAGCAGGGTATTGCTTACAGGGCTATTTTTAGCAGATCCAAAAGTTGTTAAGTGTAAAATAACCTGGAACAACGGTAAAGATTCAGTTGTCCTGCCAGTAGTTAAAAAAAATGCAATTGATACCTTAATTTACTCCATCCCGAATGTAGCGGAGGGTTTGCAGAATTTTACGATTTACACCTATGATAAAGTGGGAAATAAATCCGTTCCGGTTTATGCCAATGCGCGATCTTATGGAGATCGTTATAAAGCGTCTTTAAGTAACAGGCCAATATCTTCAGTGACGGCAGATGCCAGTACCGGAAAAGGTATTATATCATGGCTAGGAATGGATAAACTCACAGGAGTATTTGCTACTGAAGTACAATATACAAGTACAAATAATGTAATTAAGAAGATTAGAACCAAAATCGATTCTACGAGTACAACAATTCCTGATTTAAAAGCGGGGACTGACATTCAATACCGTACGCTCTTTTTGCCAGATACATCATGTGTGGATACTTTCAGGACTGCCTTTCAAACGCAGCGTGTATTGCTTGATTATACCGGATATTTTAAAAATAGTGGAAATCCATTTGTATCTGATGGTGGTAGTGGCCGATGGCGAGTTCTAAAAGATTGGGTTGTTTCTGCCAGTGTTAAAAACCATGGTGGTTATGGTAGCTGGTGCTCAGATCAAGGTGGAACTTTGGCGATGGAAATGGGATGGAGTAATACTGCTGCAATCGTTGACGGTAAAATCTATCAATCGTTAACTTTACCAGCCGGTAAATATAATTTTGGAATTGATATAGGCGCAAATGAAGCGATTGATCCGGTTTATATTGTTGCCGCCGTTGGAAATACACTTCCTAATGTAAATTCGATATCGACTGCAATAGCCTACACCAACTTTGCAGATAAAAATCTTCAATTTACGCTAACACAACCGACTACGGTGTCAATTGGCTTTCTCGCTACTATGACAACAGGTAATCAATATTGGGTGGTAAAAGGAATATCCCTGAAAACACTTTAATTATGAAATAAACATCATTGAATAATCCTCGAATCTAATTTAGCTTTGAGGATTATTCATTTTTGGACCACTTTACTTTTCTTACCATATAGAATCTCAAAACTTTTAACTCTCACTTCAAATGATCAATCAATCAAAAAAGTATCTTATATCTGCGTGCACCATATTTGCTCTATTCGGCGGATGTAAAAAGGCTGAAAAAGTACCAGAAACTACAATACCCAAAACGGAGACAAGTGGTGCTGTTGCTACAGTTACTACCACTGCTTTTACAAATATTACCACTAATTCTGCCATGAGTGGCGGAGTCATAACCGGCAAAGGTGGGTCGCCAGTTACCGACCAGGGGGTTTGTTGGAGTACATCTCCCAAACCAACCATAGATAGCAAAAAGGCTGGCGTAGTTAGCATTAATGGTTCCGGTGTTTTTGTTAGTCAGCTTGGTGGTTTAACTGCTTCAACCAAATATTATGTAAGAGCTTTCGCCGTAAATAAAGCTGGCGTAGCTTATGGTAACGAAATGGAACTCACTACCGCCAATATAGCTGGTGCAACTTTTGGTTTTTCTCCCATGTACATTGTAGGCTCAACTGTAGCAGCGGCTGATATAGAAGTGTTAACGGATGGTGGTGATGCCATTACAGAACGAGGCATTGTTTATGCTTCAGCAACAGGTCCTACTGTTAGTAACAATAAAGTTAAACATAACAATGCCGGACTTGGTAAGTTTAGGCTGAGCCTGAAATACCTTACACCAAAAACGACTTATTATGCACGTGCCTATGCAATCAATTCAAAAGGAGTAAGTTACAGTAGCGAGGTTACGTTTAAAACCATTGCAAAAGGAAATGTTATCTATACGATCAATAAATCATCAAATCCTACCAGTGAGGAGATTGATGTCTATGCACGTATAAAGATAGCTGCTGATAGTGCTTGCTAGTACTTAAACAATTATACATCGGCAACAAAGAATATTACCTTAAATTACGTGCCAGACGTAGCAACAGCCGATGCAACCAATACCGGATGGGTACGTTATGGAAGTAATGCCACCTATCAAAAATTACGTACCACACTGCACGAGTTCAACCACACTTTAGGTACGGGAACTACCGACTGGTGGACGGGTACGGCAATAGTTAACGGAGTTTATACCGGCAACACGGTAAATACTTTACTGAAAAAAATAACGGGTAAAGACGCACCTCTTAATGGTGATAAACAACATTGGTGGCCATACGGCTTAAATCAGGATAGTGAGGTTTCTTCAAGTTGGGATTATGTATACAATTGCTTAATCATAGAAGCCATGCGAAAAGACGGCTTGCCAGAATGGAGTAGCGGCACCTATACACCATAACCATACATTTGGATGAAATGGCCTAACCAATTTTCAATAACAAGATAAGAAGAGGCTATGTCATAATAGTAACCCCAAAAGTTTTAGTTTAACTTTTGGGGTTTTTTACTTAAGATAATTTTCTCCAAAGGTTGTAACCCGCGGTTAACCCATATTGAAATTAACGGGTTATTGATATACCTTAAAATCTTTACAGTAAATCTATCAACAGGCTTAATAGGTTATTTTAAAACTTATCTACCCCAGAGGCCTGATATAAACCGATTTTTGTCTGAAGTCTTTGCTATTAACGTGCAGAGCCAGCTAAAATCCTTCCTTTCTGAATAGGTAGATTTATTGTTTTTTTGTAAAAGTTGTTCTTCGGATTCTCCCCAAAACATAATTTAATTCTTTCCAAAAAATTGTTGTTAATAAGCAAACAAACAATTATTATAGATTTTCGCATTTTGACTAATCAAAAGCTAGCTTATTCCTAAAATCTTTCTATTTAATCATGTATGTCAAAGTTAAAATCTTATTTTTAAGAGATATCATCCCTTTATTCCTCATTGCAATACGAAAGCACCTTTAATATGCGGAAAAATCAGACAACTGATCCGGCTAAATAATAAAACCGATTTATTTAACTCAAATTTTGGGCGGTTCATATTTCAAGTTGATTTTTTTCAACCAACTTGTTGATAATAATCAATAGGTTTTTTTATTATTTTAACAACCTTTGAGAATGTCTATCCTAAGTCTATAATATTAATGCAATGCAAACCCTTTGAAATAAATGTGATCAAAAAAAATATAAGCCCAAATAAAAAAAAATGTAAAGCATCTGAATTTTTAATATCACAATCGGTGTGTCTGATCATCAGTAGATTATTGGGTGTTTGTTTGGTGCTCGGCCTTTTGACCTGGAATTGCTACCAGATTGCGCGCATTGTTTGGTGGGTTACTGATCAATTATTTGATCAGGGATAATGAAGATAGCCGTAGGGTTTACATGCTTTTGCTATAAAATTCCCTGTTTCCACCCAGTTTCAAAGCTATTAAATTCTTTGGCTGGGTAACCCTCTTTCGTAAAAGCTGGATAAGGAATAGATTAACAAACTTAGATATCCAACAGGGAGCAAATAGTTTTCTGTAGGAAAAAATTACATTTGAATGGAAGGCTCTAAGATATTGATTATATTAAAGGACGCCAAGCTCAGGGCGAAGATTTCTGATATATTGGTCATGGGTAAATACTTGGTTGAGTTTACTGATAATGGGAAAAAAGCGATGGAATTAATCAGGAACCTACCGGTAGACCTGATCATTTGTGGCATGGATCTATATGGGATCGATGGGTTTGGTGTACTGCGTATGGTAAACAAGTTTATCGATACGGTTAGCATATCTGTTGTAATGATTGTAAAGGGGGATGATCAATACGCGATAAGAAGATTGATGGAGATAGGTGCAGATGGATATCTTAATGATGATTTTGACGATGCGGAACTACTGAATCAAGTGGAGGCCCGGTTAAGGAAAAGACGACTTCGGTATGAGTTTTTCCTGCAGCAGCAGTTTCAGCAGAAAAGCCATACCGGGATAGATAACGGCCTTTTTTGGTTGGATGCCATGCGCGAAACATTGGTGCCGAGAATTTTTAAGAAGAAACAAATAATCTTTTATAGGGGAGAACCTTGTATAGGGATTTATTATGTGCTGTCAGGAAAAATAAAAACTTTTATTGCAGATTCTTCCGGACATGTATTGATTACGGAGTTATATTACGCTGGCGAATACTTTGGATTTCAGGATTTTATCTCAGGATCGCATTCGTCAAATACGGCAATGGTTATTGATGATGCACAGGTGGTGGTTATTCCTTTGGGGATGATTAATAAATTGGTTCAGGAGCATCCTGAAGTGACAAACTTTTTTGCGAAAAAATTGGCAAAAGTGGCGCATGAAAAGGATGATCAGACATTGGAACTTGCACATGCTCCTGTACGGGCAAGAGTATCCAGGTCGATTGTAAGATTGGCGAAAAAGGAAAGCAATATACCAGATAATACACGGCTTACGCTTCCAAGAAACGACCTTGCAAATGTAATTGGAATTGCCTCAGAAACGCTTAGCAGAATTCTCAGTGATTTTACAAAGGAAGGGCTCATAGAAAAGGATGGGAACGATATCATTCTAAAAAAAGTTGAGCGGTTAAAAAAAGTACATAATTGACCTTTGACAAAAGATTTAATACAAGCCTTTTGTTTCGGGCCTGATCTTATTATGTGGCTGGTTTAATAGCGCTCGGCCGGTACTTATATAGCAGGTTTTCTGTTTTTTTATTGGGATGCAAAAAGAACAATCCTGTTAGCTTTTTCTCTTCATCAAGGTATGCCAATAACAATCTAAATAGATATATCAATCACTTTCAGGATGCTGCTCTGTGTATGGAGTAGCAAAAGTCAATCCGTACTGATGACGATCAAGGGATGGCCTGTCTATAGTCAATGGAAATAAAGTGAATTACAACCAACTTCGAATTCCGTTCAGATCAACATGATTTTAAAACTAAAATATGAAGATTCATCAGCATTTATCATTTTAAATAAAGCTAAAAAATGTCTGGTAAAGCTATTAGTCTCATCATGTAGCTGACTGCTTTTTTCATGGTGTACCTATTAAAATATGTATAAAATATGTTAAGAATGTTATTTATCTACTTACTTTTTTGCCTCCTGTTTTTGTTTGCCTTGAATGCAGTTGGAGAGTTATATTATTACCATAATTTTAAAATTGATATACTAAAATTGGAGGAGTTGACCCATCTTCTGGTTTCTGAAAGGATTTTCACTTTGATGCAGCAAGTTCTTCTTGTGTTGCTGGTTCCAATTTTACTTTGCTTGATATTTATTTTGTGTTCCTGGATGAAAGATAAATGTTCGGAACAGGTGTTACGTTGGTTGTTTCTCTTTATCGGCTTTGCACCGTACCTATTATCCTATCCCTACATATTCGAATACAGGTTTGCTGGATTGATCCTAACTCTTGTCTGTCTAATCCTAGCACTAGTATTCTGGTTAATGATATTCCATATCAGGTCATTTGAGCTCAATTATATGAGTATTCATCTGTTATTGACCATATTTACATTGACAGCTTTTTTTGGTCTTACCAGGATCGAACAGCAGGTGAATATGCGATATTATTCTGAACTGGGAGCGGCTTCGCAAGGAGATGGTATCGAAAATACTGGATACAAGAAATTCATTTATGTAGGGAGTACAGATTTTTTCAATCTATATTATAATCTGTCTGAGAACCGGGGAGAAGTGGTGCGTAAATAAGTTTTATCAGCGTATGGCAGTCTGTAGAAAATCTGCCATAGCTAAGAAGCAAATATCTTATCCTTTTCAGCAATTATCCACATAAAGCATAAGAAAGAAGCAAATCTTTTGGCAGGCGTTCGTATACCCCAGGATAAAATTTTCGGAAACGGTTAATTCTATAGGCTACATCAGGCAGACGGAAGATTATATTTCTTTCGCTGGCATCGCTCATGGCACAGGGAAGAAAGTAGTTGTAGAATAACTCTGCTAATTCGGGATGCGATTTATAGCTGGTTTCGAGTTCTTCATAATCTATTAAAAAAATGATGGCCTCCTCTATAGCCTCCAGATTAAGATTTTCTGTTCGGGGGCTGTTCTGGCCTTGACAAATATAAATACTACCTTTTTGTCCCAGCCAGATATCCGTCTTTTCCCATTCGTTATCCTGCAAAAAACCGTTAATCAGCCCACTGCATACCACTATAATCTGACCAACTGTACCCGGAATATTTTTCGGAAAGAGCGTTTCTCCTTTCTGTAGGGTAAATGCAGTGGTATGTCTGAAGAGGCACCTTAGCGCCGCGCGGCCTTCTCTTCGGTTAATTAATGGTAGGAACACTTTTAAAAAAAACTTAATTTCTATTTTTTCCATTTCCAATTATTCTTATGCTTACAACAGCTTACTAATCTTTTTTACAGCTTTTAACAGGCTACTAACATGTTATGGATCTAAATTCACAATTAAAAAGCATCACTCTCTTGATTTTGCTCAACACGATCATTGATTTATTTCAATTACGGCGCAACATTAATTCTTTTGGTTACAAGTCATCCAATCCGTTACATTTCTTACATAAGCATTTTAGTTGAATACTGAATCGTAAATATGCGAACCAGACAGTCTATCACTTAAAGGCCCTTTAAAGGTGGCAGTTCAGCAAGGGTATATTACGTTTGGGTTGCTATTTTCTACGCTTGAGTATCATTTCAGGCAAGAGTTGCATTACTGCCTCTTTATTTTGTAGCCAAACAGGTAATAGGACCTGTTTCTATTTTGAAGATTATCATGAAAATGAGCATAACAAAAAAATCCTTAAGCTGGCTCTTCTGTTCTTTATTATGGTTTGGGTGCGGCGAAGGACTTCAAAATGCTTCTACAGAACAGGTACAGGTTTTGGAAACTGACTTTATCACTTTAAATCCTGGTGGCACAACAATTAAACAAACATATCCAGGTAACAGGCTTACTTGCTAAACCTCGACATCTTCTCTTCCTGGTGTTATTTTAATATTATTTTTCGTTCAGTATGGGGATTTAAAATCATAAAAATATTATATTCGTGCAGCAGTTCTTTTTTTTGGATCTGCCGAAAAATTAGCAAACCATCAGTTTACGCAACGCTCTCAGAACATCAATCTTTCTCGTTGCAACTGTATTGCCCGGGCCAATCTTTTTAGCCATAAAATGGCTAAGTTTTTTGTGCCTAAAAAATGGATTTAACACCATAATATAGTTGATATGCAAAAAACAATAACTTCAATGTCGGCTTTGAGAAGATCAGCCAAAGACAAACCTAATAGTAAGCCAACCTTTACAGGTTCATATCCCTTGCTTTTAACTGTAGCCAATTAATTAATCAAAGTATTAACGATGATGGAAGACTTGAACAATCTGCATCAATCGGCTAAATAATCTGATCAGAATCAAAGTGGAGACCAGAGACCACAAGAGCAAACGGGGCATCGTCCGAAAAGCCAAAAGAGTAGGAAAAATTAACAATTTTAAAAAAAAATGAGCGACATGAGTCTTCAATTGGGCGTACAGTTCCAATTACTTAAAACCAAATTAGTAGCAATTTATGAGAAAGCTGGAGAGAAAGCTGGAGATAAATCTTCTTTTCTTTTAGCGCCGACAAATCCAGATGAGGTAGGTAGTGCCACCTTAGGTGAAATGGTAAAAGATTTAACTGAAGCGTTTGGAAGTGAGGTTAATACGGATGATATAAAAAACAATCTTAAATCATTAAATTCTGGTGAAAAGCCAAATGCCAAGTTTGATGTGGAGAAGCTTATATTTAGCTTAAAAACCGCTTATATTTATGTTAAAGGAGATGTTAAGGAATATGCTTTTGCCATTGAAGTAGATTGTGGAGGTGCCGTTCCTGATTTAGGATTTATAAAAATTGAGAAACTAGCCTTTAAAATCTGGAATACCAAAAGAAATAAGATATTACAGCAGCTAAATTTAGATACCATTGACAATTTGGTTGAGAAACTAAATGCACCTGAAAAAAAATTAACGGAAGCAGCAGGATAAAGAGATGATAAGATAGTTAAATGATTAAGGGATGAGTACAACTAAGTTGATCTATTATCGATTAAGTACTGGTGCGAGAGCATAATTTTTGATTTCCAATGAGCAACCATACCAACTTCGCTTTTTCGGCTGCCGGGAAGATTTTTGAGTTAGATGCATCAATAACTATTGTTGTAAATAACAATGAAAAATTGATTTTAGGAGAGCTCGATACCAGTCGGGCTAAAATCAAAGATTTATTAAACAACAATGAATTAGGCGTTAATGGGCTGTCCGGGCAATTTACGCTGTTTAATAGCTTACCAGGAACCTTCAAAGCACAGGTGCTTAAATCTGCTGCTATCTGGTCGGTAGTTATTCAGTATAATAAAAATGTGGCGGGTGTTAAGGCTTCGCTGTATGTCAACGCGGTTGTGCTGGCAGATACTAAACAGTTGGCGCTAAGCATAGATACCAATTTTTTTCGGGATGGAAACGTATTAGAGCAGTTCATTTACGACACCATGACTTTTTTTGCCATAAAAAAAGTAGCATTAATCGTTAGGAACAAATCTTCACTTGCCATAAACCAATATTTGAAGCGAACGGCATCGGATTATTTTCCCGAAATGATCTTGTCAGATCGCTTTAATAATTACCAATTGGTTGCCAACTCACTATTTGATTTGAAAAATAGTGATAGTGCATTTGGAAAAGGACTTTATCAACTAACTGGTTTGGATCATATCGATCTGATTATAGGTGCAGCGCTGAACACTTCAAAATTTGAGGCGATGCTCGTTAGTGCAAATATCAAAAAAGAGGGTTATGAGATTGAAAATTTATATTTCGGGATCAAAAACGATAATGGGTTCTACCTGGAGGCAGGAGGGAAGCTCAATTTTCCGCTGAAAGATGATGTGTTAACCTTTGTGCTTGCCGGAAACTTATCTGTTTCCTCTTTTACCTTATCTGCTTCATCAAACTATAAGATACCATTAAACACCAGGATCAGCCTGAGCGATTTAGGCTTGATGATAGGCGTAGGAGCCACAGGCGTTACTTTTGGGATGACTGGTCGGGTAACGACCGATAATATTTCCATTTTTGCCGGGTTTATTGTGAGCCAGGCCAATATCGGACTCATCACAGCAGCCATTACCTCTACCAAGGGAAGGACCTCCCTAAAAGACATTATTGTAGATATCGCGGAAGTTGATTTTCCTGGAATAGAATTCCTTGATGTGGTAGCTTTAGCTGATTTTGAAATCAATAATGCTAAAATGCCTCAATGGAATCCAGAAAATGCCAGTAAAGCAGAAATCTTAAATAATTTTAATTCAAACCTGCCCACGGAACTCGCTATACCTGGCGTAGAAAACCTCCAGGTTTCTGCGTTGGGAAACAGCCGTCAAGCCATTTTTACCGATACTTCAACCATGCGGCATTACCGTGTCGACTCATCGGGAGCTATTTCCTTAAACTGCCAGCTGTTTATATGCACTCAGCCTACCAGAATTGGGAACTATCAGATGAATATTGGTTTTTTTCTGTGTGGTACTATCGAAATCTTTAATGTAAAGGCTAGAGGACTCTTTCTTATAGAGCCTGGTAATGCTATTCTGGCATTAATCGAAATTTCAAAAATTGAGATCAAGGGAATATTTGAACTGACAAGGTCCCGAAAAACAATGCCTATGGAACCTGTAGAAGGTGGACTGGCTGGTGCCTTGATAAAAGCAGATGCTCAAGGCCCTGTACTGTATTTGAACATCAACAGAGCATCAAAAAAACTCGAATTCTATTTAAGTGCTTATGTCAATATTTTAAATATCTTTCAGTTGGATGCCTTGATTCTTCTTAAAGACAGAAAGGTGTACATTGATCTTGAACTGCAATATGTTGGCTTTAAAATCTTATTTCATTTAGATGGAAACTACGCAGATTTTTCGAGCAGTGGGTTTAATTCACGTTTGGTATTCGATACCAGTGGATTTATTAAACTTTTGGAAGAAGCCCAGAATGCCGTGCGTGATGCGGCAAAGAGCGTTCAAAACTCTATAGAAAATGCAAACCGGAAATTGACTGAAGCGCAACAACAGATTTTAAATTTGAGTAACACAATAAATGAATATAATAATTACATCCTAGGTTATATTGATAGAAGAGAAGATGCTTCCTGGTGGCGAGTGGATGAAAAAATTTATTATTCAGCTCAGATTTTATATTATGAAACCTTAAAGGTGGGTGTTAATGTGGCTATTGGCGTTGCCTATGGTGCTTTGGAAATAGCGAAAGCAGCATTAACCCTGGGAGGAAAGATCGCATCAGGAGCTTTAGAGGCAGTAGCTAATATCTTAGGTGCCATTACCAAATTACTTTGGATCAAATCTTTCGTATTGAGTATGGAATTTACCGCTAACGCCAGAAAAATAGAAGCAGAGCTTGAGTTAACCGTTTTTGGAAACGATATCACGTTAAAAGGTTCGTTGGATATCGATAAAGCGATGAATGATATTGGTGCTTTGGTTACTGGTTTTGTGAAAGATAAACTATCTGCTAAAACGCAGGAAGTGACCTCAAATATCGGTAACGGTATTTTTAGAACTTTAAGTTCAGAAACAGATTATAATTTATTAACGCCTAAATTGCAAAGCATTGCGCAAAATAAAAAGGACTATTATGACTTACTGGAATTTCATGACATGATAGAAGATTTTTTGATCGAATCGAATAAGAAATACGTGGATGAATATGAAAAACAGCCCGAAGATTGGCAACAAAATATTTGCGAAATAGAAGAAGTGAAACTCAAGAATGAAGTGATACAGCGCCAATGTGTAGAAGCCTTTGATGATGAGTTTGTAAGTTCATTGGACGATGTAATTACCTTGGTACGCGATAACCAGGTTAGAGCCAGCATTTCCAGTGAAATGGATCAGCAGATGACTGATCTCTTAGGCCTTGTTAGGGATATAAATAATCAGAAAACAGTTGCAAGAAGTTTAAGGAGCGAAAGACGTTCCTTGTTTTCAAGTGTAGAGAATGTTATTGAAGACAATAATGAAGTTAAAAGATCATTTAAGGCCAACAGCGATTTCGATATCGATCAAGCCAATGAGAATTATGCAGATGGTTTATCAGAATTGTTAAAGAAAACATTCCCGGATACGACGAATGAATATGGCGAGGAATTTAAGGATGCTGTGGCCGCAGCCATTTATCAATTTAGAAACCCTCCACAAGTTAATCCGAGAAGATAATGGGCTTTATTAGCAAAAGTCGCCATTTACTGTTCATACTGGCTGGACTAATATTTTATGCTGGTACAACCCATGCGGAAAACCTGGAGCCTAAACGCAGTTTTGTGCTACTGATTTATATGAATGGATCAGACCTGGAAAGCAAACATCAATTGGCGAGTGAAGACATTAATGAAATTATCCATTCCTATAAAAACGTTGATGATCATTTTGCAACGGTGATTTTGCATGGCGGTACTAAAAAATGGCATTTTTCTGAGCCGATTTCCAGCGATAGCCTAACCTATAGTAAGGTAACTAAAGATGGTTTTGAAAAAGTAAACGTTACTACAAATAAAAGCATAGGAGACCCATCTACCCTGGCTGATTTTATTGCTTTTAGCAAAAAGAACTTTCCGGCAGAAAGATATGGATTGATTTTTTGGAATCACGGAAGAGGCAGTGTGCATGGTTTTGGATATGATGAGCTATTTCCTGAAGATATTTCCCTTTCATTGCGTGAAATGGGTGAGGCTTTTGCTGATTTGAAACGTAACGGAAATGATTTGAACCTGGATTTTATAGGTTTTGATGCCTGTTTAATGGCAACCATTGAAACCGCCACGGTACTGGCACCTTATGCTGAATACATGGTGGCCTCACAAGAACTGGAACCTGGCAACGGCTGGAATTATCAATATATCATCAATTCGTTATCTACCAATCCAAACCTAAGTACAACTCAACTTCTTGAAGGAATTGCAAAATCGTATATTGATACTTATTCGTCTCAACCTTATCTCCAGGCCACATTATCTGTAATAGCGCTTCATAAAGTTGATGCATTAAATACAAGTGTCGGAAAACTGATCAGCAATATTGCTACAAATCTTTCAACATACCCGCCAAAAGAAGCATTTAAACAGAAATCGAATTACCGGGCCAAGTCCAAATCATTCGGATTGCCTTCTTTTTCATTCGCGGCTGAAGATATGATTGATATTTTTAGTTTTTTTAAGTTAGCCACTAAAAGTACAGACACCTTATTTACCGATTTCGAAAAAAAGTTAAGAGATGCAGTTTTATTCAATGCTTATTCAAAAAATTTAGATAAAGATGCCATTTCAGGGCTTTCGGTATATTTCCCATATTATAATAGAAAAACAGCCAGCCAGTTAAATGATTATTTTCAAATTCCTTTTAATACAGCATTTGAAAAATTTGTTGAAAATTATGTAGCTGAATGGATAGGTGGAGGTGTAGATAGTGTTTTTGTTAGTGATTCTGGAAGAAAGCTAAACGCAGCCATGTTGGTTAATACCAATAAGATTTACCTAAATATTAGAAAATTAACAGGGGATAGTACGCTGGTGTCGTATGGTTTGGATGCCTATGATACAAATGTGGATTATCGTGGAAATATTACCTTGTATGGGGGTAATAAAAAATGGGATGCCAGGTGGATCAGTATTAACGGTATCAATGTTTGTGTATTTATGGGGCTTTCCAATCAACTGGGTGTATCTTACAATGTACCAGTGCTTTGGAACGGAAAACAAGCAGAACTAATAATGAAGTATTTTAATGTTGATGGGGAAAATCTGGCTAAAGTGATCGGATTTCGGGAGATCTCTGCCGATGGGATAACGGATAAGATTAAGGACCTGCAGGCACATGATGAAATTGTTTTTCTGGGTCAAAATGCCCTGGATGAATCAATGAATATTGAATTGGGTAAAATTACGATCACTGATCCTTCAGCTTTAGACATCAAGCTTTCAACTATGCCAAAAGGGAATTATCAGGTAGGATTTTGTATGGTTGATTTCTATGGAAATAAACATTATACCAAATTTGAAGATTATGTTATTAATTAAAATACTACATTACAATGTACATAGTAAATTAATAATCAGATGATCAACCTGAGCTAAAACATTCTTAGTTCAGTATTAAATTTTTCATCATTAGATTAAAAAAATAAATGGAATTAACGACTCAACAAGGCAACGAGCGCATGTTTGCCGCAACTAATGTCTTACTTTTTGAAGACGACTATCTGCAGATTAAAAATGCAATTGAACAGCTGCACTTACTTTTTGCCGGCGCAACCGGTATAAATGCTGGTAATATTACAGATGAAGACATTTATCTGCCAAATGGTAAAGCAGTTTCATCCATTAAAGCGGCGCATTGTCTTAAAGAACTAGAACGCACACGTAGATTTATCAGAGGCATTAATCAGGCAATTAATCAATTATTAAATGCTATGCCGGGGCAAACCGTCCATATATTGTATGCGGGTTGTGGTCCTTACGCCACATTGCTTACACCTTTAACTTCCAAATTTACTTCGGCACAAATCAATTTCATTTTATTGGATATTAACCCTGATTCGTTGGATGCGGCAAAAGCACTTTATGAAGAATTAGGCTTGTCAGAATATGTGATCGACTATGTTTGTACGGATGCCACTACTTATGAATTCCCCAATCATATTCGTATAGATATGGTCATTTCAGAAACCATGTTAAATGCTTTAAGGAAAGAACCTCAGGTGGCCATCATGAACAACTTAATTCCACAGATGCATCCGAAAGCTATTTTTATTCCCGAAAATATTACTGTTGAAGCAGTATTAACCCGTTGGGAAGAGGAATATAAATATTTTACCATACCTGAATACCTGCCGAAAAGGATAAAAGCAGGGTTGGTGTACAGCGCTAGCCGTGAATTTAAACTTCCGCAACCGGTCGTTTTACAGGTGCCGGCTTCCGAAACCCATAAACAGCTTAGTTTATTTACAGAAATAACAGTGTTTGGTAAGGAAGTGCTAACTACTTACAACTGCAGCTTAACTTTGCCGTTAGCCATCTGTAAATTACAAAACCAAAAGGGGGATATGACAATTACATTTGAGTATGTAATGTCGGATAAACCTGGCTTTGTTTATACATATTAAAACTACGTTTAAAACACTATGAATAACGATAACAAACAGATAGTTAACACTGCCACATTTAAATCCGTTTAGCCTACAGAAAGCATTATGTACAGTTCTTTTGTTAGTCTTTACCGCGTTTATCATAGCCGTCAGAAATCTGAGGTCAATATCAATCAGGATTTTTTTAGGATGGAAGAGGTATTTCTTTCTGTTTTTGGTATTGGAATTTTTGAAACTTACGATTTTTTATATGGGCACTGCGAAAGTGATGACGAGTTTAAACAATGGATTATGCATCGAATGGGCAAAAAAGCCTATCTGGAAGCTGTAGAAAAATTTAATTCATGGTGTGATCGTGCGATAGATAAACCAGATCAGGATTTTTTAAAGGTGTTAGATGCCGATCAATTGAAATTCTGGGATAAAAATGGCTACATCAGGATATCAGGTTTGGTCAGTGAAGATGATTGTAACCATGTGGTTGATGTTATTACAGAAATGCTTGGAATAAATCTGGAGCAACCATCTAGCTGGTATACCCAACATAGTCTGCTTCAAGGTATCATGTTGCAACTTTATCAGAATGAACATATTGCCAAAGTCAGAAATTCTGAGTTAATCAGACAGGTATTTGCACAATTGTATCAAACTAATTCTATTATTGCTAAAACGGAAAAGCTCGGGTATAATCCGCCTGAAACAGATAGTTTCAATTTTAGTGGTAGTCCTTTACATTGGGATATAGATTTTTCAAATGGCATTAAGTATTATATACAAGGTTTGGTTTACCTTAATGACGTGCCAGAAGATAGGGGAGCACTGAATTTAATTCCCGGCTTCCAGCATGAGATTGATTCTTTTCTGCAACTGTATCCCAATCCCGATCAAGCTATTGATGTTTTAAGGCAGCAAAATCGTCAAATAGCTGTAGCAGGAAATAAAGGCGATTTAATTTTATGGTTAGAAGCGCTTCCTCATGCTGCAACTGCAAACCGATCTGATTACCCTCGGTTTGTACAGTACATCAGCTTTACAAAGCTTTAATCCTATTAATAAATTTTAGGGTGATTAAAATATTTGTTAACCTCATTATTAGTAAAAAAAAATAATGCTCTTACTACAATTTACAGGTTTATCCGGCGCTGGCAAAACCACGCTTGCCCGATTAGTTGACCAACAGCTTACGGCGCTTGGTTATTCCATTAGGATAATTGATGGTGATATTTACCGCAAAACATTAAATCACGATCTTGGTTTTTCGCATGCTGATCGGCTTGAAAATATCCGTCGTCTTGGTCATGTCGGCTATGAATTTGTGCAACAGGGTATTATTGCTGTAATTGCGGCTATCAATCCATATGAGTCTGGCAGGCAGAAGCTGCGGGAACTTTATAATGCGAAAACAATCTGGATTGATTGCCCGATTCAACAGCTTATTCTGCGTGATACGAAAGGATTATATCACAAAGCACTTTTGCCAGATGGGCATCAGGATAAGTTATATCATTTTACAGGAATAAATGATGTGTATGAGAATCCTTTAGAGGTGGATCTATACCTCAATACGCAACAACTTACCGAAGAAGAAGCGTGTAAACAGTTAATTCATTTTATTCTTTCCCAAGTTGAATCGATTACGAGCCCGGGTGCAAATCAACATATTTAAGCTACGGCTGATCGATGATGGGGGAATATCTATCCCGGTCTATTTATGCAAAGCCACTTTTGCATGGCAGGGTAAGGGGCTACTCCATGAATTTTTGCCTGATTTTCATCATATGTCATTCCAAGCCATTGCAGTAAAGGAACACCTATATACCTGCCTTCGCTAAAGTTTTCGATTATTGATTTTGAATTATCTTTATATCCATGTTCGTGAAATACGAAAGTCGCCTCAATCCCCAGATAAATACAGGCGGCATAAGACCAGCCAATAGCCATAAGCTCGCCGCCGTTATGTAAGTCGCCACTTTCAAGGTTGTCGCTCATCTTATTTCTAATGGCAGGAGGCATACAGGCCAGGTGTCCGGCCTCATGTAAAATATCGCCCGGGTAAGTCAGTTTCTCCATATCAATTAACAATGTACCAGCATGTAATTTAAGTCCTGGTAAAAACGTTTCGGTGTCGATTGATTCAAGCCTATAACTGATGCCAATCTCCTTTAAAAAGCTAAGTATGTGGTTCGTATTCTGATCCATATTGATTTAAGTAGTTGCAATTTGCGCAATCCGTAATTTTTCGAGTTCATGATAATAGTTGAACGCTTGTTGCTGGTAGGCGGGTGTGGTTTCATCTGGTTGTTCCTCATGAAAAACCTGATTGGGGTATTTTGCATTAAAATGGCTGCGGGCTTCTATCTGTACCCAGTCAGCTTTATTCAGTACTAAACCGGTAAAATTGCAGAACCGTTGCATCATATTGATAATTCCTTCATTATAATTAAGCAATAAAGTTAGCGGATCTTGCTGTGAAGCCCGTATAAAAGCCTCGAAATAATTTTCTAATACTTTGATGGTATGACCATCGAAATCAGCATGGTCAATTTTCCCATTTTCTATGCCTAACAATTCGTTTGGAATCACTCCCGGAACGGCTTGCATCCCTCTTAATTTTTGATGCGAACGGATAATTTCGTCAGGTTTGCGATACAGCAGGATAAACGGGACATCTGGATAGAGTTTTCTAAGCAGCGGCATAAAATGAATGTGCCAGCTATCGGTTTTGATAAAAAGATGTTTTCCTGCTCCTTCGGCGGTTTGGCCATAAATTTTGATCACCGCTTTAATCAGTTCTCCCCGGTTTAGTGGTAAAGACCAATCATCAATTTTGCTAAGGCGTAATAATTCATCAATAAAAGGAACTTCAGGAAGTACAATATGATTATTGTTAAGGCAGAGCGATTGAGAAATTAGTGTAGATCCACATCTAGAGACATGAAAAATGAATGCGGTAGGCGCAATGCTATTTAAACCCGATGCCCACGCGGATAGTATACTAAGGTCAGATGATGGTTTAAAGGCCGATGAGTTATAGCGGTGGCTCATGCATTTATTGATGGATTCGTTAAAGAATGGTCCGGTAAAGGGATCTCCGTTGGTGTAAAGCCATTGGCAACTGTAGTTTCCCTCCTTTTTAATAAGCCGATACGGAATCCAGTGCTTTAAATATGATTCGTTCATGCTTTGCTGTTGATTAAATCATCATACTCCTTTTGAAATTCAGTGGCCATTTTAAATGAGTGCGCAGTTTGGTGCATTTTCAATGCAGCAATCATTTGTTTTAATAATTCAGGATCACGTTTTTGATCAGGCGCATGAGCAATGAGTTTGCTGTCTAAAATGAAATGCTCCAGCCAGGAGTTAACTTTGCAGTCGACAACCAGGTGAATTCTGTCGCTATGCCCAAAGTTGGTCACCCGATGGGGCAGGTTCGCATTGATGTACCAGCATTCGCCTTCGTTCATAATTACACGATCATTATTGACATAAAATGCTACATCAGGGTTAGTCTGTAAAGGGAAATGTAGTCTGGCTTCGCCTTTTTCGAAGGCTAGGTCGGCATCGCAATGTTGTTTAATCACGGCGCCGGCAGCAAGATTGAGCAATCTTACCGCCATAATTTCGCAGCGCATTTCATTTATCAACTGTTTTACAGCAGGAAATAACAACATGTTAGGATGGTCCTGATAATGGTCGGCCGCCCCAAGGTCTGGAATTATACTATCTGCGCCACCTGGTGTACGTAGGGGGAAAACTGTCCACGACCCCTGATAATGAGCTGTATTGAAATGATTTATCCAATCTGACTTTATCTGTTTAAGTTGATCTTGGATCTGGGAGGTCGGAACGGCTAAGTTGACCTTTGAGTAGATTACCATTTGGAAAGCGGATTTTAAGATTAAGATTGTCGAATTTAGTATTAAAGTTGATACAATGTATACTCAAAAATAAGTATTTGAAAAATACTATTTGATGTTAGTAATTTATTACATAAATTTACTTCTAATTAACAACATCTCAATCTTCCATCAGTGAAAATCATCCTTTTTTCTAACCATCGCGCTACGCTGTCTGTAATAGATTATCTTAATACATTAGGTTATCTGGAGGCAGTTGTATCAACTGATAAACTAAGAGATAGCCATCTGGAAATCGAAAATTTCTGCGATATCAAGAACATTCATTTTCTTAAAGTGAACAAACATGATCTCGCGATCCGTGTTGGAAAACTTTTTACCGAAATACAACCTGATGTTGCCGTCATGTTTGGTTTCTCGTACCGCATTCCTGCCAGTATATATGATTTTCCAAGGCTTGGTTTTTATAATGTGCATTTTAGCATGCTGCCTGCCTATGGCGGGCCAGATCCAATTTTCTGGCAACTGAAAAACGGTGAGATTAGTGGTGGAGTAAGTATTCATCAAGTTGATAAGGATTTTGACACTGGTCAGGTAATGATGCAAATTGCTTTGCCTTTTATTCCTGGCGAGACTTGGGGCATAGCAGAGGGACGGCATGGAGTTCTAGCTAATGATATGGTTTTGAGATTTATTGAGCAGTTAAATAAAACTGACCATCATTCCATAAATCAATCAAACGCTTTCAGTTATTATAAGAAAATTACAGTTGAAGACCTTACTATTGATTGGGAGCGGCAGACAGCGGTTCAGATTGAATGTTTGATCAATGCCGCAAACCCCGTTTATGGCGGTGCTATAACCACTTACCGCAAACAACCTGCAAGAATTTTAGAGGTATCTCCTGTGGAAGGGAAGGGCCAGGCAGGAGTAGTTCCCGGTACAATAATTCATACTGATCATAGTGGTCTGTATGTGCAATGTATGGATGACAACCTGCTTCGTATTAATGTTTTAAGTCTTAATGAGGGAGTTGTTTCAGGATATAAAATGGTTATGCTAGGTGCAGAAAGAGGCGAGCGCTTCGAAGTAGGGCAGCTGGTGGCTACTGTATTGGATGTAAATTAATTAAATATAAATCAAATCTAAACAAATCTAAACAAATCTAAAATTATGGAACTTTATTTGGGAACTATTGTGTTATGGGCAGGAAACTATTCGCCTAGGGGTCTATTACTTTGTAATGGACAATCTTTAAATATTAATATGTATACAGCTCTATTTGCTGTTATCGGAACAAGTTTTGGAGGTAATGGAAGTACAACTTTTAACATACCTGATTTTAGAGGACGTGTGCCTCTTGGTGCTAACGGCGTTGCTCCGGGTATTCCAATTGCTTTGGGTGGGGTAACGGGAAGTGCAGCTGTAAATGTTAATTCAGTTGTTGGTGGTACCGTAACTGCTGCTATCGGTGCAGGAGCAACAGCCTCTGGAAGTATCACGCTTGCAACTAATCAACTTCCTTCGCATGCACATGATATTCCTTCGCTAACCGTAAACATCAGCATACCTGTTAACAGTGCCAGTACATTAGCAAATTCTACTTCAGTACCAACTTCCAGTAATGTTCTTGGACAGGGGTTTATCGCTTCAGGATTAAGTAGTGCTCCAGCAAAAATATATGGTCCAACACCGTCTAATGCCACGCTATCACCATTTAGTGCAACCACTACGGCAGGAACTTCCGGCAGCACGGGTACGGGGGCCGCAATACCAGTAAATTTACCTGTTACCGGAACAGTCTCAATACCATTAGCAGGAGCTGTAGCTACTGCAGCAAATGTTTCTGTTGCGCAGCCATCTTTAGGTATCAATTATCTTATTTGTGTGGAAGGCTTGTATCCGAGTCGTAATTAATGCAACAATTGAAAAAAATTGGATTATTAATTCCTTATTCAGGAGAGTTTCCCGCATTGAGGGAGACCCTCCTGAATCCTTTGAAAAGCTATTGTAATAATAGGGGTATCGAACTGTTCCCCGAATTTATTGGCAATGGAAGTCCTAAAGTAGTTGAAACAGCTATTGAAAAGTTATATTATCAGGAAGATGTAGATGTTATTTTAGGCTATGTGTCTTATCATGTAATGGTGGGCTTATTTGATAAGGTAAAAAAGTTCAGGCCTAAAAAGTTTATAAACATCAGTTTAGGAGAAGTGATAACAGATGATTTTCAATTGCTACATCCTGAAAACTATATTCTGATTGGTTATCATGCCTGGTGGATGCAGTCTATGTTGGCCTATTGGCTGGCAGATCAACTTCAGCCCGAAAGCTGTCTAGTTTGCACCTCTTTATATGACGCAGGATATAGTTTGCTGGAATGTTTCCGGATTGGCTACCACAGTGGATGCTCTAACAAACTGGACTATTCGATTTTAAAAAACAATCCCGGAGTCTTTAGTGCTGATCCGTTAATTGCAGAAATTAAGCGTACAAATCCATCTCATGTACATGTGTTGCTTTGCGGACAGGAGCTTGATGATTTTATTAAGAAGTTTGAACAAGAAATTACTTATGAACCTACCATTTCATTTGCCTTTCCTGTTGAAATTAAAAGTAAATTAAGTCATCCGGCTTTCAGCAAATGCTATCTTGTTGGAGATCTCCATTTATACAATAAGGGTAACGTTTTATTTGAGTCACCCTATAAACATATATTTTCAAACGTAATGGACTCTATATTACGCTACCTGAATGGTGAAGATCCAATAATAAATCACCTAGTCATTTTTATGGCCGATTTATGTGATCAGACTTTCAAGCCTGTTGAACAACATATCCAATTTCCGGATATGAGCAATGCATTTAAAGAAAGTGCCCAATCTGTGCCTGTATGGCAAAACCCTTACCTGTGTATTTAAACTTTATGATATGAAGAAAATTTTACTCTTTATTACTGTCCTTTTTTGTTTGTGTAGCTTTAAAAGCTATGCTCAGGTAGGATACAAATTTACGAGAGCACAAGAGAGCATAGTTACATCAGGTGATGTAGGTAGTTACATCTCTAATCTCAATAAATTTACGGTTGAATTTTGGGCCAGGCCATCTGCCAATAGTAACCTGATGTTTGCCAGTATTTTTGTTCCTGGTTCCTCAGGACAAACCGAATTAGGCGGATTTGGACTTTATCAAAATACCCTGATTGTATCCATTGGCTCTGATTTTGCAGGGTTTTCACAATCGATTGATTTAGGGAACAGACTATCAACTGTTGGATGGCACCATTTCGCTTATGTATATAATGGTGCCGATTGGCTTTTTTATGTTGATGGTGTGTTGATAAGTTCAAATCCAGATCAGGAAGCATTAAGCGGCGCTACACCGAATTACAGTGGTTCTGGTTTAACTCAATTTACAATTGGCGGCCTGAGTGATGGTTCGACTGTTGTAGGTGCATTGGATTATTTTGATGGCAATATGGATGATTTTAGGGTTTGGAATACTGCACGTACTCAGGCTCAACTTTCATCCAATAGGACCATTGAATTAACCGGTTCAGAAACTGGTCTTGTACTTTATTATAAATTCAACGAGCAAAGTGGTCAAGTGGTCAGCAATTCAACGGCACTTTCATTGAATGGTTTGCGTGGCGTAACTTCAGGAACAGAAACTAGAGATCCTGCAATTAATCAATTGGGAATTGTTACCGGGCCTCCAATAACTACTACTACTGCGGCAACAAATATAACTGGGTCGGGTGTTACTTTAAATGGGACGGTAAACGATAATGGTGCAAATACTACCGTAAGTTTTGATTACAGCACAAATGCTACATTGAGTAGTGGTGTTATTACGGCAAATGCTACAACTGGAGGTACAGTAAATGCTGGTTCAGGGAATACTTCAGTTAGTGTATCACTTTCAGGATTAACTGGTAGTACAACTTATTACTATAGAGTAAAGGGAAGCAATTCGGGAGGTTCAACGATAGGAAATATACTCAGCTTCACAACACCTGCAAGTACCGCCGCTCCAGTTGTTATTGTACCTGCCAATGGCAGTTTTGTAATTACACCCACCCCAACCTACGGAGGTACGGCCCCTGCCGGTTCTGCCATTAAGGTTTACGTAGATGGAACAGCTTTAAGCAATACCACAACTGCCAACTCAGCAGGGAACTGGGCCATTACCCAGCCAACTGCACTTGCACAGGGTTCGCACACGGTTTATGCTACTGCGCAGATCAGTGGAAATTCAGTGAGTGCAAACAGCTCCACCAATACTTTTACAGTTGACTCGCAGCGCCCATCGGTGGTGATCAGCAGTACGGCCGGTGCATCAGGGGGATCGACGGGTACTTCACCAATTCCATTTACGGTTACCTTTTCAGAATCCGTAACCGGATTTGTGGCAGGAGATATTACACCTGGAAATGCCACAATCACTGGATTTTCGGGCAGTGGAACTACCTATACTTTTAACGCAACACCAACAGCGAATGGTGCGGTAACCGTGAATGTTGCAGCCAATGTGGCACAGGATGCTGCCGGAAATGGCAATACGGCTGCCAGTCAGTTTTCGATTACTTATGCACAGGCCGTGGCCGCACCAACGGTAACGGCTTTGAGCCCAACCAGCGGCCCGACCAGTGGAGGCAATAGTGTAACCATTACCGGCACCAACTTCACTGGGGCGACCGCGGTAACCTTTGGCGCTACGGCGGCTACAGGCTTCACCGTTAACTCGGCAACACAGATCACGGCGACCGCACCGGCAGGAACAGGTACCGTTGATGTCCGCATCACTACAACAGGGGGCACCAGCGCAACCAGTGCCAGCGACCAGTTTACCTATGTCGCGGCACCAACGGTAACGGCTTTGAGCCCAACCAGCGGGCCGACCGGCGGAGGCACTAGCGTGACCATTACCGGCACCAACTTCAGCGGAGCGACCGCGGTGACCTTTGGCGCTACGGCGGCTACAGGCTTTACCGTTAACTCGGCAACACAGATCACGGCGACCGCACCGGCAGGAACCGGCACCGTTGATGTCCGCATCACTACAACAGGGGGCACCAGCGCAACCAGTGCCAGCGACCAGTTTACCTATGTCGCGGCACCAACGGTAACGGCTTTGAGCCCAACCAGCGGGCCAACCGGCGGAGGCACTAGCGTGACCATTACCGGCACCAACTTCAGCGGAGCGACCGCGGTGACCTTTGGCGCTACGGCGGCTACAGGCTTTACCGTTAACTCGGCAACACAGATCACGGCGACCGCACCGGCAGGAACAGGTACCGTTGATGTCCGCATCACTACAACAGGTGGCATCAGTCCGACTAGTGCTAGTGACCAGTTTACCTACACGCAAGCGGTAACTGCTTCACCAGTTGTTATTGTACCTGCCAATAACGGTTTTGTAATTACACCCACCCCAACCTACGGAGGTACGGCCCCTGCCGGTTCTACCATTACGGTTTACGTAGATGGAACAGCTTTAGGCAATACCACAACTGCCAACTCAGCAGGGAACTGGGCCATTACCCAGCCAACTGCACTTGCACAGGGTTCGCACACGGTTTATGCTACTGCACAGAGCGGTGGAAATTCAGTGAGTGCAAACAGTCCCACCAACACTTTTACAGTTGACTCGCAGCGGCCGTCGTTGGTGATCAGCAGTACGGCCGGTGCATCAGGAGGATCGACGGGTACTTCACCAATTCCTTTTACAGTTACCTTTTCAGAATCCGTAACCGGATTTGTTGCAGGCGATATTACACCTGGAAATGCCTCAATCAGTGGATTTTCGGGCAGTGGAACTACCTATACTTTTAACGCAACACCAACAGCGAATGGTGCAGTAACGATGAACATTGCAGCTAACGTGGCACAGGATGCTGCGGGCAATGGCAATACGGCTGCCAGTCAGTTTTCCATTACCTATACGCCAGTGGTAACTGCTTCACCAGTTGTTATTGTACCTGCCAATAACGGTTTTGTAATTACACCCACCCCAACCTACGGAGGTACGGCCCCTGCCGGTTCTACCATTACGGTTTACGTAGATGGAACAGCTTTAAGCAATACCACAACTGCCAACTCAGCCGGCAACTGGGCCATTACCCAGCCAACTGCACTTGCACAGGGTTCGCACACGGTTTATGCTACTGCGCAGAGCGGTGGAAATTCAGTGAGTCCAAACAGCACCCAAAATAATTTTACAGTTGACTCGCAGCGTCCATCGGTGGTGATCAGCAGTACGGCCGGTGCATCAGGAGGATCGACGGGTACTTCACCAATTCCGTTTACGGTTACCTTTTCAGAATCCGTAACCGGATTTGTGGCAGGAGATATTACACCCGGAAATGCCGCAATCACTGGATTTTCGGGCAGTGGAACTACCTATACTTTTAATGCAACACCAACAGCGAATGGTGCGGTAACGATGAACATTGCAGCTAACGTGGCACAGGATGCTGCGGGCAATGGCAATACGGCTGCCAGTCAGTTTTCCATTACCTATGTACAAGCCCCTGTAGTTACCGCCACCGGTGGTTCAACTGCATTTGCAGGTTCGGCTATAGCAATAGATAACGGGTTAACGGTTACCGATGCTGATAACACCACACTAAGTTATGCTACGGTTGGTATCACTGGAAACTTCATTGCCGGAGAAGATATGTTGATTTACTTGAATAATTCTTCATCGCTATATGGCAATATTACCGGTAGCTATAATGGCGGCACAGGTGTACTAACATTAACGTCAAATGGTGCTACGGCAACGGTTGCGCAATGGCAGGCTGCTTTAAGATCAGTTACCTATAATAATACGGCGGGTTCACCAAATACCGCAACAAGAACAATAAGTTTTACCGTAAATGATGGTACGGCAAATAGTAATACGGCTACCAAAAATGTAACGGTTATCAACCAGGCCACAGTAACTTCAATTGTTCGTGCGGCGTCAAATCCAACTAATGCTGCTGCAGTAACCTATACCGTTACTTTTAATAAATCGGTAACAGGTCTGAGCACAACTAATTTTTCCATCACCACAAGTGGTACCATAAATGGTATTTCGCCTTCCATATCTGGTTCAGGTACTACTTATACCGTTACCATTAATACGGGCACAGGTTCTGGAACAATTAGGCTAAACCTTGCTAATTCTACCGGTATCTCGCCTAGCGCAATTACTAACCTGCCCTTTATTGGAGAAACATACACTATAGATAAAATTGCACCTTCCGTTACCTCGGTAGCTGTTCCGGCTAATGGTACTTATACCGCTTCACAAAATCTTGATTTCACGGTTAATTTTTCAGAAGCGGTTACGGTTGATGCCACAGTTAATACACCTTTTATCGCTGTAACATTAAATACTGGGGGTACTGTACGTGCAAACTATATTTCAGGTAGCGGCACCGATGCACTTGTATATCGATACACAGTTGCCAGTACAGACAGAGATTTGGACGGCATTGTTATAGGTGCGTTAAATATCAATGGTGCTACCATCAGGGATGCGGTAGGTAATAATGCAAATACCACGTTAAATAATGTGGGCAGTACTACCGGTGTACTGGTAGATGGGACCCCAAACACTTCTCAAACGATTACATTCAACACCTTGCCTGCAAAAACTTATGGTGATGTAGACTTTGATCCGGGAGCTACGAGTAATAACTCGGGCATTCCGATTACCTATACCAGTAGCAATACCAACGTTGCAACTATTGTAAATGGTAAGATTCATATCATTGCTGTTGGCTCGTCAATAATTACGGCCAGTCAGGCAGGAGATGCTTCTCATAATGCAGCAACAGATGTGCAGCAGACACTAACCGTTAATGCAAAAACCATTACGGTAACGGCTGCAGCGAAGAGCAAAACCTATGGAGATGCCGATCCTGCTTTGACCTATACCTTTGCTCCGGCACTGGTAA
>NZ_FNCH01000035.1 GCF_900100705.1 Pedobacter terrae
AATTTATTATTTTCACAGCAGTAATATTGGTCAACACTAATTTAAGTGAATATTACCTTGCTGCAAAACATTGTTTATCAAAGTTTTGCAGCTTTTATTTTTTTTAACCTGCGGATATTAGGAGTTATCGGATCAGGGCTAAACCGACCTTGAGTGTAAAAAAGAGAACTTTCTAAAATAAAAAAAGGGCCACTTTACAGATAGCCCTTCTTTAATTCACATTTTGTTATTTATCTTTCTGCTGGTACAAAAGCCTGTACAATTAAGTTCCAGCTTGCATCTGCTGCCTTTTCATAAACGAAAACGTAGTTAAAACTTTCTCGTAAATCGGCTTTATAATCAATAGTAGCTACACCATAGGTATAAGCCAAATCGCTACCGATTGCTTTATCTACACTGGTTGTTTTTAAGTTGATTTTGCTGATCATACTGTTATAAAAAGCAATAATCTTTCCTTTTCCTTCAATGGCATCGTTACCCGGGAAAAGTAAACGTGCATCATTGGTTAAGAAGCCACCAAATGCTGCAATACCATGTGTTTTTAATAAGGTATTTAAGGTCTTTTCAGTAGTGATGATAATTTCTTTACCAGCCTTAATTTCTCTTTCATTCAAAAATTTTGGTGCAACGTGATCCTTTGGTTCCACAAATGATGGCGTAATTTTAGCCAAAGGCTTATTGCTCTCTGTTCCTAAATCAATAGCTAATTTCCATCTGCCGTTTTCTGACTTCCAGATCGATAAATATTGACCGTATTTTTTTTCTGCAGTACCCACTTCGTATGCTCCTGTGGTAAAACCTAAATCACCACTACGCGATACTTTCGCCAGGTTTGGAACCCATGACACATCATTTTCCGCATTTGCCTTGGCTGCATAAAAAGTTTTAGCATTAACCGGGTTCGGCCTAAATACTAAAGTATTGGTAGTTGAGTAATCTATAAAAGCTTCTTTATCTCCATTTTTGGCAATTGACTTAGCAAAATCCTTTTCCGCATTTATTAAAGATTTGGTTGTTCCGTCGCTTTTTTGAGCAAAAGCGCCTAAAGCTAAAAGCGAAGCGATTGCAGTTGAAAATAAGTGTTTCATTATGAGTTAGTATAATATATTTGGCGAATATAAAATTTTCTTTAATGTATGACCTCAAAAGTAATTAACAATTACACATTAAGGCCAGTTATTTTTCTCTATAAATAGTTTCTAAAACAGTTTGTCCGTTGGCTTTCAAGGTATTTTTATCGATATTGGCTAAGTTAACCAATTGCGTATGCCAATTGATATAAAAGCCACTATTATCATATTGTTTGAAGTAGTGTAATATCTCTCATCCCCCAGGGGACGAATTAATGGTTTGGGAATAGTCCATTCCCCCTTTGAAGGGGGCGAGGGGGATGACATGCGAAAACTTGTTTCTTTAACAAGATCCCGGATGATCTTTCTCCCATTCTGCTATGAAATGCTGAATGGTCCTATTCACATTCTCAATATCGTTCATTACCTCATCATCACTAAATCTCAGGACATGAAAGCCCAATGCGTTCAGGTTAAGTTCACGAGCTTTATCTTTTTCAAACTGGCCTTCGCGTTCATGACTAAATCCATCAACCTCAATGACCAACTTTAAATCCTTTTAGAAAAATCTGCAATATAATTCGCAATCGGTCGCTGTCTTAAGAAAGAATAGCCCAGCATTTTCTTATTCCTCAACAATTCACACCAAATCCTTACCTCTGCTTTGGTACTATCATTTCGATGGCCTCTGGCAAAGGTTTTTAATTTAGGGTTATAGTTGTTGTTCATAAGTTTATTTCATCTATGTTTCATCCCCCTGCCCCCTTCAAAGGGGGACATACTGCTCGATAAATTCAAAATGCCCGGAATGTATTTTTTTGCTTAATCCGTCGTCCTTGAGGGGAGGACCTTGCCCCAGAACTACCTAAGCCTTACTCCAGGTCGTCCCTTCTTTACCATCTTTAAGCTGAATGCCCAATTCCTGTAAGCCAATACGAATCCGATCAGATGTTGCATAGTCTTTATTCGCCTTAGCTTCAGTCCGCAGGTTAATTACCATATCTAAAACGCCATTTAAGTCGTTACTCCCCGCGTCTTCATCTTTCAGTCCTAAAATATCGAATACGAAGTCGTTGATCAGCTGCTTTAACTTTTCCAGTGCTTCTGCTGAAATTTTACCTTTACCATCATACACCGTATTAATAATACGAACAGCTTCAAATAACTCGGCAACCAAAATCGGACTGTTAAAATCGTCATTCATTGCATTAATGCATTTTTCTTTCAATGCATCAATATCAAAATCGTTCTGTTCAGAAACCGATAATTTATCTAACAGGCCAATAGCCGACATTAAACGACGGAAGCCTTTCTCCGATGCATCCAGTGCATCGTTAGAGAAATCTAAAGTACTGCGGTAATGTGCCTGTAACATAAAAAACTTTACCGTCATCGGGCTATAGCCTTTTTTCAGTAAATGATGGTCACCGGTAAATAACTCCAGAGGGAGAAAACCATTGCCGGCCGATTTAGACATGCGTGTACCGTTTACGGTAAGCATATTAGTATGCATCCAATAGCGGGCAGGTTGTTTATGGCTGCAAGCTTCAGATTGTGCAATCTCGTTGGTATGATGTGTTGCTGCTAAATCCATTCCGCCACCATGAATATCAAATTCAGCTCCCAAATATTTAGCACTCATGGCCGAACATTCGATATGCCAGCCCGGAAAGCCCATGCCCCAGGGCGATTGCCATTGCATTAAGGTTTCTGGCTTTGCTTTTATCCATAGTGCAAAATCCAACCTTCCGCGCTTCTCATCCTGTCCACCCAGTTCGCGGGTATTGTTTAGCATATCTTCCAGGTTGCGGTTGGTTAAAATCGTATAATTGTATTCCTTACTATACTTTTCTACATCAAAATATACGTTACCATCTACTTCATAACCATAACCGTTGGCTATAATTACTTTAATCATTTCAATCTGCTCAATAATGTGGCCGGTAGCGGTAGGTTCGATGCTTGGCGGCTGGGTATTGAACATGCGCAATACATCATGGAAACCTAAGGTATATTTCTGTACAATTTCCATTGGCTCAAGCTGTTCCAGTTTCGCACGTTTTGCAAACTTATCATCTCCTTCGTCTCTATCCCCTTCTAAATGGCCCGCATCGGTAATATTCCGTACATAACGCACCTTATAACCAGCATATTTTAGGTACCTAAAAATTAAATCGAAAGAGATAAATGTGCGACAATTGCCCAGATGCACATCGCTATAAACAGTAGGACCGCAAACATACATCCCAACATTGGGTGCATTTAAGGGTTGAAAAAGTTCTTTTTTGCGCGAAAGCGTATTGTAAAGCTGTAAGCCTGTATCCATACTGCAAATGTAAGATTTAGTTAGAAAGTTAAAACCTTTAAAACGGTATTGTTAAGCATATGATTTTTAGCTAACACTTGCAGGCATACTTTATTTGTCCTGAGGCCTTAAGATTGTTTATTTTTTTTGAAAAGGTGCTGTACTACTCATCGGAAAAATTAGTCCCTCTTTCCGCTGTAGTCCCGATGAAAAATCGGGAGCTGCCGCTTCAATAGGGTTTAGGTGGCACGGCTTAATGCTTTTGGGACCGTAAAACTTACGAAGTAGCCCTGGCGCCTGTTCTATACAACTTCGTAAGTTGGCCAGCGCCCGGCATCCGTTCCGTCAAATGGTACGAAATGGAGCTGGGTTAATTTTCGTGTCAGTATCTGACACCACAGGCTGGTCCTTGCTAAACTTGCGAAGTCTGGCTTAGTCTCTGCCCAGCCAGACTTCGCAAGTTGGCCCAACAATTAACCAACTTTATTACAACGCTCAAACATTTCGCCATTGCAACAATTCAATCCTATTCGTTAACTTTGTACCATGATTGATTTACCGGTAGTACCTGCTGTGACTGAAGTAAAGCGTAAACCAGATTGGTTACGTGTAAAATTACCCGTTGGTAAAGAATATGCACAAGTTCGCAGTTTAGTAGACACGCACAAGCTTCATACGATCTGCGAAAGTGGCAACTGCCCTAATATGGGCGAGTGTTGGGGTGCAGGTACGGCAACTTTCATGATTTTAGGAAACATTTGTACCCGCAGCTGCTCATTTTGTGCGGTAGCTACAGGTAGGCCTTTGGCTGTTGATGTTGACGAGCCTAACCGGATTGCCGATTCAGTAAGGCTAATGGGAGTTAAACATTGTGTAATTACTTCGGTAGATCGTGATGACTTAAAAGATGGTGGTTCGATCATCTGGGCAGAAACTTTACAAGCTATCCGCAGAGAAAGCCCAATTACCACTTTAGAAACTTTGATTCCCGATTTTAAAGGTCAATGGGATAACTTATACCGCGTTTTAGAAGAACGCCCGGAAGTGGTTTCGCACAATATGGAAACGGTTAAGCGTTTAACCAGGCAAGTACGGATCCAGGCCAAATACGATAGAAGTCTAGAAGCACTAAAAAGGATTTCGGAATTTGGTTTAAGAACAAAGACAGGTATTATGCTCGGCTTGGGCGAAACCGAAGAAGATATTTTTGAGGCTATGGACGATCTAGTGGCCAATGGCGTTCACATCCTAACCTTAGGTCAATATTTACAGCCAACCCGCAATCACCACCCTGTGGTTGATTGGATCCATCCTGATACCTTTGCCATGTATAAAGAAGCCGGCTTGGCAAAAGGCTTAAAATATGTAGAAAGTGGTCCGCTGGTACGGTCATCTTATCATGCAGAAAAACACCTTTTCCCAATTGAAGGGATAGCATAGTTCGCTTACTGAAGTAGAATGCAAAAAGTTTTATAATCCTATTCCTTTGCGGAATGTGTTTATAAAACTTTTTTTTGCTTTTGCTGTTGTGTATTGTATCTTAGTAACCATAGTGACTGCATTTAAAAAATTAACCCTAACTGAGCCAGAACTTGTGCTAGCACTGCAATCGAAAGATCCGGCGGTACTAAAAACATTGTACAGCATGTATTCGTCAGCACTTTATGGTGTTATTTCACGCATTATTACCCACACAGAGCTTGCTGAGGATGTACTGCAGGAAACTTTTGTAAAAATCTGGCAATCTGCCGCACACTATGATCATACTAAAGGACGTTTATTTACGTGGATGATGAATATTGCACGCAATTTATCCATCGACAAATTACGTTCTAAAGATTTTAAGAATTCACTCAAAAACCAAGATATAGAAAATAACGTAAGTTTCGTTGATGAGCAAAACAAGGTTACGTTTAACCCGGATGTTGTTGGTGTTAAGCAACTTGTAGATAACCTTAAACCGGATCTACAAGCAGTTCTTGATTTAGTTTATTACAAGGGTTTCACGCATGTGGAAGCCGCAGAAAAGTTAGATCTGCCATTAGGTACGGTGAAAACCCGGATCCGGTTGGCTATTATTGAATTGAGAAGGAGTTTTAATTGAGCGTGGAAAATTTAAAAGCATATATCGAATCTGGAGTACTTGAACTGTATGTTCTAGGTGATTTATCACCTGAAGAAACATTGCGGGTAGAGGAAATAGCATCTCAATACTTTGAGGTAAGGGGTGAAATCGCCGCTATTGAGCAAGCTTTGGAGCAATATGCTATGCAAAATGCCGTGCAGCCTTCTGCGGATATAGAAACAAGATTATTGGAAAAATTGGGATTAAACGAAGTTGAAGAGCATGTGAATGTTCAACAAGAACCAATTTATACAGAAGAACCAAAAATTATACGTTTAAATGGTAGTGAGGCTAAAGTGAGAACCTTACGTTATGCCTTAGTTGCTTGTATAGCCTTATTGGTAGTGAGTACAGCGGCATTGTTTGTTACGTATAATAAGTTAAATGCCGCGCATGACCAGATTGCGAGCTTAAGCCTGGATAAACAAAAATTTGCAGGGGTGGTAAGCAAGCTGGAGTTTGAAAACCAGGGCTTAGGTAATATGGCCGCCATGGCCGATAGCAAAGAATGGGCAACTATCCGTATGGCAGGGCAGGCTTTTAGTCCAACATCTAAGATGAAGGTTTACTGGAACAAAAAAGATAAAAGTGTATTGATTAATTATGTAGCCATGGATTTACCAAAAACCGATGCAGAACATCAATATCAGCTATGGGCTTTGGTAAACGGCAAACCGGTAAGTTTAGGCGTTTTCGGAAAAACAGATTCGACCAATAATGAAGCGCTGGTAAAAATGCAAACCATACAAGAGGCGCAGGCCTTTGCCGTAACTTTAGAGCCTATGGGCGGAAGTGTTAATCCAACCATGGATAAGTTAACCGTAATGGGCGGTGTTTAATTAGCAATTATTTAATAATTAATATATTAAATCCCGGGATTTTTCAATGCCGGGATTTTTATTTAACGATCGTCACCCTGAATTTATTTCAGGGTCTTAATTGCAATAAAGATGCTGAAATAAATCCGATAACTATCGGATCAGCATGACGACCTAAACATTTCACTGACGCCTGGTTAGCATATCCGCTAACCAAACAATGCAAAGATTTTGCTGCGTACTTTACTTCCTTATATACTGCACGAATACCCATCCCCTCTTGCAAATAAGAGAATAACCTTAAGGCACAGATTTGATTTTGGCAACCTTAATAGTAATACAACCCACGCACCTAAACCTGACAGCAGCGAACACCGAACGTAGAGAGGTAAAGCGAATGGCAGGACTGCCTAAACCCAAATGCTATTGCAACTGCTTTCCAAAAAAACGTTAGTATACTAATGCATAAATCTTGCTGACTCAAGTGAAGGAAATGGAGAAACCTTATTGATTAAGATCTCTCCACTTCGGTCGATGACGATTCTACTATTTTAAGACTTCGCTGCGTATTTCACCTCTTCGTAAGGCTGTACCAATACCCATCCTTCGCCAAAAAACTCTAATTGGAATGATTCGCCACTTCCCCTACCGATAAAAGAACCAAATGTTAAATTGGTTTTAATGTTCGGCGTTAAGTTTTCCGACCAGGCTACCGTAGCATTCGGATCGGTATACACAGGTTGATTGGCCGATACCCTTAATAAAATCGGTTCTCCGTGTGTAGTAATGGCAATATAACCGCTGCCAGATAATTTAACCTGAAATAAACCACCGCTCATCATCCCGGCAATGCTTTTTAACATTTTTATTTCATTTTTTATATTCTCTTCTAATGCTAAAACATCATTACCATTTACAAAAACTGACTCATTTTGAAGTTTGATGATTTTTACTTTTTTGCCCTCATCGGCCAGATATAATTTACCTGTTCCTGTGGCATGCATGAGTGAAGTGCCTTCACCTGATATCGCTTTCTTTAATAAACCACCCAAACCTTTACTCAATAGTCCTTCTCTTTTAAACTCGATATTTCCAATATAAGCAACCATTGATCCTGTTTTTGCCAGGATTTTTTGATTTTTCAGGTTTACTTCCAGCATGGCTGGTTTCTCCAGTTCAAAGAAATCATTTTCATTAGGGTTTTCTGCAGATTCCTGAATGAGCTCATTCAGCGTGTATTCTTTTTGTGCCATAAATTTGTTTTCCGTTTTAAGATATCTGTTAATTAAAATATTCGTGTGAATTATAAACCATTAGCATAGAAGCTAATAAATCTTTTTTAAAAAAAATTGTATTGAACCTATTTAGATATGAGTGTTTTAATCTCTTTTGGTATTCTACCGGCGAGCTGGGATGCAGCAACTACAAACTGTTCTTCCGCTAAATAATCGCCTGCCTTTCCATGGATATAGCAGCCCAAAATAGCAGCGTTTTCTGTAGAATATCCCTGAGCTTTAAAACCTGCAATCATGCCAGTAAGCACGTCACCCATTCCACCTTGTGCCATTGCCGGATTACCTGTAGGATTGATCAATACTTTACCCGTTGGCAGACAAATAAAAGTAAACTGGTTCTTAAGTACGATAACGATTCTTTGCTTCTTAGCCTGTACTTTGGCCGTTTGCACCCTGTCCCACCAATTATCATGTTCGCCAAATAACCGATCAAACTCTTTCATGTGCGGGGTAATAATGGTATTTGCAGCAAGTTTATCAAGCAAATCAGTCCTTTCGCTCAAAATGTTCAGCGCATCTGCATCAATAATCAGTGGTTGGTTTACCATAATCAAACTTTCCAATAGTTTTTCATGATCAGCTTCGGTACCTAGCCCCGGACCAATAGCAATTGCCTGATATTTCTTGGGGTCTTCTATTCTGGTGTATTCATCTCTCGGTAATGCCATTACCTCTGGCAATGTGGCATTTAAGGCAGTTAACCCACTTTGTGGAATACATGCAGTAGTCAATCCCGCGCCAGTATGTAAACAAGCCATAGCAGAAAGCAACGCTGCGCCCATGGTTTGGCTATTCCCTGCAATAATCAATGCATGACCATAAGTACCTTTATGACTGAATAATTTTCGGGGCTGCAGGATCTTTTCTATATCGCGCGCATCCAATAAATAGAAATCGGCCTCTTGCTTTTGTATAAAATTCTCATCCAGATCAATATCAACCACCTCATATTTCTCGGTTGCCATGGCCGACTCCGGGAAAAAGAAATTAATTTTCGGCCTTTGAAAGCATATGGTTTTATAGGCTTTTATACCATTATAATCTTTAGGCAGTTTACCTTCAGCAAAAAAACCGGTAGGTACATCAACCGCATATACCTTTTTATTCAGCTTATTTATAGCCTGTGCAAGCGCTTCAAATTCTCCAGCTAACGGTTTATTTAAGCCAGAGCCTAAAATGGCATCAATAATGATATCGGCCTTTAGGTTTTTTAGATCAGCAATCTGATTAATGATTGTTTTTTTACAACGTGTTTCCTCCATCCGTTGCAGGTTGATCGAAAAATCTTCGCTCTGTTTTTCAGAGAAGTTAACAATGTAAATTTTTAAATTCTCATATCCGTTGGCAATGAGCAAATGTGCAATAGCCAGCCCGTCTCCCCCATTATTTCCCTTCCCACAAAATATAGCCACGCTTTTGCTGGTATCGAACTCGTCTCTCAAAAAGCACTGCACAAAAGCCCTTGCAGCCTTTTCCATCAAGTCAATTGATGCAATTGGTTTGTTGGCGATGGTAAACTGATCGGCACTGCGCATTTGAGCAGAATTAAGCAATGTTCGCATATGACTAAAATAAGAGTATACAGCTATAATGCAAAAGATAGGATTTTGTTTGGTTTTTTGTTTTTGAAGATATCAGATTTTAAAAACTTTTTACAGCTATTGCTTTTTATTTTATACCTTTTACCCATCTTTAGCTTTGTCTATCGAATTAAATTAAATCTCAAAACAATGAATCAAAAACCATCAAATGCATTCGTGGCAGCTTCCTGGATTGCTCTGGGCACCGGAATGATTGGCTTTATTGTAGGCCTATGGCGTTCTGATATGCTGCTTAATGAAAAAGGATATTATTTTACTGTACTAATGTTTGGCCTTTTCGCTGTAATTTCTTTGCAAAAAGCTGTTCGCGATAAATTGGAAGGAATTCCGGTTACTGAAATTTATTATGGCATCAGTTGGTTTTCTACGTTATTAACCATTACCTTATTGGTAATCGGTTTGTGGAATGCCACCTTGCTACCTAGTGAAAAAGGATTTTATGCCTTCGCCTTTTTACTCTCGCTTTTTGGTGCCATTACGGTACAGAAAAATACGAGGGACAGCCAGATGGTGAATAAAAACAAAGATCAGGATAGCTCACTTTAAAAACGAAAGCAGGCCTTATGACATTAACTCATAAAGCCTGCTGTTTCTAATGGCGAAGCTCATCGGATGATGCAAGTGCTTTCGCATTACTTCCAAGAAAATATGATAAACCTGTGCAATTAATATGTCTGATCAAATCATCATTGGTGTTACCGATTGTAGTAAATATGAAATTTATCGCGACTGGGTATTATCTTACGATAAAGATGTTTCAGTAATCCAACTTGGATATAAGCTCAATAATTTCGACGAGATTAAAAAATGCAATGGTATTGTTTTAACTGGTGGTGAAGATGTGCATCCGCGATTTTATAACCAGCCTGAATACTATCCTTATTGTTATGATGATGATGTAGACGAAAAACGAGATGAATTCGAATTTAAGGTGTTAACCTATACCGAAGCCAATTCTATTCCTGTTTTAGGCATTTGTAGGGGCATACAGGTGGGAAATGTATTTTTTGGTGGCACTTTAATTCCCGACATCCCAACATGGGGAAAATTTGATCATTCTAAAATGTACGATAAATCAGATCGCTATCATGAGATTATGATAAATCCCTCTTCTTGGTTAAGCCAGATTGTGAATACCGATAAGGGACTGGTAAACAGCAATCACCATCAAAGTACTGATAAAACCGGAAAAGGACTGGTGGTGAGTGCTATTTCTCCTGATGGAGTTACCGAAGCCATGGAACGGATTAAACCTAAAGAAAAATCGTTTTTGTTATTTGTACAATGGCATCCCGAAAGGTTGAAAGATCAGCAAAGCCCTTTTAGTAAAAATATACATGAGGCTTTTATTCATGCTATTAAGACTAATCTTAAGAATGAAAGCTAACAGACGAAAAATAAATTGACATACCGATATCAAGGAATTTAATAAATCATAAGGAGATCTTTTAAGTAAGTAGTGAAATGAGAAGCGACAGCCACAATCAACTTATAGAAGGCGAAATAGCCGATTATTTATTGACGGATGAGGGCATATTGGTTTCATATAGCAAAAGCATCTTGCGTACTGTAGAAAATATCAAAGCTAATGTCGCACTGGTGAAGGAAATCACTAATAACAAAAAAGTTCCGTTGTTAATTTATTTAAAAAATTCCCCCGTACCAGACAAAGAAACCCGAAAATTTTCGACGGAGCAGTTGCCTCAAATTTATACGGCTATGGCCATGGTTTCGAAACCTGGTTTGGCGCATTTGATTATGAAGATGCTGTTTAAGTTTCAAAATCCGCCTATTCCGATAAAGTCATTTACAGATAAAGAGAAAGCGATGGAATGGCTGAAGCGTTTTTTGTAAGTTAGGGTGGCTTGATTGATCGCAAGACTACAACATTTTGCGTTAAGCCTACGACTCCGCTCAGACTGACAACTCTCCAGCTTATGAATCCACCACTCTGCGCTCTTTGCCTTTCTCTGTAACCTCTGTGGTTAATTGAGAAACAAATATCTTCGATTAAAATCTTTTTTAATAAATTGCGGATTATACTTATCCGGTCAATCCGATTTAATTATTTTAATGAAAAAATTATTCCTGTTCATCTCCTGCTGTTTTTTTGCAGCTAATATCTCCGCTCAATCTATTGTTGCAGAAACTGAAATCGGCGATGCTGAAAGTGAAGTTGCACAAACGCAAATTGCCATTATACCTGAGCCTGTATCTCTGGTAAAAAAGGCAGGTATGTTTACTTTGCCTGAAAATGTAATTATACAGGCCGTAAAGAGTGTAGACCTGAAGCAATCGATTAATTATCTGTCTGACCGGATCACCACAACTACAGGCAAATTTGTGAGTACCGTAAGTAATTCGGCCCATCCTACCATTAAACTCATTTTAAACACGCAGGAAGATGCACAATTGGGTAAAGAGGGCTACAAATTAAACGTTAATCCTACTCAGGTTGTCATCACAGCCAATCAACCAGCAGGTATCTTTTACGGCGTTCAATCGTTACTTCAACTTTTCCCAGCTGAAATCGAAAGTAAAGAACTTGTGAAAGGCATCAAATGGAAAGCACCCTGTGTTGATGTAATTGATTATCCAAAATTAGGATGGCGGGGTTTAATGTTCGATGTTGCCCGTCATTTTTTTACCAAACAAGAAGTAAAACAGTTTATTGATGACATGGTTCGCTATAAATTCAATCTTTTGCATTTACATCTTGCTGATGATGAAGGCTGGAGGATTGAAATTAAAGGCTTACCTAAATTAATCGAAATTGGCGCCTGGAGCGTTAAAAAAACCGGAACATTTGGTGAGTTTACGCCACCTGCCCCCGATGAGCCTCGAACTTATGGCGGATTTTATACTCAGGAGGATATTAAAGAACTCGTTCAGTACGCACAAGAACGTTTTGTAAACATATTGCCGGAAATTGATGTTCCAGGGCACAGTTTAGCCATTATTGCCTCTTATCCAGAGTTATCCTGCACACCAGATGCGGTAAATTATAAAGTTCGTTCGGGTGAGAAAATAATGGATTGGAGCCGTGGAGCGCCACCAACAGCTTTGGTTGATAATACGCTTTGCCCAGCCAATGAAAAGGTTTACGTATTTTTAGATTCGGTACTTACCCAGGTAGCTAAACTTTTTCCTTTCGAATACATTCACATGGGTGGCGATGAAGCGCCGCATAATTTCTGGGAAAAGAACGATCAGATTAAAGCATTAATGGTTCGCGAAGGCTTAAAAACCATGCCGCAGGTTCAGGCTTATTTTGAAAAACGTGTAGAACAAATCGTGATTTCGAAAGGTAAAAAATTTATGGGTTGGGATGAAATTCTTGAAGGAGGTGTTTCGCCAACAGCTGCTGTAATGAGTTGGAGGGGAATGAAATATGGTATACAGGCCGCTAACGACAAACATAACGTGGTAATGAGTCCGACTGATTTTGCCTACTTAGATTATATGCAGGCTGACGCCATTACCGAGCCGAAAGTATATGCTTCGCTTCGACTAAATAAAGCTTATCAATTTAATCCGGTTCCCGCAGGTGTAAATGCACAATATATTATTGGCGCACAAGCCAACCTCTGGACAGAACAGATTTTTACCTTCCGCCAGGTTGAATACATGGTTTATCCACGTGCATTTGCCATTGCCGAATCAATCTGGAGTCCGATTGAAAAGAAAAACTGGACCAATTTTGTTGATCGCACACAACAGCATTTCAAACGATTGGATTTTGCAGAGATTAAATATTCTCCTGCTATTTACGACCCGATTTTTACCGTAAAACGTAGTGCTGATAAACAATTGATGATAGAATTGACCACAGAAATAGATGGTTTAGACATTTACTACAGTTTTGACAACTCTACACCCGATCGGTTTTACCCAAAATACACATCGGCATTACAGGTACCTAAAGATGCCAGCATGTTGCGCGTAATTACGTATCGTGGCAAACAGCCAATCGGACGGTTGATCAGCATGCCTGTTGCAGATTTACAGAAAAGGGCGAGATAAAATGGGGAAAGAAATAGAGCGCAAGTTTTTAATCGATCAGCAAAAGTGGGATAACCTGACTAAGCCGGAAGGAAAACTGTTAAGGCAGGGTTATTTACTTAGCGATAAAGATAAAACGATCCGCGTAAGGGCAACCGAAACTAAAGGTTTTTTAACCATAAAAGGTCAAACTATCGGCGCCACAAGGTTAGAATATGAGTATGAAATTCCGGTTGTCGAAGCCACCGAATTGCTGGATAACTTCTCAGTATCCGAGCTTTCAAAAACCCGCTACGAAATTCAGTTTAACGGCAAACTTTGGGAAGTAGATGTATTTTCTGGCGACAACGCAGGGTTGATTGTTGCCGAAATTGAACTGGAAAGCGAAGAAGAGACTTTTGATTTACCAGATTGGATAGATAAAGAGGTAACAGAAGAGGAAAGATATTATAACTCCAACTTAACGGTCAGGCCTTTTAAAGATTGGATTTAGATTAAAGACCTCGCAGCATTAATCTGGTTTTGGAAATATTCCTTGAATGTTCTCCTTAATCCACAAAAAAAGAGGTCAGGTTTTAAAAACTTGACCTCTTTAAATAACCCCGCAAGTTTTCAGGCATACGAGGTCTAATGCGTTTACTTCGCCAATGGCGCGGCTGTATTTGGCTTGATAATACCTTTTAGCTCTACATCAAATACCAATGGTGTAAATGGATTAATTGGTCCGCCACCATTTTCGCCAAAACCCAATTTCGAGGGCAAAATCATTTTAATCTTACCACCAACCCCAATCATTTGAATACCCTGGATCACACCTTGTGGCAATTGACCTAATGGCAAGCTTCTGGGTACATATTGTACATTTTCAGAGAAAATTCCGGCTTCTTTTGCAATTTTGGCATTTGAGGTATCAAAAACATTTAAAGCTCCATTCGATTTTTTATTGGTAAACTGACCGGTATAGTCCATTAATACCGTATCTGTTAAAGTTGCTCTTTCTGAATTGCCCGGCGCATAAATTACATACTGCAAGCCAGATGGTGCAGTAGTTACTTTTAGATTGTTCGCTTCAACGTACTTAGCTATTTTGGCAGGCTCTACCGTTTTGTTTTTCTCGTTCAAGGCTTTGTATTCAGCCTCGAAAAAAAGTCTTTTCTTTGCTTCAAAAATAGAGTCAGCATCTTTTCCTTTGTGTAAAACCTTCTCAATTTTAATGGTAAAGGAAGCAATGTTCGATTTTAATCCTTTAGGTTTCGGCTGACCTGAATATTTCTCCATCGAATCCAGGTTCAATTTAAAAACGGCGCTATCTCCTTCTCCAAGCAATTTTAATCCAGAGGCCAAATCACCTTTAAACATCGATTTGCTAATGGCAAAGAACGCAGGACGCTCATTATCATAAGTATTTACCATTACCGAATCTGGATTGTTATTGGTTTCTACAGTTTGAACGCCGTTTAACTTTACGTAGTCGCCTTCCTGAATTTTTGGCTTACCTTCACTTTTATAGATCTTGTAAGTCATATCTCCTTCACCCTTTTCGAACTTGTTACAGGCAGACAGGCCTAATGCTGCTGCCAAGAGAATAATTATTCCTTTTTTCATTTAATATTTTAATTAAAAATTAGCCTACAATTGGTTTTTGGAGAGCAGGCCATTTCATCTGATCAGACAAAGATAGGCTATAATAAGTTTTTACGAATCTTTGCAAAGTTTTATTTCTCGCTTCAACGTCAAAAAAATAGGCAAAAAAAATCCTGCTTATTAAGTGAAGCAGGATTTAAAATATGTTTTAAAAATTATTTTTTAACTGGAGCAGCCGTTACCGGAGCTGAAGTTGCTGGTTTTCCTTTGATGATATCTTTAATTTCCAGATCAAAAGCAATTGGACTGAAAGGCATGATACCAACTTGTGGTGCACCTTGCTCGCCATAACCTAAATTAGAAGGGATAATCACTTTAATTTTACCACCTTTACCAATTAACTGTAAAGCTTCAGTAAATCCTGGAATTGTACCGCCAACTGGCATTTTTTGAGGTCCGTAAGGTTTACCTGGTTTAAATTCGTTTTCTGCTTTAGCCAGTTTCTCATCACTTGTATCGAAGATTTTGTATTTACCATCTTTGCCTTTTTTCGTTACTCTACCAGTATAATCAATTAATACAGTATCGCCTAATGCTGGTTTTTCTGCACTTCCTGGATTTTCGATTACGTAATGTAAACCGCTTGCCGTAGTTTTTGTAGCCAGCTTAGTATCTTCTAAATAAGCTTTTAATTTGCCCGGTTCAGCAGCTTTCTTTTTTTCAGAACTCGCTTTATAATCAGCCTGGAAAAACTCCTGAGCTCTTTTGTTAAACGTAGAGTCAGCTTCGCCAGCTTTCTTTTTCACCACTTTTTCGATTTTTACCGTAAAAGTAATGTATTTATCATTTTTAAACTGCTCTGGTTTAGGTTGTTTACTATGAAATGCCATAGTATCCAGGTTTACTTTAAAAGTAGCACTATCACCTTCTCCAAACAATGTTAAAACATCGTTCATATCGCCAGCATACATTTTTTTCTGTGCAGGAAATACAGCAGGTGTTTCGCTATCGAAAGTGCTTGATAAAACTGAATCTTTATCATTTTTCTGAATAAAATTCATTTTAACGATATCACCTTCTTTGATTTTTTCGTTACCTGCCGAGTGGTGAATAGTATATAGTAAGCCACCAGCTCCTTTTTTCTCTTGTTTACATGCTGCTAAACCTAAAGTGGCTGCTGCTAGAATAATAATTCCCTTTTTCATTTATTAATTTGACTTTTTAAAATTTTTATTGTTTTATTTCTTGTTTCTAAGCTATCAATCGTTCTTTATATTCTGCTAATATCGATTTAAATTCGTTTACTACATCAGCTAAAGGTTTTTCTGATGCTCCGCCGGCCGCATTTCTGTGGCCACCCCCATTGAAATATTTCTTACAGATTTCATTGGCTGGAAAATCGCCTGTAGACCTTACAGATAATTTAACTTTATCGGTCCGTTCTATAATTAATGCGGCCAGGCGAATGCCATTGATGGAAAGGGCGTAGTTGACCACACCTTCCGTATCGCCGGTAATGCTGTGATACTGCGCTAATTCTTCTTTGGTAACCGAAATAATGGCTGTATTGTAATCTCTTAAAACTTCTAATTTATTAGATAGGCAATAGCCTAAAAATCGCAACCGGTTTTCACTTGAGTTATCATATACCAACTCATGGATTTTCGATTGGTCTGCCCCTAAATCGATCAGGTTTGCGGCAATACGATATACTTCAGCTGTTGCTGATGAGAAGCGGAAAGATCCCGAATCGGTCATTATACCCGTATACAGGCAAGAAGCTACATCTTTATTAATCAGTTCGCCATCCTGTAACTGATTTACAATAAAATCATAAACCAATTGTGCAGCAGCACAGGCATTAATATCCCAATGGCGGTAATCGTCAAAATCTTCAGGTTCAAGGTGATGATCAATCATGATCTTTTTGGCACTTGCAGCCCTAACCAATTCGCCCAATTCATTAATACGGCTTAGGGTATTAAAATCAAGACAAAATATGAGCGAGGCATCATCCACCAATTGTGCCGCCTTTTCCTGCGCTTCTGTAAAAATAATTACATCGCTATTATTTGGCATCCAATGCAGAAAAGTAGGGTAATCGGTTGGGGTAATTACTTTTACATGGTGGCCTTTTTGAATTAAATATCCATATAAACCCAGGGATGATCCCATTGCATCGCCATCGGGTTTGTGATGCGTGGTGATCACAATTCGTTGTGGCGTAGCCAATAATGTTTTTAATTCAGGTAGTGTAAGCATATATTTTTTGCGCTGCAAAGCTAAGTAAATTTTGATTAGGATTTAAAGATTTTAGGATTAGCAGGATTATAGTTTTAAAAGAGGTCATGCATATGGATAGTACTATTAGCTGGATTATCTATAAAACGAGCCTAATAAGCTATTTTAAAGTATTTTACCTCCTAATCTCTTCTGAAAAAATATGCTTATTGGTTATTCATCAATTAAAACGTATTTTTGCAGAAAAATTGATATCAAAACACAATGAGCACTAACAGAACTTTTACCATGATTAAGCCTGATGCAGTAGCAAACGGCCATATTGGATCAATCATTAACGACATTACTAATGCTGGTTTCAAAATCATTGCATTAAAATATACTAAACTTACAGAGGAAACTGCAGGTCAGTTTTATGCAGTTCACGCTGAGCGTCCTTTTTATAAAGATTTAGTGAGCTTTATGTCTTCAGGACCTATCGTTGCGGCTATTTTAGAGAAAGACAACGCGATTGAAGATTTCAGAAAATTGATCGGTGCGACTAACCCGGCTGAAGCTGCGGAAGGTACAATCCGTCAGAAATACGCAAAATCAATCGATGCTAACGCTGTTCATGGTTCAGATTCTGATGAAAATGCAGAAATTGAAGGTAACTTCTTCTTCAAAGCAGGCGAACGTTTCTAATTGCCAACACAAAAAATTTACAATAAAACCCCGAATCTTCGGGGTTTTATTGTTTTATCTATTTTGTATCTTTCGGCCTTAAATATAATCCATCATTTAAACCCGTTGGAATTAACTACAACATAACACAAATAATGAAACGAATTTTCTTAGCGGTATGCTTATCTGGTATCGCTGTTGCATCTTATGCACAAACGAAAACACCGGCAAAAAAACCAGTTGCCAAAAAACCGACTACAGCCAGTAAAAAATCAGTTCCAACCACTGGTTTAAAATCCGCTTTAGATTCAACCAGTTATGCTTTTGGTACTTCAATTGGTGCCAGTTTAAAAACAACGGGCCTTTCTACCTTAAATTACGAAGTATTGTTAAAAGGCCTGAAAGATGCGTTTACCGGTAGCAAGGGCGTATTAACCCAACAACAGGCTCAACAATGTATCGAAAAAGCATTAGCAAAGGCATCATCAGTAAAAAACAAAGCTGAAGAAGCTGCAAATAAAATTAAATACGCACCAATTATGAAAGAAGGACAAGATTTCTTAGAACAGAACAAAAAACGTGCAGGTGTACAAACAACTGCGAGTGGCTTACAATACGAAGTTTTAACTGCTGGTACCGGCGTTAAACCACAAGCTACAGATTCGGTACTGGTACATTACAAAGGTACATTATTGAATGGAAAACAATTTGACAGCTCTTACGACAGAGGTGAGCCAATTTCTTTCCCATTGAACCGTGTGATTCCGGGCTGGACTGAAGGCGTACAACTCATGCCAGCAGGTTCCAAATACAAATTCTTTATCCCTTACAATCTGGCTTACGGCGAACGTGGAGCAGGACAGGATATTCCACCTTACAGCACTTTGATTTTTGAAGTAGAACTGTTAAAGGTTAACGGGAAATAAAAGCTCTATCGTCATTTCGAGCGGAGCGCAACGAAGTCGAGAAATCTATCCAGGCAGATCTCTCCCCGCCTGTCCGCATAGGCGGGCATTCCACTTCATTCCAGTCGAGATGACGATTTTTTTTTAGAATAATCCTTTGCCCTTCATTTCGAGCGAAGTGCAACGAAGTCGAGAAATCTACCGAATCAATCAGATGGCAACATCCAACACCACATTTAACTCTAGATAAAGATGCTGAAACAAGTTCAGCAAGACGAATCTAGGGATTTATTAAAACTTTCTTTAATATTCAATGTTAGCTATTACAAATTAACATGAATATGAAAAGAGCATTCCCTTTAGTACTGATTGCATTTTTATGCACCACCTTAAGCAGTTGTGAACTGGTAGAAGGTATATTTAAAGCCGGCGTTTGGGTAGGCGTAATTGTAGTGGTTGTAGTGGTTGCGCTGGTGATCTGGATTTTATCCAAAATATTTGGCGGAGGCAGGAGTTAGTTTAATCTTAAGTCCAAAGTCTATAGTCCTTAGTCGGGATGATTATCCTATTAAAATATAAAGGGCAAAAAATTAGCTTTTGCCCTTTTATTGTGTTTTACAAAAACACCATTTCAGTAATCACCTCGCTACCGGCATGCTCATTTAATTTCTGAATGATTCCCTGCCGCACCATGATCAGTTCATTTTTGATGACAGAAGATTCTATCCTCAAAAACAACTTCTTATCATGTATATAAATTTGTTTGGTGCGGTTGGCAATTGCGGTACCCATTATTTCTGGCCAGATCGATAAGATTGAAGTTTCATCAAACTTACGTCGCAAGCGATAGACATCCAGCATTTTGCTGATGGCATCTTTAACCGTAACATCATTGGGTTTACGCATTTTGTATCGTTCCGTTATCTACTTCAAACAAAGTTACATCAACTTCTATTTTTTCAAAAATTGATTTTACTCTTTGCTTTCCTGTATCTGTGATAAATATCTGCCCAAAATCATGGTGAGAAACCATTTGCATTAGTTTTTGAACGCGGTTATCATCCAGCTTGTCAAAAATATCATCTAACAAAAGCAAAGGCTTAAATCCTTTATTTTTAGCAAGATAAGCATATTGGGCAATTTTTAAGGCAATTAAAAAAGACTTTTGCTGTCCTTGCGAGCCAAACTTTTTTAAAGGCATCCCACTGATGATAAAAGCCAGTTCATCTTTATGGATACCAGTAGTAGTCCGCTCCAATATACGGTCCTTTTCAACTGATTTTTTTAACAAATCTTCAAAAGTAGCATCATTCAGCTGCGATTGGTAATTCAGCTCTACAAGCTCTCTGTTTTCGGTAATGTATGTATAATATTGGTTAAACAGTGGAATAAACTCATCCATAAAAGCCTTGCGGATAGCGAATATTTTATTACCGGCTATAACCAATTGTTCATCCAAAATTTCGAGCAGCGTAGGGTCGTACTTTCTGGTAATGGCAATCTGTTTTAGCAAAGCATTCCGGTTTAGCAGAATACGGTTATAGGTAATCAATTGATCCAGGTAATGGGCATCGGTCTGCGAAATCACATTATCGATAAACTTTCTCCGCTCCTCACTCCCTTCCATAATCAGGTTTACATCGTAGGGCGACACCATTACTACCGGAAAGAGGCCAATATGATCGGCCAGTTTCTCATATTCTTTCTTATTGCGTTTAAATTGCTTTTTTTGGTTTCGCTTTACACCACAAGAGATTTTTTCGTTTTTATCATTACGGTCAAAATCGCCCTGGATCATAAAAACCTCTTCATTGGTTTTGATCTGCTGGCTATCTATGGGGTTAAAGTAACTTTTACACAGGCAGAGGTAGTGAATCGCATCCAACATATTCGTTTTTCCGGCGCCATTATTACCTGTAAACACATTAACAGTTTCCGAGAAGTGGAGATCTGCATCTATATAATTCTTGAAATTTAGAAGGGTAATATTTTTTAACCACATAAATATGTCACAAATTTACCGTTTTTTAACTTCTTAAAACCCATTGTTTAAAATAAACGTTAATTACATTTAAAAAAACTGTACTTTCATCGCAAGGAGGAATCAATGGTTGCACAAAAAATGTTAGAAGGAAATGTTCTATGGTCTTATGATCATGAACTGAACAACGATAAAAATTCGAGCTGGATTAAAAAAATCGCTGATATATTCTCGTTTTTAAAGCCCGTTCACAATCACGAGGGCAACATCTTATTAGCTTCTAATGGCATCTTTATTACCGGAGATGAACAATTGGAACTTCCGTTAACCCACATAGAGGAGGTTTATATGGGTTTCGACGATTTATTCCCGGCTTCATCAGCCAAAAACTTTGGTGCATTCTGGCAGCCGATCAGAATCAGATCTATTGTGAGCAACTCTGAAAGTCAGACCGTATACCTGGTTATTAACCACACCGGAATTTTTAGCGATAACCAAACCTGGTTTAATACACTCATTAGCTTGTTACGCTAATGATCGTGACGATTTTACGATCTGAACGCCTAATTAACTAATGTTTAATTAAATACTTCAAAATAAAGGTTGATACTTTGATTGAAAAATGTATTTTTGCAATCTTAAATTTTTTAAACAAACATGTCTACAACAGATAACCAGACAATTCAACCAACTAAAAAAGGTTCATTTTTACAAGAGAATAATAAGAGCTTACTGTTTATCGCAGGTGCTGTAGTTTTATTAGTTTTAATATATCTTTGGTATCAAGGCGTGTATTTAAAAGGTCGTGCTGAAGAAGCCGCCAGCAAAATGTACAAAGCAGAACAATTTGTTGGAGTAGATTCATTATCGAACAGAGCAGTTAAAGGTGAAGGTGGTTACCCAGGCTTTGAGCAGATTGCTAAAGAATATGATAACACCAAATCTGCAAACTTAGCTAACCTTTATTTAGGTGGCATTTATTTACGCAAAGGTGAATACAAACAAGCTATAGAGGCTTTAAGCAAATATAGTGCTACTGGCAGCCCTGTTGCAGATCCATTGGCTTTGGGTTTATTAGGTGATGCTTACAGCGAATTGAAAGACTATAAACAAGCTGCAACCTATTACAAAAAAGCAGCGGATAAAGCCAGTAAATTTACTTCACCAATGTTCTTAAAAAAACTTGGATTGGTTAACGAAAGTCAAAATGATTTTAAAGGTGCTGTTGATGCTTATACTAAAGTAAAAACGCAATATCCGGAGAGTGCCGAAGCACAATTAATTGATGCTTACATTGCAAGAGCGCAGGAAAAAGTTAAATAAGACTACTAAAATATATTTACAGGAAAGATCATCGAAAGATGGTCTTTTTTTTTGTTTAGTGCTTTTCGTCATGTCGGCTGTAGTGCAGTGAAATGGAGATTTATAGGAGTACCATCCATCATTTCATGTTTGGTGAGTCACCAAACAGTATAAAAACTTATTTCTTTCTTTTCTTTGGAAATCAGGTGCAGATGCTTTTAGGTTGCTGCAATCCCGCTCTACGTTCCTTCCGATGCAGATTGATCAGGTATGGTAATTTATCGATAAGCATCGGAACCACTGCGATCGGGTTTAGGTGGCAATAACAGTGTTGCTATTTTGGCTGCATGGTGTACCTATTTATTTACCATATAAGGCATTAAAGGACACATGAGCTTAAATATTCTTATATTTCTTATGTCATATACTTCTGGCTAATAAAAGATCTTTGGTAGAATATCATGACAGATTTAAAAAATCTCCGTCATTTCGACTGAAGCGCAGCGAAACGCCCGCCTGTACGGGCAGGCCTGCCCGTACAGGCGGGGAGAAATTTTTGAACTGGAATTGCAATAAATCTTTAAACGATGTTAAAAGATTTCTCCACTGCGGTCGAAATGAGGTATATATATTGTCATCAACCCCCTGAAGTATTGAAGAGATATTTATAAAACTATGCAATTCTACCATCAATAGCAGTATAGACACTGCGTTTTAGACCTGATTGAAATGGAAAGCCCGCAGCGCAGCGAGGACTTGTAATGAAAAGCAGGAACAAACATTAAAAGAGCTGCTGCAATTGCTCTTCAAGCACTCTTGACCACACTCATTTTTTTACAGATTTAAATTATAAAAGATCCTTCGCTGCGCTCAGGATCGACAGCATGAAGGTAGACAATTAACCATCTATTTATTAAAAGCGGTCATGGTGTGGGCAGGTCCAACGGTAACAAAACTTTTAATCAACTCTACACTTTTATCAATTAATGCAGGAAGTTCTAACTGTTCATTTTTATCAAACAAACCCAATACAAAATCAACCTGCCTGCCTTTTGGGTAATCGTTTCCGATGCCAAAGCGAAGGCGCGCATAATTTTGTCCACCACAAACTTCTTCGATGCTTTTTAGGCCATTGTGGCCAGCGCTTGAACCTTGCAGTTTAAGTCGTAATTTGCCTAAAGGCAATGCAAGGTCATCAACAATCACCAACACATTTTCTGGTGCTATTTTTAACTCTTTCATCCAATAGTTTACGGCTTTACCGCTCAGGTTCATAAAAGTGGTTGGTTTAATGACATGCAATTTTTTGCCTTTAAAACTTACCTCAGCATAATAAGCCAAGCGGATATTATCGAAGCTGCCGCCTAAACCTTTAACCAGTTCATCAGCGATATCAAAGCCAATATTATGCCTGGTGTGTGCATATTCCGGTCCGATATTCCCTAAGCCAACTATAAGATATTTCATTTGGCAAAGATAGAAAAAAGTCCGAAGTCAGAAGTCTGAAGTCGGACGTCTATATCACGAATTTAGCCATTCATCTCAACAGCTTCTTAATGAAGATTGAGTGGGTAACAATAAGCCTGTTGCGGAATTAACTTTATATAAAAAAAGCGGTAAAGAATTTATCCTTACCGCTTTTAAATTTGTGAAATCACATTAATCTGTGAAATCCTTGTACTATTTTTTACCTTTAGCAGCTTCAGTTTCTGCTTGTTTTAATGCTCTAGACATTGCAACAGAAACGATAGTATCTTCAGGAGTGTTGGTGATTACGTATTTTTCACCTTGAAGGTCACGAACACGGAATAAACTACCTACTTCTAATTTCTCTAAGCTTACTTCTACGTTTTGTGGCATGTTAGCTGGTAACGCTTTAACACGTAGTTTACGTAATTTTTGGATTAATTTACCCCCCATTTTAACACCTGGAGAAGTTCCTGTTAATTTAACCGGGATCTCCATAACGATTTCTTTATCGTCAAATAACTGAAGAAAATCGATATGTAATAATACGTCGGTAAGTGGGTGATATTGAGTATCTTTTACGATAGCTTTGGTTTTAACACCATTTACATCAATCTCCACAAAGTTTACATCCGGGGTATAAATAACATCTCTTAAGTCAGCAATAACTACTGCAAAGTGTTGTTGCTCTTTTCCACCATACAATACCGCCGGAACTTTACCTTCGTAACGAAGTTCCTTGGCATCGCGTTTCCCTACGTTCTCTCTTGGAGAACCGCTAATTGCGATTGTTTTCATTTTATTTATATTTATTTATTAGTAGTAAGTATCGGGTATCAAGTAAAAGCCTTACGCCTTTAACCGTTCACCATCCACATTAATTAAACGCTCTTTTTGTTTAAGTGGTTAATTATTGTAATTGGTTAACTGACGGCAAATCTACAATTAACCGATTAACCAATTTATACGATTAACCTCATTATACTCTAAACAGATCACTAATTGAGCCGTGTTCGTTTACATTGGCAATTGCCCTTGCAAATAAACTGGCCGTACTTAGCACCCGAATTTTCGGACTTTCCTGTTTCAACGGTATCGTATCTGTAACGATCAATTCAGTTAGTACCGAATTCTCTACCGTTTCAACTGCCTTGCCGGATAATACAGCATGTGTACAAACGGCTCTAACACTTGCAGCACCATTTTCCATAATCAAAGCCGCAGCTTTTGACAAGGTTCCGGCAGTATCACAAATATCATCGATCAATACCACGTCCTGTCCGGTTACATCACCAATAATCGACATAGATTCGATTTCGTTGGCACGTTTACGGCGTTTATCGCAAATAATGACCTCGGCATTAAAAAACTTGGCAAAAGTACGTGCCCTGTATGAACCACCCATATCTGGTGACGCAATAGTTAAGTTTTTTAGGCCTAAGCTTTTGATATAAGGCACAAAGATGACCGATCCATCTAAGTGATCAACCGGAATATCAAAGAAACCTTGTATCTGTGCTGCATGTAAATCCATCGTCATGATACGGTGAATACCTGCTGATTTTAATAAGTTGGCCACCAATTTGGCACCGATTGCTACACGTGGCTTATCTTTTCTATCCTGACGGGCTAAACCATAATAAGGAACAACTGCTGTAATATAATGTGCCGACGCTCTTTTAGCAGCATCAACCATAAGCAAAAGTTCCATTAAATTATCGCTGGGCTGATAAGTAGACTGGATTAGAAAAACATCACTACCACGGATTGACTCATCAAAGGAAGGTTGAAACTCGCCATCACTGAATTTGTGAATGGTTACGCTACCAAGTGGCTTGCCGTAATGTTCGGCAATCTTAAGTGATAATCCTTTAGAACCTGTTCCGGAAAAAAGCTTTACCGGGTTAAACTGCAATGGCATGGGTTCGTGTAGTTACGGTTAAAAAAAATCGGATCATGTCTATTTAAAACATGATCCGTTATTAAATTTTAGTTGTCCGACCTGGATTCGAACCAAGACAAACGGTACCAAAAACCGTTGTACTACCCTTATACTATCGGACAAGCTTTCTCAAGGATATTCTCCTCGAAAGGGAATGCAAATGTAGGAACCTTATTTTAAATATGCAAGAGTGATTTTAAAATATTTTTAATTTCTTTCCTGCTGTTCCTGTTTGCGATGCAAAGATAAAAAAATCATGATATAGCGTGCAACATTTTCTTTTTTTATACGACTTTTTTTACTGCGAACCACTTAAATCATTTATTATCAAAGACTAAAATTAAACTATGAATTACTCAAGGATCAACACCATTGGAGGCTGGCTCTGTTTTATTATTGCCGCACTCACGTACATCTTAACTTTAGATCAGTCTGTAAGTTTCTGGGATTGTGGCGAATTCATTTCTTCTGCCTTCCGAATGGAAGTGGTTCACCAGCCTGGTGCTCCAATAGTTTCTATGATCCAAAGATTATTTTCGGCACTCGCTTTAGGCGATAAAACCAAGGTAGCCTATTTCGTTAATATATCTTCTGCACTTGCCAGTGCCGGTACGATCCTCTTTTTGTTCTGGACCATTACTGCACTAGCCAAGAAAACAGTAATTAAAAAAGGCGAGGAAATCACCAATCAAAAAATCATCGGAATTATGGGCGCCGGTTTGGTAGGGGCTTTGGCCTATGCTTTTTCTGATAGCTTTTGGTTTTCAGCGGTAGAGGCTGAAGTTTACGCCATGTCGTCGCTTTGTACAGCAATCGTGTTCTGGGGCATATTAAAATGGGAATCGCAGGCTGACGAACCAAAATCAGACCGTTGGTTACTTTTTGTAGCATACATTATGGGGATTTCTATCGGCGTACACATCTTAAACCTGCTAACCATCCCTGCATTAATATTTGTTTATTATTTTAAGAAGAATCCATCGCCTAATTGGCAAAGTATTTTAAAGGTATTTTTTGTTTCAATTGCTGTGCTGGCAGTGGTTCAGTTTGGCATCATTCAATATGTGATATCTTTTGCCGCAAGCTTCGATTACTTTTTTGTCAATACTATGGGTTTAAGCTTCGGAACGGGTATATTGTTTTTTGCAGTGCTCCTTATCGGCAGCCTCGTTTATGGCATCCGCTATTCTATGCTTAAAAATAAAAGGGTTTTAAATCTGGTCATGTTATTTACCGTTCTGCTACTTTTTGGATACAGTTCTTTTGCGCTCCTGATTATCAGGGCACAGGCTAAACCTAATTTAAACAACTATAATGTAGATAATGTATTTTCTTTTTCAAGGTATGTTGGTCGCGATCAATACGGCGACAGGCCGCTGCTTTATGGAGAGAACTACAATTCGGAAAAAATCGGCATTAAAGAAACGGGCAAGATTATCCGAAAAGGCGATAAACAATATGAACCTGCAGGCACAAAATCGGAATATATTTTTGCAGATAAAACTTTACTGCCACGGATGTACAGTGATAAACCAGAACATATTAATTTTTACAAAAATTATATGGGTTTTGATGATGAACATAAGCCTACCCTGCTGGATAACTTAAAATACATGTTTTCTTTTCAGACCGGGCAAATGTACATGCGTTATTTTATGTGGAATTTTGTAGGCAGACAGGATAATGAGGATGGACAGTTTGGTGGAAAAGACGGCAATTGGCTAAGCGGCATTAAACCATTGGATGCCATCAGGCTTGGTAATCAAAAAAACCTTCCACCATCCATCGTAGAGAATAAAGCCTACAACAGATTTTTCTTTTTACCTTTAATTATTGGTTTAATTGGTGCCCTTTGGCATTTTAAGCGTAACCAAAAAGATGCCGGCATTATCGGTTTGCTTTTTTTATTCACCGGGGTAGCCATAGTTGTCTATCTAAACTCTGTTCCCATTGAGCCGCGCGAAAGGGATTATGCCTACGTAGGCTCGTTTTATGCTTTTGCCATCTGGATCGGTTTAGGGGTATTTGGGTTAAAGGACTGGGTATTTCAGAAATTAACACCTTTGCGTGCCAGTATTTTGGCTACCGCTATAGGCTTGTTTGGCGCTCCGATCATTATGGCCAACCAGGGCTGGGGCGACCACGATCGTTCTGATAGCCATGTAGCGAGAGATATGTCTGTCAATTACCTAAAATCCTGCGCGCCTAATGCCATCTTGTTTACCTATGGAGATAATGACACCTACCCGGTTTGGTATGCACAAGAAGTAGAAAATATCCGTCCGGATGTGCGTGTGGTGAATTTAAGCTTATTTACAGCTGATTGGTATATTGACGGGATGCGAAAAAAACAAAATGAATCTGCTCCCCTCCCTATCACCCTAAAACACGAGCAATATGTGGAAGGTACGAGAGATATCATGTATTATCAGGATTATAAAATAGCGCAGCATATTGAATTACAGGAAATTTTAGACGTATTGTTATCCGATCACGACGAAGACAAAGTAACCATGACGGATGGCTCTAAATACAATGCACTACCCACCAAAAACCTTAAACTGGCGGTAAATCCGCAGCAAGTATTAGATACGGGAACCGTACCAAAAGAAGATGCCGGTAAAATTGCAGGCAGTATGGAATGGATTTATAATTCGAATTTTGTAACCAAAGGTACTTTGGCATTATTTGATATTTTAACACACAATAACTGGAAAAGGCCAATTTACTTTAGCGGTGCCATGCCGAACGAGCAATATTTAGGACTCAATCAGTACCTCTATTCTGAAGGTTTAAACAAAAGGCTGCTCCCCTTAAAACCCGACACTGCCATTACACAGGATTTTGATCGCGTAAACCTGAAACCGATGTACAACAACCTGATGAATGTGTATAGTTTCGGCAACATGAAATACGCCAACCATTTAGACAGGCAATCTGCTGATGATGTAACCATGTTATCGAATATGTTTAATGGCTTATTAACCGGGCTAATTAATGAGGGAAAAATTGCCGAGAGCAAAAAAGTGGCCAACAAGTACTTTGAAGTGATTCCGGCTAAATTTTACAGTATGCGCCAGGTAATGAGCACCTATTATTTTACCGAAAACCTATATCGGCTAAATGATTTAAACCGCGCAAATGCCATGATCAAAACAACGGCCGATTACATAGGCAAGGAACTCACTCACCTGGCTGATGTTTCGGAGAGTAAAAACCAGCTATCATCAGAACAGAATGTACGTTTCTACCTGGGTTATTTGGGGCAAATGGTAAAAATAACCGAGGCATTTAAACAGGAAAGCCTGAGCAAAAACCTCGAAAAACAATATAATGGCCTGATTGTAAGGTTTACTCCATTTGCTGCAGGATAGACAAAAAACATTCTAAATTTAACCCATAGGCAGGTTTAATCTTTCTGCCTATGGGTTTTTGCTTTCCAATAAATTAAAATCCTTTATGTTAAAGCCCTTAAGCGGTTAAAAATTGTTAAATCAATGCAAAAATTTACCTGTTTTATCGACTAGAATAGTTAATTTCGGCAGCATTTTTATGTGAAAACATTTTTTAATATCATTAAACAAACCAATGAATTATTCAAAAGTTAATAATATAGTAGGCTGGATCTGCTTTTTAATTGCTACACTAACTTACGTTTTAACCTTAGAGCCTTCTGCCAGTTTTTGGGACTGTGGTGAATTTATCGCATCGGCATTTAGAATGCAGGTTGTTCACCAGCCTGGTGCGCCTTTATTCTTAATGATCCAACGTTTCTTCTCTATTTTTGCAGCCGGAGACTTAACGAAAATTGCTTACTGGATGAACGTAGGTTCGGCTGTTTCGAGCGGGGCCACCATCTTATTCTTATTTTGGACCATTACCGCATTGGCTAAAAAAACAATATTAAAAGCTGGTGAAGAATTAACTACAGGTAAATTGATCAGTATTATGGGTGCAGGTGCCGTTGGTGCGCTGGCTTATACTTTCTCTGATAGTTTTTGGTTTTCGGCAGTAGAATCTGAGGTTTATGCACAGTCATCACTGTTCACGGCCATTGTATTCTGGGCCATTCTTAAATGGGAAGCACATGCTGATGAACCTAGGGCAGACCGTTGGTTACTGTTTATTGCTTATATTATGGGTTTATCAATTGGTATCCACTTACTAAACCTATTAACTATACCAGCTCTTGCTTTTGTTTACTATTTTAAAAGAACCGATAAAGCAACCACATCTGGAATTATCAAAACACTTATAGTTGGTATCTTAATCTTGGCAGTAATCCAGTATGGTATTATCCAATACCTGGTTTCGTTTGGTGCTTATTTCGATCTGTTTTTTGTGAACACATTGGGTATGGGCTTCGGAACGGGTGTCTTATTCTTCGCTATTTTATTGATCGGCGCACTGGTTTGGGCAATCCGTTATTCGATCAAACATCAAAAGAAACTATTAAACTTAGGTTTAATCTCAACTGTTTTAATCATTTTCGGTTATGCCTCTTTCTCGATGATCATCATCAGGGCAAAGGCAGATCCAAATTTAAATAACAGTGCACCTAAAGATGCTTTCTCTTTCTTAAGTTACCTTAACCGTGAGCAATATGGCGATAGACCACTCGCCTACGGACCGAACTATAACTCTGAAAGAACAGGTGTAACAGAGGGCAAAACCATCTGGAGAAAAGGTAAAGATAAATATGAAGTAGCAGGCAAGAAAACCGATTACGAATATAACAACAACACTTTATTACCTCGTATGTATAGTGATGACTCTAGACATGCCAGTTTTTATAAAGAGTGGATGCACTTAGATGATAGCAAGCACCCGAACGTAGTTGATAATGTTGGCTTTTTGGCCAGCTACCAGATCGGTTACATGTATATGCGTTATTTTTTCTGGAATTTTGTTGGTCGCCAGAACGATGAGCAAGGCCAGGGCAGCGGATTTGAAGGCGAATGGATTAGCGGTATTAAGCCTTTTGATAGCTGGTTACGTGGAGATCAAAGTCATTTGCCGCCATCAACTGTTGATAATAAAGCTTACAACCGTTTCTTCTTTTTACCGTTGATTATGGGAATAATCGGCGCACTTTGGCACTTTAAGCGCAACCAGAAAGATGCTGGTGTAGTGGCTTTGTTGTTCTTTTTTACAGGTATCGCAATTGTATTATATTTAAATCAAAAGCCTTTAGAGCCGCGCGAAAGGGATTATGCTTATGTAGGATCTTTCTATGCCTTTGCCATATGGATTGGACTGGGGGCCTTGGGCATTAAAGAGTGGCTGTTTAAAAAATTAACCCCAACCGCCGGGGCTATTGGTGCCACAGTAATTGGTTTATTGGCCGCGCCGGTAATTATGGCCGAGCAGGGATGGGATGATCATGACCGTTCTACCAAACTGGTTCCACATGATATTGCCTTGGATTACTTACAGTCCTGCGCACCGAATGCCATCTTATTTACCTATGGTGATAATGATACCTACCCACTTTGGTATATCCAGGAAGTAGAAAATGTGCGTCCTGATGTTCGTATTGTAAACTTAAGTTTATTTGATACAGATTGGTACATTAACGGCTTAAGACAAAAACAAAATGAATCTGCCCCATTGCCAATTACCATGAAACCTGAACAATATGTACAGGGCGAAAGGGATGTGATGCCATATGATGATTATAAAATTGCAGGTAGTGTTGAGCTTAAAAACGTAGTTGATTTATTGTTATCAAACGATGAAAGCGATAAAGTGCCGATGCAAGATGGAACAAAATCCAACTTCCTGCCAACTAAAAACCTTAAAATTACGGTAGATCCACAGCAGGTAATTAGTACGGGAACAGTACCTGCGGCTGACGCTTCGAAAATTACCACCACAATGGATTGGAAATTTAATAAAGGTTATGTTACCAAAGGAACTTTGGCCATGTTCGATATCCTGGCACATAACAACTGGAAACGCCCTATTTATTTTGCTTCGACTGTTCCTTCTGAGCAATATAACGGCTTGGATAAATATTTATATAGTGAAGGTTTAGCCTTGCGCTTAATGCCGCTTAAAGCTGATACAACCGCATCTGAGGATAGACCAGAGCAATTGAACACGCCTGTTTTATATAATAATGTGATGACTAAGTTTAAGTGGGGAAATATGAAAACAGCTAAATATTTAGATCCGCAATCATCTGATGATACGTTTATCTTCACCAATCTCTTCAGTAGCTTAACCAACAGCTTAATTAAAGAAGGTAAAATTGATGAGGCCAAAAAAGTCGTGGATAAATATTATGCAGTAATGCCTGATAGATTCTTCGGCATCCGTACAGTTGTCGTAAAGTTCTATATGGCTGAAAACCTATATAAATTAGGTGAAACCGCCAGAGCCAATGATATTTTAGAAAAATCCGGCGATTACATTAACAAGGAATTGAACTATCTGGCTGATATTTCACAATCAAAAGGATTAACCGGATCGCAGAACATCCAAACCGGCTTATACTATCTGGACCGAATGATTAAAACCAGCAAAGCCGCAGGTCAGAATAAGTTGAGCGACAAACTGCAGAAAATCTTCAACAACCTTGAAGGTCGCTTATCCGTGTTTTTCCCACAGCAAGGTCCGCAACAATAAACGGATCTATAAATAGATTACCAAGCAGCTGCATTCATTTGTAGCTGCTTTTTTTTGTTTATTTGCGCTCATTTTAACAGTCTCGTTGAAGGCTTCGCACTTAAAAACTTTATATGTTTGGATAAGATCGCGAAATACGTCACCCTGAATTTATTTCAGGGTCTTTCCGGCTAAAAGATGCTGAAATAAATTCACTGTTGTCCGGAGAAAATATTTTTTGCTTATAAAAAAAGGGTAGCGATAAAAGCTACCCTTTGTGCTGTTATATTTGAGTTACCACACCTA